>JAQWGN010000006.1 GCA_029238215.1 Flavobacteriaceae bacterium
TGTTGTACCCGTACCCGATACATAAGTAGCTGTTTTGGAAACACCGCCCACATCAATGGTATAGGTTGGTGTACCGCCTGCTGTATCTACTGTTGTTGCCTCATTCATCGTAGCGGTAACAACAATCTTATCGCCCACACCTAATGTAGTGGTCTTATCAACATCTGATGCGTCAGTACCCTTAATGGCTACGGCAGTTACTGCTGGACCTGTTGCATCTACAACAATGCTGTTTGCGGCAGCGGCAACTTCTGGGGTTGCTAAAGCAACAGCCCTTCCATCTGCTATACCTTCCATGATACCTCCAGCGTATGCCAAAGCCGAAGTACCGGCTGTAATACCATCCGTAGTATCACTATCACCAGAGGCAATGGTATAACTAAATACCAAAGAAGTTGTACCCGTACCCGACACATAAGTGGCTGTTTTATCTACGCCGCCCACGTTAATGGTGTAGGTAGGCGTACCGCCCGAGGTGTCTACTGTTGCTGCCTCATCCAAAGTAACCGTAACAACAATCTTATCACCAGTACCCAATGTAGTGGTCTTATCAGCACCTGAAGCATTTGTACCCTTAATGGCTACTTTCGTTGCCATTGGACCTGCTGCATCAACAACAATGCTGTTATCACCATCTGAAACGGCTGGCGTTGATGTATTGGCAGCATTCCCTGCTGCGTCTAATAAGGTAGCACCATCTAGATCCAAAGCATCGGAACCTGCTGCTGCGGTTACACCGCCTGCAGTATCCACATCCCCTTCAGAAACGGTATAACTAAATACCAAATCGGTTGTCGTAGAACCCGACACATAGGTAGCCGTCCTAGGAACACCACCCACATCAATGGTATAGGTAGGTACACCACCTGTTAAATCAACCATAACTACCTCATTCATAGAAACAGTAACAACGATTCTGTCACCTGGATCCAAAGCACCTGACTTAGGTGCACCTGCAGCATCCGTTGCGCTAATGCTTACGCCAGCTACTGCTGGACTAGACGTATCGTCTGGAGTACTATTGGGTTTAACCCAATCTGTACCATCAAAAACATAGAGATCACCCGTAGTTGTGTCTAAATAAATGGCTCCTGCCACTGGGTCTACTGGATCTTCAACACCATCGTCTGGTGGCGTAGTTCCTAGAATAGCACCAGAAGAACCTGTAGATGGTCCAGGAATAAAAACGATATCCATCTCATGATGCGGCTCAAATTGATCTCCCGTATTGGTGAAATCAATTCTAGTTATCAATTTTTTTGAAAAACCGTTCCAATTGATGCTGCTAAAGGTTTTTGAATACGCATTAGTAGGGTCAGTCCCAACATACGTAGAAACCATACCAAACGCATCGGTAATCACGGTTTGTCGTTCGATATATTCGACTTCGCCTACGGAGTTTTGAATGGTAAACTCCAATAAAATTTCAGCGTTTACCATAGGAATTGGAAGTTGATATCCAGGTACATTACCTGAATTCGTGTCCATAATGTATGCCTGAAAAGGAATTCCGGCAGTCTGTGCAACTAAGGCAGTAGTGCTTCCAATAAAGAAAAGTACCGTTAGGAGCAACTGTTTTTTAAATGTGTATAGTGTATTCATAGGAGTAGGATTATTTATTGAGTAATGCGATTACTGTACGTCTGTTCTTTTTATGTTTAGTGGCGTGGAACATGTTCGTTTCTCCCGCGCCATAGCATTTAATTTGATTTGCTGAAGCACCAAGGGTGTTCACCAAGTAGTCTTTAACGGCATCGGCTCTTTGCTGAGACAATTCGTTGTTGCGGCTTTCAGGCCCGCTGGTGTCGGCATAGCCTACAAGACTTACCGTAGCACTAGCGTGCGCTGCTAAAAAGTTAGCCACGTTTCCAAGCGTTGACCCGTAAGTAGTTGCGTCTAAAGCGGCACTGTTAGATGCGAAAAACACATGAGAAAAGTCTGAGTTTAATGGCATGTCTGTATCTAAATCTGCATCTTTGTCCATCATAGTAGTTTCGTCATGAACATGCTTTGACTTTTTAAGTGCGTCAATAGCTTTTTGATGTGCTCTAATTTTTCGTTCCAATTCGTTAAAGCGCTCTAAGTCGATGCTATTGTCCGGAGTTTCAATCGCATCTACCTTATCCTGAAGTTCACGAATGATTTCAGCGTTTCTCTTTTTGTGCGCATTCGATGCTTTAATGTCAATAAGTAAACCGACACTAATAACGTCCTTGACAATTTTGTAATTCTCAGCACTAGTGTTTGGGTTTGGCTCGTCAATTTCAAAAGATTCATCCATATCGTAAGCCAAATAGACTTGCGTAAAGTCGTTTAGAGCATACTGTAGCGATGCACCGTAGGTAATAAACGTGTAGCTGTTGGGGTAATGTGTAGGATAAAACGAATCGTAGTGAAGTAAATCTACCAGTGCCCTTTGTTGCCCAAGTTCAAATTCTTGACTGGCATGGGTATAAAAACTATGACCAATACCACCACGAACATCCAACGACAACGCCGGTAAGCGATTTCCGTTGGCACTCATCTGCTTCTTAAACGTGATTGCCTGCGTCAGGTGTAGTTCAAGCTGTGCATTAAGTTCGGCAAACGAATAGTTTATCGGATAGGCTACGCCATTATCTACGTCATTAACCTTGAAATTTGACTGATCAAAACCAGCACCAAGTCCCAAACGTACAACGGGCCATTTATAGGTTCTATTTAGGCGCTCTTCAAATGATTTGAAGTCGTGTAAATAACCCGCTCCAAAGGAAAAATCGCGGAAGCCATCAACGCCATGTAGCGGTAATTCAGTGACGGCGCCACTTGTGTGTGTAATCGTATTCGGGTCAAAACGTGAATCGGAGACCCCAAGTTCAAAATACCACTGCGCCGAGGCAGTAAGTGAGGCTATTGTTAATAGCAAAAAGGTAAGTAAATGTTTCATAAAATTAATTTTTCTTCAGTTAAATTTTTATTTTTTGATAATTGATTTAGTAAATGTTTGATTATTAAGGATAACCTCAATAAAGTATTCACCTTGGGCAAGCTCCCCAATGTCAAAGCGTTGTTGCTGTTCGGCCGTTTGTATTTTATCAAATACAAGTCTACCGGTTACATCTAAAAGACGTACCGATAAATCTCCGTTAACCGCAGTTTTAAACTCGACATTTAAGTGGGTGTCAAAAGGAACAGGATAAATAGTCAACTCAATTGGGTTAACTACTGGTGTTCCTGAAATCCCTTGTGGTAATAAGAAACCGCTAATAACCGTATGGTTCTTTTGGTCCGCCTTAGCCATGACGCCCATATGTCCTACACTGTAAGCAATCTTATGGCGGCTATTTGTATCTTGCGATGTATCAAATGACGCAGATAAGGAAGCCCGCATAATGGGTGAAGTCTGTGCAAGTAGCATTCCTGAGCTAAGCGATAAAATAAATAATATGTATAAGTGTTTCACATGCATTGATTTGGTTAAACATTATTAATTGGGTGTAAAATTACTAACAATTGTTAAAATAAAACAAACTTTATTTAACATTTGTTATAGATGTTTTTTAAATACCGCGTAAATTTATTCTCTGTTGACACCCTGTTGAGAGCAATTCATACTTCGGGGGGTGGGGGGAGGTGAACCAGCAAAAATTTAGGGTGAACGGTAAAATAAAAGAGGTGGTTCTTATTGTAGTCTTTTACTTACAAAAAAGCATTGTGCGCTGGGTTTTTAAAAAAACAGTGATGTGTTTTAAAATCAACGATGAAATATGTACATTTGCATCCCGTTAAGAAACCGCTGGCGAAGTACGTGAATGTTTCTGTGCGTTAATTTAAAACCAAATACAATGGAGGCCTTACTACAATATGTACAGGACGAGCTTGTTCCCAAAAAAGAACTTCCTGCTTTTCAAGCTGGAGATACCATCACCGTTTATTACGAAATCCGCGAAGGTGAAAAAGTACGAACTCAGTTTTTTAAAGGAGTCGTTATTCAAATCAAAGGAAGCGGAGCAACCAAAACATTTACCATTCGCAAAATGTCTGGAACTGTTGGCGTTGAACGTATATTTCCGGTAAACCTTCCAGGAATACAGAAGATAGAAATTAATGCCCGTGGTAAAGTACGTCGCTCGCGCATTTATTACTTCCGTGGCCTGACAGGTAAAAAAGCACGTATCAAAGAGCGTCAACTTAAATAGGCGTTATTTTGTTACAAACATCACACCGCAGTTCGAATTTCGTATTGCGGTTTTTTTATACACCAATCCCAGCGTATATTTGCGCCCAAATTAATAAATACCCATGGCTAAAATTCATGTAGCAAACCCCGTAGTAGAAATGGATGGAGACGAAATGACTCGAATCATTTGGGACTTTATCAAACAACAACTTATCCTTCCCTATATAGATGTAACGCTTTTATACTACGACCTTAGCGTAACCTCACGCGACAAAACGAACGATCAAATTACCATTGATGCTGCTGAAGCCATCAATAAATACAATGTGGGGATTAAATGTGCTACCATTACGCCAGACGAAAACCGCGTTACTGAGTTCGATTTAAAACAAATGTGGCGTTCGCCAAACGGAACCATCCGTAATATTGTTGGTGGAACTGTATTTCGCGAACCCATTATAATGCGTAATGTACCACGCTACGTACAAGGATGGACCCAGCCCATATGTATCGGCCGTCATGCCTTTGGCGATCAATACCGTGCTACAGATACCGTAATTAAAGAAAGTGGTACACTCACCATGACCTTTACCCCAGAAAATGGCGGTGAAGCAAAAACATGGGAAGTGTATAACTTTAAAGAAGGTGGTGTTGCCATGAGTATGTACAACATCGACTCCTCCATTTATGGTTTTGCACGCTCTTGCATGAACCGTGCAATCAGTAAAAAATGGCCGTTATATCTCTCAACAAAGAATACCATACTAAAGGCCTACGACGGGCGCTTTAAAGATATTTTTCAAGAAGTTTTTGAAAATGAATTTCACGATCAATTTGAAGCCCTTGGCATTACCTACGAACACCGTCTTATCGACGACATGGTAGCTGCTGCCATGAAATGGAACGGTGGATTTGTATGGGCCTGTAAAAACTACGACGGCGATGTACAGTCCGATACCGTAGCCCAAGGATTTGGTTCTTTGGGACTAATGACCTCTACCCTAGTAACTCCAGATGGAAAAACACTAGAGGCAGAAGCTGCGCATGGTACCGTTACACGACACTACCGCCAACACCAACAAGGAAAAGAAACCTCAACCAATCCAATTGCCTCTATTTTTGCATGGACACGTGGGTTAGCCCACAGAGCAAAACTAGACGACAACCGTCAACTTAAAGAATTTTGTACAACACTAGAACACGTATGTGTGCAAACTGTTGAAGGAGGTCAAATGACAAAGGATTTGGCAATGCTGATTCACAAAGAGGAAATGACGCGCGAGAACTACTTGACTACACAAGAATTCTTAGCTGCTATCAAAGAAAACCTCGACCTAGCTTTAGCACGATAGTTCGGTTGCCTATCTTAGCAAAAAAAATTGCTTGGATGCGCTACCTGATACTTTTATGGTTTGGTGCTGGGATATGCTCCCATGCACAATCCGTTACCCTTAGTGGAACAATTACAGCTTCTGATACGCAAGAAACCCTATTGGGTGTAACGGTGTATGCCGAAGGAACTACTTTTGGCACGGTCACCAATAATTACGGGGTATACGCACTTAGCCTGCCCATAGGAGCTTATACGATTATTGTGCAAAATTTAGGTTTTGAAAACTTCATTTTTGACATAAATCTCGAAGGGAGTCAAACCAAAAACCTAAGCCTTAACCCACAAGCAGAAAACTTGGACGAGGTAATCGTTACTGAAGACATAGAGCGTATTAGGCTGCGTGCTCCAGAAATGAGTGTTAACAGGCTTTCGTCAAAAAGCATTAAGCAAACACCCGTTATTTTAGGCGAATCGGATATCCTAAAAACCATACAGTTGTTGCCCGGTGTGACCAGTGCAGGAGAAGGAGCTTCGGGCTTTAATGTCCGTGGTGGTGGTGCCGATCAAAACCTAATTCTTCTGGATGAGGCTACCGTTTTTAACTCCTCGCATCTATTTGGCTTTTTCTCGGTTTTCAATACCGATGCTATAAAGGATGTACAACTTTTTAAAGGAGGTATTCCTGCAACCTACGGCGGACGGACCGCTTCCGTACTGCGAATCGATCAAAAAGAAGGCGCCAAAGACCGCTTGCGTTTTAACGGAGGGATTGGTTTGGTTTCTAGTCGTGGCCTTTTAGAAGGCCCTTTGGGCAAAGGCTCTTTTTTACTCGCCGGTAGAGGAACTTACGCCCACCTATTTCTCAATGCCTTAGATCAACCCAACTCAGCGTATTTTTATGATCTAAATACCAAAATCACCTTGCCGATAAATGAAAAAAACCGCTTGTTGCTGTCGGGGTATTTTGGTCGGGATGTTGTAAGTTTTGACAATACCTTTTCAAACATCTATGGAAACACTGTCGTTAACTTACGCCTAAACACCCTGTTTTCAAACCGTGTGTTTGGTAACCTATCCATGATTTACAGCGATTACTACTACGGGCTGGCCCTTGATTTTGTTGGCTTTGATTGGGATTCGGGCATTCAAAACTTCAACCTCAAATACGATTTGAGTTACAATGCCTCGCAGCGCGTTACCATAAAAACAGGCGTTCAAACCACCTATTACAGTTTTAACCCGGGGTTTATTCGTCCACTCACAGCAGATTCTGGGTTTGTTGACAATCAGCTGCAACAAAAATATGCCGCCGAGGGGTCTATCTACCTCAGCGTTGAGCACGAGCTATCGCCTGCTTTAGCATTGCGCTATGGCGCTCGAATCAATCAGTTTAATCGACTGGAGCAATCGGGTTTACAGCGTTATGAAAACGACCAACCCATAGTGTATAATCAAGACCTATCGATTTATCAGCAGGGAACTTCCTTAGGGACTTATACCAATGAAAATAGCACGGCTTCATTTACCAATATAGAACCCCGACTAACACTTGCATACCGCAACAAGAACAGTGCATGGAAGGCGAGCTATCAACGGGTACATCAATACTTGCATCTTATTTCGAACACCAGTTCCCCTACCCCGCTAGATGTTTGGACGCCCAGTGGCAAATACCTCAAACCACAACGTGGTGATCAATGGGCTGTTGGCTATGCTACTGAACGCAATAACGGAACTTCCTTTGAAACCGAAGCCTTTTACAAACGAACAACCAACCGATACGATTATATTGATGGTGCAGAATTGGTTGCCAATGATGCCCTGGAACAAATTTTACTTGCTGGAACGGCACGTGCTTACGGGCTGGAACTATTGTACAAAAAAACGCAAGGAGCGCTAACAGGAATGATTGCCTATACCCTATCTAGAGCCGAACAACAAACCCCAGGATTGTCCGAAAACGAACCTGGAATTAATCAAGGAGCATGGTATGTAGCTGCTCACGACAAAACCCATGATTTAAGCATCAGTCTAGGCTATAAAGCAAGCGAAAAATGGCAATGGAATGCAAACCTGGTTGCGCAAACGGGACAACCCGTAACCTACCCCACAGGACAGTATTCGTTTATGGGATCAAGTATTCCCAACTATGGAAAACGAAACGAGCAACGACTTCCCTTCTACCACCGTATTGATGTTGCAGCAACGCTATACCCGAAAAAAAACAAAGAGAAACGTGTGCAAGGCAATTGGGTGTTTGGGATTTACAACCTATACAACCGCCGCAATGCAGCAACCATAAGTTTTAGACAGGATGCCGAAACAGGGAAAAATCAAGCCTACCGTCTTTCAATTTTTGGTATTGTTCCTTCAATCACCTATAACATTCGATTCTAATGAAAAAACTAGCACTACTTTTTGGGTTGTTATTCTTCTGGGGTTGTGAAGATCCTATTGATGTTACATTACCACCACTAGACGAACGCCTGGTTATTGACGCAACGCTTTGGCGTCCTGTTGGTGGCAGTACGGGAAACTTGGAGGTTGTCATTTCGAGAACAACTGATTTTTACGCTACAGAAGTACCCTATGTTACTGGTGCCGCAGTTACCCTATTAGATGCAGGTGTGACGCATACAGCCACAGAAAACGAAGCAGGACATTATACCATTGAAGCACTTTCGGTGGTTGAAAACAACGAATACATGCTAGAAGTTAGCCTCGATGGTGTACGCTATACGGCCAAAGAGCACTTGGTGCTTTCAACACCCATTGACGCCATTACTCAAGGGGAAAACAGCTTGTTTTCGGGTGAGGAAACAGAAGCAATTGTTCAATTCACAGACCGACCTGAAGAAGGCAACTACTACCTCATGGATTTTGGCTACAACAACCTGTTTGTCACTCGCGATAAGTTTTATAACGGAAACCAACTTAGCTTTTCGTTTTTCTACGATGAGTTTTTTCCAAAAAACACCCCCACAACCATCTACCTAATGGCGATAGATAAAACATTTTATACCTACATGCAAGTACTTATTGCACACTCCGGTCAAGATGGCGGCGGTCCCTTTGCTACCGCAAAATCAATTCAGCGGGGTAATATTCAAAATTCAACAGCCCCCGACGAATTTCCATTGGGATATTTTAGGGTAGTTGAACGTGATAGTTTTATATTTACAGCAACAGACTGATGAACAAAAAAAATCTTTTTCGCGGACTTCGTGCTATGGCCTACGCCATTTTACTGGCGTTTATTGGCCCTACCGTACTTACTTCGGCCTTTAAAAATCAAGATCACGTGCTTTATATTCCCGTATTGGGGGTGGCCATCCTTATGTGCTTGGCTTCCATTGCGCTTGGCTTTTGGGGCATTCGCCTTATGGTTAAGGGCTTATTCAATGAAGAGTAAACACCGCTGATTTTACCTGTTCAACCTTGTTCCATCTAAACCTATAAAAAGTTATTGACCAATAGCACTTTCCGTGTATATTTGCCAGCAGTATGAGTACAACAATTGACATTCGTTTACCCGATGGTGCCATCAAGCAAATGCCCAAAGGTGCTACACCATTTGATGTAGCACAAAGCATTAGCGAAGGATTGGCACGTGCCGTATTGTCTGCCTCCTATAACGGTACTGTGGTTGAAACCAAAACCCCATTAACTGAAAACGGAGATCTTGTGTTATATACATTTTCCAATGCGGAAGGAAAGAAAGCTTTTTGGCACTCTAGTGCCCACCTATTGGCGCAAGCACTCGAACAGCTTTACCCAGGCATAAAACTTACGATTGGCCCAGCTATTGATAGTGGATTTTACTACGACGTGGATATAACATCGCATGGCATTAGTGAAAAGGATCTTCCAGCTATTGAAAAACGCATGCTAGAACTTGCGCGAGGAAAACACGAATTTACGATACGTTCGGCTACAAAATCCGAAGCACTTTCGTTTTATAAAGGCGCTGGAAACGAATACAAAACTGAACTTATTGAAGGACTGGAAGACGGCACCATTACTTTCTGTGATCACGACGATTTTACCGATTTATGCCGCGGTGGACATGTCCCCAATACAGGGGTTATCAAGGCGGTAAAACTCACCAACATTGCTGGTGCTTACTGGCGTGGTGATGAACAAAACAAACAATTAACTCGAATCTACGGGGTTTCTTTTCCAAAGCAAAAACTTTTGACCGAGCATCTTGCCCTTTTGGAAGAAGCAAAAAAACGAGATCACCGCAAGCTAGGTGCCGAACTTGGACTGTTTGCCTTTTCCCAAAAAGTAGGTCAAGGACTTCCGTTATGGCTTCCAAAAGGAGCGGCATTGCGTGAACGATTAGAACAATTTTTACGAAAAGCACAAGCAAAAGCTGGGTACGAGCAAGTAGTAACCCCACATATTGGTCAAAAAGAACTTTATGTAACCTCGGGGCATTATGAAAAATATGGTGCCGATAGTTTTCAACCCATACATACGCCAGCAGCAGGTGAGGAATTCTTACTTAAACCAATGAATTGTCCGCACCACTGTGAAATTTACAACGCTTCGCCGTGGAGTTACCGGGATTTACCCATCCGTTTGGCTGAGTTTGGTACCGTTTACCGTTATGAACAAAGTGGTGAACTGCATGGCTTGACAAGAGTACGTGGTTTTACACAAGATGATGCCCATATTTTTTGCACGCCCGAACAACTCAACGATGAGTTTATGGCGGTGATTGATTTGGTGCTCTATGTGTTTAATGCGTTAGGATTTAAAGACTTTAAGACTCAAGTATCCATTCGGGATCCAAAAAAACCTGAAAAATACATAGGGGAAACCACACTTTGGGAGAAAGCAGAGCAAGCCATTATTGCAGCAGCCGAGGAAAAAGGATTAGACTATGTAATCGAAGAAGGAGAAGCGGCGTTTTATGGTCCAAAACTGGATTTTATGGTAAAAGATGCGCTAGGAAGAAGCTGGCAGCTGGGAACCATTCAAGTAGATTACACCCTTCCAGAACGCTTTGATCTTAGCTATAAAGGCAGTGATAACGAAATGCATCGTCCGGTAATGATACACCGTGCACCTTTTGGAAGTATGGAACGTTTTGTTGCTATTTTGATTGAACATACGGGAGGAAATTTTCCTTTATGGCTTACGCCAACACAAGTACAATTACTCTGTGTTAGCGAAAAGCATGAAAAATACGCGAAAAAAGTTTCAGAATTCTTAGAAAATGACGAAATTCGCGCCCTCGTGGATGATAGAAATGAGACTATAGGTAAAAAAATCCGCGAAGCTGAAATGAGCAAAGTGCCCTTTATGGTCATTATAGGCGAACAAGAAGCTACGCAAAATACCGTCTCAGTTCGACAACACGGAGGAAACGTTCTGGGGACGATGTCACTAGAAGATTTTGCAAAATTGATTCGAAATCAAGTTGCAGATGATATTAAAAGTTTTTCAACCAATTAAATTCGTTTGTTATAGCGATTAGAAGAAGAAGAAGCAGAGGCCCTGCTCGCGTCATAAAAGAAGATAAGCACCGAATCAATGAAAAGATTCGAGTGCCTGAAGTCCGTTTGGTTGGAGAAAATGTAGAAATGGGAGTTTTCCCGCTACAAAAGGCCTTGCAAATGGCAAATGAATTGGAGTTAGACTTGGTTGAAATTTCACCCAATGCTTCTCCCCCGGTGTGTAAAATCATCGATTATAAAAAATTCCTTTACGAGCAAAAGAAGCGCGAAAAGGTAATGAAAGCAAACGCCTCGAAAGTGGTGTTAAAAGAAATACGATTCGGACCGCAAACCGATGAACACGATTACGAGTTTAAAAAGAAACACGCAATCAAGTTTTTAGAAGAAGGTGCAAAGCTTAAAGCTTTTGTGTTTTTTAAAGGTCGGTCAATCATATTTAAAGATCAAGGTCAAATTTTGTTGCTGCGATTAGCACAAGATTTAGAAGAATACGGCAAGGTTGAACAATTGCCAAAATTAGAAGGAAAACGGATGATCATGTTGATGAATCCGAAAAAATAAAAGGAAGTAGTATGCCTAAGATGAAAACAAAATCGAGTGCCAAAAAACGCTTTAAGCTAACAGGCACAGGGAAAATTAAACGTAAACATGCGTTTAAGAGTCACATTTTGACAAAAAAATCAAAAAAGCGTAAGCTTAAGCTAACCCACAGTGGATTGGTACATGAAAGCGACGCAGACAACATCAAAGGACAACTTCGTTTAAAATAACGTTAATCTGAAGTTGGGCTTAAAGTGAGTTACTCCGCCTGCTTCACAACATCTATACCATGCCAAGATCCGTAAATTCAGTTGCTTCTAGAGCACGAAGAAAGAAAATTTTAAAACTCGCCAAAGGCTACTTTGGTCGTAGAAAAAATGTTTGGACTGTTGCCAAAAATGCCGTTGATAAGGCCATGCTTTATGCATACCGTGACCGTAGAAACAAAAAACGCAGTTTCCGTGCCCTTTGGATTACACGTATTAACGCTGGTGCACGACTACATGGTTTGTCATATTCTCAATTTATGGGAAAAGTGAGCACAAACAACATCGCATTAAACCGTAAGGTATTGGCCGACTTGGCCATGAACCACCCTGAGGCCTTTAAAGCTGTGGTGGACAAGGTGAAATAATACTTCCTATCAACATTTATTAGAAAGGCATGTCGTCATCAGACGATCTGCCAAAAGCATCATTGGGATCAATGCGTGGTTGCTCAAAAGGCTCGTCGGCATTAATCTTTGACTGGAATTCCATGGGTGCATCAAATTGATCAAGGTTATCAAACTTCCCTAAGTTTCCAATAAACTTCAACCGTATACTATCCAAGCCACCATTACGGTGTTTTGCGATAATAAATTCAGCTTGACCTGCAGCAGGAGTGCGTTCCTCATCATCCCACTCATCGATTTTATAATACTCAGGACGATAAATAAAGGTTACTAAATCGGCATCTTGCTCAATTGCACCAGACTCACGTAAATCAGAAATTTGTGGGCGCTTACTCCCGCCACGGGTTTCTACAGCACGTGAAAGTTGTGATAAAGCAATCACCGGAATATCCAATTCCTTCGCCAGGGCTTTTAAGTTTCTAGAGATGGTGGATATTTCTTGTTCACGATTTCCAGTCTTACTACTCCCCCCTGGAGTCATGAGCTGTAAGTAGTCAATCATGATTAATCGAATGCCATATTGAGATGATAAACGACGTGCTTTTGCACGAAGGTCAAAAATAGAAAGGGAAGGCGTATCATCAATAAATAAGGGGGCGTTTTCTAAATCCGCAACCTTGACATTGAGTTGTTTCCACTCGTGGTCTTCTAGTTTTCCTGTTCGGAGTTTTTCTGATGAAAGTCCTGTTTCTGAAGAAATAAGTCGTGTAATCAGCTGAACAGAAGACATTTCTAGGGAGAAAAAAGCAACCGGTATATTTTGTTCAACAGCAATGTTTCGTGCCATTGATAAAGTAAAGGCTGTTTTACCCATACCCGGTCGTGCAGCAACAATAATAAGATCACTATTTTGCCAACCAGATGTAATTTTGTCTACGCCATTAAATCCAGATGGAACACCACTCATACCTTCTTGATTGGCGATTTCCTCAATTTTTTTCTTCGCCTGAATGACAAGGCTTTGGGCCGTGGCTGTAGATGTTTTTAAATTTCCTTGCGCAACCTCGTAGAGTTTTGATTCTGCCTTATCAAGCATGTCAAAAACATCTTTAGTTTCGTCGTAGGCTTCTTCAATAATCTCACTTGAAATTTTGATCAGACTGCGCTGAATGAATTTTTGAAGAATAATACGCGCATGGTATTCAATGTGAGCAGAAGAAGAAACTTTTTTAGAAAGCTGAATAAGATAAAAGTCGCCCCCTATTTGATTTAATTTTCCTTCTTTTCTAAGTTGAGCCGAAACTGTTAATAGGTCAATAGGTTCGGTATTTTCAAAAAGCCGTACCATCGCTGAAAAGATATGTTGGTGTGCTTCACGATAAAACGCTTCAGGAAGCAGGATATCAATAACCTCATCGACTCCTTTTTTATCAATCATCATGGCGCCCAATACCACTTCCTCAAAGTCGAGGACTTGCGGGGGGAGTTTACCCCGTTCTAGCGGCACTACTGCTGCTGGAGAAATAATGGCCGGTTTTGATTTTTTTTCTTCCACAATACGAAACTACACAAAGCGTTCGATTTTAAGGATTTGAAACCCAAAAACTAACGAACGCTATTTGGTTAATAACTCTAAAATTTTGTTTATAAGCCAAACATTATTCGGCATAGACGCCCATGGCGAAAAACTTTTCCATGCGTTCCTTGACAAGGTCTTTAGAAGACTTGTCTTTAAGTTCTGTATATGTTTTAGAAATAGCTTTTCGGACAGTCTCAAAAATTAACTCCCGATCGGTATGTGCACCTCCAAGAGGCTCCTTAATAATGGTGTCAATTAATTTTTGACGTTTCATGTCTTTGGCAGTGAGCTTTAAGGCCTCCGCAGCTTGTTCTTTATACTCCCAGCTACGCCATAAAATAGACGAACAAGATTCGGGAGATATTACAGAATACCATGTGTTTTCAAGCATAAAAATTCGGTCTCCAACGCCTATTCCCAATGCTCCACCGGAAGCACCTTCTCCAATAACCACAACGATAATTGGAACTTTTAATCGTGACATCTCTAAGATATTACGGGCAATGGCCTCTCCTTGTCCACGCTCTTCTGCCTCTAAACCCGGATATGCGCCCGGTGTATCCACAAAACACACAACAGGGATGTTAAATTTTTCAGCAGATTTCATCAAGCGTAATGCCTTGCGGTAGCCTTCTGGGTTTGCCATTCCAAAATTTCGATATTGGCGTGTTTTGGTATTGTAGCCTTTTTGCTGACCAATAAACATAAAGCTTTGATCACCAATTTTACCCAAGCCTCCTATCATCGCCTTGTCGTCTTTAACCGTTCTATCTCCGTGAAGTTCTAAAAAACTACCTTTTGTAAGGGCACTGATATAGTCTAAAGTATAGGGTCTGGAAGGGTGTCTTGAAACCTGAACACGTTGCCATGCAGTAAGGTTTGAATAAATTTCATTTTTCAAATCAGAAAGGCGTTCAGAAATCTTTTCACAAGTGTCTGTGACATCAACCTCACTCTCCGTCCCAATGACCTGACATTTCTGTAGCTGATCTTCTAACTCTTTGATAGGTTGCTCAAAGTCCAAGTACTCCATAGTGTGTTTGTTATCCATAACAAATATACTTAATTTGATTTCGGAGCAGCTGTAAGTTTTGATTTTTTTGTTTGCTTTAGTTTTAAAACCCCATTAGCCACAACAGCAACAAGGATACAAACCAAGCCGATGTAAAATGACGTAGGCATCGCCTCCTTTTCGCCAAAAATAACATAGGCAAGACCAATCCCATAAACCGGTTCCATATTTATGCCAAGCATGATAGAATATGGACTTAAGTGACGCATTACAACAATAGAAACAACGAAAGCGTAAGAGGTGCAAACAAACGCCAGGATTAAAAGCCAAAGGATGTCGGTTTGAGAAAGAATAAAAAAAGAAGGTTTAAATGCCCCTTGACTAATTAACAGTGCAGTTACTACAATTGCCCCGACCAACAGCTCATAAAACGATAATATATAAGGATCGGTTTTAGAAACATATTTACCATTAAGCAGTGTAAAAAGAACAGCCAATACTGTCGAAACTCCTGCGTATAAAAACCCTTTTATATGTGTCGTATCGGTGCCTAAAACCATAGAAAGTCCAACAACTACCAACAAACCAAAAAGCACCTCGTAGCCTATAATTTTTCGTTTATAAAAGATAGGTTCCAGTAATGAGGTTAAAAATGCCCCAGAAGAGAGTACCGAAAGTGTAATGGATACATTGGATGCCTTAACAGCAGCAAAAAAAGTAACCCAATGGAAGGCTATCAACACACCGCTTAAAATTGCAACCCATGCAATTGTTTTAGAAACTCTAAAAGAGCGTTTACCGATCCAAAGCACCAGCCCCAACCCTATAGTAGCCAAGCTCATGCGATACCAAACCAAGGGAATTGCCGAAATACGTATTAACGCCCCAAGGATGGCTGTAAAACCAAAGATGATAACAATAAAATGGAAATGGAGCGCACTACGAAGTTTATCGTTTTGCATGACGCAATAAATAAATTGAAATTATTGAAAAAATCATGTTGGGGGTCCATGCGGCAATCCAAGGTGTGAAATTTGATTTCTCAACCATTACCTCAAAAATTCGATCAAAAAAGACGTAAATAAATGCCAAAATGATTCCCATAGCTAAATTAATGCCCATACCCCCACGCTTTTTAAACGAAGCAAAAGCAACTGCAATAAGTGTAAGAATAAAAGCAGAAACAGGCAGTGACCACCGCTTGTGCCTTACAAGCAAATGGCTGTTTATTAAAGGGCTTCCATTTTCTTTTTCTAGCTTAATAAACGAATTGAGCTCAAAAAAGTTAAGTGTTTGTGCTTTGTATGTGATTGGAACGAGATCATCCAATTGAAAAGGAAAAATAGTATCGAGTCGGACTTCATTTCGAATAATCTCTGACTCATCGACAAAACTGCGTTGGAAATAATTTGACAATCGGTAAATGGAGTCTTTTTCAATCCATCGAATGTTTTGTGCTTTTAATTTGTAGGCAAGCTTATCCCCTTCAAAATGTTCCCAGGAAAATTTATACCCAATTTGTCTATTTGCATTGTAATTACTCAAATAAATAAAATCATTGTCCCCAATTTGTTTGTAAATATTATCGGTCTGTCTTACTTTTCTATTCTTATTGACGTAGGTGTATTTAAAGTCATTAAAGCGTTCGTTGGCATTGGGTACCCAAAACATACTAGACACAAAAGCTAAGGATGCAACAAAAGCAGCCGAAAGAATAAAGGGTCGGAGGTAACGATAAAATGAAATTCCTGAACTCAGTATCGCAATTACTTCGGTGTTACTAGCAAGCTTTGAAGTAAACCAAATCACAGATAAAAACAAGAATATGGGAAAAAGCATGTAGCCAAACACCCAAATAAAGTCGTAATAATGGGATAGAATTTCTCTTGTAGTGAGCTCGTATTGCTTAAACTTATCGATATTCTGTGATAAGTCGACCAATACACTAATGGGAATAAACATACCTAGCATTACCACAAAAGTGCTAATGTATTTCAGCATGATATATCGATCCAATAGTTTCATTACTATAAGCGTTTATTCATTTGGCGTACCATGGTGTTTTTCCACGTTGAAAAGTCTCCCGCTAAAATATGCTTTCTAGCTTGGCGAACCAACCATAAGTAAAAGGATAGGTTGTGAAGTGTAGCAAGTTGTTTGCCTAGTAATTCATTGGCGGCAAATAAGTGCCGTAAATAGGCTTTTGAATAGGTGGTATCAACAAAACTAGTGCCATTTGGATCTATTGGGGAAAAATCATTTTCCCATTTCTTGTTTTTGATGTTTATCGTTCCCTCTGAGGTGAAAAGCATGCCGTTTCTGGCGTTTCGAGAAGGCATCACACAATCAAACATATCCACACCCAAGGCAATATTTTCCAAAATATTTATAGGAGTACCCACACCCATTAGGTATCGTGGTTTATCTTCAGGAAGAATCGAACAAACAGCATCTGCCATGGCGTACATTTCTTCTGCGGGTTCTCCTACAGAAAGTCCACCAATTGCATTTCCTGGCGCATTGGTGTTTGCGATAAATGTTGCCGACTGCTCTCGTAAATCTGTATAAACACTTCCCTGAACAATGGGGAATAGTGTTTGGTTATACCCATACTTTGGGGTTGTTTCTTCAAATCGTTGTTGACAGCGCAGCAACCAGCGGTGGGTCATGTGCATCGATTTCTTAGCATAGTTGTAGTCGCATGGGTAAGGCGTACATTCATCAAATGCCATAATAATATCCGCACCTATTGTTCGTTGAACATCTATGGCAGATTCAGGCGTAAAAAAATGTTTCGAACCATCAATATGAGATTTAAAAGCAACTCCTTCTTCTGTGATTTTTCGATTATCGGCCAGTGAATATACCTGATACCCTCCACTGTCGGTAAGCAAGGGTCTATCCCAATGCATAAACGCGTGAATACCTCCCGCTTGCTCTAAAATTGAGGGAGTGGGACGTAAGTACAAATGATAGGTGTTGGCCAAAATAATATCAGGGTTGATATCTTGTGCCAAATCTTGCTGATGAATTCCTTTTACGGTAGCTGCTGTTCCAACGGGCATAAATATGGGGGTTTCTATCCCCCCATGATCTGTGGTTATACGTCCTGCTCGTGCTTTTGATCCTTTATCTGTAGATTCTAATGTAAATTTCACGTGCCAAATATACACAACCCCGAGTAGTTAGAATTATAACAAACTGTTGAAAATTCATATAAAATAAAACCAAGAAACAAGCTTGTATTCATTGTGAAGTTATATTTTTGAAAAAAATTACTCCATGGCAACAGTAGCCCAACTACAACAACTTATTCCGCAGGTACGACGCGATATTTTACGAATGGTTCATCAAGTAAATTCTGGGCACCCAGGTGGTTCATTGGGATGTGCCGAATTCATTGCAGTCCTATACAACCACGTCATGAAGTATTCAACAGAATTTGATATGGATGGTAAAAATGAAGATTTGTTCTTTTTATCAAATGGACATATTTCTCCCGTATTTTATAGTGTTTTAGCGCGTAGTGGTTTCTTTCCAGTTGCAGAGCTTGCCACATTTAGAAAGTTAAATTCCAGATTACAAGGGCACCCAACTACACATGAAGGCTTACCTGGGGTTCGTATTGCATCCGGTTCGCTAGGACAAGGCATGTCTGTAGCTATTGGCGCAGCAGAAGCTAAAAAATTAAACAACGATTCACGTACTGTTTATAGCCTCCACGGAGATGGGGAATTACAGGAAGGACAAAACTGGGAAGCCATAATGTATGCAGGATCAAAGGGAATCGATAACCTAATTTCAACGATAGATTACAACAAACAACAAATTGATGGTAGTACCAATGATGTATTGGCTTTGGGTGATGTAGGTGCAAAACTTGAAGCATTTGGATGGATCGTAATTGACGTGAAAAAAGGAAATGATATTGAAGCGATTATTGCTGGATTAGAAGCAGCAAAAGCCGCTAGCGGAAAACAGAAACCCGTTGCAATATTACTACATACTGAAATGGGTAATGGTGTTGATTTTATGATGCATACCCACGCTTGGCACGGAAAAGCACCAAGCGACGAACAACTAGCAACAGCGCTTTCACAAAATGAAGAAACTTTAGGCGACTACTAATTATGGGATTAAAAGAATACACATTTACCGAAAAAATTGACACCCGCTCAGGCTTTGGTGTTGGCTTAGCCGAATTGGGGCAAGAAAATCCTGAAGTGGTTGCACTTTGTGCTGACCTTACGGGCTCATTAAAAATGAACGCATTTAAGGACGCACATCCAGACCGCTTTTTTCAGATTGGAATTGCAGAAGCAAACATGATGGGAATTGCAGCTGGGATGACTATTGGTGGGAAAATTCCATTTACAGGTACTTTTGCTAACTTTTCAACCGGTCGTGTATACGATCAGATACGCCAATCGATAGCCTATTCGCATAAAAATGTAAAAATTTGTGCATCACATGCTGGAGTTACTTTGGGTGAAGACGGAGCTACGCACCAGATTTTAGAAGATTTAGGCCTAATGAAAATGCTTCCTGGAATGACTGTAATCAATACATGTGATTTTGAACAGACAAGAAAAGCGACTCATGCCATTGCAGCGCATTACGGACCTGTGTATTTACGTTTTGGACGACCTAGCGTGCCTAACTTTACTACTGAGCTTCCATTTGAAATTGGCAAAGGAATTCTTTTACAAGAAGGAACGGATATTACGTTAGTAGCTACTGGACATTTGGTTTGGGAAGCACTTGAAGCTGCCAAGTCTTTATATGCGCTTGGTATTCGTGCAGAGGTTATCAATATCCACACCATCAAGCCATTAGATGATGCCTTAATTCTACAATCAGTAAAAAAAACCGGAGCTGTTGTAAGTTGTGAAGAACACAATTACCTAGGGGGTCTTGGAGAAAGTATTGCCCGTGTTTTGGCAGAGCAGCACCCTACTCCACAAGGCTTTATTGCCACTCAAGATACCTTTGGAGAATCTGGTACACCAGCGCAACTCATGGAAAAATACGGACTAAATGCTGATGCTATTGTTCGTAAAGCGCAAGAAGTAATCGCGAAGAAAGCTTAGTTATTATCTAAATAGTCTGGAGTTCCATCGTTGTCTGTATCATCAGGAATTCCATTTTGATCTACGTCGTATTCGTCTTTGGTTAGAATACCATCGTTATCGTCATCACTATCTCTATAGTTGACAATACCATCTCCGTCGGAGTCATCATCAAAATAGATGTCATTATCTATGTTCTCTAGAAATGTAGGTACCGTATCCCCATCGTGATCTGTTGTATTATAAGTATATAAATCTACAGCAAAAATTAAAGGCGAGTATATTATTGGAAAACTATTTGTATTGTTATAATACCCTAAGGCAGAGGGCATAAAGATCGCCGCTGATCCAAAACCGTCAAAAGCGTATGTACCGTCAGTATCATAGGCATACGTGCCTTTTTTTATATAAGGCATAAGTGCTGCAAAGCCTTTTACAACGCCTAGGGATTCAAACCATACTGGTAATGTCCTTTCATCAAACGTAGAAAGATTCAACAACATTCCTTTATAGGTAACATAAACACTGTCGGCTATTGTTGGAGATGTGAGTCCTTTACCTTCACGAATGTTAAGCACGTAAGCTGTATGGTCATGGTACACGCTATTGGCATCTTTAACCTGAAGGGTAATCGTTTCTACTTGATCTATTAAAGGAATTTTATTTGCGTTGGCACCTTGAATGGTGTCAATAGTAAACGTGACATGCGCATCACTAGCTGCAACATTATATTCTTCGTAGTTGTAAAATCGAGTTTGCAAGAAGTTTAATAACGAATCGTTATCTATGGCGCGTTGCTCTGGGTATTCTTTGGCTGGGGTAACAAAACCACGTTGTTGCTCCTCGCAAGAGGTCGATAGTAGTAATGCGCAAAAAAGTCCAAAAAAAAGCGTTAGTTTGTTCATGAATAAGATTTACTGTGCAAGATACGATTTTCGTACGTTTTCACGAATACACAAATAAACCATGCGAATCGATAAATACTTATGGGCTGTCCGATTTTTTAAATCTCGAAATGAAGCTAGCATAGCCTGTAAAAAAGGGTATGTTGCAGTAGGTGGGCAACAAGCTAAACCCTCAAGAGAGGTTTACAGTTCCGACAAAATATCTGTTCGAAAAAATCAACTAACAACTGAACTTTATGTCATCGACTTGCCCAAAAGTCGTGTTGGTGCCAAGCTCGTACCCCAATACTGTAAAAACATAACACCTGCAGAAACTGTTGAACTTCACAATGCTGTCCTAGAAAATCAACGCCTTTCACGTATAAAAGGAGCTGGACGTCCAAGTAAAAAAGATCGGCGTGATTTAGATGATTTTACAGAAAGTGACTCCTAAAGTTTATTGTTTATTTTAGCATTATGAGCGAAATCATTTTAACGGCAACACAAATTGAGCATAAATTGGAACGAATGGCGTTTCAAATTTTAGAAGCCAATAGCAATAACGACACCATAATCATTGCTGGCATTTTAAAAAATGGTTATGCTGTAGCAGTACAAATCGCGACATTTCTGGAAAAGAATTCGTCAAAAGAAATTTTACGTTGTGAAATTAATATGGATAAAAAGAATCCCAATACGCAAATTTCAACTTCTCTTAAAGAAAGCGAGTATATAAACAAATCGGTTACTATTGTTGATGATGTGCTACATTCTGGAACCACATTAATTTATGCTGTAAGGCATTTTTTAAATGTTCCGCTAGCGCAATGCAAAACCGCTGTACTTATTGACAGAAACCATAAAAAGTTTCCAATAAAAGCGGATTTTAAGGGCTTGTCACTTTCTACATCAATAAATGAAAATGTTGTGGTGCTAATAGAAAGTACGGGGATGACTGCTGTTTTAGAGTAGCTTCCGGGCAATAATGAAAAGGTAAGGCTTGCATCTTTAAGTGTTAAACCAAATAACTATTTATATTCAACTCCATTAGAAGTTTTTATAGCTATCCTACCAGTATCATCTATTCTATTTAAAAGAATGGATATTTTCTGCTCTTTAAAGTACTCTTGTACTGCCTTTCTGCAACCTTTCCAAAATCCATAATCATCAATTATTAAAACGCCATTTTGAGTCAAATTAGGAAATAGAAATGTTAACTCATGTTTTGTAGATTCATACCAGTCAGTATCTAACCGTAACAAAGCTATTCTTTCATTTGGAATTACACGGGGAATAGTATCCTCAACTTTCCCTTTAACATAAACTAAATTACTTTCCTCATATTGCGTAAGGCGTAAATTCCTTTGAACATCAACCAAATTTGCTAAACACCATACAGAATTTTCCTTATTACTGATATTTGCTTTTAGTGAAGTAGATGCATCAACTCCATCACGAGTGACATCTTTATCCGTCGGATCTGACATACCATCAAAAGTGTCATACAAGTATATTTTTCTATTAGAATTTCTATTCTCAAGCATTTTTGCAATTAACATGGCGCTTCCGCCTCGCCAGACTCCGCATTCAACAAATGATCCGCCTATATTATTTGATAGCACATATTCAACTGAAAGGTATAAACTATACATCCTTTCAACAGATGTCATTGTATATGGCTTACATAAATCATATATTTCCCAAAACTCTTTTTCTTTCATATCCTTTGTTGATCCAAAAGATACTTCAGATGTAGTTTTGTGTAAAGAATATCCTAGTTTATTAATTAATCGTTTTATTAAAGTTTTCATTTAATCTAAATTTCTGTTAATGCACAAACCTTCCTTACAACCTCAGTTACTGAAAGTTCTGAAACATGAATATGGTGTGGAGCTTGTGTATAAAAAGCTTGCCGTTCAAAAATATGTTTTGCTATAAATTCTTTTAATTCACTTTCAGTTGCTGCGTGTGCTATCAATGGACGGCTTTCACGACCTTCATACAAACGATCTGCTAATTCTGAAGGTGTAGCTTTTAAATAAAAAACGTGTGGCGTTGCTGCCAAAATTTGCTTAAGATTATTATGGTAACACGGAGTGCCTCCCCCTAGTGAAATAACTTTAGGAGTAGTTTCAACAAGTATTTCTTTTAAGGTGTCGTGTTCAATTTCTCGAAACAACTTGGCGCCCTTTTTAACAAACAAATCTGGAACAGACATGTCGAACTGTTCTTCAATACGCGTATCGAGATCTACAAAAGGGATCGCTAATGCCTCTGAAAGGGCCGCTCCAACAGTAGACTTACCACTACCCATATAACCCAATAAAATGATGCTGTTTGTATTGTAAAAATTAGAACTCATAAAACATATTAATTGAACTGCAAATTTAGCGGAATTTTATCTTTGAATAATCGTCAAAATGAGCCTATATTTGCAGCTTCAAAAACCGACTTGGTAGCTCAGCTGGTAGAGCATCTCCCTTTTAAGGAGAGGGTCCTGGGTTCGAACCCCAGCCAAGTCACAAGTATCAGACTTGGTAGCTCAGCTGGTAGAGCATCTCCCTTTTAAGGAGAGGGTCCTGGGTTCGAACCCCAGCCAAGTCACTTCTTCACCAAAGGCGCACGTGGCGGAACTGGTAGACGCGCTAGGTTGAGGGCCTAGTGGGAGTTAAATCCCGTGGAGGTTCGATTCCTCTCGTGCGCACGTCTTTTTTTAGCTTTTCTACTTCATCAAGAATTTATTTACTAACTTTGTTTAATATTATCTTCACAAAGTTAAACAAATGAATCGCGTCAAAAATAGTTTTAGCATAAAGAACCTCGAACATCTCTCGGGAATTAAAGCACACACGATTCGTATTTGGGAAAAACGGTACAATCTTTTTGAACCCGAAAGAACAGACACCAACATTAGAATGTATAATCTTGAGAACCTTCAAAAACTTCTCAACGTTACATTGTTATATAATAATGGATATAAAATTTCAAAGATTGCAAAGCAATCTCCCGATGAAATAAAGGAAAACATTCACAACCTTACCGTTAACAAAAACTCTGACGACTGGTCTATTGGGCTCTTTAAACTAGCCATGATTAATTTTGATCAACGCATTTTTACAAAAACATTTAATGAGCTTTTAGAGCTGTATTCATTTAATGAAATATTTAAAAATGTTTTTATTCCATTATTAAATGAACTTGGTGTATTGTGGCAAACGAACTCTATAAGCCCATCTCATGAACACTTTATAACAAGTCTTATAAAACAAAAGATTCATTCGATTTGTGAGGATCTCCAGCTTAATGAACCGAAAAGAAAAGATAGAAGGTTTGTGTTATTCCTTCCCAGTAATGAAATACACGAGTTAGGCCTTTTATATTTACACTATGAAGTTTTGTCAAAAGGATTTCAATCTGTTTTTTTAGGTCAATCTGTTCCTATCGAAAGTTTAAACAACTTGGTTGATATAGGAGAACCAATAACGTTTATCTCTTACTTTACCATTGAGCCCACACAAGACAAAGTTGAAGCATATCTAAATACTTTTCACGCTGAAATTATTGAAAATATGGATAGTGAATTTTGGGTATTAGGCTATCAAGTGCAATTCATTAAAAAAGAATTACCCAATAAAATGCATTCATTCACTTCTATCGATCAACTGGTAGAAGCATTGGCACTTCTTTAATAACTGGCACTCAATTTTTGTTGTGTTTCATTTTAAATAAATTATTCCACTATATTTACATCAATCAAGGGAAATTAATATGAAGGCGTTATTTGATAATGTATCGCACCATTGCAGCAAAGTTGTTACTGAAACATACAGTACCTCTTTTTCTCTTGCGACCCGAATGCTCTCTAATGAAATTCGTCAAGACATTTATAACATCTATGGATTTGTTCGTTTTGCCGATGAGATTGTTGATTCTTTTCATAATTACAACAAACCCATTTTGTTTGATCGCTTTGAACAAGCATTAAATGACGCCCTTACTGACACGATTAGCTTAAACCCAATCTTAAACAGTTTTCAAGAAACCGTTCATCGTTATAATATTGACCGCGAATATATCAATGCCTTTATGCAAAGTATGCGCTGGGATTTATCAAAGAAAGTATATGAAACTGAAGAAGAATACAAACAGTACATCTATGGTTCGGCAGACGTTGTTGGATTGATGTGTTTAAAGGTATTTGTAAAAGGTGATACTGCATTATTTAATGAGTTAAAATCCTCAGCCATGGGCTTGGGCTCTGCCTTTCAAAAAGTAAATTTTTTACGTGACCTTAAGGCAGATCATGATCAACTGGAACGCACATATTTTCCAAATATTGACATGCGTGACTTTAGTGAAGACTCAAAACAACTTATCATAGAAGAAATTGAGGCAGATTTTAAACTTGGGCTGTCGGGGATATTCAAATTACCTGATGATGCAAAATTTGGTGTTTATACCGCGTATAAATATTATTTAAGGTTACTCAAAAAACTAAAGAATACACCGTCTACTCAAATAAAATCGAAGCGAATACGTGTACCCAACTATCAAAAAGTAGATGTGCTCGCACGTTCTTTTATTCGCTATCGATTTAATGTTCTTTAATTAATTCATCCATGAGTTTGATTGTTCAACTTCTAGTTTTTATCACAACATTTCTAGTGATGGAATTTATGGCATGGTTTACTCATAAGTATGTGATGCACGGATTTTTATGGTCTATCCATAGAGATCACCACAAAAAAAACCATAAATCATGGTTTGAACGCAACGATTTATTCTTTATTTTCTATGCAGTAGTTAGTGCAGGTTGTGTAATTCTTTGGGGGGAATACCAATTCACACCTGGGTTAGCTATAGGTCTTGGGATATTCGCGTATGGATTGGCCTATTTCTTTGTTCATGATATTTTTATTCATCAACGATTTAAATTATGGCGAAATGCAAATAACAGGTATGCACGTGGTGTAAGACGGGCTCATAAAATGCATCATAAACATTTGGATAAAGCACATGGCGAGTGTTTCGGCATGTTGTGGGTACCAATGAAGTACTTTAAATAGGGAAGTTTGCCATTTCTATTGCTGCAGCAGCAGCTTCAGCACCCTTATTGCCCAAAGCACCACCACTTCTAGACTTCGCTTGCTCCATTGTATCGTCTGTAAGAACTCCGAAAATAACTGGTGAAATGCCGAGAATATTTAGTTCTTTAATCCCTGAGGAAACTGCTTGACACACATAGTCAAAATGCGCTGTTTCACCTCGAATGACACTTCCAATAGCAATAACAGCATCTACCCCTGCATGAATGGCTCTTTTACAACCATAAATCAACTCAAAGCTTCCTGGTACTGGAATATGAATAATGTCGACACAACCCTTGGCCTCAAGTACTTTAAGAGCACCTTGGTATAAGTTATCTGTAATTGTAGAATTCCAGCCAGAAACAACAACAGCTATCCGCAAACCTTTTGCGCTAGGAATTTTTTCTAAATCCAATGCCGTATGTTGGGCAGTCGCCATAAGTTAGTTTTGTGCTTGTGCCAACAGCACTTTCGCTTTTGATGCCTCAGGAGCATCTTCGTAATCATTATTAAGTGTTGAAAGCATCAAAGCGGCTTTCTTATTTTCACCAATTGCGAGGGCAACTTGTGATCCTTTGAGTAAAAATCGTGGTGTGGTTAATTTATTCTCAGCAAATGAAGCTGCTCTGCTGTAGTATTCTAAAGCGTCGCTAAGTTGATTGAGTTCCGTAAACGCATCACCAATACCTCCAAGAGCCAATGCTCCTAAAATAGGATCATCTGTAGTAAAAGTATCCAAATAGTCAATTGCCTTATCAAACTCTCCTTGCTGTAAGAAAATCATCCCTGCATTATACGTAGCTAATTCAGAAATGCTTGTACTGCCATATTTATCCGCAATTTGAATAAAACCAGGTGCAACGCCATCACCATTTAAAGCTAAATTGTATAACGAATCTTGTACCGTTGGGTCCTCCAATCCTTCTTTAAAATAGGCTTGCGCTTGTGCTATGGCATTTGTAGATTCTTCGTTCAAAGGTTTTATCACAAAATTCACGTATGCTAAATACCCAAGTACAGCAATAGCTACTGAACCTATTAATAGTAAAATATACTTTTGATTTCGAGCTACCCATGCCTCAGCACGTCCTGCTGTAGTGTCAAGTGTTGTAAACACCTCAGCAGTTACACTGTCTTGTTCAGGTGCTCTTTCTTGTGATTTTATTTTACCTCCGCGTTTTTTGTACGTAGCCATTTGAAAAAAGTTATGAAGGCAAAAATAAAATTTTTATTCCAATGAAGGTGTTGTCAAATTGTTTATTTTCAATCGTACATTTACAACTAATTTATTCAGATGAGTAATTTACGGCTCAACACCCTACATCTCACCCACTATAAAAACGTTTTAACAGGTCAATACCAGTTTGAAGAAGCTATTCATTGTTTTGTTGGAAATAACGGAAAAGGGAAGACTAATACGTTAGATGCCATTTATCATTTGGCCATGGGGAAAAGTTATTTTACCTCAATAAACGCACATACGATCAATCATGACGCTACTTTTATGCGTCTTGATGGGCATTTTGATCGTGACGGGGCGGTAGAACGAATTGAATGTAAATTGCAACGTGATGAAAGCAAGCAATTTATTAGAAATGGAAAGAAGTATAAAAAACTTTCTGACCATATTGGCTTATTACCCACCGTTATGATCTCACCTTCAGATGTAGATTTGATTAATGAAGGAAGTCAAACAAGAAGAAGTTTTGTTGATCGACTTATCGGACAAGCAGACAAAACCTACCTCCAACAATTAATTAAGTATCAAAAGATCTTGCTACAACGAAATGCTCTTCTAAAACAAATGGGACGCTTTGCTACGCAAGACAATGGCACTTTAGGAATCTATAACGAACAGTTAGCACAACTTGGCTCACCTATTCACGAGGCACGAAAATCATACCTAGCATCATTTGAACCGCTTTTTAAAAAGCGATATGCAACAATTAGTGGAAGTAAGGAACAGGTTGACTTACATTACATAAGCCAGCTTTTTGACAATGACTTTCACACGCTTTTGGAAGGAGCAACCCTTAAAGACAAACAGGCACAGTATTCTACTGTAGGAATCCACAAAGATGATTTGGATTTTATCATTGAAGGATATCCCATTAAAAAATTTGGTAGTCAAGGGCAACGTAAATCGTTTTTGATTGCTTTAAAATTGGCGCAGTTTGACATGCTTAAGCAATCGACATCCATTACTCCGCTGCTTCTTCTGGACGATATTTTTGATAAATTGGATGAACAGCGAGTGTCAGAAATCATTAACTTGGTACATGAATCTTCGTTTGGGCAGCTATTTATTTCGGACACCCATGCTGCTAGGACTGAGGAAGTTATAAAACAGACCCAACAACCTTTTAAATTACATCATTTGTGAGAAATGTATTTATTATTGTTTTTTTCTTGTGCTTTGGATGTAGTTCAAGAGTAAATCAAGAAAGTATTTCGTTGCTTGAGGGGTATTGGGTTATTGAGCAGGCTTTGGCTCCCAATGGAGAAAGCCGGCCTTATTCAGGTGTTGTGGAAGTTGATTATTTTCAACTATCTAATCAAAAAGGGATTCGAAAAAAAATAACCCCAACTTTTGGAAACCAGCTTAGCAGTACCAATGATGCGCTTGCTTTCACTATTAATTTCACAAAAACTGAAACTTATATATCCTATTCTAAAGGTGGGCATGATTGGCAAGAAGAAATTGTGTCCCTCACTAACGAAAGACTGGAACTAAAGGATTCTAGGGGGGTTGTATTTCGTTATAAACGCTATTTGCCATGAGTGCACGTAAAGACGAACCACAAGCGCTAAACGATGTGTTAAAACAGTTTTCAAAGTCAAAAAAACTTGAAAAAGGATTGGATAATGCAAAAGTAGAAGAACTTTGGTCAAAACTTTTGGGTCCAGGAATACAATCTTACACAGAATCGATTCGTTTGGTAGGAGACACACTTTATGTTGGGCTTACATCTTCTGTATTAAGAGAAGAACTAAGTTATGGAACAGAAAATATTATTTCCATGTTAAATGAAGGGCTTCAAAAAGCAGTAATAAAAAAACTTATCCTTCGTTAAAAGCGATCGCGTTCTGAAAAATGAAAGGCAATCTCTAATGCTGCATTTTCATCACTATCGGATCCGTGAACCGCATTTTCACCCATAGAAGTCGCATATAACTTTCGTATGGTCCCTTCCGCTGCTTCTGATGGATTAGTAGATCCAATTAATGTGCGAAAATCAGTCACTGCATTTTCTTTTTCTAAAACTGCCGCAACTATGGGGCCGCTTGTCATAAACGAAACCAATTCACCAAAAAATGGACGTTCGTTATGAACGGCATAAAAGGCTTCGGCATCGGCTTGAGTTAACTGGGTCATTCGAAGGGCTGCAATTCGAAAACCAGCCTCTGAAATTTTATTTAAAATAGCTCCGGTGTATCCATTAGATACTGCGTCTGGCTTAATCATGGTAAAGGTCTGATTCGTTTTCATGCGCAATAATTTTTGCAAACCTAAGGAAAATCAACTTATAGACCTGCTCAAGTTTATACTTATTCGTAGATTTGACTAATGATGCGAATAGCACTTATTGGCACGGGAAACCTAGCCATTCATATGGCACAAGTCTTTAAAAGGCACAAGGAAATAAGCTGTGTGCAATGGATTGGTAGAAAGATGACATCTCCCCTTACTTGCGATTCCTTGCCCTATTTCAACACATTCCAACCCAGTATTGCGGTTGATGTTTGTATACTCGCCATTTCAGATGATCAGATTTCTTCAGTTGCAGAAGCATTACCTAAAAACGATTTTTTAATTGTACACACGGCAGGAGCTGTTTCAAAAAACGTAATGGATTCACATTCCAGAACAGGAGTTTTTTACCCGCTGCAAAGCTTTTTAAAAGACTTCCCTGTAGATTGGAATGATATCCCATTATGCATTGATGCTAGCTCAAATAAAGACATCCAGATTCTAAAATCTCTTGCTGCCATATTTGGCAACAATACGTATCAAATTTCAGAAGATCAACGCCTTAAATTACACACGGCTGCCGTGTATATCAATAATTTTTGTACACATTTACTTGCCACTAGCAAAGAAATAACCAACGAAGCTAAACTCCCCTTTTCACTGCTAAAACCCCTAATTAAGGAAACCTTCATGCGTAGTAATGCCGATGATATTTTATCATTACAAACAGGCCCTGCCAAACGCAATGACACAAGAACACAGAATAAGCATTTACAACTCTTAGACAACAATCAAGCAAGACTATACCGCATTTTAAGTGAATCTATATTTAACACACACAACACATGAGCTATAAACAAGAATTTCGTCACATCACCACTTTTGTTTTTGATGTAGATGGCGTATTTACAGATGGGGGAATTACCATTATGCCCGATGGAGACATGATTCGAACCATGAACACTAAAGACGGATATGCCGTAAAAGCAGCATTACATGCTGGCTTCAATGTTGCTATTATATCTGGCGGAACAAATGAGGCGGTACGTCTTCGGCTACAACAATTGGGAGTGAATGATGTTTATTTGGGCGCACACGATAAAGGCCCTGTTTTAAAGGAGTATGCTGAAAAAAACAAGCTCTCTTTTGATGAAATTTTATTTATGGGGGATGACATTCCTGACATTTCAGCAATGAATTTGGCACGGCTTGGCTGTTGCCCAAACGATGCTGTTCCTGAAGTTTTAGAAGCCGCTGCCTATATTTCTCATAAAGACGGGGGAAAAGGATGTGCTAGAGACGTTATTGAACAAGTGCTTAAAGTTCAAGGAAAATGGGGGAAGTTGACAGATGCTAGAAATGACAGCAAATGATCCATAAAATATATTTGGGATCTGGATCACCACGCCGCGTAGAACTTCTTCAACAAATGAACATCCCATTTACTCAACGGGTACTTGATGTTGACGAACTTTATCCGGAAGATTTAAGTGATGTAGAAATCACAGATTTTTTAGCCAAACTTAAAGGAAAAGTACAACAGCAAAAGCTAGCTCTTAACGAACTTGCACTTACAGCAGACACCATTGTTTGGCACAACAATATTGCCTTAGGAAAACCGAAAAATGAGGACGAGGCTATAGAAATGTTAATTGCTCTCTCTGGAGAAACACACCAAGTAATCACTTCTGTGTGTCTAAGCACTAAAGACAAACAACGCTGTATTAACGACACTACCCATGTTACGATGACAGCATTGAGTCAAGACGAAATTACATATTATATCCGCAAGTTTAAACCTTTTGACAAGGCGGGGGCATATGGTATTCAAGAATGGATTGGACGTGTTGGTGTTTCGCGAATTGAAGGATCGTATACTAATGTTGTGGGACTTCCTACACACAAAACTTACGCCCTTTTAAAACCTTATATAGTTAACCTTTAGCTAACACAAGACGCTTACATTTGCACTATGTCTATACGCACAGCACTTTACAGTGAATTTATTGGAACTTTTGCTATGGTTTTTTGCGGAACTGCCGCCATGGCAGTAAACGAAACCACTGGAGCCGTCGCACACGAAGGAGTTGCGATTACTTGGGGTTTAATCGTTATGGCCATGATTTATGCTTTTGGCGATCTCTCTGGAGCTCACTTTAATCCAGCGGTAACACTTGCATTTGCAGTTTCAAAACGATTTCCTTGGTCAAAAGTATTTCCATATTGGATGACACAAGCAACTGGAGCTATTGTTGCGAGTTTAGCAGTTCATGCATTACTACCCCAAAGTGAATATATTGGAGCCACTATTCCAACAATACCCCACATGAGCGCTTTTTGGCTTGAGCTTTTGCTTTCATTTATGCTGATGATAACCATACTGCATATAAGTACGGGAAGTAAAGAAATTGGACCTGTGGCCGGAGTTGCCGTAGGAAGTATTATTTTATTAGAAGCCATGTTTGCTGGACCATTAACCAATGCCTCAATGAACCCAGCACGTTCATTAGGGCCAGCGTTGGTTGGAAATCACTGGGAACCTATGTGGGTTTATAGTACTGCACCATTTGCAGGAATGCTTCTTGCGGTAGGGGCTTTTAAATTGTTTGTAACTGCTCCAAAATAAAGCCTTAGCACTTCCTGTACCATCAAAACAACATTACGCTGGTATTTCTTACGCCAATTTTGTACTGTTAATCAAACTGAAAACTTAGTGATGCAGCACTTTAAAGCTTGTTAATTTTGTTTAACTATTTTATTATAAAGTTAAACAAAATAAGTATATTCGTACTATAAACAGCGACATGTATCAGTACACAACCAAACAGGAATTACCTATTACCATGCAAGAGGCGTGGGTGTTTCTGTCAGATCCGAAAAATTTAAAACGAATCACTCCTGCCTACATGGGTTTCGACATATTATCTGGTGCAGACCGCAGCATGTTTCCTGGACAAATAATTCAATACAGGTTGACTCCATTACTAGGAATTCCATTTCGTTGGGTTACTGAAATAACACACGTTAAAGAAGGTTCGTATTTTGTTGATGAACAACGTTTTGGACCATATACTTTTTGGCACCATAAACATTTTATCTATCCCACAGAAAAAGGGGTTATAATGGAAGATATTGTTGATTACAAGCTCCCATTAGGTCTTTTGGGGCGGATAGCTCACTTCTTATTTGTGCGTTTTAAAGTCAAGCAAATTTTTAGCTTCCGGGAAAAGGCACTTGAACAAATTTTTAATTTAAAAAAATGACAAAAACATATTTATTTATTGGAGGTAGCTACGGAATTGGGAAGGAAATTTTACCCCTACTCCCCTCAGATGCAAAAGTAATTGTAGCATCCAGAACCCGTGAGGGTCTTGAAGGTGAAAATATTCAGCATATACCATTTGATGTGTTGACTGACACGTTACCAATAGAACAACTTCCTTCACAATTGGATGGTTTTGTATACTGTCCAGGAAGCATTAATTTACGTCCTTTCAGAGGGCTTAAAGAAGAAGCCTTTAAAAATGATTTTGAGATTAATGTTCTAGGTGCTGTACGCACCTTACAACAAATACAACCCTTGCTAACAGCAAGTGAGCAAGCTAGTGTTGTTTTGTTCAGTACAGTTGCTGTTCAAACCGGAATGCCGTTCCACGCAAGTGTTGCCGCTTCAAAAGGAGCACTTGAAGGCTTGGGCCGTTCATTGGCCGCTGAGTGGGCACCAAAAGTTCGCGTGAATGTCATTGCCCCCTCTATTACAGATACTCCATTAGCCAATCGTTTTTTGAATAATGATGCTAAAAAAGAAAAGGCAGCTTTACGGCATCCGTTAAAACGTATCGGCACTACAAAGGATGTTGCGCAACTAGCCGCTTTTCTTCTTTCAGAAAACAGCAGTTGGATGACAGGACAAGTACTTGGTCTCGATGGAGGTATGTCATCTTTAAATGTAAGTGGATGATATTATTTTGGTTTCGTCGGGATTTACGAATAGTAGATAATGCTGGTTTTTTTCATGCACTTTCTTCTGAAGATTCCGTGTTACCCGCTTTTGTTTTTGACGAAACGATACTAAAAAAACTTCCTGAAAACGATGCCCGTGTTGGATTTATCCATAGAGAACTTCATACCCTTAATGATACGTTCAAAAAATACAACAGCAAGCTACTTGTGACCCATGGAAATCCTGCAGATTGTATTACTTCATGGTGCAATGAATACAACATTACTGCTGTTTACACCAACGAAGATTACGAACCGTATGCCAGAGAACGTGACGATACAATAAAGAACCTTCTTGAAGCACAAGGTATTGCGTTTAAAACGTTTAAAGATCATGTGCTGTTTGGTCCAGATCAAGTATTAAAAAAAGATGGCACTCCTTATAAAGTGTACACTCCATACTCAAGAGTGTGGATTGCCCAGATGGAGGCACAAGGCATTCCCAACTATCCTGCTGAAAAGCATTTGGATAAATTACACACCATGGAATTGCCACCATTGCCTACACTAGAAACCATAGGGTTTAAAGCGTGTCACAATCCTATTCCAAAACCAAACAATTCATTAGAACTAATGAATGCTTATGATGCAACGCGAAATTTCCCCGCTTTAGATAGTACAAGCCGCTTAGGCATTTATTTACGATTTGGAGTGGTGTCTGTAAGAGAACTTGTTAGAAAGGCTCGTAAAAGTACCTTGCCTACATTTTTAAAAGAATTGGTGTGGCGTGAATTTTTTATGCAAATCCTTTGGCACTATCCACATACTACGCAATCAAGTTTTAAGCCTCAATACGATCGAATTTTGTGGAAAAACAACGAAGAAGAATTTGAGAAGTGGTGCTCAGGAAATACAGGGTATCCATTAGTAGACGCTGGCATACGAGAATTGAACCAAACAGGATTTATGCACAACCGTGTGCGCATGCTAGTAGGTAGTTTCCTGTGCAAGCATTTATTAATCGATTGGCGGTGGGGCGAAGCCTATTTTGCCGAAAAGCTTTTGGATTACGAACAGGCCAGTAATGTTGGAAACTGGCAATGGGTCGCTGGCTGTGGTGTAGATGCAGCGCCCTATTTTCGAGTATTTAACCCAACTGAACAAGTGAAGAAATTTGACAAGGAACATCAATACATAAAAAAATGGGTTCCAGAATATCAATCGCCAGACTACCCTGCTCCTATGGTAGATCACAAAGAGGCTCGGATACGTTGTTTGAACACCTATAAAGAAGGGTTGAATTCGTGAGAGGAGTAAAAAAAACCAACCTCCCTCAAAAGAATTGTGTCAGTTGTGGATTGCCCTTCACATGGCGAAAAAAATGGCGCAAGGACTGGGAAAACGTAAAATATTGTAGTGAACGATGCAGAAAAGAAAAACAACAGGATTAGTTTGGTTTAGAAACGATTTACGCGTTTCAGACCAGCATGCTTTATCCCAAGCGGTAATGGCACATGATCGGGTTGTTGGCATATACCACATTCCCACAAGCTGGCTAAAAACAACCCCTTGGGGATTTAAGAAAATGGAAGGCTTTCGTGCAAAATTTTTACTAGAAACCTTACAACAACTCAGAAGCGATTTAGATGCAATCAATATTTCGTTATGGATTACTACAGGAAATTGGAAGGAAACGCTATTGGAACTTCAACAAAAACACCAAGTTACTGATCTATACGGACAAAAAGAATGGACACAAGAAGAAGTTGACGATGAAATGGAAATCCCAACTGATATTACAACACATTGGCACTACGATCAGTTTTTATTTCATCCCGATGATATTCCGATGACTGTTGAGAACATACCAGAAGTATTTACGGTTTTTAGAAAGAAGTGTGAAAAGCATAGCATTGTTAGGGCTCCAATAGAAACACCTCCAGCAATGCCACCAGAAAACAAACTAAGTAATACCCCAGAAACGCCTAGTTTATTGTCGCTAGGTTATAGCAAAAATAAAGAAGATAGTAGAACAGCAATTCCATTTAGCGGAGGAGAAAAAGCTGCTTGGGAACGCATGAACGAATACTTTTGGGAAACGGAACAACTTTCATATTATAAAAAAACGCGAAATGGATTATTGGGAAAAAAATATAGCTCAAAACTATCCCTTTGGTTGGCTTTTGGATCTATTTCTCCGCGTTCCATCTATGCTTCGGTAAAAAAGTACGAACAAAAAATAATAAAAAATGACTCAACCTATTGGCTTGTTTTTGAACTTATCTGGAGAGATTACTTTAAATACATTTCACTGAAACATCAAAATCGTGTGTTTCACCTAGGTGGGATTTTACAAAAATCATATGAATGGGAAGACAATAAACATCGTATCCAAAAATGGATTGATGGAAACACACCTGAACCTTTTGTTAATGCAAACATGAGAGAACTAAGATGCACAGGTTTCATGAGTAATAGGGGGAGACAAAATGTAGCAAGCTTTTTTGCAAAAGAATGGAAACTCGACTGGCGTATTGGTGCCGCTTATTTCGAGGCCATGCTCATAGATTATGATGTGCATAGCAATTATGGGAATTGGATGTATAATGCTGGTGTTGGAAATGACCCACGCGACAGGAAATTTAATGTGGCGTGGCAAGCTGAGCGTTATGATCCAAATAAAAAGTACCAAAATACCTGGCTTCAAACAACACTATTCTAATGGAAATACGACTTATTTTAGGAGATCAGCTTAACGAAAATCATTCTTGGTTTACGGAAATTGACAGAAACGTATGCTACATAATGCTTGAAATGCGTCAGGAAACGGATTATGTAAAGCACCATATCCAAAAGGTAGTAGGGTTTTTTGCTGCAATGCGAACGTTTGCACGTCAATTAGAAAACAACGGGCATACTGTAATTTATTACACAATTGATGATCCAAAAAACACGCAAAACATTCAAAAAAATGTTGAGCATTTGGTGACTCTTTTAGAAGCGACTTCATTTGCATACCAACTTCCAGACGAATACCGACTGGATAAACAAATGAAAACCATTGCCGAGCAGCTTAGTATTCCAACCAAAGTATACGACTCCGAACACTTTTTAACTACCAGAAGTGAGCTAGCCACTTTTTACCAAGGGAAAAAAACCATGGTAATGGAGTTCTTTTACCGGTATATGCGGAAAAAACATCAATATTTAATGGTTGATGAACAACCCGAAGGTGGAAGTTGGAACTATGATAAATTTAACAGAAACACCTGGAAAGGTGAGAGTATCCCCACGCCATACAAAACAGATGCGACAGTGGCCAAACAGATCTATCCTATAATAAAAGCAGCTGGAATAGAGACCATTGGAACTTTCGATGAAAACAACTTTTTATTTGCGGTTTCGAGAAAAGAATCTCTTGCACAATTGGATTATTTCTGTGAACACTTACTTCAAGACTTTGGTACTTATCAAGATGCGATGCATCAAGACGAAACTAATTTATTTCATGCGCGCATATCCTTTAGCCTGAACATAAAACTTATAGACCCCGCAGAAGTAATCGATCGTGCAATTGCGGCATATAGAGCGAATACTGAACATATTAGTTTGTCGCAAATTGAAGGTTTTGTACGCCAAATATTGGGATGGCGCGAATATATTAGAGGACTGTATTGGAAAGAGATGCCTCACTACAAACAAAAAAATGAGCTTAATAATTTTGGGAAACTTCCTGCGTTCTATTGGACCGGTAATACCAAAATGAATTGTTTGAAGACAAGCATCAAAAACAGCTTGGATAATGCTTACGCACATCACATTCAACGCCTTATGATTACAGGAAACTTTGCTTTGCTTTTACAAACGCACCCTGATGAGGTAGATGATTGGTATTTGGGAATTTATGCAGATGCTGTTGAATGGGTACAATTACCAAATACTCGAGGCATGAGTCAATATGCAGATGGAGGTATTCTGGCAACAAAACCTTATGTGTCCTCTGGATCATATGTGAATAAAATGAGTAATTACTGTGATGCATGTAGTTATAATAAAAAGAAACGTACAGGTGAAGACGCTTGTCCATTCAATAGCTTGTATTGGAATTTTTTGGATGATAAAAAAGAAGCGTTAAAAAAGAATAATCGTATGGGAATGATGTTTAGCCTACTCGGGAAAATCAAGCCTGAAGAGCTCGCTGAAATTAAAGAACGTGCATACAAAATAATGGAAGAACCGGATGCCTATTAACCCTAAAAACCCTGCACCTTTGGATACGAAACATCCACTTACAGAAAGAGATATTGATAGAATTATCGAAATGGGATGGGAAGACCGTACCCCATTTGATGCCATCACACTTCAGTTTGGCCTAAAGGAACAAGAAGTTATTACCATTATGCGGCAAAACATGAAACCGAATAGTTTTAAACTTTGGCGAAAAAGAGTTCAAGGAAGAAAAACAAAACACGTAAAAAAGCGTACGGATGAAGTTGGACGGTTTAAATGCAGCCGTCAACGTGGTATAAGCAACAATAAAGTCTCTAAACGCTAAGTACGCATTTATGAAAATGAAAAAACTGGGCTTAATCTATCCGTTCAATTTGAGCACCTAAAGCACGAAGCCTAGTATCGATATCCTGATATCCACGATCGATTTGTTCAATGTTATAAATGGTGCTTGTGCCTTTGGCAGACAGAGCAGCTATCAACAGCGAAATACCAGCTCGAATATCGGGTGAAGTCATGGTAGTTGCCTTTAATGCAGAGTTGAAATCGTGTCCAATAACATTTGCGCGGTGGGGATCACACAAAATAATTTTTGCACCCATATCAATTAATTTATCAACGAAGAAAAGACGGCTTTCAAACATTTTTTGATGAATCAGTACACTTCCGCGTGCTTGAGTAGCCACTACCAAAACGATACTCAATAAATCAGGTGTAAATCCTGGCCAAGGCGCATCGGAAATTGTCATTACAGAACCATCTATATAACTTTGAATTTCGTAACCTTCATCATGAGCGGGAACAAACATGTCATCGCCTTTCTTTTCTATAGTAATTCCTAATCGACGGAACACATCCGGAATTTGTCCCAGAAACTCCCACTGTACATTCTTAATGGTAATTGCGCTTTTTGTAATTGCAGCCAAACCAATCCAGCTTCCAATTTCGATCATATCTGGCAGCACATGGTGTTCCGTTCCACCTAAAGTTTCAACGCCTTCAATTATTAATAGGTTTGAACCTATTCCAGAAATTTTGGCTCCCATACGAACAAGCATATTGCATAGCTGTTGTAAATAGGGTTCACATGCGGCATTGTAAATTGTTGTGGTGCCTTTTGCTAGTACTGCAGCCATTACAATATTGGCAGTTCCCGTCACAGATGCTTCGTCGAGCAACATATATGTTCCTTGAAGTTTTTTCGCTTCTACGCCATAAAAGTATTCTTCTTTATTGTAGCGGAATTGTGCACCAAGCTTAATAAAACCCTGAAAATGTGTGTCTAGCCTTCTACGGCCAATTTTATCACCTCCTGGCTTTGGTATGTACCCTTTGCCAAAACGAGCTAATAATGGACCTACAATCATAATGGAGCCACGCAACCCCCTACCTGATACTTTAAAATCGTCAGATTGCAAATAATCAATATCAACATCGTCTGCTTGAAAGGTATAACTGTCAGCAGCATGCTTTTCGACTTTTACGCCAAGCTGAATAAGAATATCAATGAGCTTATTAACATCAATAATATTTGGAATATTATGAATTGTAACGGGCTCGGGTGTAAGTAAAACAGCACATAAAATCTGGAGGGCTTCATTTTTGGCTCCTTGTGGTTGAATGGAACCAGATAATTTTATACCGCCCGTAATTTTAAATGCTCCCATTTAATTGCGTCGTTGCTTTGGGTTACGGTATTTTTTGTGCTTTGTATTCGTTCTGGCCCCTTTTGAAAAACGTTTGTTAGTTAAACGAATTAAGTTATCCGATGAAGAAAGTACTTCTTCACTAGGGTTGAGTACGATTTTTCCGTCAGAAAGCTCGGCTAAATGTTTAAAGATTACTTGATCTTCAACAGTATCCTTATTCCAATTCAAAAAACACTTTTTCATGTGATTTGCAATGGTATAAACTAAGGCTTGTTTAAGATCACCTTCTTCCCAGCCTACAACCACATCAATCATTCCCTTAATATTATTACCATAAAAACGGTATTTAGGATAAGATTGTGGGTAGTCTAGAGGAGTTGGAGGTGCAGCTAAAACCTCAGGGTCTGGTTTTGGAAAAGGTGCTTCTACATCCAATTCAAAATTGGACATTATAAAAAGTTGATCCCATAATTTATGCTGGAAATCGGCTACATCGCGTAAGTGCGGGTTTAAATTTCCCATAATGCCGATAATGGCTTGAGCCTGCTTATTACGCTCTTCTTTGTCGTCTTCAGCTAATACTTGCTGAATCATTTTATGAATGTGACGACCGTACTCAGGAATTGCTAATAATGTACGTTCTGTGTTGTATTGGAGATTATCTATCAAGTGAAGTGGTTTATGAGGTAAAACTAAGAAAAAATAAATTACAGTTGGATGATGTTTGGGATTTTAGCTGCTAGCCTGTATTTTTCAATAATAACATCTGGATTATCGAATATGCCAGACACAGATACACTCGTATATTTCCCTTTACTTGATGCTCGAACTGCTATAGAAACATCATTTTTTTCAAAAAGCTGTCGAAGGACTTGCTCTGCATTGCCTAAAGTGGGCACGATAAACTTAAACATATACGAAGCTGGCCACCTAGAAGTTTCCAAGAGCTGTTCGCGTAAGCGCAGGTAAAAAGCGTCGTCTTTAGCCATTTTTTGCATGTTGTAAAGATACAGTTTTAGAAACGCTTACAAATACCGACATTTGTAATTAATGCTACAACTAAAAGCAGTGCTTACCGGAGGACCGTCAAGCGGTAAAACAACCCTAATTAATCAGCTGAATATTTCGGGTATTCGCTGTTTTGAAGAGGTGTCAAGAGGTGTTATATCAATGGCACAAAGCAAGGGGATTAACAACCCGTTTTTATCACAGCCATTGGGGTTTAGCGAAGCTCTTTTTGAACGCCGATTAGAAGATTATTTTACTCCTAGTGGTAATCGAGTTCACCTTTTTGATAGAGGAATCCACGACGTAGTTGCTTATTTGAACCGTATTGGTAAAGAAATACCCTGTGGCATGCAAGAGGATTGTATAAAGCACACATATGAAAAAGTATTTGTATTACCCCCATGGGAGGCTATTTTTGAAAAAGACAACGAACGCATAGAAAATTTTGAGGAGTCTGTCATTCTTTACAAGGCGTTAGTAGATACTTACGAAGACTTTGGCATGACATGTATTGAAGTTCCAAAACTTTCTATTGAAGAACGAAAAGTTTTTATAGTTAAACATTTATGAGTCCACAGCTATCAGAAAAACTTAGACAATACTGGGGAGCATCAACTTTTCTGCCAGGGCAAGAGGAAGCCGTATCTGCAGTATTAGACCGAAATGACAGTCTAGTTGTGCTACCTACTGGTGGCGGAAAAAGCTTGTGCTATCAATTACCAGGATTAATAATGCCTGGTTTATGCGTGGTAATTAGTCCTTTAATTGCGCTAATGAGCGACCAAGTTATTGGCTTAAAGAAAAAAGGGGTACGCGCAATGCACATTTCAGGGCCGATGAAAGAAGACTCTTTGATTACAGCTTTGGACAATTGTAAATTTGGAAATTATAAATTTTTATACCTATCCCCCGAGCGTGCCCAACACCCATTGGTACAAGAGCGTTTGTCGCAAATGAACCTCTGTTTGTTAGCTATTGACGAAGCGCATTGTATTTCTGAGTGGGGACATGACTTTAGACCTTCATATCGTGAAATTAAAACTCTTAAAGAACGATTACCTGAAATCCCTGTTATGGCAGTTACTGCAACAGCTACTCCAAAGGTAAGAACAGATATTTGTAACACATTGGACTTAAAAGATCCTGTGCGTATTGTAGGAGGATTTGATAGGCCAAATATTGAGTTAAATGTTTTACAAACAACAAATAAACTCGACGCTATTTCTGATGCCTTAGAACCAAAAGGGACACCCGCTATTGTTTATGTGGGCACAAGAAAGAGTGCAGCACTTTTAAGTAGTCATTTAAACAAAATGGGGCATTGTACCCAGTTTTTTCATGGAGGAGTAATCGATAAAGAAACACGAATTTCTCAATGGATGAATGAAGAAAAACCCGTTATGATAGCTACAACGGCTTTTGGAATGGGAATCGATAAGTCTAATGTACAGCGAATTGTACATGCTTCAATTCCGTTTAGCATAGAGCAATATTATCAAGAAGTTGGGCGTGCTGGCAGAAATGGAAGTCAATCGAAAGCCTATTTATTCGTGGCTCCTGGCGACAAAGAAAGTTTATGGAAACGACAAATATCAAGTATCCCTCAAAAAGAAATACTTAAAAAAACCTACAAGCATCTCTACCATTATTTTAATATCGGCTATGGCGAACGGCCTGAAGTTTTACTGCCCTTTAATTTAGGGCTATTTTCTGATCGCTATGCGTTGAAACAAAAAACCATCCATAATGTTCTTCGTTTATTTGAACGGGCTCAAATTCTAAATACAGTTACTTACGACACACCAAAAACAATACTAAAACTTTCTTCTCACATTGAATCTTCTGATGAACCCTTAACAAATCATCTGCTTCGAAATGTTGGTGGGATAACAGAAGGCCTTCAAACCATAGCACTTGATGTTGTTTCCAAACGCTGTAACCTATCGCTTGATTATTGCTTGGATATACTAAAAACCTTAGAAAAAAATGGTGATGCAACGGTGCCGCAACTACATGCAGACAGTGCCATTCAATTCCTTGTGCCTAGAGAAGATTTACGAACCTTACTCCCTGTCATTCAACAATTGGATCGCTTTAAAGAAGAGAAAAAAAGATTGTCCAAAACGATCTTTGATTACTGTGATACAAATCAATGCTATCGTGCAAAATTACTTGCATATTTTGGAGAAACACCTCAAAAAAGTTGTGGTTCTTGTTCAAACTGTACGCATCAGAATCACAATAAAAAAGCAATCCGTGAAGCGGTAAAAAATTTACTTTCAAACAAAGAAGCATTATCTTTGGATGAGTTGATTTTAAAGTCAACTTATAATAGAAATCAACTCATTGAAGCGCTTAATGCACTAATGCATGAAAAACTCATTGAAGAATCAGAGCCTAACAATTTCAAACTAGTATGAGTAAATCCTTACGCGTTGTTTATATGGGTACGCCACAATTCGCAGTTGCTGGACTGTGTAGTATTCTAAAAAGTAATCACCATGTGGTTGGAATTGTAACTGCTCCTGATCGCCCGGCAGGAAGAGGAAAAAAACTAACCCCGTCTGCAGTAAAAATTGAAGCTCTTGCGCATAACATCCCCTTATTTCAACCTGAAAAACTCAATACTAATGAAATTGCTAAAGAATTAATTGCACTCAACGCTGACGTGTTTGTTGTAGTGGCATTTCGTATGCTTCCAAAAGCTATTTGGTCAATTCCTACGCTAGGCACTTTTAATCTACATGCCTCTTTACTTCCGCAATATCGTGGTGCTGCTCCCATTCATTGGGCAATAATAAATGGAGAAAAGGAGACTGGGCTTACCACCTTTTTGATAGATGAAAAAATTGATACTGGAGCTATACTATTACAGCAAAGAATGACAATCGCTTCCGAAGAAACAACTGGAGAATTAAGTGAGCGCATGCAAGAAAAATCAGGGCCAATACTTATAGAAACTCTTGATACGCTAGCCACTGGCGAGTTCACTCCAATAGCGCAGTCGAATAGGGGTTTATTAAAACCGGCACCAAAACTAACTCGTATCAACACCCATATTAACTGGAATGAAGCTGGTCAAGATATTGTAAATAAAATTCGTGGATTAAATCCATTTCCAACGGCGTGGAGTACTTTAAAAACTGAAGAAGATAACGTTTATGTGAGATTTAAGCGTGCGCATTTTGTACAGGGTACAAGCTTTGATCTTCCAGGTACTATACAAATTGTAGACAAACAACTTAGCGTTGCTGTGCATGACGGCTGCGTTTATATCGATGAACTACAATTCCCCAATAAAAAAAGCATGGAGACTGCTGCACTTTTAAACGGCTATTTGTTTCCATCTAAATCACGTTTTGAGTGATGGTTGGTAAATTACTTGTTGCTCGGCCATCTATACTTGGGGATCCATCTTTTAGTCGTAGTGTTATACTTATGACGGAGCACAATGATGAAAACGCTTTGGGCTTTATTGTAAATCAACCTACACATTACAACCTTAGTGAACTGCTTCCAGAATATAGGCATGACATACCTGTTTTTAAAGGCGGCCCTGTAGATCAAGATCGACTGTTTTATCTACATGCCCTAAAAACCATTCCCAATGCAATCCAAATTGGAAAAGATTTATTTTGGGGTGGTGATTTAGAAGCAATTATTTCAGCTATTAATAGCGGAGAGTTAAGCAGCAAAAAAATCAAGTTTCTATTAGGGTATACTGGTTGGGGAAAAAACCAACTAACGAAGGAATTAAAAGAAAATTCCTGGTTACTTATAAAAAATAACTATGATTTGTTTTCAGAGGAAACAACACTTTGGGGCAATATTTTACGCAAAATAGGAGGTGAATTAGCCCTGTATGCTTCTGCGCCTAGTTCCCCTGGACTGAATTAACTGCCTCTTTAAGTAACTGCTGAAATCTTTTGGTGTGTATATGAGTATATGTCGTTCTGCGGTAATACGAAACTGGTTGAACACCTACAACGGCATTAGTCATGAAAATTTCTTGAACTTTTTGTAAATCAAAAGGAGAAATATCTGCTTCTTCGTAGGGCAGGTTATGCTTTTTTGCTAAACGTAATAGTTGTTTGCGAATAATACCATCCAAACAACCTGATGATAAAGGAGGCGTACGCAACACTCCATCTTGAACGACAAAAAGGTTTCCGTTTAGAAACTCAACAATTTCTTTGGCATCATTAACAACTATTCCGTTGTCAAAACCTTGCTCTTGCATAAAAATACTACCAATAACATGAAGCGCTTTGTTCGTAGATTTCAAAGTAGAAAGCATACTTTTTTGGATGTAATAGTCCTTAAAAAGATCAACTCTATATGTATCCTTAAAACTGTACGAATCGGTTTCGAGCGGCTTAGCCTCAATGGCATAACCTACAGCTTTACTTGTTGGTAAATAAGCTCCTCCATCTTCACGATAGACCGTTAAGCGTAACCGCCAAGAAGGAGCACTTTTAGTTTGTGCATCAATTACCCTAAGACATTCTTGTTCTAAAAATTCTGGTGTGAATTCCATGGGGATTTGCATGCGGAATATTCGCATGGCAGCCATAAGTCTAAAATAATGGTCTTCCCAAAAATGAATGTGTTTTTGTCTAAACCTTAAGGTTTCAAAAACAGCATCGCCATATAAAAACCCACGATTATGAACTGAAAAGAGTGGCGTGTTTGAAGCCTTAAGCGCGCCGTTGTGATTAATCATACTACTAAGAAGACCCGAGTACCTGTTTTAAACTACCTATCTGACTTTCCCAAAGCATTTTAGCTTCATCAACTTCATCTTCATCCGAAAAATCTATTACAACTACAGAAACATCTTTGGTTATTTCGTCAACTACAATACGCATTTCAAAGAAGTAATCATCTTGATCGTCTTCATCAGTTAACCAACGAAACCGAACAAACTCATTCGCTTTTTTTCTGAGCAATAGAGCTTCTTCTTCAGAACCATCCCAAAAGAAGGTGTATTTTTCGGTTCGGGCATTCACATTATCAGCAAACCATTCAGATAAACCTGAAGGGGTATGCATGTATTGATATAAAAGCTGGGGAGAGGCTTGAATGACAAATTCAATCTCGAATTGTGTTTTTGACATATCTGATAAAAAAGGCAATATATAGATTTATACTGACCTTTAAAAGAATTGTGATAAAATCTGGTTTACAGAAGGCGAACAAATGTGTATATTTGCGCGACTTTGGCGAGGTAGCTCAGCCGGTTAGAGCGTCGGATTCATAACCCGGAGGTCGGGAGTTCGAGTCTCCCTCTCGCTACTAAATGAGACTCAAGCACTTTTTGTGTTTGGGTCTTTTCTTTTTTAGTATAGTAAGTTTTTGAAAAAGAACTGGTTAAGTCGAACAAAATGTTCAATTTACTGGTTCGACATTCCTTGTTTTTCATTGAAAATCTAA
>JAQWGN010000011.1 GCA_029238215.1 Flavobacteriaceae bacterium
GTTCTTTTTCAAAAACTTACGACACTAAAAAAGAAAAGACCCAAACACAAAAAGTGCTTGAGTCTCATTTAGTAGCGGGAGCTGGACTCGAACCAGCGACCTTCGGGTTATGAGCCCGACGAGCTACCTACTGCTCTATCCCGCGATATGAACGGCAAAAATACAAAACTTCTTTGACATGGCAATTGCATATCGCAATCCGTATCTTTGCCAAATGCATAAAGCAGGATATATCAATATTATCGGAAGTCCAAATGTGGGTAAGTCTACATTGACCAATGCCATCTTGGGTCAAAAGCTAGCGATAACAACGGCTAAGGCACAAACCACACGGCACCGAATCCTGGGTATGCTAAACACCGATGAATACCAAATGATTCTTTCAGACACCCCTGGAATTATTGAGCCTGCGTACAAGCTCCAAGAGAGTATGATGGAAGCTATGCAGTCTGTATTTTCCGATGCAGATGTACTCATTTATATGGTTGAAATTGGAGAGAAAAGTGGAAAAAATGAAACGATTGTTAAGCGTTTGGCCAAAACATCAAAGCCCGTTTTCTTGGTGATCAATAAAATCGATATTGGCAATCAGGCAATGCTTGATGAGACGATAGACGCTTGGAAATCACAACTTCCCAACGCTGTTGTTCGAAGTGTTTCTGCTCTTGAAAAATTTCAAATTGATGGGCTTATTGAAGAAATTGTTGCATTGCTTCCAGAACATCCGCCTTATTTCCCAAAAGATCAGCTTACAGATAGGTCTGAACGCTTTGTTGTAAATGAAGTTATCCGAGAAAAAATTCTTGTTCTTTATGATAAAGAAATCCCTTATTCCGTTGAAGTAGAAACAGAATCGTTTAAGCCGTCAGAAAACATAATTCGGATACGTTCCATTATTTATGTAGAGCGAAACTCTCAAAAGGGCATCATTATTGGCCATAAGGGGTCTTCGTTAAAAAAAGTGGGAACGATGGCTCGAAAAGAGCTGGAACAATTTTTTAATCAAAAAATACACCTCGAACTTTTTGTTAAAGTCCATAAAGATTGGCGTTCTAAGCCAAATATGCTAAAACGCTTTGGTTATTGACCCTAACCTGAGTTACCTTTGTAAAAATTATTCATGCGAAATCTAGTAGCCATTGTCGGAAGACCTAATGTGGGAAAATCAACTCTTTTCAACCGACTGGTTGAACGTAGAGAGGCCATCGTTGATCCCACAAGCGGAGTTACCCGAGACCGTCATTATGGAGTTTCAGATTGGAACGGCCATGAGTTTACTGTAATTGACACAGGCGGTTATGTTGTTGGAGGAGATGATGATTATGAAAAAGAAATTGATCAACAGGTTGAGATTGCCATTGCGGAGTCTGAAGCCATATTGTTTTTGGTTGATGTAGAAACAGGGGTTAATACCATGGATGAAGAAGTAGCTAAATTACTTCGAAAATCAAATAAACCCGTATTTCTTGTGGTAAACAAAGTGGATAATGCCATGCGTGTTATTACATCTGTAGAGTTTTATTCACTAGGAATTGAGAATCTATTCCATATTTCATCCATAAATGGAGGTGGAACAGGGGAGTTGTTGGACGCACTTGTAAAAGCACTTCCAGAACAAGTGACAAATACCCGTGAAGATTTGCCACGCTTTGCTGTTGTAGGAAGACCAAATGCAGGGAAATCTTCGTTTGTAAATGCACTTATTGGTGAACCTAGAAACATTGTAAAAGATGAAGCAGGAACCACTCGAGATAGTATTGATACAGTCTACAATCGCTTTGGTTTTGAGTTCTGTTTGGTAGATACTGCCGGTATACGCAGAAAGACTAAAGTAAAAGCAAATGTCGAATTTTACTCTGTTATGCGCGCCTTGCGGACTATCGAATTTTCAGATGTTTGTTTGCTAGTTTACGATGCTACTCGTTCGTTTGATTCACAAGTAAAGAATATTTTTTGGCTGGCCGCGCGCAACCATAAAGGCGTTGTGATTTTAGTAAATAAATGGGATTTAGTGGATAAAGACACCCAAACTACAAATCAGGTAGAAGCGCACATTAGAGAAGAAATTGCTCCTTTTGTCGATGTCCCTATTATTTTTATTTCATCACTTACCAAACAGCGTGTTTTTAAAGCCATCGAAACAGCGGTAGATGTATATAAACGCAAAGTAAAACGTATTCCTACACGTAAGCTGAACGATTTTATTCTTCCTATTATTGAAAACAATCCACCGCCGGCACTTAAAGGGAAATATGTTAAAATAAAATTTGCAACACAGCTCCATTCAGCACACCCGCAATTCGCTTTTTTCTGTAATCTACCTCAATATGTAAAAGATCCATACAAGCGATTTTTAGAAAATAAAATTCGTGCTGAATATGATTTCAACGGGGTAACGATCGATATTTTTATTAGGAAGAAATAACTAGATTTCTGCTTTTATATGCAGTAGTTCTTTTCGTATTTTTTGTAGTCTCTTTAGTACGTCCAAGTTACCTTTACTTTGTTTCAACTGTTTTTTGGCACCTTCAAGCGTAAATCCTTTTTCTTTTACCAATGAATAGATTAGTTCAAATTTTTCAATGTCTTTGGCTGAAAACTTACGGGTTCCGCTCTGTGTCTTTTTTGGACTTATAAGTTGAAATTCCTTTTCCCAAAAACGTATTAGAGATGGTTTTACTCCAAAAGCATCAGCTACTTCGCCAATATTGTAATAGAGTTTTTCAGGGAGTTGATGTTGCATTAGTCAAGCGATTGATTTTCACGATTTGCAGCTTCAAGCATCGCCTCAAATTCTTCTGGATTTAAATCACCAGAATAGAAGTTAATAGGGTTCACGGGAACACCATCTTTATAAATTTCGTAATGTAAGTGTGGAGCTTGGGATCGACCGGTATTCCCCACATAACCAATAACATCACCTCGTTTTACTTGTTGCCCGCGTTTCACAGAATACTTGCTTAAATGGGCATATAGTGTCATATATCCAAATCCATGATCGATTCGGACGTGTTTGCCATAACCTGACGCACGATTATCAGCACGTTTTACCCTACCGTCACTAGTAGCATATACTGGTGTCCCTTTGGGAGCTGTAAAATCCATCCCCTTATGACGTCGACGTGATTTTGTAAATGGATCGGTGCGCCATCCAAAGCCGGAAGCCATACGGGTTAAATCGTCGTTTGTTATGGGTTGTATAGAAGGTATTGCGGCCAGTAATTTTTCTTTATCAAGTGCTAAACGTTGTACTTCATCAAACGATTTGGACTGTACAACCATTTGTTTGGATAAGATGTCAAGACGTTTTGTAGTACTGATGATGAGATCTGAATTGGCAAATCCTTCTAGGTTTTGATAACGATTAGCTCCTCCAAATCCAGCTTTACGGACATCTTCTGAAATAGGGTTGGTTTCAAATACAACTCGGTAAATTTGATTGTCACGCTCCTGCAAGTGATCCAAAACTTCTTCAACTTTTTGCATTTTGTGTTGAAGTTGCTCGTAATTGAGCTTATAGTTTTCCAATTCACGTAACTGAGCAATCTCTGTTGGTGTACTAATTGCCGGGGTAGATAACAAGAAAAAAACAAAGCCAATTCCAAACAAAGCAGAGGCGACAAGAAACGCCAACACATTGCGGACTTTCCTTCTGCTCTTTACCTCAATTTTCCTGTAGGAAAGACTTTCCTGATCGTAGTAATACTTAACCTTTGCCATTCCGTAAAATATACTATTTTTACTCCGCTGAAAACGGTATCATACAAAGATACATAATTCAGGTTAACCCTTAACCGGTTTCATGAAAGCACAACAAATACGCAAACAATTTCTTGATTTCTTTGCATCTAAATCCCATAAGATTGTACCCTCCGCACTTATGGTTACTAAAGATGATCCAACATTGATGTTTACTAATGCTGGCATGAACCAATTTAAAGAATATTTTTTAGGCAATAAAACAGTTAGTGATCCCCGTGTTGCTGACACGCAAAAATGTTTACGTGTTTCTGGCAAGCATAACGACTTAGAAGAAGTGGGCAAAGATACTTACCACCACACCATGTTCGAAATGTTAGGGAATTGGAGTTTTGGAGACTATTTTAAAAAAGAGGCCATTGCATATGCTTGGGAGTTTCTTACTGAAGTTATGCAAATCGACAAAAATGATTTGTATGTTACTGTATTTGAAGGAGATGACTCTGAAGGACTAGAATCTGACAAGGAGGCCATTGATTTTTGGAAAGCACACATTGCAGCGGACCGAATTTTGATGGGTTCTAAAAAAGATAATTTTTGGGAAATGGGCGATCAAGGTCCTTGTGGCCCTTGTTCAGAAATTCATGTTGATATAAGAAGTGCAGCAGAAAAAGCAACTACACCTGGCGCTGCACTAGTAAACATGGATCACCCCCAAGTTGTGGAGGTTTGGAATTTGGTTTTTATTGAGTTTAATAGAAAGGCTAACGGAGCACTTGAAAAGCTACCCCAAAAGCACGTAGACACTGGTATGGGGTTTGAACGCTTGTGTATGGTTGTACAAGGGGTTCAATCAAATTATGACACGGATGTATTTACACCTATTATTCGTGAAATTGAAACCCGGACAGCATCTGAATACGGAAAAGATGAGGAAACTGACATTGCTATTCGCGTAATTGCAGATCACCTTAGAGCAGTTTCATTTTCAATTGCCGATGGACAATTGCCATCCAATAATGGTGCGGGTTATGTTATAAGAAGGATTCTCCGACGCGCTATACGATACGGGTATACATTTTTAGATCAAAAAGAGCCATTTATTTTTGCATTGGTAGAGACACTATCAGATCAAATGGGCATTGCTTTTTCCGAACTAAAAGAGCAGCAAAATCTTATCCAAAATGTTATTAGGGAAGAGGAGCAGTCCTTCTTAAAAACGTTAGCACAGGGATTGGTCTTATTACAACAACTTATTGATGCAACTAGCGGAACAGAACTTTCTGGTGCAAAGGCTTTTGAGCTTTACGACACGTTTGGATTCCCCGTCGATTTAACTGCACTGATTCTTTCTGAGCAAGGAATAACATTAGACGAAGCGGACTTTAATGCTGAAATGGCAAAACAAAAAGAACGCTCAAGAGCTGCAGCACAAGTTGAAACCGAAGACTGGATTAACCTTCGCGACGATGATGAGCAAGAGTTTATAGGCTATGATACATTAAAAACTTCGGTTCGTATTGTTCGTTATAGAAAAGTAACCACAAAAAACGAAACTTTATTTCAATTGGTGTTCAACCTTACTCCGTTCTATGCTGAGGGAGGAGGTCAAGTAGGGGATAAGGGCTACTTGGAAGCACCCAATGGTAACGTCACTTATATTACCGATACTAAGAATGAAAATAATTTAATAGTACACATTGCAAATCAGTTACCGGCAGACCTCAATGCGACTTTTACTGCTGTTGTCGATCAACAAAAACGCGCTGCAACAGCAAGTAACCATACGGCTACACATTTACTGCATCAAGGACTTCGATCTGTACTAGGGACTCACGTCGGACAAAAGGGATCTATGGTGCGTTCAGGGTATTTACGCTTCGATTTTTCGCATTTTTCTAAGCTTACACCAGATGAATTAACTGCTGTAGAAGCATTTGTAAATGCACGTATTCAGGAACAAATTGAATTAAAGGAAAGCCGCAATGTGCCTTACGAGGAGGCTATAAACAGCGGTGCAATGGCCTTATTTGGAGAAAAATATGGAGACACAGTTCGTACTATTCGTTTTGGAGAGTCTGTTGAATTATGTGGAGGCACGCATGTTGCCAATACGGCTGCTCTTTGGCACTTTACAATAACTGCTGAAACTGCCGTTGCTTCTGGAATAAGACGAATTGAGGCTGTTACTTCGGAAGAAGCAAAAAAGCTCGTGTATAGTCAAGCTGCAATGGTTGATGAATTAAGAGCACAGCTTAAGAACCCTAAAGATTTGGCGAAGTCTATTGAAGCACTTCAAGACGAAAATGTTAAGATGCGTAAGGAAGTCGAACAGCTTAATAAAACCTTGGTTCAATATGCCATATCAGAACTCACCACCGGAATAACCATTGAAAACAACCTTGCTGTTTTATTTAAAGAAGTCGCATTGGATGCATCAGGGATGAAAGATGCACTGTTTAAATTGGGTCAAAACCGAGATAATTTTGTTGCAGTTTTAGCAAGTAAAAAGAATAACAAGCCTATTGTATCTTGTTATGTGTCTAAGGCTTTAGCTGAACAAGGAGTTGTTCAAGCAAATACTATTATTAAAGCAATTGGGCCTCATATACAAGGAGGTGGTGGCGGGCAAGCTTTCTTTGCAACTGCTGGAGGAAAAAACCCAGCTGGGATTTCAAAAGCCTTGACTGCAGCCAAGGAAATGGTGCTTAATTTGTAGGTGGATAAACCGCTAAAATGTCTGCTACAAATGCATTTATTTTCGCTTCTCGCTCTTGTGGGCTTCCATTGCTTAATGTTCCTATTCCTTTTCCTTGCCATATAAGATTTTTGGTAGTAGCATCAAGTAGATCAATATATAATACTCCACTAGTAGTGGTGTTTATGTTGTAAGGTCTGTTGAACTCCAATCCCCATCCCCATCCATAATATGGACCAAAAAAAGGACTTCCAAAACCTAAATAACTCTCACTTACACGAACATTCTTTTCCGCTTTGGTATGAAAACTAATAAGAAGTTGTGGAGTTTCGGAGGCTGTAAATCCTTTTGCTTGCATGGTGTTTTCTAGTGCTTTTAAAATTCGGCGCTTATCCAAATCTGAAATTTTGGCCTTGTCAATACCAGGTTTAAAAAAGGCATAAGTCCCATAAACACTAAAATCTACAGCAGTGTCATAATCGCTAGAGACACGAATAGAAACACAAGATGTAAGGGTCAAAACTATACTCAATAAAATAAATTGTTTCATTGCTTTAATTTTTATAAAATGTACAATAAACATGCCGAATCTTAATGAATTTTGAAAATCAAATATCTTGTATTTTTGTTCAATGGTAGAAAAAGAATTCTCCGAGGCTATAAATCAAGAGCTTCTACTTCCAGAATTTGAGAAACATGGGTTTTCTGTAGCAATTAAACGGGAAGATTTGGTATTTCCATTTGCATCAGGTAATAAATGGCGTAAGCTAAAATATAACCTAAAGCAGCTTAATGATTCTACTTATGAGGGTATATTAAGTTTTGGAGGTGCTTATTCCAATCATTTGGCGGCTACTGCTGCATTTACCGCAGCGGAGCAAATTCCCTCTATTGGAATTGTTCGCGGTGATGAATTGGCCCACAAGCCATTAAACCCAACGCTAGCCCAATGTCAAGCCAACGGTATGGTGCTAGTTTTTGTATCTCGAAATGAATATTCCTTAAAAGAGGAAGGTCAAACAGTACAAAATATCTTAAAGTCACAATCTCTTTATGTGTTACCAGAAGGGGGCACTAACGCTTTAGCCGTGAAGGGATGTTCAGAAATTTTGTCGTCAGCAGATATTGGCTATGATGTTGTTGGGTGCGCTGTAGGTACTGGAGGTACCTTGGCAGGATTGGCAACGACTGCATTCCCTCATCAACAGCTTGTAGGATTTCTATGTGCAAATGATGTCACGATACCCAAGCGTATTCGTACATTTGTATCACGAGAAAATTGGACGCTTTTACAGCCTACTGTTTATCGTAGATATGGTCAGGTAGACGAATCGCTAATTGCTTTTGCCAAAAAAGTATTGGAACATACGGACATACTACTCGACCCAATTTATACCGCACCAATGTTGTTTCAGTTGGTGCAAATGATAGAAAATAATACATGGAAATTCGGCACAAAAATTTTGCTTATTCACACAGGCGGTACGCAAGGAATAGCAGCTTTCAATGCACAAAAAAACAACCTATGGCCCGAGCTATAATTGTAATTATTGCAAGTTTATTCTTGGTTTCTTGTGGTTCTAAAAAAGTGGTTTACAATTCAACTACAAAAAGAACTGCAAAAAAGATTGAGAAAAAATCTCCAAAAAAGGCAACCCAAAAATTAGAGGAGCTTGACGCACGAACACGAATGAAAGTTTATGTGCTTCAGTACGCCGATTTAGCACAAAAAGAAATGAGTAAATTTGGTATTCCCGCCAGTATCACATTAGCTCAAGGTCTCTTAGAGTCTCAAGCTGGGATTGGGGAACTAGCCGCTAAGTCAAACAATCACTTTGGGATAAAATGTCATAAAGGGTGGCGAGGACCTCGTGTTACACATGATGATGATGCCAAAGGAGAATGCTTTCGGAAATACAAAAAGGTAGAGCAGTCTTACCGCGACCACTCCGAGTTTTTAAAGTATCGCGATCGTTATAGCAGTTTATTTAAGCTAAATAAAAAGGATTACGTGCGATGGGCACACGGTCTTAAAAAAGCAGGTTATGCCACTGACCCTCAATATGCTTACAAACTTATTTCACTTATAGAACGGTATGAATTGTGGCAATTTGATGGGAGTAAAAAGCCAATTGACAAAAAAAGAGTCAAAAAAAAGAAACAAACAAGTACACAAGTTTATACCGTGCAAAAAGGAGACACTTTATACGGGATTGCTAAAAAATTCAACCTAGAGGTTTCTGCGCTAATTGCCCTTAATAATTTAGACTCAACTGAACTTGCAATCGGACAACTCATAAAACTCAAATGATGCAATACCAACGTAGTAGCAGCTTGTTTTCAGAAGCTCAAAAAGTGATTCCTGGCGGCGTAAATTCTCCAGTCCGTGCATTTAAAGCTGTTGGCGGCACACCTGTTTTTCTGACCCATGCCAAAGGTGCTTATTTGTTTGATGAAGACAACAATAGGTATATCGATTTTATCGCCTCTTGGGGCCCCATGATACTTGGACATGCACATCCTCAAGTTGTTGAGGCCATAAAGGAAAGAGCTGATAAGGGTACATCTTATGGAATCCCTACAGCCTTGGAAACACAAATTGCACAACAGGCGCTGTCTATGGTTCCTCATATGGATCAAATACGTTTTGTGAATTCAGGCACAGAAGCCTGCATGAGTGCCGTACGTTTGGCTCGAGGGTTTACTGGTCGCGAGAAGCTCATCAAGTTTGCGGGTTGCTATCATGGACATGCTGATGCTTTTTTGATTCAGGCCGGAAGTGGTGCTGTTACATTTGGCAGTCCAAATAGTCCAGGGGTTACCGCCGGAACGGCAAAAGACACACTGTTGGCCCAGTATAATAATTTAGATCAAGTCGCTGAAATTTTTAAAGCAAATCCCAATCAAATTGCGGCTATTATTGTAGAGCCTGTAGCAGGAAATATGGGATGTGTTTTGCCTAAAAAGGGGTTTTTAGAAGGACTTCGATCTTTGTGTGATGCTCATGGCGCATTACTTATTTTTGACGAGGTGATGACAGGATTTCGATTGGCTCCTGGTGGTGCACAAGAATGTTTGAGCGTTCGTGCTGATATAGCAACTTACGGAAAGGTCATCGGTGGAGGTCTTCCTGTTGGTGCTTTTGCGGCTCGGAAAGATATCATGGCATTTTTAGCGCCTCTTGGCCCAGTATATCAAGCAGGTACTTTGAGTGGAAATCCCTTGGCTATGACTGCTGGATTAACCATGCTTCAGTTGTTGCAAGCGCACCCTGAAACCTACACCAGTTTGGACAAGAAAACAGAGTATCTCCACCTAAGAATGATACCTTTTTTGGAACAAAAAGGGATTGCTTATCAAATTAACCGCTTGGGCTCCATGATTTCGCTGCATTTTACCGATACTCCAGTAGAAGATTTTGAAACGGCAGCAAAAGGAAATAATACGTTGTTTAAGACCTACTTTCACGGCATGCTTAAACGCGGTGTTTATCTTCCTCCGAGTGCATTTGAAAGCTATTTTTTAAACGATGCCATTAGCCAACAAGACCTTGATCAAACACTCGATGCATTTTCAAAAACCTTGAAAGAACTGTAGTTAGCTTGGATTTAGAATTGCATCAATTCTATTTAGCGCTTCTTGCAAATGGTAGTTTGTGTTTTGATCTAAAATCCTTGGTAAGCTATTGGAAATAACGGACTTTAGATTTATCAATTGCGCACGACTAACCGCACGAATGTCGGATTGACTTACCAGCACTCGTGTTTGCTTGCTATAACGTCTGGCCAAACCTGATAAAGGTTCTTGACTCTCGGTCATTAAATAACCAAGCCTGTCAATATAAGCCCGTTGTAAGTTTCGACGGTATATATCAATTGGCGCATCGATGTAAAGTTCATTCCAGATTCCTTTTCGTAATGCTGTCATAAAGCTAATTAACGAATAAGCATTGGCTCCATATAGCGCTTCATTTTCTGAAATACGGGCCATACGATCAAAGCTAAGTAAGCGGTTTAATGTCCCCGTTTGTGTACGACGCATTCGGTCTAAGGCACCAGCAAATTCTATTTTGTCAAAGATGTTGGAGTCTAATAACCAGTGCGGAGTACTAAATAATTCGTCTTGTAAAAATTGGACACATGCCTCTTGGTGTTCTTTTGCTACATGTGTGTACACAGCACCTTCTTGGTCGTAGGTTTTGTTGTACTCATAAACCCCTCCAATATTTGCTGTAACATGTCCCATATACCTGTTAAACTGACTTAACACCTCATTGTACAATTCCTGCAAGTCTTTGTAGTCTTTTCCATTTTCGGCAGTCCATTCAATTAAATTGGGCACGATGCGTTTTAAATTTTTAATTCCATAAGCACTTGCTTTAATGGCATCATCTCCTAAATCTTCTGTTTGCGAACTTGGATCAATGGGGTTGCCAAATTGTTGACTTCCAAAGCGATACATGGGGTTGTTTTGATGCGTTAAAATCCATTGATCAAGGGTAGCCTTTTCGTCTTCAGCGGTTTTTGCAGAAGGAATTGGCCGATACCCCCAGCGTATGGCATGTATGTCATAGATACCAATATTGGGCATTAGAGAAACATTACCATCACCCGGTTGTGCGATGTAGTTAAATCGGGCATAGTCCATAATGGATGGTGCTGTTCCGTATTTTTTTGTAAATGAAACTGAACGCAACGAATCTACAGGATATGCCGCGCTACTACCCATATTGTGTGGAAGACCTATTGTATGTCCTACTTCGTGAGCAGACACAAAACGAATTAAACGACCCATGATTTCGTCTTTAAATGCTACGCTTTGAGCTTCTGGATTAATAGCAGCAGTTTGTACAAAAAACCAATTCCGAAGTAAGGTCATCACATTGTGATACCAATTAATATCAGACTCCAAAATCTCGCCTGAACGTGGATCGCTAACATGTGGTCCGTTGGCATTTGGTATAGGTGAAGCCAAATAACGCACTACAGAATAGCGCACATCTTCTGGACTCCAATCGGGATCTTCTTCAACAGTTGGCGGGTCTTTTGCAATAATGGCATTTTTAAACCCAGCGGCTTCATAAGCTACCTGCCAGTCTTCAATTCCCTGTTTTAGATAGGGGATCCATTTTTTTGGTGTTGCTCGGTCGATGTAGTAAATTATAGGTTTTTTTGGTTCTACTAATTCTCCACGTTTAAACTTCTCTAAGTCCTCATCTTTGACTTCAAGACGCCAACGGTCTAGATAACGTACTGTTTTACTCTCTTGAACATCTAAACCGTAATCAATTTGCCCTCTAGAAAACCAACCTACCCGTGCATCAAAATAACGTTTTCTCATAGGAGTCTTGGGCAGTAAAATCATGGAATTACTCATTTCTATTGAAACAGAACCAGTACTTGAATTCGAAGGGGGTTCACTCGAGTTATAGGTTTTAATATGCCTTGCTTCAAGGTTTAGCGGATAACTTTTTAGGGTATTAATAAATGAACGCTTTTTGTCGAGGCTCGAAATTTTATACGTTTTTCTTCTTGATTGTGGAAAGCCAATTGCCTTAACATCACTTTCAAAAAATTCATTGACCTGTATAACGGTTGCTAGAGAATCTTTACTTAATGCCTTAATGTCAAAACGATATAGTATGGGTTCAAAGTTTGAATTTACTACGGCTTCGTGTATTGGCAGTGAATCTGCTGCCACAACCTGGTGTGACACTACACGCAGCAACACTTTTTTAGCGTCTTTTTCCCAACGCAATACTTGGGTATTTTGTTTTCCGCCACCAAAACCAATTCCAGAAGCGGTTTTTGCAATACGGGTGACCATCAACATTTCACGGCCAAACAAAGAATCGGGTATTTCATAAAAATAATTTGCGTCTACTTGATGGATGTCAAAAAGACCAGAATCCGAAACCGCCTTATCAGTAATAACTTTATCATAGGGCTTAATACCGTTTTTATCCTCTTTTTTGGGTACGGATTTTTCGGTAGGAGTAATCTTTTTTTTCTTTTTTAATAACTTCATTTTTTGTGCTTCCATTTGAAAAGAACATAGAAGCAATCCAGACAATATTATTTTCGAAAATAAGCGCATGATTTTTATTTAGTTCACCCCAAAATAGTCAATTCAAATGTTTTTTTGTTGTATGTTTATTGAACAAATCTTATATTATATGAAACCTATATTTACACTTACCGTGCTTTTATGTGCACAATTATTTTACGCTCAAGAAGAATACCTAGAAAAATTACCCGATAATCCAGACCCTGGAAAATGCTACGCAAAGTGTATCGTTCCGGATGAATTTGATGTTGAAACTGTGCGATTAATTGAAGTTCCAGCTCACAAACAATTAGTAGTATCTCCTGCTGAATATAAAATTGTCAAGGATGAAGTTGTAATAAAACCTGCTTCCAAAAAGTATACGTTTATTCCTCCAACATTTAAGACTGTAGTAGACACTTTTTGGATTGAAGAACCTTACAATAAACAATATCCCACTAAAGCTGTTTTTGCTGACGATTTTGAAACGATTGAAGTAAAATCAAAATCCGGAAAATGGGTTGCAGGTGAAAACCCAGATTGTCCATCTATTGATCCTAATGATTGTCGTATTTTTTACTTTCGTGAAGATCCAGCAGTACAACGAAAAATACCTGTAAAGCGGCTTATTACTCCTGCCTCTAGCACTACAAAACAAGTAGGTGGGAAGTATAAACTAGTGAAACGTCAAGTTATTGCTACGCCAGCACGTACTGAAGAGATTCCAGTTCCCGAAGTTAGAGATGTTGTAGAACGTCGCGTTTTAGTTAAAGATGAGACCACAAGTGCAGTAGATATTCCTGCAACATATACTACGGTAGAAAAAAGAGTATTGGTCAAAAAAGGTGGTATGACTGCTTGGAAAGAAGTACCTTGTGTACTACCAAAAAAGGCGATAGTTCTTCCAATAAACTACGAGCTAGGAAGTGCAAAGCTTACGTCTAAATCAAAAGCAATTTTGGATAAGCATATTTTAGCAAAGCTTATGGCTGAGCCGAATTCAATTGTTGAAGTAGGTTCCCATACAGACTCAAGGGGTAGTACGTTAACAAACCAAAATTTATCAGAGCGCAGATCTAAGTCTGTGGTTGAATACTTAAATCAAAAAGGAATTAAAACCTCAAGAATGATTGCCATTGGCTTTGGAGAATCTTCGTTGCTTAATGACTGTAAAGACGGAGTAACATGCAGCGAATCTAAACATGCTAAAAACCGAAGAACAGAATTTAAGTTCTACTAGTTAGCATAGGGTAACCATTAAAACATCATCGATTTTTTTCACTTCGATAATTGTTTTAGCGTTTAAGCCTTTTATGGCTTTATCCCACTTTTTATTACTAAGCCCTGTTTGTTCTTTAAGTGAATTTAGAACGGCAGGGTTTTCTTTTTGCAGTAAGGCTACAATTAGCTGTTCATCCTCAGTTAATGCAGGCTCTTTTTTCTCCGGACGCATTTGTGGAAAGAAAAGAACTTCTTGTATTGAACTGTTATTGGTAAGCAGCATCGTAAGGCGATCAATACCGATACCTATACCTGATGTGGGAGGCATGCCATATTCCAATGCACGCAAAAAGTCTTGATCAATAAACATAGCTTCGTCATCCCCTTTTTCGGAAAGTTTTATTTGGTCTTCAAAGCGTTCACGTTGATCTATTGGATCGTTTAACTCTGAATAGGCATTTGCAAGTTCTTTGCCGTTTACCATAAGTTCAAAACGTTCTGTAAGTCCAGGCTTTGATCTGTGAGCTTTTGTAAGCGGACTCATTTCTTTAGGATAATCAATAATAAATGTTGGTTGTATGTAATGATGCTCACAAAGTTCTCCAAAGAGCTCGTCTATTAGTTTTCCTTTGCCCATGCTTTCATTTACCTCAAGACCTAAAGAAGTGGCTGTTTTACGAAGAGCAACTTCATCCATTTCAGAAACATCAATACCTGTGTGGTCTTTTATAGCATCTAAAATTGGAATCCTAGGGTAGGGTGCAGTAAAATCAATGGTATGTTCTCCTACGGGTACGGAAGAGCTGCCGTTGGTAGCTATGGCCACTTCCTCAAGAAGCGATTCAGTAGTTTCCATCATCCAGTGGTAATCTTTGTAGGCCACATAGAGCTCCATTACGGTAAACTCTGGATTATGGGTTTTGTCCATTCCTTCGTTTCGAAAGTCTTTTGCAAACTCATATACGCCGTCAAAACCTCCAACAATAAGTCGTTTTAAGTACAATTCATTTGCTATGCGCAAATAAAGCGGAATATTTAGCGCATTGTGATGTGTTACAAACGGACGCGCAGCGGCACCTCCTGGAATCGGCTGAAGAATCGGCGTTTCAACCTCTAAGTAGCCGCGGTCGTTAAAAAACGAACGGATGGTGTTTGTTACCTTTGTTCGTTTGATAAATGCTTCTTTTACATGCGGGTTAACAATTAAATCTACATAGCGTTGGCGGTAGCGTTGCTCAGGATCGGTAAAGGCATCATAAGTGTTTCCTTCAGCATCTACTTTAGGTAATGGAAGTGGTCGTAGTGATTTACTGAGGACAAAAAGTTTATGAACTTCTATAGTTTTTTCCCCTACCTGAGTGGTGAACATTTTTCCTTCAATTCCAATAATGTCACCAATATCCAGTAGTTTCTTATACACCTCATTATAGAAGGTTTTATCTTCTTCAGGACAAAGAATATCACGGTTGAAATATAGTTGTACTCTTCCGGTTGCGTCCTGTAGTTCAGCAAAACTTGCTTTCCCTTGAACCCTACGAGCCATTAACCTACCTGCCATACAAACTTCCGAACCTTCATTATAGGTCGTCGAAATCTGATTGGCATAGTGTGAGGTTGTAAAGGCTTCTGCTGGATAAGGGTCAATTCCCAATTCGCGGAGGTTGGACAACTTTTGTCTACGTACAAGTTCCTGTTCTGATAATTCGTGCATCCCTGATTATTGTATCGCAAAGATAACCAAAGCGTATGAGTTCTCAAGAATTCTCAAATTTGTATCTTTGAGTTACTCATGAGTATCTTTCGTGTTCTTTTAGCAATTATTTTTCCACCGTTGGCCGTTCTCGACCGAGGGTGTGGCTCCGTACTGATTGTTTTTTTATTAACGCTATGCGCTTGGGTCCCAGGTGTTATTGGAGCACTTATTATTCTTAACAGGCCATCATTTTATTATGAACCCTAAGCCTCATGTCCAAGTCCGCTATCTTGGACTTGCCGCATATGACGCGGTTACAAGCCTACAACAAGATTTATTCCAAGGTACGATAGATCAAAAAATCCATAATAGGAGGAATCCAGATGCTATGGTTCCTACTGCAAATCACTTGTTGTTTGTGGAGCATCCGCATGTATATACACTTGGTAAAAGCGGGGATGAAAACAACTTACTTATAAACAATGAAACATTAAAGCAGAAGCAGGTTGCGTTCTATCCTACCAACCGTGGGGGTGATATTACGTATCATGGACCAGGGCAACTTGTGGGTTATCCAATTTTAGATTTGGATTGTTTTTTTACTGATATCCATAAATACTTGCGCTTGCTTGAAGAGTGTGTGATTGCAACACTTGCAGATTTTAATATTTTGTCTGGAAGAAGCAAAGGAGAGACAGGTGTTTGGATAGATCCAGAAGGAGAAAACCCACGTAAAATTTGTGCCATGGGTATTCGTACTAGCCGTTGGGTTACCATGCATGGTTTTGCGTTAAATGTAAATACAGATCTTTCCTATTTCGATCATATTATTCCGTGTGGAATACGCAATAAAGGAGTAACTTCTATGGAAAAGGAGCTCGAAAAAAAACTTGATTTGAAAGAAGTTAGCAATCGTTTTCAACAGCACTTCGCACACTTTTTTGAAGCCGAACTCCGCTAAGGAATTTTATAAAAACGCAACTCTTGCCTATTGTTACGTGTCGCCAAATAAATAGCTGACCCAGGTTTTGATTGCCCCAGCATTACCCATCCTTCTCCTGAAACAGGGAAGCTGTCAAGTAACTTTGCATCTCGGTTGTATACATACACTTTTCCTGACTGATTGTCCCAAATTAAAATATACGTACGGTTGTTTACTACCTGAATTTGCGGTGGCGCATATACCCCAAAGTCCAATTCTACCAGCTGATTATTGATGGTTATTTTATTTTCTGTTTGCGTAACAAGGGTGTTTTTATTTGCTGCAAGTGTATAGCGCGTTTCGTAGGGCAGGGCTGTTTTAGTTACTTTTCCTGTAGTTGATAATTGCACCAAACGATTTTTGTTATCGATGCTTACAAACTCACTTTGATAGGGAAAGAGGTCTTGTATTATTTTTAAATCACTTGGTGTTTTAATTCGAGTTCTTCCTGTTCTATGAAGCAGTTCAACTTTTCCCGATTTATGGACTAAAGCAATATAGTCTCTATTTCCAATTCGAATGTGTTTGGGCTGATAGGCTAGCGCATCCGATAGTTTTGTTTTTTGCCAACCACTTACTTTCTTCATCCTACGGTCATACATGTTAAGCGACTTATTAGAAGAAAGTAGTATGCGGTAGTCGCGTTGTTTGTCGTAGTCAAACACAGCAAAGGTGCTGGATGCCTTCATTCCTTTTTTACTTAGTCCTGAAACGGCTTTGCCATTCCTGTCTAAAACTTGAAAGCTTTTGGTTGTGGTAAACGCGAGTTGTAAGCGCTTATTTCTGTAAAGATCAACTTGTTCTATTGGGCCTAAAATGGCTCCGTCCAGTTGTTTACTCCAAAGGCTTTTACCAGAAACATCGAGCAAATACAGGATGTTATTTTCATCTTGTATCACCCATTCTAGTTCTTGTGTTTTATGATTTTTAACTGCATAGGGTCCCCATTCAATAGGGGATTCGAAAGTTACTGTTCCTGCAGGTTCAACGCCTTGCGATTTACTTGCTTCTGTGCTGGGTTGTTGCAAACTCAACGTCACAAAAAACACCTCACCTTCTACAACGCCCGCATAGTCAACTTGTCTAAATGCCCCAAATGTTGTTTTCGATAGCGCTTTTACTTGTTTTTTTAATTGCGTTTCAAAATGGGCAGGTGATGACCACCCCCACAAACTACTTTTTCGCGGTAATGTTTTTGCGTAGTCCGAAAACACACTCGAATTGGATAACACATCCTCTTTTACCAAATCATTTAAAAGTGATTGAACCACTAGTTTTGAAGTTCCTAAATACAGGTAATTGTTTGTAAACAACGCATGAGAACAGTTGATTTCCCTAAAAACAGGGGCTAGAAGGTCTTTTTTTATTGATGCTTTGGAGAATTCGTAAACAGTTTGTCCGTTAATGGTATACTGTGCGTCAGACTGTTTTGATAATTGCGCAACAACTACTTCGGGTTCTTCGTTCACATCCATAAGTACAACGGTCTCGTTACCCAATTGTATTTGCGCTACTTTAGTAGCACCGAGGAGTACCGAATCTAACTTGGTTTCAGGCTTGTTATGAATGGTGTTATAGCGTTGTGTTGCTTTTCTAAAAACATCATAATTAAAAGCAACAGCTTGAATGCTTTTAGCACTGGCGGGTATATATTCTGCTAACTCTTGTAACGCACGTGTTTGATTGGCAAGTGGCGTTAGCGGTGATCCGCCATTGGGGTTTAAAATCCCGTAGGCTCGCATATAAATCCCACTTTTATTTACGGTTGGCACAAAGGCTGTCCAAGTACTCCATTCGTTCCACGGCACAGGTGAGATGCCGTCAAAAAGGGCATTAAACAAAGGAGCTACACCACGATTGATAAAAAAAGTATGCGCTTCTTTTGTGCTGTTGTACAGTTGGGCTAAGGAAGGGTCTACGTTATTGATTGTTGATTGAAGGCGAATGCTGTTTTCCACAAGGAGTTTGCTTGAAGAATGGATGTGTAAACTGTCCCAAGTGGCGTAGTAGGTTGGGGGAGTGGTCTTAAGTTCCAGCATTTGGGTTTTCGCATAGCGTAGTGTATCAGCAACGATTGAATCTATGCCTTGCGGTTTTTGGTGGGTAATCCACACATAGCTTAGTTTGTCTTTTCCCTCTAGGTGTATGCTCAATTGCCCACTAGTTGGGGTTGATACAGCGTCGATTTGCTTAAAAAACTCAGGAAATACACGTGCTATTGCTGCTGATGCATCATGTTTTTCTGCGTATGTTTTTAGGCTTTGAAACGAATTACTTTTTGCAACTACTAATGCGTTGTTGGGCATGTAGGCCAATAATGATTTTGAGGTAGTTTGTTTTTGTTGGCATGCAGCAAAGACAAAACAAATTCCAAGAAGTACCAATCGATTCATACAGCAAATTTATAAATCTAAAGAGAGTTGTTTGGGGTAAAGTGCAAAAGTTTTACGGTGTATGTCAACAGGCCCGTGTATGCGGATACCTTCCCGATGTTTGGTTGTAGGATACCCTTTGTTGGTGTCCCAGCCATAGTACGGATGCTTTTGGTGCTGTTCTAGCATCAAATCGTCACGGGTGGTTTTGGCCAGCACCGAAGCGGCGGCAATGTTTAAGTATTTCCCGTCTCCTCTGACGATGCACTGATGCGGTATGTTTTTGTAGGACTTGAATTTGTTTCCATCTACCGAAATCGCTTCAGGAACGATGTCCATCGCTGCAATTGCTAAGTGCATGGCTTCTATGGACGCGTTTAGAATGTTGATTTTATCAATGCGTTTGTGTGATACATGGGCGATGCCATAGGCAAGGGCAGCGGCTATAATTTCTTCTCGGAGAGCTGCACGCTGCTTGGCAGTGAGTTTTTTAGAGTCGGTGAGTAATGGGTGCGTAAAACTTAGCGGTAAGATAACAGCTGCAGCAGTAACAGGCCCAGCCAAACAACCACGACCTGCTTCGTCGGTGCCACATTCTAGGTTTTGCGTACGTTGTGTTTGCATCTAGGTACTAAAGTACAAAAGAATTTAAACGCATTGCCTTGAGAAATTCATATGTTTAGGTAGTGATTGTTGATTTAGAAATCCCAGCCATCTTTTTTATCTTCAAAAACTAGTTTAAGCTCATCTTTGCTGACTCTGGTTTTACTAAAATTAAGTGGATAATCTTTATCTTTTTCTCTTACCAGTACTCTAGTAAAATAATTGGTTTCTTCAAAGTTTTCTATCCGTGGGCCATCGTAAAATTTAGTATTCCCATTACCATTAGGGTTAAAGTTTTGGGCTGTTTTTATTTCATTGATTATCTTTTTTTTATCCTGTTCGGAAATGGTTAAGGTAAATGTATGGAAGGAATAAAATAGTAGTGATTCTCTAAATTCATTGTGCGTTAATTCAAAATCATCATTCAACGTTATATGCTGTTCAAGTAGTAGTTTTTTAGCACTCGATTTTGAAAAGAGGTCATCTTTAAATACTTCTTTTAAAGTTCCACTAATGATAAGCGTTGCTAGAACAATAGCGATAATTTTCCCGGTTTTTCGAAGCCTGAGTTTTTTTAGAATAAAATATAACAAATACGTCAGTCCAAGTAAAAATAGACAGGTAAATAAAAGTATAAAGGTTAACATGTGCATTTGATTGGGTTTTTTAAAATTTAGCGTTTATACAAGGCTTATATACGCTGTATATATTTTATTGAACAGTTTGCTAGTTAAAGTATTGCCCTAAAAAAAAATAAAGAAAGCATTGTTATAGTTATTAGGATACAGATTTAATCATTTTTTTTCTGGGGAAATAAACTTGTACACCAAAGCTGCCAATACAGCACCTACAATTGGAGCAATCCAAAACAACCACAACTGATCAATGGCCCAATCTCCCACAAAAATTGCTTGACTTGTACTTCTTGCAGGATTAACAGAAGTGTTAGTTACAGGGATACTGATTAAATGAATTAAGGTTAACGCCAAACCAATAGTTAAACCAGCAAAACCTTTTGGTGCTTTGGAGTGGGTTGCACCCAAAATCACCATTAAGAACATAAAAGTCATCACAACCTCAGTAATTAGTGCAGCACCCAAGCTGTAGCCGTCTGGTGAGTGCGCACCATATCCATTGGCAGCAAAGCCACCGATTTCAAAACCGGGTTTCCCACTCACAATCAAGTATAAAATTCCAGCCCCTGCGATACCACCCAAAACTTGAGCAATAATATAAGGCAGGAGTTCTTTTTTGTTAAAACGCCCTCCTACATAGAGCCCAATAGAAACGGCTGGATTTAAATGGCAACCCGATACATGTCCTATAGCATATGCCATGGTTACTACGGTTAACCCAAAGGCAATAGCCACCCCTGCAAATCCAATTCCTAATTCTGGATAGCTGGCTGCTAAAACAGCACTTCCACATCCTCCCAATACCAACCATAGGGTTCCAATAAATTCTGCGATTAATTTTTTCATAAGATTTTCAAGTATAAAATGTTAGAAATTTAAAAATTATACCCCAAAAAAATTCAAATCGAAGAAAGCGTAGGTCTTGTTGCTTGTTACCAGCGTTTTCAAAAAAAGAACAGACTTGGGGTTAGTTCCGTACTAAGATAACAAAAAAAAGAGAGCTAAAGGCTAGTAGAAGAAGAAGATAGGGTTGGCTTTTTTCATGTGTTTGGGTATTTGGCCAAGAATAATTCTTTTACCCAGCTTACAGCAAACGATTAGTGTAGTCTGGCGTTTACTTTTTCATTAGCATATTTATTAATTCGATTTCTGTTTTCTTCACAGCAACAAAGTTTGGGCCTAAAAAATCTTCATATTTGAAATTGTATTTTCTAAATTCAACGGTCTTAGGAAAAATCTTACCGATTACATAACCGTTACTTTCAAAAAAGTTATAAAAATCAATAAGTAATTTTTTTGTTGTAATGTTAATGTAGCCATATTCAAATTGGATCATTTTTATTTTTCCATTTTGAAGATGTTTCTCAAATCCTAATAACACATCGTATTCAGCACCTTCTACGTCAATTTTTAATAAATCAATCGTTTCAATTTTGTAACTATCAATAAAGTCATCTCCTTTTGTTAGTTCTATTATTTGCTTTTGATTGGGTTTTTGAGAGAAGCCTTCAATGTCAAATAGTGAGGAATGTGTATTGGAAGGATAAATATTTATTTCTTTAGCACAAGTTTCATTGTAAAGTCCTTTTTGAATAGGAATTATATTCTTACGACCTTCTACGTTTGTTTTTAATTTTTCAAATGTGTCTTTGACAGGCTCGAATGAATAAATCAGTGTATTTGGCATCAATTGATTAACTAACAGGGAATATTTTCCAATATTTGCCCCGCCATCAATAATGATTGACGGATTTAGTTTTGATATTTTTTTTAATACAGTTAACTCTCCGTTGCTATATAAATCATGATTTCTGTTTTCATACAATCTGTTTAAAGCTCTACCAAAACCCGCAAGAGCTTTAAATATATTATTATGTGTATTTCGTTTAAAAAATCTCTTTGCCTTTAGCATAGCTTTTATTTGTTATTAATGACTTACAACGGGTGTGTATGTTTAGTTGCGCATTCAAGAAATTAAATTTAGCAAATAAAAACCGAACCTGCCTGCCAGCAGGCTGGTAGAAAATTTGTGAGAATCTGTTTGCTTAAGGCAGCATGGCTTGAGCGAGCCGTATGGGTATTCTTGAACGGCATTCGTGTATGGTGCGTATCCCGAAGGGTATGCACTATATACCTTGATGTGCGGTCGTTTATTTTTCAAATTCAGTTTGCCATTTAAGTTTATGCTTTTTAAATATTACACTAGCTATTACAATAACTATAAAAATACTCAACATTGTCAAAGCCGAAAATAATTTCCAACTGATTTTAATGGACAAATAAAATGGAATCCTTGTCAAGATCTCCGCACAAAAAGCACAATATAATCCAACTACACTCCAATACATATAATTGAAATGTCTAAAAATATAATTCCTACCCTTTCGTCTTATAATAGGATACATTCCAGCCAATAAGGTCATAAAGCTTACAATAGCGAAAAAATGAAAAATTCCAAACCCTCCAAAAAGTCTGTAAATCATAAATGCAGTAAAGTTTACCAATAACATAGACGTCACATAAATATATCCAATCTGCCTATGTTTTTTTGTTCCTTTCTTCGTTATAAGTACAACAATTCCAGTAATCATCGCTACAATTGAAACCAATAAATGTATCAACCCTATATTTCCACTTACAATGTTTTCCATTTATATTAAGGTTTTGGGTTTATAATGCCGCACAACGTCTGAATTTACGCATTGCGTATATCCATTTTAACCAATGCTTTGGGTATAAATAAGTTGTGCGATACATAGCGCAACTATCGATTTACCTAAAGCGAATGTTCTATACCCCAAAAAAATTCAAATAAAAGAAAGCGAAGGTCTTGTCGCTTGTTACCAGCGTTTTCAAAAAAAGAACAGACTTGGGGTTAGTTCTGTACTAAGTTACTATTTTTTTTGCATGGTTCCCGCATAAAATTAAAAGCAGGTTTATTTTCGAAATCGATACCTTTGTAAAAACACTCGCTGTGCTTCGAATACTTTTTTTGTTTTGCCTCCCCGTAGTGCTTACTGCCCAAAATAATATTCCGGTAAAAGATTCTATTGTTAAAAAAGCAAATCAGCCTGCTAAGGAAGTAGCCATTTCCGATTACCTAATTATTAATCAAGCCCGCGATACCACCCACGTAGACACTACGCTTACCATGGCAAAGTACTACAAGTTAAACTCCCAACGGCAGGACAATTTTGCTTATGTGTCGCTCAATAATTCAGGGCAAGCTTTGAATTCCTTATCCTTAGAATCGTGGCGGAAGAGCACCGCACCAGCTAGTGGTTTTCGCACCAAAGAAAGTCAACGCTTTATGCCCGAGGAACTGGCGTATTATCACGTGCCAACTCCGTTAACGGAACTGTATTATAAATCTACCCAGTCGCAAGGGCAATCAACAGACGCCCTGATTACGGCCAACATCCATCCAAGGTTTAATTATGCCATTGGATACCGTGGTCACCGATCTCTAGGACGTTACCAACATCAAATAACAGGGTTAAGTCAACTTCGATTTACAAGCCGTTACGAAAATCCAAGCGGACGCTATAGGTTGCGTTTACAAATTGTAAATCAAAAAATTGATCAACAAGAAAATGGGGGACTTGACAGCGAATCCATAATTGATTTTGAATCTGGAGACGATGAGTTTTACGACCGAGACAGGCTAAGCGTATTGTATGAAAATGCCAGCAATGACTATACGGGAAAGCGCTACCTTCTTGAACAAGATTATTTAATCCTGCGTTCTACAGATTCCATTCAAGAACCACGTGTGCGTTTGGGCTATCGTGTGCAAAGCACCAGCCAAGACCATCGGTTTAGACAAACTCAAGCCTATGAAGGTTATGGTGCCTTGGTAGATGATGATTCTACCCCCTACGACCGCTTGCATTATTCCCTACAACAGTTTGACGTATACAGCATCCTTACCAATCCAACTGTAGGATGGTTAACGGCTTATGCCAGACATCATAAATACACCTATACCCACAAACACATTACGGCTTCGGTTCCTAAAATAAAAGAAGATGCCTACAGCATTGGCGGTACGTGGCGCAAAAACTTTGGGGCTTTGCAATTGCGTGCCGAGACCGAGTTGGCAGTTAGTGGATCTCGTGTAGGCGATTACTTGATGGGTTCGTTAACGCTTCCCATTAAAAAAAACATGGAGTTTGTAGGTGGTATTCGTTTCCAGCAACAGCATCCTGGTTTTGTGTTTGAGCGATTTGCTAGCAGCTATGCCGATTATACATGGATAACAAATCCTGAACTAGAAACACGCACGGCCATTTTTGGACGACTTTCTCATGCTACCTACGGAACGCTTTCTTTTACAGCGACAACGATTGATAACCATGCGTATTTTTCTCAACCTCAAGCCGATTCCTTATTGGTTACGCCTGTGCAGTCGAGTGAAAGTATTAACCTGTTACAACTCGATTGGGAGGGTGGTTTTCAATGGGGTATTTTTGGCTTTGATGCCAAGCTTCGTGCACAACAGCTTAGCGGCAATACCGCTGCCATGCCCATGCCTGATTTTATAGGACGTACCGCCTTGTATTACCAAGATCATTGGTTTAAAAAAGCGATGTTTTTACAAACGGGAATAAGTGCACATTACTATTCATCGTTTAATATGCGAGCCTATCATCCGTTGTTGTCTGAGTTTGTAGTGCAATCGCATCAGGAGTCAGAGGGATACCCTATGGTAAATGCATTCTTTAATGCAAAAATTAGACAAACCCGATTGTTTTTTGTGGTAGAGCATGTTAATGCCAATCGGAAGGCGCCAACCTATTATGCGGCTCCTGGATATCCACAACGGGATTTACTTATCCGTTTTGGAATAGTTTGGAACTTTTTTAGATAAACCCTAAGCTTCTAGTTTGTTGGTAAGTCTCCGCCTTCTTTGATAGGAAGTTTAGAGGGTTCACCCATTAGGTACGTATCGATGTGATGTGCTGCCTCACGGCCTTCAGAAATTGCCCATACAATCAACGACTGTCCTCTACGCATATCACCAGCGGTGAAAATATGAGGGACATTGGTTTGGTATTTTGCATTTCCTTTTACGTTAGAACGTTCGTCTTGATCTAACCCAAGTTTTTCGGCTAGGGTAGGCTCAGGACCTGTAAATCCAAGGGCCAATAAGGCCAATTCACACGGCCATTCTTTTTCAGAGTTTGGTTCTTCAATAAGATTGGGTCTTCCGCCATTTGCATCTTTTTCCCAACGTACATTAACAGTTGTCAAGGCTTTAAGGTGTCCTTTTTCGTCTGCCGTAAATTCTTTAGTCATGATGCTCCACTCCCTGTGAATACCTTCTTCGTGCGAAGAAGTAGTCTTTAGCTTGAAGGGCCAAAAAGGCCAAGGGTGATCCTCGGTACGTGTTTCGGCAGGCTTGGGCATAATTTCAAAGTTTGTTACGCTTTTTGCTCCTTGACGGTTTGAAGTTCCAATACAATCTGAGCCTGTATCTCCACCACCAATGACAACAACATTTTTACCTCCTGCATGCAAGCTGTTTTCAATCTCTGTAAGTCCGTCTACCCAACGATTACTTTTAGGTAAGAAATCCATCGCTTGAACAACGCCTGGTAAATCAGCACCAGGAATTGGTAGTCTTCTACGGATGGTTGCTCCGCCACAAAGCACAACTGCGTCAAATGCACTAAGTGCTTCAACAGCCATATTTCTACCTACTTCAACACCTGTTTTAAAAATAATACCTTCCGCTTCCAACTGGGTGATACGACGATCAATGACGTTTTTCTCCATTTTGAAATCTGGGATTCCATAGCGAAGGAGTCCACCAACTTTTTCATCACGCTCAAATACGGTAACCGTATGACCGGCTCTGTTTAGCTGTTGTGCGGCTGCAAGTCCGGCAGGACCAGAACCAATAACTGCAACGGTTTTTCCTGTTCGCTTTAATGGTGGGTCGGCTTTAATCCAACCCTCTTTAAATCCGCGTTCAACAATGTATTTTTCAATAAGCTCAATTGATACTGGCGGGTTAATGATACCCAATACACAAGCTGCTTCACAAGGTGCAGGACAAAGCCTTCCTGTAAACTCAGGAAAGTTATTTGTTGAATGTAAAATACGTAAAGCTTTTTGCCATTCGTTTCGGTAAACAGCATCATTAAAATCAGGAATCATATTCCCAAGTGGGCATCCACTGTGACAAAACGGAACCCCGCAATCCATGCAACGCGCACCTTGATCTTGTAAGGTTTTCTCGCTTGGCGTAACAGTAAATTCCTTGTAGTTTTTTACACGATCTTGTACATCAACGTTTTCTTCGTTAATGCGATCGTACTCCATAAATCCTCTTAACTTCCCCATAATTATGCGTTTTGTTCTTGTGCCATACGTTCAAGCGCAGCTTTGTAATCGGTTGGCATTACCTTAATGAAATTTTTCTGTGTTGTTTTCCAATCCGCTAGAATCTTAGAAGCTAGTGGACTAGCTGTATAATCCTTATGGTTTTGAATAAGTGCTTCAACACGAGCCACATCTGTACTAGATAAGTCTTCCAAACCAATCATCTCCATATTGAAGTTGCGATCATCAAAGACACCGTCTTCCGCATAAATATAAGCAATACCACCACTCATACCCGCAGCAAAGTTACGTCCGATATGACCCAAAATTACAGCCTCACCACCTGTCATGTACTCACAGCCGTGATCTCCAATACCTTCTACTACGGCAACGGCTCCAGAGTTTCTTACACAGAATCGTTCACCAGCAATACCATTGATATAGGCTTCTCCAGCAGTTGCTCCGTAAAGGGCAACATTTCCAATAATGACGTTTTCCTCTGGCTTAAAGGTTGCTGCTTCGGGCACCTTGGCAACCAAACGAGCTCCAGAAAGCCCTTTTCCAAAGTAATCGTTAGCATTACCAGTTACCTCCAAGTGCAGCCCTTTGGTAGCAAAACAACCAAAGCTTTGTCCCGCAGCGCCAGTAAACAATAGTTTTAGTGTATCAACAGGAAGCCCTTCTCGACCATGTGCTTTTGAAATTTCATTACTCAATAGTGCACCAACACTTCGGTTTGTGTTTTTAATGTCAAAATGCAGTGTTTGTGGTTCTAATGAGATAATTGCCTTTTGTGCTTTTGAAACAATATCTACGTCTAAAACATTATCAAGACCATGGTCTTGTTTGCTCATGTTTCGAACAGGAACATTTTCGGCTACATCTGGCTTGTATAAAATGGCAGATAAGTCAATCCCCTGTGCTTTGTAGTGTTCAATAGCCTTGTTCATATTTAACTTTTGGCTTTGTCCTACCATTTCATCTACAGTCCTGAATCCAAGTTGTGCCATGATACCACGCATTTCTTCAGCGACAAAATGCATAAAGTTAACCACGTGTTCAGGCTTCCCTTTAAAGTTTTTACGGAGTTCAGGGTCTTGCGTGGCAATACCTACCGGGCAGGTGTTTAGGTGACAAGCACGCATCATAATACAACCTGTTGCTACTAAAGGAGCCGTTGAGAATCCAAATTCTTCTGCACCCAAAAGACAAGCAATGGCTACATCACGTCCTGTTTTAAGTTGTCCGTCACACTCCATAACTATACGTCCACGAAGGTCATTGAGTACAAGTGTCTGTTGTGCTTCGGCTACACCAAGTTCCCATGGTAGTCCCGCATGCTTAAGTGATGTTAGGGGAGAAGCTCCCGTTCCACCATCAAATCCTGAAATGAGAATAACGTCCGCTTTGGCTTTAGCTACTCCTGCTGCAATGGTTCCAACCCCGACTTCCGAAACAAGTTTCACATTAACTCGTGCTTCGCGGTTGGCATTTTTTAAATCGTAAATAAGCTGTGCTAAATCCTCAATAGAGTAAATATCATGGTGAGGTGGAGGTGAAATAAGCCCAACATATGGGGTCGAGTTTCGTACCGATGCGATATATGGATTTACTTTTGGTCCAGGAAGTTGTCCGCCTTCACCAGGCTTAGCTCCTTGAGCCATTTTTATTTGGATTTCACGGGCATTAGTAAGGTAGTGTGATGACACACCAAATCGCCCAGAGGCTACCTGCTTAATTGCCGAATTTCTCCATTCTCCATCTTCATCTCTAGTGAAGCGTCTAGGATCTTCTCCTCCTTCGCCAGAGTTGCTTTTACCGCCAATACGGTTCATCGCTATCGCTAAGTTTTCATGCGCTTCTTCACTAATTGATCCTAGAGACATCGCTCCAGTTTTAAATCGCTTTACAATAGCCGTCCAAGGCTCCACTTCTTCAAGCGGAATTGGATCTAAGTCATTAAGTTCAAACATCCCACGCAATGTCATCAACTGCTTGGTTTGTTCGTTTACAAGTTTGGAATACTCTTCATAGGTTTCAAAGCTGCCTTTTTGAGTAGCTTGCTGTAGCTTGGCAATACTAGCAGGATTGAGCATGTGTGCTTCTCCATTTCTGCGCCAGCGATAGCTTCCGCCAATTTCTAAATCTAGCCCTTCACCAGCAGTTTTTTCGCCAAAAGCAAAATCGTGACGTTGTACAATTTCTTGCTCAACTTCTTTTAATCCAATCCCCTCAATTCGCGTAGCCGTATTGCAGAAATAACGATCCACAAATTTTTTGCTTAATCCTAAGGCTTCAAAAATCTGAGCTCCACGATAAGAATGTAACGTAGAGATACCAATTTTATTCATAACCTTAACCAAGCCCTTTGCAATGGCTTTGTTATAGTTGGCAATGGCATTTTCTACAGAAAGCCCTTCTATTGCGTTTGTTTCTACTTGATGCGCAATGATTTCATTTACCATATATGGGTTAATGGCACTTGCTCCATAGCCAAATAGTGCGGCAAAGTGGTGTGGTTCCCGTGGTTCTGCGGATTCAATAATGATTCCAAATTTGGAACGTAAACCGTGCTTCATCATGCCATGATGTACAAATGAACAGGCCAATAACATAGGAATTGGAGCTTTGTTTTCATTAATACCTCGGTCAGAAAGAATAATAATATTTGCACCTTGCTCTACTTCTTTTTTAACATCTACCAGAAGGGATTCAAGCGCACGCTCAAGACCATTGCTTCCCGCTGCTATGTTGTAAAGAGCAGAAACCGATTTTGATTTAAAATCATGATGCTCAATGAACTTGATTTTATCCAAATCTTCGTTGGATATAATTGGGTTTTGAATGCGTAGTTTTTTAGCATGTTCAGGGGAAACATCAAAAATATTAGCATCGCTACCAACTGACATTGAGGTATCCGTTACAATTTCTTCGCGAATCCCATCAAGTGGCGGATTTGTCACTTGAGCAAACAGCTGTTTAAAATAGTTATACAACAATTGTGGTTTGTTGGATAGCACAGCAAGTGGTGTGTCTGTTCCCATAGACCCAATGGCTTCTTTTCCTTGGGTACTCATAGGAGTTATAAGTGTTTTGATGTCCTCTTCGGTATAGCCAAAGCCTTGCAAGCGCTTCATAAAGGGTTCTGCCTCAATAGGGGTATTGTTTCCTGTGTACGGCACCTCTTTTAGTGGAAGTAAATTTTCTTTGAGCCAGTCACCATAGGGGTGCTTAGAAGAGATTTTTTCTTTAACCTCTTTGTCTTCAATGATACGCCCTTCTTCCATGTCAACTAAAAACATACGGCCTGGTTCCAGTCTACCATGCTGCGAAACATTTGCAGGATCAATATCAATCACGCCTGTCTCTGAAGACATCACAACATAACCATCTTTTGTTACTGTATAACGTGATGGACGAAGTCCATTTCGATCGAGTAATGCTCCAATGTATTTCCCATCAGTAAAAGGAACTGATGCTGGACCATCCCAAGGCTCCATAATACAAGCGTTGTATCCGTAAAAGTTTTTCTTTGAAGCATCCATAGATTGGTGTTTTTCCCAAGCCTCCGGGACTAACATCATCATAACTTCAGGTAAAGATCGACCAGAGTGAAGGAGTAACTCAACAACCATATCCATGGAAGATGAATCTGATTTTCCAGGAAGCACTATCGGAGTGATTTCCTTCATGTCATCTCCAAAAAATTCATTGGCAAAAAGTTCTTCACGTGCTTTCATGCGAATCACATTTCCACGATAGGTGTTAATCTCGCCGTTATGACACATATATCTAAACGGTTGTGCTAAATCCCAAGTAGGGAAGGTATTGGTGGAAAAACGTTGGTGAACCAGCGCAAGTCGTGTAACTACTCGTGGATCTTTAAGGTCTAAATAAAAGCCCTCGATATCTTCGGGCATTAATAGTCCCTTGTATATTACAGTTCGTGTTGAAAAACTAGGCAAATAGAAGTAAGAAGCCTGAGACATCTTACTTGCATAAATTCGGTGTTCAGCACGTTTTCTGGCAATGTATGTTTTGGTGTTTAGTTGGTCTTCTGTAAGTGTTCCGGTCTCGTCTTTTACAAAAACCTGCTTGATGTTTGGAAGCGTCTTTGCAGCTATCTTACCAATGACATCATAGTTGGTGGGGACATCGCGCCATCCTATAATCCCTAGATTTTGTCGATGGAGTTCTTCTTCAAAAACATCGACACAGAAGGTGCGCTGATTCATTTTTTGAGGAAGGAATACCATGCCCAATGCGTAGTTTTGTGGTTCTGGTAACTCAAAAGAACATGCTGTAGTTAGATAGTCATGGGGAATGTCGATTAGGATTCCAGCTCCGTCTCCAGTTTTACCATCTGCGCTAACGGCACCACGATGTTCGAGTTTTACAAGTATATCAAGCGCCTTGTGGATAATGTCATTTGTGCGTTTTCCTTCGAGACTACAAATGAATCCTGCACCACAATTATCGTGCTCATTTTCTGGGTGGTATAAACCTTGCGGATTGGGTAGCATATTCTATTTTTCTCAAATATAAATTTTCCTTAACGATTATTGAAATGTTAACAGCTTGTAAGGTGTCCTTTGTTTAACATTCTTAATATTGTGTTTTTAGAATTATCAATTAATTAAAATTGTTTTGAATTAATTGATATATGTATAATACGACGCATTACTTTTTCTCACACCCCCCCTTTTAAGGGGGTATAGACTTTATATATTACGGAAAATACAATCAAAGCCCCTAAAAATTTAATTAAATTAAACTATAATATTGCAAAAATAAGTAGTAGACCTAAATAAATCTAATTATTTAAGTTGTTTAATGCAATTTTTAATCCCTTTGTTCGTTTCCTATATTTGTGCAACAAAAACTTAATCTTATTTTATGGAATCCATCATACTTATAATATTCTTTTTAGGGTATCTTTCAATTACTTTAGAGCATAACTTAAAAATTGATAAGCTTATTCCCGCACTAGCGATGATGGCAATTTTATGGGCAGTTATTGCTTTGGGGCATCTTCCTGTTTTTGATGTTGATACGGTAAGTAAAAGCCTAAATGCAACCCATATTGATGAAATTCTTTTGCATCATTTAGGTAAAACGGCAGAAATCTTGGTATTCTTACTTGGTGCTATGACCATTGTTGAAATTATCGATTATTTTAATGGTTTTGCTACAATTAAAGGGTTTATCCGTACCCGAAATAAAGTTAAGCTACTATGGATTTTTTCAATTTTAGCATTCGTTTTATCAGCAATTATTGACAACCTTACCGCTACCATAGTACTTATTACCATTTTGCAGAAAGTAATGCATAATAGAGATACACGGCTATGGTATGCTGGGATGATTATTATCGCTGCCAACGCTGGAGGCGCTTGGTCGCCTATTGGTGATGTAACCACAACAATGCTTTGGATTGGAAAGAAAGTCACTACCATTGAACTTGTTAAGTACTTGTTAATTCCATCAATAGTTTGCATGGTTATTCCTACAATAATTGCAAGTCGTTTTAAAGTCTTTAAAGGTTCTATAGAAGCGGCCAAAACAAATGATGTTAAAACGTCTAAATACGGATCGACGATGTTGTATTTAGGACTTGGTTCTATTTTATTTGTGCCTTTTTTTAAAACAATTACACACCTTCCCCCTTATGTGGGTATGATGCTTTCCTTAGCTGTTGTTGCAGCCTTTGCGGAGGTATATAGTAGTGCAAAATTTTCCTTGTCTAACATTGATGGAGATTCAGATGCGCATGGTTCGCACAGTCCTGTCCATGCAGCACTTACCAAAATCGAATTACCGAGTATATTATTCTTTTTAGGTATTCTAATGGCAGTTGCTGCCTTAGAATCCTTAGGACTATTATTCAATTTTGCTCAGGATCTCACCACTACTATCCCAAATATGGATATCGTAGTAGCACTCCTTGGATCGGGATCTGCAGTTATTGACAATGTTCCCTTGGTTGCTGCCAGTATGGGTATGTTTTCTCAAGGAGTTGATGATCCTATTTGGCACGCCATCGCTTTTGCGGCAGGCACTGGCGGAAGTATGTTGGTTTTTGGCTCAGCTGCTGGTGTAGTAGCTATGGGAATGGAAAAAATAAACTTCTTTTGGTACTTTAAGAAAATTTCTCTTTTAGCATTTATAGGATTTGTTACTGGTTTTGTGACCTTTATGCTAATGCGTGATTACCTGTTTGCATAATGGATTACGCAGCCACCCTTAAATGGCTGTATGCACGACTGCCAATGTATCAACGTGTCGGTGCTGCTGCACTTAATCCAAATTTGGTCAGAATTGCTTTATTGGCAGCCCATTTGGGCAACCCTCATAAATCATTTAAAAGCATCCATGTCGCTGGAACAAATGGTAAAGGCTCTTCGGCACACATGTTAGCATCAGTTTTGCAAGAAGCTGGATATAATGTTGGTTTATACACCTCGCCACACCTAAAAGATTTTAGAGAGCGAATTCGCATCAATGGCATTCCTATTGCTAAACAAAGAATCATTGATTTTATCAAAACACACGCTGCTTTTTTTGAAGACCAGCAGTTTTCATTTTTTGAAATGTCTGTGGGGCTTGCGTATTCTTATTTTGCTGAACAACAGGTGGATGTTGCAATTGTTGAAGTTGGGCTTGGAGGTAGGTTAGACGCTACAAACATCATCACTCCAGAGGCTTGCTTAATTACTAATATTAGCCTTGATCATCAACAGTTTTTAGGAACTACACGTGTTAAAATTGCAAAAGAAAAGGGAGGGATTATAAAGCCTAACGTTCCTGTTGTTTTGGTTGAAAAAGATCCCGAAACCTATCCAGTTTTTAAGGATATCGCGCAAAAAAACAATGCTTCCTTACATATTGCAAAAACACACAACTATGATACGGATTTAAAGGGTGCCTATCAACAACAAAATATTAATGGTGTCGTAACCCTACTGGATGTACAATCTCAATTTAAAGTTTCTGAAAAAGCAATTACACAGGGTTTAAAGCATGTGATTAAAAACACAGGTCTTCGTGGAAGATGGGAGTTGCTTGGACAAGAGCCGACCATTATTGCTGATGTGGCACATAACAAAGCAGGACTGGCCCAAGTTATAAAGCAGCTGGAATCCCTTAACTACAAGCAGTTGCATGTTGTTTTTGGGATGGTAAGTGACAAAGACATTACTGACATCTTGAAGTTACTGCCAAAAAGTGCTCAGTATTACTTGTGTGCAGCAGACGTACCTAGAGCCTTTTCAGTAGTTGCTTTAGGTAAAGAATTTGCTCATCAGAAACTTAACCACACATTGCATGAAAGTGTTACTGAAGCTTTGGCAGCGGCAAAGAAAGCTGCTCAAAAAGAGGACATGATTTATGTTGGCGGAAGTTTGTTTGTGGTTGCGGAGGTATTACCATAAAAAATACTCAAAATTCTTTCTTTGGCAGATGGGTTAATTTTATATATTTGCACCCCTCGGGCGCTTAGCTCAGTTGGTTCAGAGCACCTCGTTTACACCGAGGGGGTCGGGGGTTCGAATCCCTCAGCGCCCACCAATTAAACCTCACTTTTTTAAAGTGAGGTTTTTTATTTTAGCCCCTATGTTATTGTATCAAACGCATTACGAGATTCCAAAAACAAAATTAGAATGTAATTCGAATGGAGATTGTATCTTTAAACAATGCAACCCAAACCAGCATCACGGCTAAGCAACTACACAGACTTTCTAGAGCATGCCTATGGATTGCAATTTAAAGATTACGAGACATTACACTTGTGGAGTATTTCCAATCAAGGAGTTTTTTGGGAAAGTATTTCACGCTTTTTTAATGTGAGTTTTGACTCCCCTTATAAGCAAGCTTTTGTGTCGGCTACCCCCTTTTGGGAGAGTGAGTGGTTTTGTGGTTCTCAGCTGAGTTATGCCAAACATATTTTTAAACATGCTAGCAAGCAACATCCAGCGCTAATTTTCCAAAATGAATCAGAAGAGTATCGTGAAATTAGCTGGAATCAACTGATTACAGCTACGTATTCATTCCAACAAAAATTAATTAAATGCGGTGTTCAATCAGGGGATTGCGTGGTGTGTTATGGAGTTAATGGTCCAGAAACGATCGCTGCTTTTTTAGCAACCAATGCATTGGGAGCTGTTTGGTCGTCTTGTCCACCCGATTTTGGAAGCGAGGCTGTTGTGGATCGTTTTCAACAACTAAGCCCAAAGGTTTTATTTACGCATAGCAAATACACCTATAACGGAAAGCAACATGATTGTTCCTCTAAAATTAGAGCGATACAAAAATCACTTACTAGTATTGAACATACGTTGCCTCTTGAAGCGTTTAGTGCATTTGATGACATGTCAATAGGCATGGATGACCTGGTGTTTTCTCCAGTCCCTTTTTCAGCACCAATTTGGGTGTTATTTTCATCGGGGACTACGGGCAAACCTAAAGCACTTGTACACGGAACAGGACATATGCTTTTAGAGCATCTAAAAGCCTTAGGGTTGCATCAAGATGTGTGTAGTGGTGATCGTTATTTTTGGTACTCTACCACTGGATGGATGATGTGGAACTATGCCCTAAGTAGTTTGTTGTGTGGCGCAACACTCTGTTTGTATCAAGGATCACCTAAGCATCCAAATGATTCTGTATTATGGCAGTTCGCTCATAAGGCTAAGATTAATCATTTTGGGAGTGGCGCGGTTTATTTTCAACATCAAATGGAATCCCCAAATTCTTTTTTAAAGGAAAATGATTTTACGTTTCTTAAGACCATTGGTTCTACAGGATCGCCACTTTCCTCAGATGTTTGCTTACGCCTACAACAGCAATTTCCACACGCTCATGTTGTTTCACTAAGCGGTGGTACGGATGTGTGTACGGCTTTTGTGGGGGGAAATCCTGACAAGCCTGTTAACCCCAACGAAATTCAATGTAAAATGCTGGGTGCAGCAGTTGCTGTTTGGGATGCTGATGGAAATTCAATCATCAATATTCCTGGGGAATTGGTGCTTACAGCACCTTTGCTTTCAATGCCTCTTTATTTGGTTGACGATCCTGACTTTGAGCGATATAAACAGAGTTATTTTAGCAGGTTTGACTCTGTTTGGTGCCATGGCGATTGGGCTTCAATTACCAAAAGCGGAGGTGTCATCATCTATGGTCGTTCGGATGCTACGTTAAATAGAAATGGAATACGAATAGGTACTGCAGAGCTTTATGCGGTCATGGATCAATTTGAAGACATTCAAGACACATTAATTATCCATCTTCAAAAAAACAGCAAAGACCTATTGATATTGTTTGTGAAATCAGATAATACCATTGATGAAAAAACGATTAAAACTTATATCCGCACAAGATGTTCTCCACGTCATGTTCCAGATGAGATTTACCAAATCGATGAAATTCCATATACTGTTAGTGGAAAAAAAGTAGAGGTGCCTGTAAAGCGACTCTTACAAGGAGAAGCGTTATCCAATATAGTTTCACTAGACGCTTTGAAGAACCCCAAAGCAATGGCGTTATTTCAAGATTTTTTTGAGCGTTTTAACTCTTAGAAAAAATACCTTTCATAAAGGCTTCTTGTTCTTCAGCAAGCTCTTTGTCTACCAAGATACGACCACTGTGTTCATCAGTAATAATCTTTTTTCTTGAAGCAATCTCCATTTGAACTTGCGGAGGAATTGTAAAGAATGACCCACCAGATGCACCACGCTCAACAGAAACAATCGCTAATCCATTTTTTACTGATGCTCGAATGCGTGTGTAAGCAGTAACCAAAGCCTCATCAGCTTTTTCAGCAAACTCTTTAGATTTTTCGAGTAGAATTGCTTCCTCTTTTTGAGTTTCAGCTAAAATAGCATCTAGCTCATTTTTTTTGTGCTTTAAGTGGTTTTTTCGTTCTTCAAGTTTCGTAGAAGTTTCAGTAACCCCTTCGTTTTTTTGTTCAATCAACGCTTTAAGTTGTTTGATCTGTTTATCGGATAATTGAATTTCTAATTCTTGAAATTCAATTTCTTTGTTTAAAGACTCGTAAGCACGATTATTACGAACGTTTTTTTGCTGTTCGTTATATTTTTTTATCAGTTCTTTTGAGTTCTCAATGCTGATTTTTTTAGCCTTGATTTCATCTTCATATGCCGTAACTTCTATTCCAAAGTTACTTAAACGTTTCTCTAAACCTGCAACCTCAGCCTCTAGGTCTTCTACTTCAAGAGGTAATTCTCCTCGAACGTTACGAATTTCGTCAATGTGTGTATCAACGAGTTGAAGGTTGTATAATGCGCGTAGCTTTTCTTCGATGGTGGTTTCAGCTTTCTTCTTAGCCATAGTTAAAAATAATGAACTGGATTAGTTTCCGTTTTGGATGAAATGAACGCAAAATTAGGGAAATTTTTGCTAAGAAACTCTACGATTATTTTTTTGGTGAATTGTTCACTTTCAAAATGCCCTACGTCTACAAGGATTAGTTGTTGTTCTGCCTTGTAAAAATCGTGATATTTTAGGTCTGCAGTAACAAAAACATCTGCTCCTTGAGCTATTACAGCTTGCGTTGCGAAACTTCCCGAACCGCCAAGTAAGGCAACACGTTCAATTTTTTTGTTAAGTAATTTACTGTGTCTTATTGAGGGAGTGCCAACGATGTCTTTTATGGTGGTTAAAAAGATATTTTCTTCAACAGCGGTCTTTAAGGAACCAATACACCCCATCCCTAAGTCATTGCGGACATTCTCCAAAACACTTAGTTCATAAGCAACCGTTTCATAAGGATGCGATTGTTCTAAGGCAGCAAGCACAGCAGCTTTAACATGTTTTGGTAAAACTACTTGTAACTGCATTTCCGACTCAAAATGGCGTTCTCCCGAATTACCTACAAAGGGATTGCTTCCGTCTAGCGGTCTAAACCCACCAATACCATCAGAGACAAAGCTACACTGGTCGTAAAGACCAAGCGCTCCAGCTCCAGCTTTAAAAAGTGCTTCTTGAACACTAGGTAAATACTCTTGAGGCACATACGTGCTTAGCTTTAGTAAACTCCCCTTTTGTGGTAGTAATACACGCCGTTGTTCAAGGCCTAATGCATCTGCTAGACCTTTATTGACTCCGTCGAGTTGAACGTCCAAAGCGGTATGTATTGCATACAATGCGATGTCGTGCTTTATTGCCTTCGATACGGCACGTTCTACATAGGTTTTATTAGTTATTTTTTTTAAGCCTTGAAAAATTATCGGGTGAAAACAAATAATCAGGTTGCAGCCTTCAGCAATAGCTTCATCAACTACAGATTCTAGTGCATCGTGTGCAACAAGCACCCCGTCTACATGTTGGTCGTATGTGCCAACTAGCAACCCTACATTATCAAATTCTTCAGCATAAGCCAAAGGGCTCCATTGTTCTAAACAAGTTGTAATTTCTTTTACTGTCATGGTGTCCCAAAGATAAATGTTCTACTTTTGTTTTTATGGCAGTTTGGAGAAAAGCGTTGTTTCCCTTTCAAATATTATTCGCTAGCGCGGTTTCCTTTCGTAAATTTCTTTACAAAAAAGGTTTTTTCCCAACATATCAAGCCCCAATTCCTGTTGTAGTCGTCGGAAATATTTCTACTGGCGGAACTGGAAAAACTCCTATGGTAGACTATTTACTCGCACATTTTTCAAATAAATTACGTCTTGGTGTTTTGAGTCGTGGGTATGGAAGGAAAACAAAAGGGTATAAACACGTACTGACTACCTCAACTTCTTCTGAAGTAGGAGACGAGCCTTTAATGTTAGCACAAAAGCATCCTAATGTTGTAATTTCGGTTTGTGAAAACCGCCCCATAGGTATTCAACACATGGTGCAAGAAACACCAGAACTAGAAGCCTTTTTTTTAGACGATGCACTTCAACATTTTCGGTTAATTCCATCCTTTAAAATAGCGCTAACAACATTTGATAAGCCTTGGTTTTCTGACCGTTTATTGCCCGTTGGCAATCTTAGAGAACCAGCTACTGCAGCCAAAAAAGTTGATGTGATTGTTGTTACAAAATGCCCAACAAACCTTGATGAAATAACCAAAAATGAATATAAATCTAAACTAGGGATCCTTCCTCACCAACAATTGTACTTTTCTACTTTAGTATATGATAATGTAGTAAATGGCCCTAAAAATATAATGTTAGATCAATTTCTTGAAACCCCATTTGTGTTGCTTACAGGAATTGCTGATCCATCTTCAATGTTGCATTTTTTAAATAAAAAAGGAGCGCGGTTTTTTCATAAAAAGTTTGCAGATCATCACAATTTTACAAAAGGCGAAATAGAAAAAATACGCAAGTTAAAACGACCAATACTAACAACAGAAAAAGATGCTGTACGCTTAAAGCCTTATAACCTAGATCAATTGTATACCTTGGGAATTAAGGTTGAATTTCTAGATGGCGAAACAGAATTTATAGCTGCTGTATCTAACGCGATTACTGCCTAAGCAATATGTTTGTGCGCTTTATATGAAGAGCGTACAAGTGCGCCACTTTCCACATGACGAAAACCCATTTCCTTGCCTAAGGTTTCGTATTTTTTAAATTGTTCAGGAGTAATAAAATCGGCGACAGGTAAGTGTTTTTTTGAAGGCTGTAAATACTGCCCCAGTGTAATGATATCCACATTGGCATTTCGTAAATCCTCCATAGATGCAATTACTTCTTCTTCACTTTCCCCAAGCCCCAGCATTAAGCCTGATTTGGTGCGATGCACCCCTTGGTCTTTCAGGTAGCGCAACACTTCCAAACTGCGGTCGTATTTGGCTTGAATACGCACTTCACGCGTAAGCCTGCGTACAGTTTCCATGTTATGCGAAACAACTTCTGGCGCAACTTCAACAATCCGATCTAGTAAATGTTCTTGACCCTGAAAATCAGGAATTAATGTTTCTAAGGTTGTATTTGGATTCATACGTCTAATGGCCTGTACTGTTTCTGTCCAAATAATGGTTCCTTGGTCGGGTAAATCATCTCGATCTACAGATGTAATTACCGCATGTTTAATACCCATAATTTTAATGGAGCGTGCTACTTTTTCAGGTTCTGCCCAGTCTACGGTATCTGGTCTTCCAGTTTGAACACCACAAAAACCACATGAGCGGGTACAGATATTTCCCAAGATCATAAATGTAGCAGTTCCTTCACCCCAACATTCTCCCATATTCGGACAACTTCCAGAAGTACATATGGTGTGTAAGTCGTACTTATCTACTAACCCACGTAACTCCGTATATTTTTTACCCGTTGGTAATTTTACCCGTAGCCATTTAGGCTTTGGTGTCCGGATTGGAGCAGTAGTAGTTTCTGACATATAGCAATTTTAGATGCAAATTTACAAAACAAAATTCGCATCATAAAAGTATATAAAGGTAAGTAATGCCAAATCCAACTAAAAATAAAATCCCTAGTACGCTAGCAATACACATTAGTTTACTTGGGCGGTATCGAGCGGGCATATATTTACCAGTAACTAATTTTAAATTAGCCGCTGCATAAAGTGGTGCTGTAAGAAAAGATAAAATGGTTGCAATTTTCACAAGTAGTCCCATTTCTGAAGCAAAGAATATAAAAATAACGCAAGTTCCTGCGGTTAATATTAACAACCAACTTTTCTGTTTGTTGGCATACTTACCTTTAAGTAAATCGGTTGTATGAGCCATTACTCTAGGAGAAGCATCGAGAGTTGTTAGCGTAGTGCTAAACATGGTTGCAAGAGCAGCTACTGCAATAACAAAAAACCATTTACTACCCATTAGTGAGGTGTATAAGCCAATAAGTTGACCAGCAAAAGTCGCTCCATTTGATGAAAATGAAATCCCAGAGTCATGCATTACAATAGTGCCTAAAACAACAAAGCAAACCCCCAGAATAAGTGTGACTAAATAACCAATGTTAAAGTCAAATAATGAAGATTTAATGGATGTACTTGGAGTTATTTTTTTCTTTTCTAATGCCCATAGTGAATGCCAGACAGATATGTCCATAGGCCCGGGCATCCATCCCATAAATGCAATAAGAAATGCCCATTCAACAGTTGTGACTGGGAATACCTGTAAAAGACTAATCGTAGGCTTTTGACCAAAGGCAAATCCAACTGCAAGTAGTGTGCTGATGCTTAACAGTATAACAATAATCTTCATGCTTTTGTCAAGCCATCTGTATGTGCCACGCAACAATACTAAAAAACACACAATGGCAACAGTGACAGATACCCATGCACTGGAATCTATTCCCAAGAGTTGGGCTGCGATTCCCGCAGTAACAGCTGTAACGGCTGCTTGTATGGTAAACATGGTTCCCAAATTCAAGACGTAATATGTAATAAGAACTCCACGCCCCATTCTTTTATACCCCTCTAAAAGACTTTCCCCTGTAGCTAATGCATAGCGAGGGCCAAACTGAAAAAACGGATATTTAACAAGGTTTATAAGAATCAATGCCCATATAAGTCCAAAACCAAAATCAGCGCCAGCTCGAGTCGACTGAACCAAGTGTGAAACTCCTATTGCAGCTCCAGCGAATAGTAACCCAGGACCTAATTTTCTAAAAATATTAATCAAATTATTCTGGCTTTTGTGCTAATACTTCCTCCAATAATTTTCGTGCTCGCATCAATTTAACCTTTACAGTGCTTTCGCTGCTATTTAACACGTCACTCATTTGCTTTATGCTAAGTTCATGTAAATAGCGAAGTTGAATGACTTCTCTATAGTGTGGTTTTAAGGTTTTAATATTATTGAGAAGAGTTTCTAAGCGTTGCTTTCGAATAAGATCGTCTTCTGGGTCAGGAGCATCATCTGCTATATTTTGAGCTTCTTCTTGACTGTTTTCAGTTGCTACAGTAGTAATAGCTTTTTTTCGTATTAAATCAATGTGTAAGTTTTTGGCAATAGTAGTTAACCAAGTTTTAAAGGAGTATGCATTGTTATAGGTCACAATTTTTTCAAAAGCTTTTCCAAAACAGTGTATTGTTAAATCTTCGGCTTCATTGTCGTTTTGAGTGCGTTGCAACATAAAACGATAGACATCATTCCAATGTAACTCCAGCAAAAAGCGGAAAGCATGTTGATCTCCATTTTGAGCCAATTTAATTTTTACAATAAGATTAGATTCTTTAGCCAAAAGAATTAATTGTGATCTGGTTTAGGTAGGTCGCAATCGGTTTGTTGATTTGGTAATTTTCCACACAAGCTACAGGCTTCGCCTTCCTTGTTTAAAAACGGACTTTGACTTGCACATGTGCCTGCAAATTCACCACCCTTTTTAGCCCATATTTTAATTGCAATCCCTGCAAAAGCTAAGGCTATCAGTACTAAAGTTACAAAAAAGAGTTCCATGGGTTAAAAATAGCTAAAAATTAATGGATAAGATTAACTTCTGGTTCCAACTCAATTCCAAATTTAGAATGTACATCTTTCATTATATGTTGTGCGTGTTCCCAAAGTTCTAAGCCAGTTGCTCCACCATAATTCACCAGTACCAAAGCTTGTTTTTCATGCATACCGACTAAGCCGTTTCTTTTTCCTTTGAATCCGGCTTGTTCAATTAGCCAACCGGCAGGTACTTTAGAAAAGTTTGAATCTAGTTCGTAAGTTGGCATGGATGGGTATACATCCTGAAGTTTTTTAATTGTTGAACTAGGTAGGATTGGATTTTTAAAAAAACTACCAGCATTTCCTATTTTTTCTGGATCAGGAAGTTTGCTCCTTCTAATTCGAATGACGGCACGTGCAACATCATCAATCTTAGGAGTGCTGATTTGCATTTCATCTAAAATTTCTTGCATGGCGCCGTATTCTAGTTTTAATTGATGATTTTTTTTTGTTAGTGATAAACGAACCGTTGTAATGACATAATCATCTTTGAGCTCATTTTTAAAAACTGAGTTTCTGTATTCAAAGGCACAATCATCGATATCAAAAATTCTTGAATCCCCTTTCTTTTTACCAATTGCAATGGCATTATGAAATACATCTTTAAGTTCAACACCATACGCCCCAATATTTTGAATAGGTGCAGCTCCAACCAATCCAGGTATTAAACTCAAATTTTCAATGCCTCCCAAATTGTTTGCTACACACCACATAACCAAGTCATGCCATATTACACCTGCGCCCACAGAAACTATTGCAGTACTTTCATTTTCTTGGATGACTCGAACACCAGGGATAGATACTTTGATGACAGGTCTAGAAAAATCATCCAAAAATAACATGTTGCTTCCACCTCCTAAGATAAGTGCGTTTTCAAATAAGGGAGATTTAAGTGTTTCTTGGAGTATAATACTTGATTTTGCTTCAGTAAATAATGGAGTGGTTGCCGCCACACCAAAAGTATTGTAGTTTTTAAGAGAGGTCTTTTTTTGGATCTCCATGTTATTTTTTTACATACTCCGCTAATCCAAGGCCAAGTAATTCAATGGCTCGTTCGAGCTTTTTTGAATTCAACACAAAAGCAATACGAATCATATCTTTCCCAGTTGTGTTATCTGAGAAAAAACCATTTGCTGGCGCTATCATTACTGTTTCTCCGTGATGCTCAAAAGACTCTAACATCCATTTAGCAAAATCATCTGTATCATTAACGGGAAGTCGTGCCAAGCAATAAAAAGCCCCTTTAGGTTCTGCAACTTCTACACCATGGATATTGCGAAGGCATGTTATAGTTGTTTCCCTGCGAACTTCATATTCTGCTAGTGCATCGATAAGATATTGTTCGGGTTCATCCAGAGCTGCTTCGCATGCATGCATTGCTATTGTTGGAGGGCACAAACGCGATTGTGCAAACTTTAGAGCCGCTTGAATAACTTCTTGGTTTTTTGAAATCAAGAATCCAATTCTAGCACCACACATACTGTAACGTTTCGACATGGAATCAATAAGTATGGCATGGTCTTCAATTCCATCAAGATTCATAACCGAATCATGGGTGTTTCCATCGTATACAAACTCTCTATAAACTTCATCTACGATAAAGAATATATCGTATTTGATCGCAAGTTTAGCTAGGGCTTTTAATTCAAACTTACTGTATACATACCCAGACGGATTGTTGGGGTTGCAAACAAACAATGCACGTGTTCTTTTTGTTATGGCTGCTTCAATTTTCTCAACAGGGGGTAATGAAAATTGTGTTTCAAAGGCAGAGGGTATTCCTACAACAGTTACGCCACAAGCTGCGGCAAAGGTTCCATAATTAGCATAAAAAGGTTCGGGTATAATAAGTTCGTCCCCTTCATTTGTAATGCAGTCTAGCGCCATAATTATAGCTTCACTAGCACCAGTAGTAACCAAAATATCATCAGCACTAATATCGATGCTGTGCTGCCTATAGTATTGAGTTAACTTTTCACGAAATGACTGAGAACCTTCTGAGGGACCATATTCAATAACGTCATTATCAAAGTCTTGAATGGCTTTTAATGCACGCTTAGGACTTGGATAATCAGGCTGACCAATATTGAGGTAATATATTTGAGTTCCGCGTGCTTCAGCTTGAGAAGCTTGATGTGCTAACTTCCGAATTGGTGATGAAGGTAGATTGGCTCCTTTTCGCGAAATTTTAGGCATGCGATTGTTTTAACTACAAAGATGCGAAAAATCAATGTGAACACTACAATGCATTCTTATAACTATTCGCTAGGCTTTTCAGGATCTATTACTTCTCCTTTAATTTTTAGTGCTACCATTTCGTTTGAAGCATTCGATGTAACAGTGATGGTTTTACGAATCGGTCCAACCCGATTTGTATCATATTTTACCTCGATAATATCAGAAGCGCCAGGAGCAATAGTTCCCTCTGGTTTTTTTGGGATGGTACACCCACATGATGAACGGACCTGTTTAATCGTTAAATCCGAGGTGCCCGTATTTGTAAATTTAAATTGGCGTACACCATCTGCACCTTTATTGATGGTACCATAATCAATAGAAAGTGAGTCAAAGGTGATTGTAGCTTCTTGTGCATACACACCAAAACCCATACTGGCAAGGAAGGCAATTAAAATTAATTTATTCATGACGTTGTATTTGGAACAACTAATTTACATATTCTTTATTAGTAGGCAAAATTACTGCTTTCAATTTATGCTGTTGATGCCTACATTTGCCTACTTAAAGTACATCTTATGTCCATTCCTGCGAAGTTTACTCCTGCATCCATTGAAAAAAAATGGTATGACTACTGGATTGAACATAATTATTTCCATTCTACTCCCGATTCTCGTACTCCCTATACCATTGTTATTCCACCGCCTAATGTAACTGGAGTTCTTCATATGGGGCATCTAATGAACAATACGCTTCAAGATGTTCTAGTTCGTAGAGCAAGAATGCGCGGTTTCAATGCGTGTTGGGTGCCTGGTACCGACCATGCTTCTATTGCAACAGAGGCAAAAGTGGTTAATAAGTTAAAAGATAAGGGTATCAATAAATTAGATATCGGCCGTGAATCCTTTTTGGAACACGCTTGGGAATGGACACATGAACATGGCGGAATAATTTTAGAACAACTTAAGAAGCTAGGTTGCTCATGCGATTGGGAGCGCACCAAGTTTACATTAGACGATGACATGTCAGCGTCTGTTATAAAAGTTTTTATTGATCTTTTTGAAAAAGGATTAATTTACCGCGGATTCCGAATGGTACACTGGGATCCAGAGGCCTTAACGACCCTTTCTGACGAAGAGGTTCTTTATGAAGAACGACAAGGTAATTTGTACCACATAGCTTATGCTATTGAAGGAAGTGACGAGAAAGTTGTGGTAGCAACGACTCGCCCAGAAACACTTTTCGGGGATACAGCAGTAGCCATACACCCCGAAGACGAACGCTATTTGGCATTCCATGGGAAAAAGGCCATAGTTCCTATTGTAAACAGGGTAGTACCCATAATAAACGATGATTATGTAAGTCTTGAAATGGGTACAGGGTGTTTAAAGGTAACTCCAGCCCATGATGAAAATGACAAGGTTTTGGGTGATAAACACAAACTTGCGTTTATTGATATTTTCAACCCTAACGCTACCTTGAACCATCAAGGGTTACACTATGAAGGGCAGGATCGATTTAAAGTGCGTAAGGCAGTTGTCGAAGAGCTTAAAGCAGCAGGGTGCTTGATTAAGGTTACGCCCCATACGCATAATGTGGGTACCTCAGAGCGCACTAAGGCTGTGATTGAACCGCGTCTTTCAGACCAATGGTTTTTAAAAATGGAAGATTTAGCAAAGCCTGCCATTGATGCCGTAGAAAATGGGGATGTACAATTGGTCCCAAAGAAATTTTTAAACACCTACAGACACTGGATGAACAATATCCGTGATTGGAATATTTCCAGACAGCTGTGGTGGGGACACCAGATACCAGCGTATTATTTTGGTGCAAATAACGAAAATGTAGTTGTTGCTGAAAGCAAGGAAGAAGCACTTTTAAAGGCTATAAAAATCACTAAGAATCCTTCAATGACAGTTGGTGACCTAAAACAAGATGAAGATGTTTTGGATACGTGGTTTTCATCGTGGTTATGGCCAATTTCTGTTTTTAATGGTGTAACCCAGCCCGATAATGAAGAAATAAACTACTATTACCCAACACAAGATTTGGTTACTGGCCCTGATATTTTATTTTTTTGGGTAGCACGGATGATAATGTCGGGTTATGCCCTAAGAGATGAAAAGCCTTTTTCACATGTTTATCTTACAGGCTTAGTTCGTGATGGACAAGGGCGTAAAATGTCAAAACAACTTGGGAATTCTCCAGATGCGATTAAGTTGATGGATACTTATGGGGCAGACGGAGTTCGAGTAGGATTGCTTTTAAGTGCAGCTGCTGGTAACGATTTATTGTTTGATGAAAATTTGTGTCAACAAGGAAAAAACTTTGCCAACAAAATTTGGAATGCTTTTCGATTAATTCAAAGCTGGGAGGTAGACAATTCCCTTGATTCTTGTGAAACTGCTGCGTTAGGAATTTCATGGTATACGGCAAAGTTCCAGCAAACACTGGCGACTCTTGATGACCATTTTGACAAGTATCGTATTTCAGACGCTTTGATGACAACATACAAGCTTATCTGGGATGATTTTTGTTCATGGTTATTAGAAATTGTAAAACCAGCTTATAAAGCAGGTATCGATAAGACTACATACGAAAAAGTGAAAGTATTGTTTGAAAATAACCTTAGGCTTTTGCACCCTTTTATGCCCTTTTTGTCAGAGGAATTATGGCATGCTCTTAATACACGTTCGAAAGAGGAAGCTTTAATTGTTTCTTCATGGCCAACTCAAAGCAGTATTGATGAAAATATTTTGTCCAACTTTGACCATACCGCCGAACTTATCGCACAACTTAGAACAATTCGAAAAACTCAGAACATCTCATTTAAAGAACCAATTTCATTACATCAGACAACTAATGATGTGATTTCGTTAAAGCTATTGGTTGTTAAATTAGTTAATGTTTCTTCTTGGGAACAAGTGGATAAAGCCCCTGAACAAGCCTTGTCATTTCGGGTAAATACCCAGGAGTATTTTGTGCCAGTTGCTGCATCTAATATTGATGAGGAACTTTTAAAAATGGAAGAAGAGCTAGCGTATCAAACAGGTTTTTTAAAATCTGTAGAAAAAAAGCTATCAAACGAACGTTTTGTGTCTAATGCACCTGATCAAGTAGTAGCTGTTGAGCGTAAAAAGGCTGAAGATGCACGCATCAAAATGGCTGCGTTAAAGGAGCGGATAAATTCGATTAAGGGCTAGGTTTTTCACTTATAAGAGTTACACCACCTTTTACTTTTTGCCCTTCAGAAACCAAGACGGGTGTGCTTAACGGTAGAAAAATATCCACTCTAGACCCAAACTTTATAAAGCCTGCATCGGTTCCTTGGATGGCTTGATTTCCTTTTTTAGCGTAGTTTACAATTCGTCGGGCTACTGCACCTGCAATTTGTCGATATAGCACCGATCCATAAGTAGCGTTATCTATTACGACTGTTGTACGTTCATTTAAGGTTGATGATTTTGGGTGCCATGCAACCAAATACTTTCCAGGATGGTACTTGCTAAAAATAATTTCACCAGAGACAGGATAGCGTGTAACGTGAACGTTTAGTGGTGACATAAAAATAGAAACTTGAAGTCTTTTTCCCTTAAAATACTCAGGTTCTTCTACTTCTTTTACGATAACTACTTTACCGTCTACGGGAGCAATAACGGCATCCGACCGCATTTGAGGTGGACGATTGGGATTTCTAAAAAACTGTAGAATAAGCCCCAGTATTATAAGTAGAACGATTTGTAAGGCCATGCGGAGTCCCTTCAAAGCAACAAACTGTTCAATTAATAACGCTGTTGTTATAATGAGTACAAAACTAAAAAGTATAATAGTAAAACCTTCTTTATTAAACATAGTGTGTAAGTTGAAATAATAATAAGTAAATAGGTATCGCTAAGAGTGTGCTGTCTACGCGGTCGTATATGCCACCATGACCTGGAAGTAAGTTGCCACTGTCTTTAACATTACAACAGCGCTTTACTTTAGATTGAATTAAATCTCCTAATCCACCGACAACGGCTGTTACTATCGCGATAGGTAAAATTTCCACCCATGTCCCTAAGTTAAAAATAGAGCCCAAAAAAACAGTGATGCTGGTAGCAATTAGCACACCTCCAAAAAAGCCTTCAAGCGTTTTATTAGGAGATATTTTTTTAGCAAGTGGGGTTTTTCCAATCCAAGACCCAACAATATAGGCTCCTGTATCATTTAACCAAATGACGCAAAAAAACAAGAACATCCATTCGGGGTTATCATTTCCTAAAAGCGCCACAAGAAGTAGTGGAATGCTGATTTGGAAAAAGCCTAGAAATGCGACGACACCCTTACTTAGGACCACTGTTTTTCTAACAAAGAAAAAATAGATTAGCATAGCGTTCCCAAAAAGTCCTAACCCTAATGCAATAGTAGAAAACTGTGGTTGCCAAATCACAAAAAGGTAAATTAAAAGGGATACTGCAAATACCCAAAGCATTTTTTGGCTGCTAATTTGTTGTAGCTCCCACAAAGAAACCATCATTAATGTGAAAATAACTACCGTAAACAAGTGATTGTTTAAAATCAGGCTTCCCAAAAGAAGCGTTGCATATGCGAACGATGTGAGAGAACGAATGAAAAAAGTCATCAAAAATCTTCAAGTAATAACAGATAAACTTCTTTAACACCATTACCGTAGTTCATGTAATTATCATCTGCAGTAACTTCAGTTTTAAACTGTTTTATGGAGGTTATGTTAAGGGGGATGTTTTCTGCATATCGCAGCTTGATGTTTTTCAAGCCATCTGAAACGGTTTTTGCAAACTGTCTTGTGCCTGCTAGAATAATAAGTGTATCGGGAAGGTCTGCTAATTTGTTAGACCCCAATTGACGTTCACAAACAACAAGGCTTCCGTCGTAAGCCACCATAGACTCACAACTGCATAATAAAATTTTAGCATTAAGGTTAGTCTTGGTTAATGTTATTCCTGTATCCAGTTTTTTTGCAATATCAGGATCAAAGCATAATAATTCACGGACTTGTGAAGAAGATTCTTCAATAATTGCAGCAAAGGCTTCTTTAGCATCTTCTAGTTGTTCACAGTAAATAAACTTTCCTCCTTGTTTGGTGAATTTTTCCGCAAAAGTCTGTTCGACTGGGATTTCTGATGGAGGCATGTGTGGGCCACGCTCCTCATTTTTGGGTGCTTCAGGAATGTTTTTTTTACCAAAAAGTGTTGACCAGAATTTGCTCACTAAAAAGGGTTGTTAAACAAAGGTAACAAAATCCCAAATTAGTTCTTGTCTTTTGATGGATCTTCTTTTGGAGGAGTTACTTTGGCTGCCGTTATTTTTTTTGTTTTAGGTTTGGGTTTAGTTGCTTTTTCTAACACTTCGCCAAAAGGGCGCACACCAAAAATACGCTCTAGGTCATCTTTAAAAATAACTTCTTTTTCAAGTAGGTGCTCTGCAAGTTCTGTAAGTTTGCTTTTGTTCTTTTTAAGCAAATCTATAGCTCTAATATATTGAGTTTCTACAATTCCAGAAATTTCTTCATCTATGAGTTTGGCAGTTTCTTCAGAGTAGGGTTTCGTAAATCCATAGTCCCCTTCTCCAGCTTGATAATATGTAATGTTACCAATCTTTTTATTTAACCCATAAATAGTAACCATAGCGCGAGCTTGTTGGGTTATTTTCACCAAGTCACTTAAAGCACCAGTAGAAATTTTGTTAAAGATAATTTCCTCTGCGGCGCGCCCACCTAGGGTAGCACACATTTCATCGAGCATCTGTTCAGTACGAACAATTTGGCGTTCTTCAGGCAAATACCATGCTGCACCTAAGGATTGCCCTCTTGGTACGATCGTTACTTTTACAAGTGGTGCGGCATGTTCAAGCATCCAGCTAACTGTAGCATGTCCTGCCTCGTGAAAAGCGATTGTTTTCTTTTCCTCTGGAGTGATAATCTTACTTTTCTTTTCCAGCCCTCCAACGATACGGTCAACAGCATCCAGAAAGTCTTGACGCCCAACCTTCTTTTTGTTTTTACGAGCAGCTATTAGTGCTGATTCGTTACAAACATTGGCAATATCTGCACCTGAAAACCCAGGGGTTTGTCTTGCCAAGAAGTCAATATCTAATTTTGGATCAGATTTTAATGGCTTTAGATGCACTCTAAAAATTTCTTTTCGCTCATTTAAGTCAGGCAGATCTACATAAATTTGTCGATCAAAACGGCCGGCGCGCATTAATGCTTTGTCAAGAACATCTGCACGGTTGGTTGCAGCAATAACAATTACGTTTGTATTAGTGCCAAAACCGTCCATTTCTGTGAGTAATTGGTTCAATGTGTTTTCACGTTCATCATTAGAACCTGTCATGTTGTTCTTTCCGCGCGCACGTCCAATAGCATCAATTTCATCAATAAAAATAATGGCTGGAGATTTGTCTTTTGCTTGTTTGAATAAATCGCGCACTCTCGATGCCCCAACCCCTACAAACATTTCAACAAAATCTGAACCGGAAAGCGAAAAGAAAGGAACTTTAGCTTCTCCCGCAACAGCCTTAGCTAACAATGTTTTACCAGTCCCTGGGGGCCCTACCAATAATGCTCCTTTTGGAATTTTACCTCCCAAAACAGTATACTTCGTTGGGTTCTTTAAAAAATCTACAATTTCTTGTACTTCTTCTTTTGCTCCCTCGAGTCCTGCAACATCTTTAAATGTTGTTTTTACCTCTGAATTTTGATCAAAAAGTTTTGCTTTAGATTTTCCAATGTTAAAAATCTGTGCGCCACCGCCACCACCGCCACCGCCGGACATGCGTCGCATGATGAATAGCCAGACAGCAATAATTAGGATTAACGGTAAAAAACCAATGAGCACATCAAGCCAGCGGCTTTCTACGGTTTTAAACTCATAACTAAAATCAATACCATTAGATTCTGCAGCTTCCAGCTTTTTCTGAAAAAGTTCCAGGTTACCAACTTCAAACTGATAGTGAGGTCCAGCAGCATTGCTGCGCCCTAGGATGTTGGTGCTTATTGCTTTATTGTGTTTTGTTTCTTTTAATGCTTCGTCGGTTAGCGTTACTTGAGCTGCGTTTTTATTGACAACAACTACGCGACTGACTTCGCCATCATTTAGATAACGCTCAAAGGTGGAAATGTTAATTTTTTGATTATCTCCAAGGCTATCGCTATCCCCAAAAAAGGACATACCTAAAAAGAATAAGGCAATGGCTCCATACAGCCAATAGGGATTAAGAGCAGGTTTTTTTGGTGGTATTTTTTCGTTTTTCGACATAATTAGTTTTTCGATTCAATGAGCGTTTGCTTGGCATCACCCCAAAGCGATTCAATATCATAATGTGTTCTTGTTTGTTTTTGGAAGATGTGAACAACTACATCTACAAAGTCCATGAGTATCCACTCACAAGTATCCAGTCCTTCCACGTGCCATGGCTTTTCGTGAACGGCTTTACTTACAAGCTTTTGAACAGAACCTGAAATAGCTCGGACTTGTGTATTTGAGTTCCCAGAACAAACCACGAAATATTGACAAACATTGTTTTCAATTTCGCGCAAATCTAAAATGTTAATTTCTTCCCCCTTAACTTCTTCAATACCTTCAATAATGTGGGTGAGTAGGGTATCTGTATTTGTTTTCTTTATCATGCAATTCTTATCGGTGTAAATGTAATCGATTTTGTGTAAATGCGTTACAAAACACGTAGATTTGTTTATGCTAATACTCAAACTTAGTGCCATTGATTCTACAAATGCATTTTTAAAAAAATGGGTTCAGCAAACTAAGGCATATTCGGCAGTTGGTGTTTGGGCCGAACACCAAACCCATGGCCGTGGTAGCAGAGGCTCTAAGTGGCAGTCTGGAAAAGGATTAAACCTGACAGGTTCAGTTTACATAGGGGATTTGTCGTTAAATAAGCAAGATGTTTTTGATATAAATAAGCGAGTTTGCTTGGCGATTGTTCAAGTGTTACAGCCATATAAAATCCCTGACTTAAGCATTAAGTGGCCCAACGACATTTTGTCAGGAGAAAAAAAGTTGGGAGGCGTATTGATAGAGCCGTTCTTTAAAGGGAATAAAATAACAGGGGTAGTTGTTGGTTGTGGTATTAATGTTAATCAACGGGATTTCCCTACACTTCCATGCGCAACATCCATTCAAATTTCCAAAGATGAGGATATTGAAATTGAGCCTTTATTTGAGTTATTGGCCAATCAAATTGAAACAAGTATGCGTGCAAATAATTCGTATGATGAAGACTACAACGACCTTCTCTTCGGATATAAAAAAACAATTTCTTTTACAAGACCTAATGGAGACGTCTTTCTAGCAAAAATTGATGGGATTTCAAAAGAGGGTCGATTACAGTTAGTCCATGCCGATGGGTTAAAGGAAACCGTTGACGAAAAAGCCCTAGTTTTTACAGCTTTTCTGCATTGCCAATAAGTGTTTCTAAAAGTTGTGCAAGTGGTTTTTTCACCATCATTTGCATCATGGTATTTAGAGCACCTTCAAATTTGACCTGAATCTTTGTTTGAGTATTAATCTCTGTAAGCATTACTATTAGTTCAAAGGGGATGTTACCGCCATCAGCAACAAGGACAACTTCATTGTGTAATGTTTCACGTTCAATTTTAAGGGCAATTACGGGCATGCCGCTAAGCTTAAAGCTAAATTGTTTTTCATCTTTGCTTTCAAAGTTTGCTTCTTGGGGCAATAAGCGTTCATAAGTATTGGCCTTTGTAAGTTTTCCAAAAACTTCTTTTATAGGCATTGATACTATGGTGGAGGTGCTTTCTAAAGTCATGCTTTATTTTTTGGAGACCAGTGTTGAGGTTCCACCCGCCATTGTTTTAAAAGTTCTTCGTGTTCAGGCTTAATATAATGTGACTTAATAGCAGTATCGATTAATGCCCCGTAGCCCGAAAGCGTTGAAAGCTCAATATTGGCATTTTTCATGTTATTGTCTGCGATATCAAACTCATAACTAAAGAGCGCCATCATGCCTAGGACGTTGATGTTGGCTTTTCGTAAAGCTTCTACTGCTTGTAAGCTGCTTTTTCCAGTACTAATTAAATCTTCAACAACTACGGTTGGTGCTTCTGGGTCAAACTGTCCTTCAATTTGATTTTGGCGGCCATGTTTTTTTGGCTCTGGACGCACGTACATAAAGGGTAAATTAAGCGCCTCTGCAACGAGAATTCCAATTCCAATTGCTCCGGTCGCTACTCCTGCAATAGCTTTTGCTTGTGGGTATTTAGTTTTTATTTGATTGGCAATCGCATCGCTTAAATACCGCCGAATATCAGGATAAGACAACGTAATTCGGTTATCACAATAAATAGGTGATTGCCAACCACTAGCCCATGTAAATGGATTTTTTGGTTCAAGCTTTATTGCTTTAATTTGTAATAAATATTCAGCTACTTGTTGAGCGGTTGATGATTCCATAGACATAGCGCAAATGTATAAAGTTTTTGTCAATCAAAAAGAGGTTATTCTTACAACTACACCTCCCCTAAAAGCTAGAGTAATGCCGCTTAAGGAAACGTCATTTCCACAAATCACGAGGATTTTACGCACGACCAAAATAAAACGACTTTATCTTTTTCATCATGACCAAGACAAACTACTTTCACTCTTCAAGAAGAAACTTCCTGTTACTATAGCGGCAGGGGGTGTAGTTTTTAATAGCGACAACAAGCTGTTGTTTATTTTTAGAAAGAAAAAATGGGACCTCCCTAAGGGCAGGGTAGAGTCTAAAGAATCTTTAAAAAAAGGCGGTAAGCGTGAAGTTAAAGAAGAAACAGGCGTTAAAAAGCTAAAGGTTGATAAGTTGGCAGGAATAACATATCATATTTTTAAGCGAAGTAATCGCTATCAATTAAAGGAAACACACTGGTTTTACATGACTACAACGTACCAAGGTGCTTTAATTCCAGAAGCTAAAGAAGATATCACGAAAGCTGTTTGGAAAGGGAGGCGCAAAGCCACAAAGGCTCTTAAAAAAACCTATCCTAATATTGCACATCTTTTTGAAAAAACCAATGTTATCAAATCGATATCTGAGGAGGAATGAAGATGCTGTAATCGCCTTTGTTACGAATAAGCTCTCTTACAATACTACTACTTATATAGGAGGTTTGGGCAGAAGTCAATAAAAATACAGTTTCAATTTCAGAAAGCTTTCTGTTAGTACGAGCAATGGCTTTTTCAAACTCAAAATCCCCATTATTGCGCACACCCCGCAGAATAAATTCAGCTTCTATATCTCGACAAAAATCAATGGTCAAGCCTTTGTATGTTTCAACACGAATACGTGGTTCGTTTACAAAACAAGCTTTAATAAAAGATAGGCGCTGATCAAGTGAAAACATGTATTGTTTCTCACTGTTGATGCCTAATCCAATTACAATCTCATCAAATATCTTTATTCCTCGTTCAACAATGTCTTGATGACCAATGGTAAAAGGATCAAAGGAGCCAGGAAAGAGTGCACGTTTCATACATCAAAGGTATTACTTTTTAAACAGCTGCTAATCATGTCAGTAAACAAGTCACTTAGTTCAATGCCAAGGTGTTTTGCCTGTTGTGGCAATAAACTCTCATTAGTAAGTCCCGGGATACTGTTTAGTTCTAGGAAATAAGGAGTGTCTCCAATGAAAATAAAATCACTGCGACTCAATCCACTTACGCCCAGACATATAAATACCTTTCGTGCTGCTTCTCGCAAGTTGTGAAGCTGTTTTTTGGATAAACGCGCAGGAGTAATTTCAGTTGAATTCCCTTCGTATTTGGCCGCATAATCAAAAAAATCGCCATTAGAAACAATTTCTGTAGGGGGAAGAACTACTATGTTTTTTTGAAATTCTATCACACCAATGGATACTTCAGTACCTGATAAAAACCCTTCGACCAACACTTCATCATCTTCATTCATGGCGGTATTTATAGCGTTACTTATTTGGTCTGCTTGGGTTACCTTAACCACGCCAAAGCTACTCCCTGCCTTATTTGCCTTTACAAAACACGGTAATCCGATGGTGCCTAAAATATTTTCTATTTCCCAAGAATCTCCTTTTTTAATCAAAAGCCTTTTGGCCATTGAAACTCCGTGTGGTTGAAGAAACTCTAAAGTATTGTACTTGTTATAGGTTAATCGAGAAACTTCAGAGGAGCATCCTGTGTAGGGGATGCCTGCCTTATCTAAGAGTGCTTGAAGAATTCCGTTTTCTCCAGGTGCTCCATGAACTGCATTAAAAACAGCATCAAAAGTGTAGTTGCTATTTTTAAAGCTGTATGAAAATGTGGTTTTGTCTATCGAAATTTCTTCTCCCTCATGATGTACCACCCAATCGTTGTTCTTTTTAATAATTACTTTGATGACCTCAAATAATTCTTGTGGTAGATTTTGCATTACGACATTTCCACTTCTCAACGAAATATCGTGCTCCGAGGTAGTCCCACCCATGACAACAGCAATTTTCTTCTTCATCAAACTATAATTTTTACCACGATGAATCAAATTTGTATAGTACACGATTCATATGGCAAATATCATTATTTTTGAACTTCAATAGCGTGTATTATGCTTCACTTCTTACGTTTTTTATTTAGCCGTGCTTTTTTCTGGAATCTATTGTTAGTTTTTTTGGTGATTACTGCGCTGTTATATGGCTCTTTTTACGGGTTAAGTTGGCATACACGTCAAGGAAAATTTATTGAAGTTCCGGATTTAAGTTCCAAGACAATTGATGAAGTTGAAATGCTTTTAGATGAATATAGCCTTACCTATGAAGTTATTGATTCTGCTCGGTTTAACCCAGGATACCTGCCATTTTCAGTGATTGAACAATTTCCGGAACATGGTGATTTGGTAAAAAAAGACAGAAAAATATATTTGACCCTAAATCCTGCTAACTACAATGCGGTTCGAATTCCAAATGTTATACAAATTACACGCCGCTCGGCAGAATCGTCGTTACGTGCAGTAGGTTTTGAAATTGGAGAAATTAGCTATTTAAACAATATTGGTAAAGACATGGTCTTGCAATTACGTTATGATAACGCACCTGTAGCACCAGGCGAAAAACTACCTAAAACCTCTCGTATTGATTTGGTGTTGGGCAACGGCGTATCGCCACAATAATAATCTATGGAACATCACGACCCTTCACTCGATGAATTACACGAGCATTACATTTTTACGGCCGACTCAGGTCAAGAGCCTTTACGGGTTGATAAGTTTTTAATGAACCGCATTGAAAATGCTACACGAAATAAAATTCAGCAAGCAGCAGTTGCAGGTTCAATTTTTGTCAATGACAAGTCGGTAAAGTCAAATTATAAAGTTAAGGGAGGTGATGTGGTTCGTGTGTTATTAGCTCATCCACCGCATGAACAATTACTTGTTCCCGAACAAATGGCACTAGATATAGTTTACGAAGACGACACCCTTTTGATTGTCAATAAACCTACGGGTCTTGTTGTTCACCCAGGACACGGAAACTATTCAGGTACTCTTATTAATGGGCTTCTTCATCATTTTGGAGAACTTCCTAAAAACACCAACAATCGCCCTGGGCTGGTGCATCGTATTGATAAGGACACTTCGGGGCTTTTGGTTGTCGCTAAAACAGATCATGCAATGGCGCATTTGGCACAACAATTTCACGATAAAACTTCAGAACGTGAGTATTTAGCTCTTGTTTGGGGAGATGTAAAGGATGAGAAAGGAACTGTAGATGGATACCTTGGGCGTGATCCTAAAAATCGCCTTCTAATGACGGTTTTTCCTGATGGAGAGCAAGGAAAGCCTGCTGTTACACATTATGAGGTCGTTGAGCGATTTGGATATGTTACTTTAGTTCGTTGTGTTTTAGAAACTGGACGAACACACCAAATACGTGCGCATATGAAGTTTGTTGGACATACCCTTTTTAGTGATGCTCGATATGGAGGGGATAAAATTCTTAAAGGAACTACCTTCACTAAATACAAGCAGTTTGTTGATAATTGTTTTAAGCAATTGCCACGTCAGGCACTACATGCCAAAACATTAGGATTTGTACATCCTAAAACTAATGAGAAAATGCGTTTTGATAGTATCCTTCCTGAAGATTTTGAAGGGGCACTTACTAAATGGCGTAACTATGCCCAACATCAACATTTGGGCAATTTGTAATAGTGATATCGATTTGTTTTATAGAAACGAAGTAACTACAGTCGTTAAGATTTGTATTTTTATGCAAATTATTATCGCATGAAGATTCTTATTTCCCCTGCAAAATCCCTTAATTTCGAACGTGACCTGCCTACTAATGCGTACTCCCAACCACATTTTTTAACGCAGGCAACACAGCTTAATTTGGCTTTGCGCAAAAAATCTCCTGCTGCCATACAAGACCTTATGGGAATTTCTGAAAAACTTGCTTCCTTAAATTGGGAACGAAATCAAGCATTTGAGACACCTTTTACTTCTACAAACGCAAGGCCTGCCCTTTTTGCATTTGACGGAGATGTGTATTCAGGCATTGATGCGTATACACTCTCTAAGAAGTTTCAAGATGTAGCTCAAGAAAAACTTCTCATTTTATCTGGCTTATATGGGATATTAAAGCCTTTAGATTTGATGCAGCCCTACCGTTTAGAAATGGGAACTTCCTTTGGCGTAGCGGGTCATAAAAGTTTATATGCATTTTGGAAAGAGCAACTAACCAACTTCCTCAGGGAATCTCTAAATCAAAATGAACTGGTAGTAAACTTAGCGAGTAAAGAGTATGCTTCTGCCCTTGATTTCAATGCCCTTGATACACCAGTAATACATCCAGTTTTTAAAGATTTTAAGAATGGAAAGCTAAAAATAATTTCCTTTTTTGCAAAAAAAGCACGTGGCTTAATGACACGACATCTTATTGAAACTGACGCAGTTTCTACAGAAGATATTTTAGCCTTCAATGCAGCAGGATATGCTTTTAGTGAATCCGAAACTTCCGATCCTAATCAGCCTGTTTTTGTGCGTTAGCCTTAAACTTTTTCTTAGGCCTAGCGCGGCGTACGCCAAACGTTTTATTTATAATCTTTCCACGACGAGTTTTCTTATCTCCTTTTCCCATAAGTAGGTTTTTAAATTTGACAAATTTGGAATTGTCAACTTAAAGGTAATAAAAAATGAAGATATGCTGTCTATCAAAATAGACTGGTTAAGCTTAGTGGATATGATTCAATGCATATTGCAAGCCAACAGTTATTGCCGATTCCTCCTTCATCTGAATACCTTTTGTCTTTTGACTTAGAGGATTACTCACTTCTAACGCAAGACGTAAATTTTTTAATGCTCCATTTAGGATTAAATAATTAAATCCTAACCCAATACCCCATAGGTTTCTTCCGCTATTAGTGCTGTTTAGTAAGGGCATCATCATGGGATTTAGGCTTGCATCACTCCCTTTAATTGAAGTTGTACTTAGGTAACTTAGTCTTGCAGATAAACTAATGGATTGCGTTGCCTTAAAAGCACTCCAAATATTCCCTAAAAATTGATTTCCAAGCGAGTATTTTTTTGAGTTTTTCCCTATGCGGAATATGTATTGCGCTTGCGTTCCCCAGGAAAAAACTTCGTATTGGCCTAAATATGTTAGTCCAAAACGAGGATCTAAAGTACCGCTTCCAAGTTGCATAGGATAGCCAAGAATGGCGTTACTCATCATGGGAGTGTCGTCTTTTTGATTAATGTTTCCCGTAGGAAATGAGATACCCACCATTGCATGCAAAGACTGTTGGCTTTTGTTTAGCAGTTTAACTAAAGCTGAAATACGTGTATCGCCAAACCCCCCAGAACTTGTGCTGAACTTCATACCCATTTTTGTTTTTAATCCCATATCGTTTAACAAATAACTTGACATGATCATAAGCGTTACTGTATTTGAAGGAGCATACATTAGTCCCAACATATGCATGTTCATTTGCATTTTAGTTGGAGTTGCCATATAAGAATCTAAAACACTTTCACTACTAATGTTTTCTTTCCCAATTTGCATGCCCCCCATTTTCATTGACATCCATCGGTAAGAAAACATAAATTCACCTTTTTGGTGATAGTGGTCACCCATAATACTGATGGGAGCATGGCTATCGGGTCGTGATGAGCTCCAAGAACTGTGCTGTGCGACAGATAAATTCGTCAGGACAAGGAAAAAGAACAAACTAACCTCTTTAATGGAGTGCATATTTTTGGGATTTGTCAAGTAATTGGATGAAACTAGTGTAATTATTACCTAATTTGAGTAACGAACTCAGCGACGCTGTCAGAACCATGGGTCTTAAGATGCTTTATAAAAGCGGATCCAATAATAGCTCCTTTGCTGTGTGCTGTGGCAGCCTGATAAGTTTCTGCATTGCTGATTCCAAAGCCTACTAAAAGTTTTGCGTTGAGTTGCATGCTTTCAATCCGTTTAAAGTAGTCTTCTTGTACGTTACCAAAACTACTTTGTGCTCCCGTAGTGGCGGCGCTACTTACCATGTAAATAAAGCCCTCTGACACTTTATCGATGAAACGAATACGTTCATCGGGTGTTTGAGGAGTAATTAAAAACATGTTTAAAAGACCGTAATCTTGGAAAAGACTTTGATATTGTTCGTGATACACATCTACAGGCAAATCGGGAATAATTAATCCGTCAATTCCTGTTTCTTGACAACGCTTGCAAAACCGCTCTACACCATACTGCATGATTGGATTAAAATATCCCATGATAATCAATGGTACATGAATATGTTTACGTACATCTTTTAGCTGATCAAAAAGGGTGTCGGTTGTCATGCCATTTTTAAGCGCTTGCGTCGAACTTTCTTGTATGGTTGGACCATCAGCTAAGGGGTCAGAAAATGGCAACCCCAATTCAATCATATCTACTCCGGTATCTTGCAATTGTTTTAAAACAGAAACTGTGTCGTCAAGTTCTGGGAAACCAGCGGTAAAATAGATGGATAGAAGTTTGTGTTCTTTAGTAAGTGTAGATTGAATTCGATTCATGAAAATAAAGATTGCTTTATCTTAAAAAATCAAAAATACTCTTTTCACTACTGAAGAGCAACAAAAAAGCACCTACAAACTTATCTTTTCTTAAGCAAGTCGCGTATTTCGGTAAGTAAGATTTCTTCTTTTGATGGAGTTGGAGCAGCAGCTTCTTGTACAGCTTCTTTTTTAGCAACCCTCTCTTTTAATTTATTATAAAATTTCACAACCATAAAAATGGCAAGAGATACAATTAAAAAAGTAATGATAGTATTGATAAATACGCCATATTTTATTGCAATTTCAGAAACACCTTCAGCTTCAACAGCAGGTTGAATAACAAATACAAGTGAGGAGAAATCAACCCCGCCAAGTAACATGCCAATAGGAGGCATAATGATGTCGTTCACTAATGATTTTATTAGGACACCAAAATATGTTGCCAAAATAAGACCAACAGCCATTTCGACAACATTCCCTTTACTTATAAATTTTTTGAATTCATTCATATTTTTTGTTTTAAAAATGCCCAATAAGAGTGTGGCTCTATGTTGACAAAAAATATCATCAAAATGAAGAATCCTATTGGGGCATAGGTTCAACAACTAAAATACAACTTTTTTAAATAACTACAATTTGAAATAATCGATATAGGTTTCTAAATCTTTATCTCCTCTTCCTGAACAATTAAAAAGAAGCACATCGTTTGGCTCAAATTTTCTTTCATCTAAAAGTGCAAATGCATGGGCTGTTTCAATAGCAGGAATAATACCCTCCATTTGCGATAGCGTAAGCCCCCAATCCATAGCTTCTTGATCAGGAATAGAAACAAACTCGGCTCGTTGGCTACGATACAAGTGGGCATGCATAGGCCCTACACCAGGATAATCCAAGCCCGCAGAGATAGAATATGGTTCTGTGATTTGTCCATCAGGAGTTTGCATCAGCAAGGTTTTACTGCCGTGTATGATTCCTTCTTTTCCTAGTACAGAAGTAGCAGCACTTTCTCCTGAATCAATTCCTTTTCCTGCAGCTTCAACGGCAATAATATTCACCCGTGGATCATCTAAATAATGATAATAAATCCCTGCAGCATTACTTCCTCCACCTACACAAGCGATTACGTGATCTGGATAATCACGACCTTCAACTTCTTGGAGTTGTGTTTTACACTCTTCACTAATTATTGATTGAAAACGCGCTACCATATCGGGGTATGGGTGAGGTCCAACGACCGATCCAATAATATAGTGGGTGTCAACGGGGTTGTTGATCCAGTCTCTGATGGCTTCATTTGTAGCATCTTTAAGAGTTTTACTTCCCGATTGTGCTGGCCGAACCTCAGCACCTAACATTTTCATGCGAGCTACATTTGGAGCTTGACGTCTGATGTCCAATTCACCCATGTAAACAATACATTCAATTCCCATCAATGCACAAACCGTAGCAGTAGCGACCCCGTGCTGTCCAGCGCCAGTTTCAGCAATAACACGATTTTTACCCAAACGTTTGGCTAGGAGGATTTGTCCGATAGTATTGTTGATTTTATGTGCTCCGGTATGACATAAATCTTCACGTTTTAAATAAATCTTAGTGTTGTATTTTTCAGACAGACGTGACGCATAATATAAAGGGGTAGGACGGCCTACATAATCTTTAAGTAACTGATCAAATTCTTTTTTAAATACAGGATCTGCAGAAATTTCAAGGTAATTCTGACGCAGCTCTTCTACATTTGGGTAAAGCATTTCAGGGATATAGGCTCCTCCAAAGTCACCATAATACCCTTTTTTGTCGGCGTGATACGAAGTTTTCATAATGCTAATTTTTCTTTAAATACAGCCAAGCGTTCAATGTCTTTATTGGCTGGTGTATGTTCAAATTTACTGTTAATATCAATCGCAAAAACAGGTAAATCGCTTTTGCAAAGTTCGTTAATCTTGGAAATATCCGCTAGACCGATGCCACCACTGATAAAAAATGGGGTATCAAAAGGATACTCGTTTAGTAGCGCCCAATCAAAACTTGTTCCATTCCCTCCTGGCATAAGTCCTTTTGTGTCAAACAAGAAAAAGTCACAATACGGGATGTAATCGATAAGGGCATCAAAATCAAAAGAATCACCAACGCTAAAAGCCTTTATGATTTCAGCTTTACCAAGAAGTTCTCGACAGAACTTTGGGGTTTCATCGCCGTGGAGCTGTACCACATCGAGGTTGTGTTGTGTGATAGCATCAATGATTTCTTCTATGCTAGCATTTACAAACACACCAACCTTGGCAATTCCATTTGGAAGGTCTGCTGGAGTAGGGCAGTAGCGCTTTGAGCCGTCCCATAAAATAAACCCCATATAATCAGGCGCTAAGGCTGCAACGTCACTTATGTTGTCGGGTTCTCGCATCCCGCATACTTTCCATTTCATAAGGAAAAATTTTTGATGAAGGTTTCTGCTGCTTTTCCAGGACTTTGATGGAGCATAAAATGTTCACCCATTAGAAAACCATCATAGCCAACAGCTTCAAGAGTTTTAATTGCATCGTGTGAAGAAATCCCACTTTCAGATATTTTTACCATTTCAGCAGGTATTAATTTGCCAAGCTCCACACTAGTTTCTATGCTTACAGAGAAATCTTTTAGATTTCGATTGTTGACTCCAATTACATCAACGCTGCTCAATGGAGCTGTTTTAAGTTCTTCTGCATTATGAACTTCTAAAAGTATTTCTAATTCGATGCTTCGAGCTGTTTTGGCAAGCTGGATAATTTCTGTTGGAGTTAAGCAGGCAGCAATAAGTAAAATGGCATCAGCACCATAGGCTTTAGCTTCGTGAATTTGATAGGTATCAACAATAAACTCTTTTCGTAATAGTGGTAATGAGCATGCCGACCTCGCTAACAATAAGTCTTCAATAGACCCTCCAAAATATTGATTATTTGTTAACACAGACATGGCTGCTACTCCAGCGGCTTCATAACCTAATGCTACCTCAGCTGCACGCGACTGAAGTTTAATTTGTGGTTTGGAAGGGGAGCGTCGTTTGTGTTCAGCCACGATGCCCATAGGGGTCTCTTTGATTTTTGAAGAGAAAGAATGTGTTTTTCGATTATAAAGAGGCATATCACGAAGCTGAAGTTCCGAAACCACAGCTTTTTTTAGCGATACTTCTTTGCGTTGATCGGATACTATCTGTGCTAAAATACTCATGCCTTGCTTAATTCTAGAAGTTTAGTAAATGCGTTTAATGCCTTGCCAGATACTAAAGATTCTTCCGCTTTGGCATATCCTTCAATAAGTGATATTTCGAGTGCTGTAGCAATTGCAGTACCAGCGTTTGCGCAGACTACTTGCTTTTGGGCATCAGTAGCTTGATTTTTTAATACAGCGGTAAAAATTGTAGCAGCGTCAGGGATTGAATTTCCTCCACCAATTGATGTGGCTGAAAGGGTACTAAGTCCAAAATCAGTAGGTCGAATAAGCTGCTCTCCATTTTTAGAAACGGCTTTTGTAGGTCCTGTAAGCGATATTTCGTCGTATCCGTCAAGTGCATGCAGGATGCAAAATTGTTTATCCGTGTCTTGAAATAAAAAGTGATAAAGTCGAAGAAGTGCTAAATTAAATACGCCCACAATTTGCCTGTTGGGCGCGCATGGATTAACTAAAGGCCCAAGCATATTAAAAAACGTTTTTAATTTTAATGCACGTCGTATAGGGGCGACATGTTTCATGGCAGGGTGAAAAAGCGGCGCATGCAAAATACAAATACCTGCCTGATCAATACAGCGTTCTAAAAAATCGGCATCATTTGAAAATTTAATACCCAAGTGCTCCATTACATTGCTTGACCCACACGAAGAAGAAACTCCGTAATTTCCGTGTTTTGCAACATGCACCCCGGCACCAGCCGTAACAAACGATGCTAAGGTTGATATGTTGAAGGTGTCTTTTCCATCTCCACCAGTTCCACATAAATCAATAGGGTTATACGCAGATAGATCAACGGAAATGCACAGTTCCAATAGGGCATCTCTAAACCCCGCGAGTTCATCTACTGATATGCTTCGCATCATGTAAACACTCAAAAACGTTGTAATGTGGTAGGGATCAGCCGCACCACTTCCAATATGAAGCAACGCCTCTTTTGCTTCTTGTTGCGACAGCTTTTCGTGCATAATCAAACGTGCTAAAAACTCTTTCATAAAGCAACCCAATTTTTAAGAAGTTGTTTTCCGTTAGGAGTTAATATAGATTCAGGATGAAACTGTACGCCATAAACAGGATAGCTTTCGTGTTTAAAAGCCATTACTTGGTTGTTTTCTTCTTCTGCTAAAAGAATAAATCCATCGGGTAGGGGCTTGTTAACTACCCACGAGTGGTAGCGTCCTACTTCAAATTCTTTTGGAAGCCCATTAAAAAGAGGATCATCCTTAAGTATAGTCATGGCGCTAGACACTCCGTGAAAAACAGTTGAAAGGTTGGTAAGGGTTCCTCCAAATACTTCAGCGATAGCTTGGTGGCCAAGACAAACGCCGAGCATGGGTTTTATTTTCGCGTATTGCTTAATAACCGCTTTCAATAAACCTGCTTCATCTGGTATTCCAGGGCCAGGGGAAAGCACGATTTTGTCGTATGCTGCTACCTCATCAATCGAAAACTGATCATTACGTTTTACCGTAACCTTACAGTTGAGCTCCTCTAAATAATGTACCAAATTAAAGGTGAACGAATCGTAATTATCAATGACTATAATATTCATAAAATGTGATTTTCAGCCTTTTCCATAGCTTTGTTTAAAGCACGTAGCTTGTTGTAAACTTCTTGCAATTCACTTTCGGGATCTGATTTTGATACTACTCCGGCTCCTGCGTGATAATGCAATGTATTGTCTTTGCTCAAAAATGAGCGAATAATTATGGCGTGGTTATAATTTCCTTTAAAATCGATAAAACCAATGGCGCCACCATAAAAAGCTCGGTCACGTGTTTCGTATGCTTCAATTAATTGCATGGCCTTGTGCTTTGGTGCGCCACTCAGCGTTCCAGCTGGAAAAGTATCGGCTACAATTTGCATTGTTGAGGTACCCTCTTTTTTTTGTCCAGTTACTTTGGAAACTAAATGAATCACATGCGAATAAAATTGCACTTCACGATCCTTTTCTACAACAACATTGTGTCCATGGCGGCTTAGGTCGTTACGCGCCAAATCGACCAACATCATGTGTTCAGCATTTTCTTTAAGGTCTTTTGCCAACGCTACTGCGCGCGCTTCGTCTTGGGCATCGTTACCAGTTCTAACAAAAGTACCTGCAATAGGATGTATTTCAGCTTTACCATTATCGACTACAAGTTGAGCCTCTGGGGAGCTTCCAAATATTTTATAGTCACCAAAATCGAAATAAAAGATATAAGGTGAAGGGTTTATGGATCTTAGAATCCGATAAAGGGTGAAATCATCGCCTTTAAATGCTTGCGAAAATCGACGGGAAAGAACAATTTGAAAAACATCACCACGCATGCAATGACCTATCCCTTTTTTGACAAGCTCAACAAACTCAGCATCCTCCATATTGGAAGTGGGTTCACCCTTTCGTTCAAATGAGAAAGAATCACGGGCAGGTGCTTTTAGGAGTTGTTCAATCTCGTCAAGGTTGCTTTCACATTCATAACAATGGGAAAATAGCGTTGCCTGGTTGTTAAAAACATTTACAGCAATGATATTTTGATATAAAGCATAATAGAGTTCTGGAATACCTACATCCCCCTCTTTTTTAGTTAATTCAATATCTTCAAAATATTGTACAGCTTCATAAGAAGTATAACCAAATAGTCCATTACTTAAAAAACGTGTTTCGGGGATATCTGTTTCAAAACATGAAATAAATGTTTCAAGTGTATCAACTACTGAAACCTCTTTAGTGACTGCTAATTTTTGAACTGCTCCATCGGGGTATTTTTGGCTCATAACCCTGTTGTGAACTTTAAAAGATGCAATGGGATTAAAGCATATATAAGCTACGCTATTATCGTTTGCACCATAGTCTGAGCTTTCTAACAACACGCTTTCCGGATATGAATCTCTTATTTTGAGATACATGTTCACTGGCGTCATGGTATCAGTCAAGACTTCTTTTAAATCTGTTTTTAGTACAAACTTCATTGGTTAAAAATAAAAAAAGGCTTGTCATATTATGACAAGCCTTGTATGAATATAATACACTTATCATCCCCTGTTTAGGAGTTCCACCAAAGCGTATTAAAAATGCGTTTTTTCATCTGTCCAAATATAAACAATTAGCTGTTAAAAAAACAAGTCTTAGTAGGTAAAGCTTACACGAAGCTCTAATTCGTCGTTTATTAATTTATCTCCTAAGTCTTCAAAGAAGCTTCCAGAGTGAAATTTCACATCGTACTTAGATCGATCGATTTCTAATGATGTAGTTGCAGAACTCTCATCCAATTTTAGAATAAATGTTTCTGGATGGGTAATGCCACGAATGGTAAAGTCCCCAGTAACTTTATATCCACCTTGTGTAGGTACAGCTGATGTAAACACTAGGCTTGCCTTGGGGTGCTCAGCGACACCAAAAAAATCATCGGATTTTAAATGGCCTACAAGTTTGTCAGCATATTTCCCTGAAAGATCGGTACATACAATAGTGTTCATGTCCACAGTAATTGAACCACTTGTCAATGTGGCGCCGTTAAATTGTAAACTACCTTCACTAATAGCGATAGTTCCTTCGTGTGAGTCTGTTGTTATTTTAGACCCTTTCCATTCAATTACACCATTTTCTATGGCCCTTTTTTGTGCTTGTACGTTTAAGGTTGTTAAGGCTATTGCCAGTAGTATAAATATATTTTTGTTTTTCATTTTTATTGATTTAATATTAATTTTTCGTTTTAAATTTTGTTATTAATTCGAATAGTTGTTTTTTTTCAGTCTCGCTTAAATTTTTAGTGAGCTTTTTTTCAATAGCCTCCAAAACAGGTTCAATTTCTTCCAACATTGTAAGACCATTTTTTGTAATAAAAATCTCCACTTTTCGCCTGTTATTTTCACAAGTTTTACGGGTTACCAATCGTTTTTCTATCAATCGGTCCACAAGTCTTGAAGTATTACTCATTCTGTGTATCATTTCATTGGTAACACATTCTAACGAAGCAGCTTCACCCTTTCTTCCCCGCAGTATACGCAGAACATTAAATTGTTGAATACTCAACCCGAATTGTTGAACTGTTGTGTTAATATCTTCAGTTACATCATTTCCGGCTTGCATCAATGCTACTAATACTTTTCGACTAATCATTGTTATAACAACTATTGTTGGTACAAATGTATGATTTATTTTTGAATAATATATATTTGTTGTTGAAAATGTAAGAACATGCTTAGGATTGTAATTGTTTTAATGTTAACAGTCTCGTGCATGTCTTCACCAAAAAAACGAATCCCTATGAACGAACTATCTCCAACCGAGTGGGCTGAATTGCACAGTCAAACACCAGAAGCTGTAATCCTTGATGTACGCACCGAGGAAGAATTTGAAAGCGGCTATATTGCAGGTGCAATAAATCTTGACATTCGCGGAGGGGCTGAATTTTTAGCATCCATTGAAGCGCTCGACACATCCAAAGCGTATTTTGTTTATTGTCGATCTGGTGCTCGTAGCGGACAAGCCTGTCAGCTTATGGGTCAAATGGGATTTGAAACAGTATATAATCTTGAAGGTGGCGTCCTTGCTTGGGAGGACGATTTGGAGGAGTAATTCTTTTTTGCGGTGCGCGAAAAACTGCTCGCCTACATATGGAAAACACAAAATTTTTGTCGTTCCCCTTTACTTACAACGGACGGCAGAAAACTTGTTGTTGTTAAGCCCGGACATGAAAACCCATTAGCAGGTCCTGACTTCTTTGAAGCACACATCCAAATTGATTCAACCTTATGGGTAGGACATGTCGAGATTCATGTTCGTGCGTCAGATTGGTTTAGTCATCAGCACCAACATGACACAGCTTATGATAATGTAATTTTACATGTTGTTTGGGATGATGATATTCCCGTATATGACGCAAGTCAACAGCCCATGCCAACTTTATCTCTTTCCGATTTCGCTTCAAAACCCCTAATTGAAAAGCATGAAAAATGGACGTCACAAAAGGGAAAATGGATTTTATGCGCCGACGAGTTTCATAAGGTTTCTAAGGTTGTACTTCATCAATTTTGGGATCGTTTATATGTAGAGCGCCTTGTGGAAAAAACAAGTTTATTTCAAAGCTGGCTTTCTCTTTCTAAGAATAACTGGGAAGCTGCTTTTTTTGTTGCGCTTGCTAAAGGGTTTGGACTCCAGTTTAACGGAATGTTATTTGCGCAAATAGCCCTTTCGATCCCTTGGAATGTGGTTATGCGTAACACTGAATTAATATCATTAGAAGCACTTTTTATGGGACAAGCACGTCTTTTAGATGAGCCAAGTTCAAGCAGATTTTTCAATACACTAAAAAATGAATACACCTATTTACAACATAAATTTAAACTTAACCCAATCCCTGAAAAAGTTAAATTTTTTAGATTACGTCCTCCAAATTTCCCCACGATTCGTTTATCACAATTTGCAAGTCTTTTGCATAATCAACCCCGTATATTTAATAGAGTGCTAGAGGCAAATAGTTTGGAGGATTTTTATGCGATAATTGATGCAAAAACAAGTGTATTTTGGGAAACGCACTACAATTTCAATACGCCTTCAAAAAAAAGGACTCACAGATTGACGAAGTCTTTTAAGCAGCTTTTGATGCTCAATACCATTTTTCCTTTCCTTTTTCATTATTACAGTTATTTGGGAAATTCAAAAAAGGATAAGGTTTTGGATTGGGTACGTCAATTACCCCCTGAAAAAAATAATTATACAAACGGGTTTGCTCAACTTGGATGTGAAGTTCAGGATGCCTTAGAAAGCCAAGCTTGTATTCAATTAAAAACGACTTATTGCACGCCCAAAAGATGTCTCCAATGTGCGATTGGACACCAACTCTTAAATCTTTGATTACTTTTGCTTAATGAGTTTGCTCCACGAAACACGCTATTTTTTTGAAAAACGAGGGTTTGAGGTTTGCTCACGCCTTGCCGAACGATTAGGCATGAAGGCTAAAAATGTTCGTATTTTTTTTATTTATATTAGTTTTTTCTCATTGGGGGTCGGCTTTGCCTTATATTTAGTACTTGCCTTTTGGCTCAAAATGAAAGATTTCCTATTTGCTAAACGCTCGTCTGTGTTCGATCTCTAATTAATCTATATTCTATGAAATATTTTGTTGCATTTTCTCTATCCTTTTTTTGCCTTCCTTTAGTGGCGCAAACCCCAAAAAAGGGGATTGATGAACGCATCAATGAAGCGTTTAAACCTATATCTGACTTTTTTTCAGAGGTTGTTTTCTTCGAAATAGGGGGAAATCCATTTGTTATTTATTTATTGGTAGGAAGTGCGTTGTTTTTTACGTTTTATTTTGGATTTATCAATATTCGACGCTTCCCTTTAGCTATAAAAATAGTGCGTGGAAAATATGATGATATAGACCATCATGAGTCTGTGGATAAACCAAGTGTAAATGTTGCTCATGGTGATGTTGTGGGGACTATAAAAGATGAAAGCAAAGAGGGTGAGGTTAGCCATTTTCAAGCACTGGCCACGGCTGTATCTGGAACGGTGGGTAATGGAAATATCGCTGGTGTAGCATTAGCCATTGCACTTGGAGGACCCGGTGCGACGTTCTGGATGATTGTTTGTGGGCTTATTGGGATGTCAACTAAGTTTGTCGAGTGTACTTTAGGTGTCAAATACAGAGATGTTGGAGAAGACGGTACTGTTTATGGTGGTCCCATGTATTATCTTAAAAAGGGATTAAGCGATAAAGGTTTTAAAAAACTTGGTCAAATAACTGCAATTATTTTTGCTGTCTGTTGTATAGGTGGTTCTTTTGGAGGTGGCAATGCAGCTCAATCTAACCAGGCAACGGTAGTGTTAAAACAACTTATGGGACTAGAAAGCACAAGTGCGGGCGCTATAATTGGATTGATAATGGCTGCGCTAGTCGGATTGATTATTATTGGGGGTATTAAGAGAATTGCTTCTGTTACCGAACGTGTAGTCCCTTTAATGGCAATTCTATATTTCATTGCTTGTGTGTATATTTTGGGAGTGAATTTTAACTTTATTGATGATGCCATTTCTTTAATAGTTTCTGAAGCATTCAATCCAAAGGCCATAGGAGTAGGTGGTGTTATTGGCGTCTTAATGGTTGGATTTAAAAGAGCAGCCTTTTCCAATGAGGCTGGTGCAGGTTCAGCATCAATTGCACATGCAGCAGTAAAAACTAAATATCCTGCATCTGAGGGCCTTGTTGCCTTACTTGAGCCATTTATTGACACAGTAGTGATTTGTACTATGACAGCACTTGTAATTATTACCTTTAATAGTCAAAATAAGTTTGCCTACGGAGATTTGTCTAAATATGAAAACGCCGTTGAACAAAACGATGGTAGCTACAGTCTTGAAATTGATGGTGTTGTTTATGAAGATGTAAGTGGAAAGGTTTTGATTGATGGAAGTCTTTATGAAGGAGCTGGGATAACGTCAAAGGCCTTTGAGCAGTACATTCCTTTTTCTGATTTATTTTTAACTATAGCTGTTTTTTTGTTTGCTATTTCTACCATGATTTCATGGTCTTACTACGGCATCCAATCTTGGAAATTTCTTTTTGGAAGGGGTAGACGGGCAGATATGACATATAAGTTACTCTTTTTGATGTTTATTGTAATTGGTTCTGCCGCAAGTATGGATTCGATTTGGGCATTTTCAGATGCGATGATATTTGCGATGGTGTTTCCTAATATGATTGGACTCTATTTTTTGTTTCCAGTTGTCAAAAAAGAACTTACTCGATACCTCACTGCAATTCGTACTAAAGCCTAATTTTATGATGTGAAAAGGTTTACTTCTTTTCGCAGCCCTACTAAAACGCAACGGCGAGGCATATTGTGGACGTTTGCGCTGTTTTTTGTTATGCACATTGGCTTAACATACCTTCCAATACAAGCGTCAAAAGATTCTTACGCTATCGTTATAGATTCACTTTCTCAAAAAGTAATTGATTCGCTAATTATTCAGACTGACTCGACTTCGAAAGACACCATTTATCCATTTAATCCAAATTATATTACGGATTTCAAAGCCTATCAACTTGGAATTTCCATGGATGCCGTTTATCGAATTAGAGCGTATCGTAAACAAGGAAATTACATCCAATCTTTGCTTGTTTTTAAGCAATTAACTCAAATGTCAGAGACTGAAATTAAACGCATTCAACCTTACTTGAAATTACCAATTCCACAAACAGTTAAAAAGTATAAGCCTAGGGTAAAAAGCAAAAAAGAATTTAACGGAGCGACTAAAGACGAGCTGAAAAAAATACATGGAATAGGAGAGGCTTTTGCCAGCCGTATTATTGCTGTACGTGGGCAGTTGGGAGGTTTTATGGTTAAAGACCAACTTAACGATGTTTGGGGCATACCACCAGAAACAATATCAGCTGTTTGGGAAGCGTTTGTCTTAGATAGTATCCCAGTTATTGAAAAGAAAAACATCAATAGGTTAACCATATCCCAGTTGGCTTCAAATTTTTATTTGAATACGGCATTGGCTAGTAGAATCGTAGCTGTAAGAACACAAATCGACCAACTTAATTCTTGGTCAGATCTAAGTCATATTCAGCCGTTAGATTCAATTAAAAGAGCAAGATTATCGTTATATTTGTCCTTTGACTAGCTATGGAAACAAAAGTACAAACAGGGCCTGTATTTGACTTAGGTGAAACACATGAAATGGTTCGTAATGCTGCACGAGATTTTGCAATCCAACAAATCGCTCCACATGTTATGGATTGGGATGAGCGACAGTTTTTCCCAAAAGACTTATTACACAGTGCAGGGAACATGGGGTTTATGGGTGTTTTAGTACCTGAACACTATGGTGGTTCTGGGTTAGGGTATTTTGAATACACTGCGATTATTGAACAAATTTCTAAAGTAGATCCCTCTATAGGGCTATCTATTGCTGCGCACAACTCATTGTGCACGAATCATATTCTTCAATTTGGTTCCGAGGATCAAAAACAACGCTGGCTTCCAAGACTTGCTTCTGGAGAATGGATAGGTGCTTGGGGTCTTACAGAGCACAACACGGGGTCTGATGCTGGAGGCATGCTTTCTACTGCAATCCCTGATGGCGATGAATGGGTTCTTAATGGAACCAAAAATTTCATCACACACGGCAGCAGCGGCGATGTTGCTGTAGTAGTCGTTCGGACAGGTGAAAAAGGGGATAGTCGCGGGATGACAGCTTTTGTCGTTGAGCGAGGCACACCCGGATTTAGTGCAGGTAAAAAAGAAAATAAATTGGGTATGCGTGCCTCGGAAACTGCCGAACTTGTTTTTGATGAATGTCGTATTCCGGATGAAAATCGCTTGGGGCCTGTTGGAGATGGGTTTATCCAATCTATGAAAATACTTGATGGTGGTCGTATTTCAATTGCAGCACTTTCTCTTGGCATTGCTCGAGGGGCATATGAAGCTGCACTAAAGTATTCTGCTGAACGTGTTCAGTTTGGAAAACCGATTAGCTCATTTCAGGGGATATCGTTTAAGCTTGCTCAGATGGCTACTGAAATAGAAGCGTCTGAGTTGCTTATGCATAAAGCATGTTATGAGAAAAACATTGAACGTCCCATGACTAAAATTAGTGCCATGTGTAAGCTGTATGCTTCCGAAGCATGTGTGCGAATTGCCAATGAGGCTGTTCAGATTTTTGGTGGATATGGGTATTCTAAAGACTTTCCTGTAGAGAAATTTTACCGTGATTCTAAGCTGTGTACCATTGGTGAGGGCACTTCAGAAATACAAAAAGTCGTTATTGCTAAACAAATTTTAAAGTAACCTTGTAGGTTCTTAGAAAATACACTTATATTTGCACCCTAATCATAAAGAGAGGAGGTACGATACATGCTAATTATTCCAATTAAAGACGGTGAAAATATCGATCGCGCACTAAAGCGTTTCAAACGTAAGTTTGATAAAACAGGAACCATGCGTCAGCTACGTGAACGTCAAACGTTTACTAAGCCCTCAATTTCTAGACGCGCGCAAGTTCAAAAGGCAGCGTATATTCAGAACCTTCGCGACCAAGAAGAAAATTAATTCCTTACCTTGTCCATATGGACAATGTTTTGGCATTTCTTCGTTATTTAGAATCTGAGAAAAATTTTTCCAGACATACCCTTGTTGCATATAAGAAGGATATAGATGACTTTCGTGCATATTGTACAGATGTCGTTTCTATTCCACTAACTAAAGTCATTTATACAAATGTTCGTGACTATATTGTTGTGCTTTCGAAGCAAGGCTTAACAACGCGAAGTATTAACAGAAAATGTGCGGCATTAAACTCTTTTTATAATTATTTAATGACAACAAGTGTTGTAAAAATTCACCCATTAGAACAACATAAATCATTAAAATCCAAAAAGCGTTTTATAGTTCCTTTTGGAATTAATGAGATTGAAGATGTGTTAAATAGAATTGACACATCTACTTTTCCAGGACTACGTGATAGTACCGTTATTGAATTGTTGTATTCAACTGGAATAAGACAAGCCGAGCTCATCGGCTTAAAAACTACAGATATTGATTGGGCTCAGCAACAAATCCGTGTATTAGGTAAGCGAAATAAAGAGCGTATTGTCCCCCTGATCCCTTCGTTTGTTTTAAGACTTAAGCAGTACTATGAGCAACGCAATGCTTTGGGACTAGCTCTGGCTCATAACCACCTTTTAGTCACCAATAAAGGCGATAAATTGTATCCTACATTTGTATATCGTTTAGTAAAAACGTACTTTAGAGGAGTATCAAATAAGATACACACCTCACCCCATGTGCTGCGACATAGTTTTGCAACACATATGTTGGATGCAGGTGCAGACATTAACGTGGTCAAAGAAGTCCTTGGTCACGAAAGCTTGGCAGCAACACAAGAATACACCAAAATTCAGTTGCCCAAATTGCAAGACGCTTATCGCGCTGCACATCCTAGGGCAAAGAAGTAATTCGCGACTCCAAGTTCACATTATTTACTTTTTAAATACGAATGCCATGCGACGTAACGTACAAGCAATTAATTTCTCTATAAAAACAACTTTAAAAGACTACATTTCAAAACGCATTGATAAATATCAACATTTTTATTCCAAAATTTTATCAACCGATTTTTACATGAAACTAGAAAATTCCTCGCATAAAAAAAGAAAACAAGTTGAGATTAAAATACAAGTTCCTGGAGATACATTTGTTGTGAAAAAAGAAAGTTCTTCTTTTGAAGAGGCAATTGATATGGCTTCTAACGCTGTTGAACGCCTGCTTATACGAAGGAAAGAAAAACAATTGCGTTCTTTCCAAAATGGAGTCTAATTTTTTTGAAGCCAAATAAATTAATTGTTACATTTGCATCCGCTTCCGAAAGGGAGTAGAAGCCGATGTAGCTCAGCTGGCTAGAGCAGCTGATTTGTAATCAGCAGGTCGTGGGTTCGAGTCCCTCCATCGGCTCTTTTAACAAATACACCTTAATTATGGTGTGTTTTGTTCTTTGTCATAGGGGAGATACTCAAGCGGCCAACGAGGACAGACTGTAAATCTGTTGGTTTTTACCTTCGCAGGTTCGAATCCTGCTCTCCCCACTTACCTTTTGGTACCTATGCGGGAGTAGCTCAGTTGGTAGAGCGTCAGCCTTCCAAGCTGAATGTCGCCGGTTCGAACCCGGTCTCCCGCTCACCTAAAGCCGATGTAGCTCAGGGGTAGAGCGTTTCCTTGGTAAGGAAGAGGTCTCGAGTTCAAATCTCGACATTGGCTCTTAACTCAAGTTTCTTTTATCTGCTTATTTATTTAAATTTTATGCGTGTATTTTATCTTTTTCTTTTAATCACAAATTTGATTAACGCACAAACAATATGGACTGGACCTAAGGTTACGTTCACTAAAGCCAATAATAGCAATGGCAATCTAGAAGCTAATCAAGACGGTATAACGGATATTGTACGCCTAGCCCGTAGCAACGAGAACGTTCTCTACAATGCAATTATACAAACCGCTGCTCCCACTGATGGATATAATAGTCCTTTGGACACAGAGTGGGCTGAAGGAACTACAGCCGATATTAATACGCTTACATTTACAGACTTTAAAAGTGCAGCACCTACAGCTTCTTCTGGGGCTGTGAGAGTAAAGGATATGGTCGGAAGAAATTACGTTCTTCACCTTATTACAGACGATATTTACATCGATCTTAAAATGTTGGCATGGGGCACTCGCTCACAAGGCGCAGGATTTAGTTACGAACGTTCCACAGAAGCTAATCTGGGTATTTCGGTTTCAGAAAAAAACCCAGCAATAAATATTTTTCCAAATCCTGTTTCATCCATTATACATGTGAAAGGATTAACCAAGTCACAACCATATCGAATATATACTATTTTAGGAACTGAGATTCAGAGTGGAGTTGTAGCGAATAATCAAGAAATTGACGTAAAATCTCTTAAATCGGGAATGTACTTGTTACAGTTAAAAAGGGCCTATCCCTTTTTAAAAAAGTAATTCAATTTTTATAATACTCTTTTTTAATTATATTTGGTATTCACTAAATCTAAATATTATGAAAAAAATAACCTTCTTAATAATTGCATCCTTTTTCTTTACTTCATGTTATGTTCATACCTATACTGTTGGTGATGGAGCAAAGTCTGGAATGTCGGAAAAAGCAAAACAACATAATTTTATTTATGGCCTAGCTTCTGGAGAAACTCCTGATCATAAGGCACTAGCCAAAGGGGCAAAAGATTATACCATTAAAAACGAGCATTCTTTTGTGGATGGGGTAATTAATGCTCTTACTTTTGGGCTATACAATCCAACAACGGTTACTGTTACTCGTTAGTTCGTTTAAAAAGCAAAAGAAACCCGCTTAATAGCGGGTTTTTTGTTTTAATATTTAACAATTAATCTTATTTCGTTGAACAGCAGTCACAACATTTTTTTTGTAAGCTTTTCACTAACGAAAACACAAATAGTCCTTTAGCAATAAAATAGATACCTATTGCAATAACTAGATGATCTTCATTATAAATAGCCGAAATTCCGCCACCAATCATTCCGATTGCGGCAAGTAAACTTAAGATGTTAATTGTTTTAGTTTTCATGAGTTTTGATTTAAGGTTTACTTAAATGTACAAAAAAACCACAGATTTTTTTATTTAAACATGTTTTTGAAACAGGAAAAGATTATATTTGCGCTCATTTTAAAAGAATAAACGTACACTATTATGGCTAAAGAAACTTTTGATCGGTCCAAACCACACCTTAATATCGGTACCATTGGACACGTTGATCACGGGAAAACAACGTTAACAGCTGCAATCACAAAAGTTTTAGCGGATGCAGGTTTGTCTGAAGCGAAAAGCTTTGATCAAATTGATAACGCTCCTGAAGAAAAAGAACGAGGAATTACGATTAATACCTCACACGTAGAATATCAAACGGCTAACCGTCACTACGCACACGTAGACTGTCCTGGTCACGCCGATTATGTAAAAAACATGGTAACAGGTGCTGCCCAAATGGACGGTGCTATTCTTGTTGTTGCTGCAACTGATGGACCAATGCCACAAACACGTGAGCACATCCTTTTGGGTCGTCAGGTAGGTATTCCAAGAATTGTAGTATTTCTTAACAAAGCAGATATGGTAGACGACGAAGAGCTACTAGAGCTTGTTGAAATGGAAGTACGTGAGTTGCTATCTTTCTACGATTATGACGGAGATAACGGACCTGTTATTCTTGGTTCTGCACTTGGTGCATTAAACGGAGAACAAAAATGGGTTGATTCTGTTATGAAATTAATGGAAGAAGTTGACTCGTGGATTGAACTTCCAAAACGTGATGTCGAAAAAGATTTCTTAATGCCTATTGAAGATGTATTCTCAATTACTGGTCGTGGTACTGTTGCTACAGGTCGTATTGAAACAGGTGTTGCCAACACTGGTGATTCTGTTGATATTATCGGTATGGGTGCTGAAAAACTTGTATCTACTATTACAGGTGTTGAGATGTTTCGTAAAATTCTTGACCGTGGAGAAGCTGGAGATAACGTAGGTATCCTACTTCGTGGTATTGAAAAAACAGACATTAAACGAGGAATGGTAATTTGTAAGCAAGGTTCTGTAACTCCACACGCTAAGTTTAAAGCTGAGGTGTATATCTTGAAAAAAGAAGAGGGTGGACGTCACACGCCATTCCACAACAATTACCGTCCGCAGTTTTACGTACGTACAACAGATGTTACTGGTAACATTGTACTTCCTGATGGAGTAGAAATGGTAATGCCTGGTGACAACTTGACAATAACGGTTGATTTGATTCAACCTATTGCACTTAACCTTGGACTTCGTTTCGCAATTCGCGAAGGTGGTCGTACAGTAGGTGCAGGTCAGGTAACAGAAATTTTAGATTAATTAACCAACGTTTTGTGCTTCAAAGGTGCTGCAGCAGCAGTGCCTTTTGTTGCGCTTTACGGGTGTACAGACCCCTAACGGTGGAACCGTGCACCAACAGAGACGGGTTTAGCTCAGTTGGTAGAGCACTGGTCTCCAAAACCAGGTGTCGGGAGTTCGAGCCTCTCAACCCGTGCAAGGAGAATAATTATGGCAATGATAACATACATAAAGGACGCTTTTTCGGAATTAAAAAACCACGTTTCTTGGACGCCTCAATCTGATTTGATGCGCCATACTATTGTAGTTGTTGTCTTTTCCATCATTTTTTCACTAGCTATTTGGGGTGCTGACTCAGTTCTTTCTCGTGTTGTGAAATTTTACTTCCAATTAATAAGCTAATTATGACAACAGAAACGGAAGTTAAAAAATGGTATGTTGTACGCGCAGTTAGCGGGCAAGAGAATAAAATAAAATCCTATATCGAGTCTGATATTGCACGACTAGGTTTATCTGATTTTGTAGAAGAAGTTCTTGTTCCTACAGAAAAAGTTATTCAAATCCGTAACGGTAAAAAAGTTAGCAAAGAACGCAACTATTTCCCAGGGTACATTATGATAAAGGCAAACCTTTCAGGTGAAGTGCCTCACATCATTCGTTCTATCACTAACGTTATTGGTTTTTTGGGTGAAACAAAAGGTGGCGACCCTGTCCCACTTCGTTTATCTGAAGTAAACCGTATGCTTGGTAAAGTAGACGAACTCTCCGTTCAATCTGAAAATATTGTTATTCCATTCAAGATTGGTGAAACTATCAAAGTTATCGATGGTCCATTCAACGGTTTTAATGGAACTATTGAAAAAGTAAATGAAGAAAAACGCAAGTTGGAAGTGATGGTGAAAATTTTCGGAAGAAAAACGCCACTAGAGCTTTCTTACATGCAGGTAGAAAAAGTTTGAGTGTTACGCACACGATTGTTACATAGCTTCCACTAGTGTAATGATCATTAATTTAGAGTTAATTTAAAAATGGCTAAAGAAGTAAGTAAAGTAGTAAAACTACAAGTTAGGGGAGGCGCCGCGAATCCATCGCCGCCGGTTGGACCCGCTCTGGGAGCCGCAGGAGTAAATATCATGGAGTTCTGTAAGCAATTTAACGCTAGAACCCAAGATAAAGCTGGAAAAGTACTTCCAGTGGTTATTTCTGTGTTTACTGATAAGTCTTTTGACTTTGTTGTAAAAACGCCACCTGCAGCCGTTCAACTGATAGAGGCCGCTAAGGTAAAAAAGGGATCCGGTGAACCTAACCGTAGTAAGGTAGCAAGTGTTTCTTGGGAACAAGTGCGAACTATTGCGGAAGACAAAATGCAAGATTTAAATGCATTTACGGTTGAGTCTGCTATGAAAATGATAGCTGGAACCGCAAGATCAATGGGTTTTACCGTTAAAGGAACACCTCCTTTTTAATTTAAGCGAACCATGGGAAAAATTACAAAAAAGCGTAAAGAATCGCTCAGTAAAATAGACCGGACTAAACTGTATTCAGTACAGGATGCATCCGCGTTGGTAAAGGAAATCGCTAGTTCTAAATTCGATGAGTCTATAGACTTAGCCGTTCGTTTAGGAGTTGACCCACGTAAAGCCGATCAAATGGTACGTGGTGTTGTTACTCTTCCGCACGGTACAGGAAAAGACGTTCGAGTTTTAGCTCTAGTTACACCCGATAAAGAAGCCGAAGCTCAAGAAGCTGGAGCTGATTTTGTAGGGCTAGATGAGTATTTGCAAAAAATCAAAGATGGTTGGACAGACGTTGATGTTATCATCACCATGCCAAGTGTAATGGGTAAATTAGGCCCCTTAGGACGTGTTTTAGGTCCTAGAGGATTAATGCCAAACCCCAAGACTGGTACGGTAACTATGGATGTTGCAAAAGCTATCACTGAGATTAAAGCAGGGAAAATTGACTTTAAAGTGGATAAGACAGGAATTGTGCATGCTTCTATTGGAAAGGCATCTTTTGATGTAGATAAAATAAAAGACAATGCCAATGAATTGTTGCAAACACTTGTTAAGCTTAAGCCGTCATCTTCTAAAGGTATATACATTAAAAGTATTGCCTTGTCTAGTACGATGAGCCCAAGCATTCTCTTAGATTCTAAGGCGATAGCCGAATAGCGAACAATATATATGACACGAGAAGAAAAAGCAATCGTAATTGAGCAGTTAACTGCTCAGCTCGCAGACAGTACAAACATCTATTTAACAGATGCCTCTGGACTAAACGCTGAGACTACTTCCAAACTAAGACGTGCCTGTTTTAAGGCAAATATTAAAATGGAGGTTGTAAAAAATACGTTGTTAGCCAAAGCCATGGAAGCTTCTGATAGAGATTTTGGAGATTTATCCTCTGTCTTGGTTGGAAATACTGCCATGATGTTTTCAGAAGCAGGTAATGCACCTGCAAAGCTGATTAAAGAATTCCGCAAAAAATCGGATAAGCCTATTTTAAAAGGAGCTTTCATTGAGGAAGCTGTTTATTTAGGTGACGACCAAGTGGATGCATTGGTAAACATTAAATCGAAGGATGAATTGATTGGTGAGATTATAACCTTACTTCAATCTCCTGCGAAAAACGTGGTATCTGCCCTTCAATCAGGTGGCGGTACCCTTGCTGGAATAATAAAAACACTTTCTGAAAAGGAAGCTTAAAACGTAATATAAACACAATTAAATAGTTCAAAAATGGCAGATTTAAAAGATTTTGCAGAACAATTGGTCAATTTGACCGTAAAAGAGGTCAATGAATTGGCCAATATCCTTAAAGAAGAATACGGAATCGAGCCTGCAGCTGCAGCCGTTGCCGTAGCTGGACCTGCTGCCGGTGGTGGTGATGCAGCTGAGGAAAAATCAGAGTTTGATGTAATCCTTAAAGCCGCTGGTGGTTCTAAACTTGCTGTAGTAAAGCTTGTTAAAGAACTTACTGGTCTTGGTCTTAAGGAAGCCAAAGAGCTTGTAGACAATGCACCAAGTCCAATTAAGGAAGGTGTAGCAAAAGACGAAGCGGAAGGACTTAAATCTTCTTTAGAAGAAGCAGGTGCTGAAGTTGAGCTTAAGTAATTAAGCTCCCGACCCATACCTAAGGTTTAAGCCTTCCCGAATGCCGGGATAGGCTTAAACCATTTGGTGTTTTATGCCCTTAGTACAAATAATTTTAATAAAAAACCCATATGCCTAACATCACAAGCGCAACCCGACACAATTTTGCTTCGGCCATTGGTACTCCACCCTATCCTGATTTTTTAGACATTCAAATCAAATCGTTTCAAGACTTTTTCCAATTGGAAACCAAGTCTGATGAGCGTGGGAATGAGGGACTGTACAACACCTTTATGGAAAACTTTCCGATATCTGACTCTAGGAATCAGTTTGTATTGGAATTTCTGGATTACTTTGTTGATCCACCACGTTACAGCATACAAGAATGTATTGAACGCGGACTAACGTATTGTGTCCCTTTAAAGGCACGCTTAAAATTATATTGTACTGATCCAGAGCACGAGGATTTTGAAACTATAGTACAAGATGTTTATTTGGGTGTAATCCCTTATATGACTCCAAGTGGTACTTTTGTTATCAATGGTGCTGAACGAATTGTTGTGTCACAATTACACCGTTCACCTGGAGTATTTTTTGGGCAATCGTTCCACGCAAATGGTACTAAACTTTATTCAGCTCGTGTCATACCGTTTAAGGGTTCATGGATTGAATTTGCTACTGATATCAATAGTGTTATGTATGCGTATATAGATAGAAAGAAAAAATTACCTGTCACAACACTTTTCCGTGCTATTGGATTTGAGCGTGACAAGGATATCCTTGAAATTTTTGACCTTGCCGAAGAAATTAAAGTTTCTAAAACAGGGCTTAAAAAAGTGCTTGGTCGTAAACTTGCAGCACGTGTTTTAAATACTTGGTTTGAAGATTTTGTAGACGAAGACACAGGTGAGGTAGTTTCAATTGAACGTAATGAAATTGTTTTAGATCGTGACACTGTTCTTGAAAAAGATCACATCGATCAAATTTTAGAGGCTAACGCTGCTACTATTTTGTTACACAAAGAAGAATTGCAATCGGCAGATTATGCAATTATTCACAACACACTTCAGAAAGATCCAACAAACTCTGAAAAAGAAGCAGTTGAGCATATTTATCGTCAGCTGCGAAACGCCGAGCCGCCCGATGAAGAAACTGCTCGTGGTATTATCGACAAATTATTCTTTTCAGATCAACGCTACAATCTAGGTGAAGTTGGGCGTTACAGAATGAATAAAAAACTTGGTTTGGACATTCCTATGGACAAACAAGTATTGACCAAAGACGATATTATTACCATCATCAAATATTTGATTGAGTTAATTAACTCAAAAGCTGAAATTGATGATATTGATCACTTGTCCAATCGTCGTGTTCGTACGGTAGGTGAGCAACTTTCATCTCAATTTGGTGTAGGGTTATCTCGTATGGCACGAACCATTCGTGAACGTATGAACGTTCGTGATAACGAGGTGTTTACTCCAATAGATTTGATTAATGCAAAGACGCTGTCTTCAGTTATTAACTCTTTCTTTGGAACCAATCAGCTTTCACAGTTTATGGACCAAACCAATCCCTTGGCAGAAATTACGCACAAGCGTAGATTATCTGCACTAGGACCAGGTGGTTTGTCTCGTGAGCGTGCAGGATTTGAGGTTCGTGATGTTCACTATACGCATTACGGAAGGCTTTGTCCTATTGAAACTCCTGAAGGGCCAAACATTGGACTTATTTCTTCACTTGGAGTGTTCGCTAAAGTGAATAATTTAGGATTTATTGAAACGCCATACTACAAAGTAGAAGAAGGTGTTGTAGACATGTCTGCTTCACAATATCTATCTGCCGAGGAAGAGGAAGGTAAACTATTTGCTCAAGCAAACATCGATAAAAGTGAATCTGGCGAGATATTAGCTGATAAAATTATTGCTAGATCTGAAGCAGATTACCCTGTTGTAGATAAAACAGCAGTCGATTATACAGATGTAGCACCGAACCAAATTGCTTCTATTTCGGCTTCATTAATTCCATTCTTGGAGCATGATGATGCAAACCGTGCCTTGATGGGATCAAACATGATGCGTCAAGCAGTTCCATTATTGCGTCCACAAGCACCAATTGTTGGTACAGGTTTAGAGCGTCAAGTTGCTACCGATTCTCGAGTACTTATAAACGCTGAAGGAGATGGTAAAGTCATCTATGTTGATGCTGAGAAAATTACGATTAAGTATGACATGTCTGATGATGAGCAACTTGTTTCTTTTGATTCAGATGAGAAGTCTTATAACTTAATCAAGTTCCGCAAAACTAACCAAGGTACATGTATCAACCTAAAACCCATTGTTTCTATTGGAGACCGTGTTACAAAAGGTCAAGTATTATGTCAAGGTTATGCAACTGAAAATGGAGAGCTAGCCCTTGGGCGAAACCTTAAAGTGGCCTTTATGCCATGGAAAGGGTATAACTTTGAAGATGCGATAGTGATATCTGAAAAAGTTGTACGCGATGACATTTTTACTTCAATTCACATTGATGAGTATTCATTAGAAGTTCGTGATACCAAATTGGGTAAAGAAGAATTGACCAACGATATTCCAAACGTTTCTGAAGAGGCTACAAAAGATCTAGATGAAAACGGAATGATTCGTGTAGGTGCTGAAGTTAATGCAGGAGATATTCTAATTGGTAAGATTACACCAAAAGGAGAATCTGACCCAACTCCAGAGGAAAAACTACTACGTGCTATTTTTGGAGATAAGGCAGGAGATGTAAAAGATGCTTCTTTAAAAGCCTCACCTTCGTTAAATGGGGTAGTTATAGATAAAAAACTTTTTACTCGTATCCTGAAAGATAAGCGCAAACGCTCTCAAGATAAGGAAGCAATTGTTGAACTTGAAGATAAGTATGATGTTAAGTTTGAACAACTTAAATCAACTTTGATAGAAAAACTCTTCTCTATTCTTAGCGGTAAAACCTGTCAAGGCGTTCATAACGACTTAGGCGAGGAGGTTATGCCTAAAGGTAAAAAGTTTACGCTTAAAATGCTTAACTCAGTTGATGACTATGCACACCTTGTTAATTCGGATTGGACTGTTGACAAGCGCGTTAATAGCTTGGTTAATGACTTGATGCACAACTATAAGATCAAAGAAAATGACTTACAAGGAGCATTACGTCGTCACAAGTTTACTATTTCTGTCGGAGACGAACTTCCTGCTGGAATTTTAAAACTAGCCAAAGTTTATATCGCCAAAAAGCGTAAGCTTAAAGTTGGAGATAAGATGGCTGGTCGTCACGGAAACAAAGGTATTGTCGCACGTATTGTGCGTCAGGAAGACATGCCATTCTTAGAAGATGGGACTCCTGTAGATATCGTACTTAATCCTCTAGGTGTACCATCGCGAATGAACATAGGACAGATTTATGAAACTGTACTTGGATGGGCAGGACAAAAAATGGGGAAAACATATGCTACTCCAATTTTTGACGGTGCAACCAATGCGCAAATTGATGAACTCACTGCTGAAGCAGGAGTACCGCAATTTGGACATACCTATCTATACGATGGCGGAACAGGACAACGATTTGATCAACCAGCAACCGTTGGTGTGATTTATATGTTAAAACTGGGTCACATGGTAGATGATAAAATGCACTCAAGATCGATTGGACCGTACTCTCTAATTACTCAACAGCCGTTGGGTGGTAAGGCACAGTTTGGTGGACAACGATTTGGAGAGATGGAGGTTTGGGCACTAGAAGCATATGGTGCTTCCAGTACCTTACAAGAAATCTTGACCGTAAAATCCGACGACGTTATTGGTCGAGCGAAAACATACGAGTCAATTGTGAAAGGGGAAGCCATGCCTAAGCCTGGTCTTCCAGAATCCTTTAATGTATTGATGCACGAACTTAAAGGTCTTGGCCTTGATATTCGATTAGAAGAATAATAAAAGTATTGACATGGCACGTATAAACGAAATACAACAACAAAAGAGTTTCAATAAAATTTCCATTGGTCTTTCTTCACCGGAGATCATTTTAGCCGCATCTAAGGGTGAGGTGCTAAAACCGGAAACAATCAACTACCGTACCCACAAACCTGAGCGTGATGGCTTATTTTGTGAGCGTATTTTTGGCCCTGTAAAGGACTTTGAATGCGCCTGTGGAAAATACAAGCGTATCCGCTATAAGGGGATTGTTTGTGACCGCTGTGGGGTAGAGGTAACCGAGAAAAAAGTACGACGTGACCGCGTTGGGCACATTAGTCTGGTAGTACCTGTAGCACATATTTGGTACTTCCGCTCGTTGCCAAACAAAATTGGGTATTTACTTGGCCTACCTTCCAAGAAATTGGATATGATTATCTACTACGAACGTTATGTAGTTATTCAGCCAGGTATTGCAACTAATGAAGAAGGTGAACCTGTTCAGAAAATGGACTTCCTTACGGAAGAAGAGTATTTGAACATCATGGAGAAACTTCCTCAAGAAAATCAATACTTAGAAGATAGCGATCCAAATAAGTTCATCGCAAAAATGGGTGCTGAGTGTTTGATTGAAATATTAAACCGTATCGATTTAGACGAATTGTCTTATCAATTACGCGACAAAGCGAATAACGAAACATCTAAACAACGCAAGACAGAAGCCCTTAAGCGCTTACAAGTTGTTGAGGCTTTCCGTGATGCAAATAAAAATCGTGAAAATCGTCCTGAGTGGATGATAATGAAGGTAGTACCGGTGATTCCACCAGAACTTCGCCCATTAGTACCTTTAGATGGCGGGCGTTTTGCTACTTCAGATTTAAATGATTTATACCGTCGTGTGATTATCCGTAACAATCGTTTAAAGCGTTTGTTAGAGATTAAGGCACCAGAAGTAATTTTGCGTAACGAGAAGCGTATGTTACAAGAATCTGTTGATTCATTGTTTGATAACACACGTAAATCGTCAGCTGTAAAAACAGATGCCAACCGTCCACTAAAATCTCTTTCCGATTCACTTAAAGGGAAGCAAGGACGTTTCCGTCAAAACTTACTTGGAAAACGAGTAGATTACTCTGCACGTTCGGTAATTGTTGTTGGACCTGAGTTGAAATTGTTCGAATGTGGGTTGCCAAAAAATATGGCTGCTGAGCTTTACAAGCCGTTTATTATACGTAAGCTTATTGAGCGTGGTATTGTGAAAACAGTAAAATCTGCCAAGAAAATTATAGACAAGCGTGAGCCTGTTGTATGGGATATTTTAGAAAATGTACTAAAAGGACATCCTGTATTGTTAAACCGGGCCCCCACCTTACACCGTTTGGGTATTCAGGCATTTCAGCCAAAGTTGATTGAAGGAAAAGCAATTCAACTTCACCCACTAGCGTGTACGGCATTTAATGCCGATTTTGATGGGGATCAAATGGCGGTTCACTTGCCATTAGGACCTGAAGCTATTTTGGAGTCACAATTATTGATGTTGGCTTCACATAACATTTTAAACCCAGCCAATGGCTCCCCGATTATAGTACCTTCTCAAGACATGGTTCTTGGATTGTATTATATGACCAAAGCCAGAGTGTCTACCAAAGACAATAAGGTGAAGGGTGAAGGTTTGACATTCTATAGTGCCGATGAGGTAAATATTGCTTTCAATGAAGGTAAAGTTGACCTTAATGCAACTGTTAAAATCCGTGCTAAGGACTTTAATGATGCTGGTGAATTGGTTTATCAAATTATTGACACGACGGTAGGGCGAATCTTATTTAACCAACATGTTCCTGAAAAAGCTGGATTTATTAATCAGGTGCTAACCAAAAAATCCCTTCGTGGAATTATTGGTAACATTCTTAAAGTAACTAGCGTTCCTGAAACTGCTGACTTCTTAGATAAAATTAAAGAGATGGGCTTCTCCTTTGCATTCAAAGGCGGTTTATCCTTTAGTTTGGGAGATATCATTATTCCAAAGGAAAAAGTTGAATTGATCGATGAGGCCAATGAGCAAGTAGATGGTATTATTGCCAACTATAACATGGGACTTATAACAAACAACGAACGTTATAATCAGGTTATTGATATTTGGACATCAACTAACGCCACATTGACGGAACTTGCCATGAAGCGTATTAGCGAAGATCAGCAAGGATTCAACTCGGTATTTATGATGTTAGATTCAGGTGCACGTGGATCTAAAGAGCAAATTCGTCAGTTGACGGGAATGCGTGGTTTGATGGCGAAGCCTAAAAAGTCGAATGCAGGAGGAGGAGAGATTATTGAAAACCCAATTCTTTCTAACTTTAAAGAGGGGCTTTCAATTCTTGAATACTTTATCTCAACTCACGGTGCGCGAAAAGGCCTTGCGGATACGGCACTTAAAACAGCCGATGCTGGTTACCTAACACGTCGTTTACATGATGTCGCTCAAGATGTTATTGTTAACTCTGTTGATTGTGGTACACTACGAGGACTGAGTGTTTCTGCCTTAAAGAAAAATGAGGAAATTACTGAATCACTTGGAGATCGTATTTCAGGTCGTGTTGCACTTCATGATGTTATTGATCCGTTAACAGGAGATGTACTAATTCCTGCTGGCGAAGAGATTTTAGATGCTCACGCTGATGCGGTTGAAGCTTCTGCTCTTGAAAGTGTTGAAGTACGTTCACCACTTACTTGTGAAGCCAAAAAAGGTATTTGTTCCAAGTGTTACGGACGTAACCTTGCTACAGGTAAAATGGTTCAACAAGGCGAATCTGCTGGTGTAATAGCCGCTCAGTCTATTGGAGAGCCAGGAACACAGCTTACTCTTCGTACATTCCACGTTGGAGGTATTGCCGGTAACATTTCTGAGGAAAACAAATTGGTTGCCCGCTTTAGTGGTGTAGCCGAAATTGAGGAACTCAAAACAGTTGATGGTAAAGACAATGATGGTAAGCCAGTTAAAATTGTAATATCACGTACTTCTGAAATTAAGTTGGTTGATAAAACCACTGGTATTGTATTAAGTACAAATATTATTCCTTACGGTTCTTTTGTCTTTGTTAAAGACGGTCAAAAAATCAAAAAGGACGATGTAATTTGTCAATGGGATCCTTATAATGGAGTTATTATTTCTGAATTCACTGGTTCTATTGGATACGAAAACATTGATCAAGGGATAACTTATCAAGTAGAGATTGATGAACAAACCGGTTTCCAGGAGAAAGTAATTTCTGAATCACGAAACAAAAAAGTGATTCCTACATTATTAATCAAGGATGCTAAAGGAACTACCTTACAATCGTACAATTTACCTGTTGGTGCCCATATTATGGTTGACGATGGTGAGAAAATTGAGAATGGTAAAGTTCTTGTAAAGATTCCTCGTAAGTCAGCTAAATCGGGTGATATTACTGGTGGTCTTCCACGAGTGACTGAACTCTTTGAAGCACGTAATCCATCGAATCCTGCGATAGTATCGGAAATTGACGGTGTTGTTACTTTTGGTAAGATCAAGCGTGGTAACCGAGAAATTATTGTAGAGTCACGTACGGGTCAAATCAAGAAATACTTGGTAAAACTTTCGAATCAAATTTTGGTTCAAGAAAATGACTTTGTTAAGGCAGGAATGCCGCTTTCTGATGGAGCCATTACACCAAACGACATCTTATCAATTAAAGGCCCTGCTGCAGTACAGCAATATCTTGTAAACGAAGTACAAGAAGTATACCGATTACAAGGGGTTAAAATCAACGACAAGCACTTTGAGGTGGTTGTACGTCAGATGATGCGTAAAGTACGTGTAGAAGATTCTGGAGACACAACCTTCCTAGAAGGTCAGTTGGTACATAAGGCTGATTTTATCGAAGAAAATGATGCATTATTTGGTCACAAAGTAATTGTTGAAGCAGGAGACTCCGTTAATATTAAAGCAGGTCAGATTATTACTGCACGTCAACTTCGTGACGAGAATTCGTTGTTGAAGCGTGAGGATAAAGCTCTTATTGAAGCCCGTGATGCGGTTAATGCTACTGCAACACCAATCCTTCAAGGAATAACACGCGCCTCACTACAAACAAAATCGTTTATTTCGGCTGCGTCCTTCCAGGAAACAACTAAGGTACTTAATGAAGCTGCTGTAGCAGGTAAGATTGACACCTTAGAAGGATTGAAAGAAAACGTTATTGTAGGACATAAGATACCAGCAGGTACGGGTAACCGCGCCTTTAACGATATCATTGTAGGCTACACCGACGAATATGAAGCGCTAATCGCAGAAAAATCATTAAGTGCTGATGTCTAATGAGTGAGAAAGCTAAAAAAGAAAGCAGTATAAATATTGAACTTGACCCGGAAACGGCTCAAGGCACCTATTCAAACCTTGCCATAATTAACCATTCAGGGGCAGAGTTTGTTGTAGATTTTATCAATATTATGCCGGGTGCCCCTAAGGCCAAAGTGCGTTCACGCATTATCCTTACACCCCAACATGCTAAGCGCTTTCTTAAAGCTCTCAATGACAATGTACAACGATTTGAAGCTGCACATGGCGAGATTAATGACTATGAGCAACCGCCCATACCATTAAATTTTGGCCCAACTGGCGAAGCATAACATAACAAAACCCTCCCTTAAAAGAGGGTTTTTTCTTATTTGAAATTGAAATAATTTAGCACATGAAAAAGGTATTAGTAACTGGAATTTCTGGATATATTGGTCAGCACTGTGCAGCTGAATTAATTAAAAATGGCTATGCCGTTCGTGGATCACTAAGAAGTTTATCTAAAGCTGAAGCGGTAACTCAAGCTATTCAAACTGCAGTTGATCCGAAAGGAAACTTGGAATATTGTGAGTTAGATCTTTTAAACGACAGTGGTTGGGATAAGGCCATGCAGGGATGTGATTTTGTTCTACACGTTGCTTCACCATTTGTAATACGTCAACCTAAGGACGAAAACGAATTGATTAACCCAGCCGTAGAAGGAACGCAACGTGCTTTAAAAGCTGCTAAAAAGGCAGGGATAAAGCGTGTGGTTCTTACTTCTTCCATGGTAGCTATGTTGGGTGAAGCTAAAGGCAATTTGTTTGTCAATCATGACAGTTGGACTAATGTTAAAGCTAAAGGGGTTTCTGCCTATGTAAAAAGTAAAACGCTTGCCGAGAAAAAGGCTTGGGAATTTATTAAAAAGCAAAAAGGAGATCAAAAAATCGAATTGGTAACCATACACCCAGGGCCTGTTTATGGACCTTCGCTGTCGGAAAATCTAACGGGTGAATCAATGTCAATGTTTAAAGATATTATTGCTGGTAAAATGCCTTTAATTCCTAAGTCAGCTATAAATATGTCTGATGTTCGAGATGTGGCTGAGATCCATGTAAAAGCTTTAGAGGATAGAAAAGCAAGTGGTAAACGATTTATTGTAAGCTCAGAAAACGCACATACGTTTCAAGCATTAGTTCAAATACTAAAGAATGGTGGTTATGATAAGGTAAGTACAAAATTAGCCCCCAATTTTTTCTTAAAATTCATGGCTAAATTTAACAAAGATCTAAAAGGGATGCTCCCTTTTATTGGTAATACATTTACTGCCGATATCAGTGAGACAATGAAGGTTTTTAATTGGAAGCCAATTCCATTTCAAAAAACTATTTTGGACACCGCTAGTGCAGTAAAAGCAGTAATGGATAAGTAGTTAGCTTTTTAATTCATGCCATGATTGGCAGTGTTAAAGCTACCCGTTTTATAGTTTCGTTTTATCTATATTTGATGTTTTCCCCTTAAGTTTATCAAACATCTTATTTTATGAAACTACTTATATTATTTTTTGGAATTACTTTTTTTTCAATCTTTTTAGGTGCCCAAGTTACTGAAGCTGTACTTCTAGTTCCTTATTGGAAATCATTACCTCCAACGGCATTTTACACCTATTACGATCAATTTGGACATACTATTGGTCAGTTTTACACGGTTCTTACAATTATTGCTGCTTTATTGCCTGTTTTATTAGCTTTGTATTGTAGCTTAATAAAATCAAATGCCTTTAAATTTGCATTGATTTCCTCTTTTTTTGCTGCATTATTTATAGCTTCATTTTATGTTTATTTTAAAGCTGCTAATCAACTGTTTTTTGAGGCTGCTTTATCTCCTAATCTTTTAAAAGAAGAATTAATTATATGGGGCTACTGGCATTGGGGTAGAATTGGAATTGAATGTATATCACTCATTTTTTTTGTGCTCTCAGCAATTAAGCTTCTGTATGAAAGGAAGCACCTCATTTAAGCTCTAATTTCAAGAGTAGCCTATATAGACTGATTTATTGCTTGCTGAGATAGGCTGAATACATCCATACCAGTTTTTCTTGCTCCCTGATATAATCGCTCATTTGTGCATTTGTTCCCTCATCTTCAATTTCCGCAGAAACAATTAGGATTTGCCGTTATTTAAGGAGTATTACTTTAAAGGCATTAAGCACTTCATTTATTTCTTTATCGCCATCTGTGACTTCGTTGCTTTCTGGTATTTCAGTTTGTTTTAGGTAGTTTGAAAACCTGTGTTGAGGAGCATGTCCCAGTGTTAATATTCGCTCAGCCAATTCATCTATTTTTATAAATAAGTCGTTGTATAGTTCTTCAAACTTTAAATGCAATTCAAAAAACTTATCCCCACTTATATTCCAATGATACCCCCTAGCATTTTGGTAGAATGTTGAATAATTGGCAAGTAAGTTATTTAGTAGATCTGCTAGTTCTTTGCTTTTATTTATGTCCAGTCCAATTCTGTTTAGTTGTTCCATGGTTGTTTTTTTTTATACATTTAACTGTGATAAATTATGTTTGAGGTGCTATAAAGCCTCAATACTTACACAATCCCTACGTGATCACTTTTTATAGAAATAACGCTTTGTTAAGAAGCATACTACCATCTAGTGTAAATAGTTTACTTAAAAAAGAAAGAACAGACCTGGGATTTTGTTTAATGTAAAATTAACAAAAATATTAGAATTCTGAAGTTGCGTGAAAGCGAATTCCTGGGTATTTACTCGCTGTCATTTGAAGGGAGAAGGCCGAGTCTGCCAAAAATACGAGTTGTCCTTGTTTATCCTTAGCCAAAAACTTCGCTTTTGTTTGTTTAAAGCCCGCAAAATCTGCTTCGCCCCCCTCTTGTACTTCCACCCAACAGGCTTTGTGTACGTTTAGATTTTCGTAAGTGCAACTGGCGCCATATTCATGTTCTAAACGGTATTGAATCACATCAAACTGTAATGCCCCAACCGTACCAACAATTTTTCTACCATTAAGTTCTAAAGTGAATAACTGCGCAACGCCTTCGTCCATTAGTTGATCGATCCCTTTATTTAATTGTTTTGCTTTCATTGGATCGGCGTTGTTAATATACCTAAAGTGCTCTGGCGAAAAACTAGGAATGCCTTTAAAGTGTATTTGCTCTCCAGAAGTTAGAGTATCACCAATTTTAAAGTTACCCGTGTCATGTAATCCCACAATATCTCCAGGATAGGAAACATCAACGATTTCTTTTTTATCTGCAAAAAAGGCATTGGGGCTGCTAAACTTTAATTTTTTCTGATGGCGTACATGCAGATAGGGAACATTTCGTGCAAAAGTTCCAGAAACAATTTTGATAAATGCCAATCTGTCTCGGTGCTTGGGATCCATGTTTGCATGGATTTTAAATACAAAGCCAGCAAAAGCGTCCTCATCGGGTTCAATACGCCGTTCCTCACTAGATTTTGGTTGCGGTGGAGGGGCAATATCTACGAAGCAGTCTAGTAGTTCTTGCACGCCAAAATTGTTCAGTGCTGAGCCAAAGAATACAGGGTGCTGATTTCCATTTAAATAAGCCTCTCGATCAAATCTAGGATATACTTCTCTAACCAACTCAAGTTCTTCATCAAGTGTTTCTTTTGCAGTCTTACCAATGGCAGTTTCTAGAGCTGGGTCTTCCAGGCTATCAAATGAAGCACTAGCTCCAATTTTAGTTTTACTATCCCCGTCAAATAGCTGTATGTTTTCTTTCCAGACATTGTAAATTCCTTGAAAACTATAACCCATTCCTATTGGGAAACTTAACGGGACGGTTGTTAGCCCTAGCTTTTGTTCTACCTCGTCTAACAAGTCAAAGGCATCTTTTCCTTCTCTATCTAGCTTGTTTATGAATACAATGATAGGGATACTCCGCATGCGACACACTTCTACTAATTTTTCGGTTTGGGCCTCAACTCCCTTAGCCACATCAATAACGACAATTACACTGTCCACAGCGGTAAGTGTCCGGTAGGTGTCTTCAGCAAAGTCTTTGTGCCCAGGTGTGTCTAGTATGTTAATTTTTTTGTCTTTATATAAAAAAGCAAGAACCGATGTAGCTACAGAAATACCTCGTTGCCTCTCGATTTCCATAAAGTCACTGGTCGCAGTTTTTTTAATTTTATTGGACTTTACTGCACCCGCTTCTTGAATAGCGCCGCCAAAAAGTAGTAGCTTCTCCGTGAGGGTTGTTTTTCCTGCATCGGGATGTGAAATAATACCAAATGTCCGACGTCGTGCTATTTCTTCCAAAAAACTCATGACAGCAAAAATACCTACCATTTAATAAAACCAACCATTACCAGGGCTTTTTTTGTATTTTTAATTCCAATTATGGAAGAACATGTAATCCTTGTCGATACAAGCGATCAACCTATTGGGCTTATGCCTAAACTTGAAGCTCATGAAAAGGGGGTACTGCACCGTGCCTTTTCGGTTTTTATTTTAAATAACGAAGGTCAATTAATGTTGCAGCAACGCGCACTTCATAAGTATCACTCTCCTGGTTTATGGACCAATACCTGTTGTAGCCATCAGCGAGACGGCGAAAGTAACCTTGCCGCAGGAAAACGACGCCTAAAGGAAGAAATGGGTTTTGTAACCGAACTTCGAGAAGTTACTTCCTTTATTTACAAGGCACCATTTGATAACGGTCTTACAGAACATGAACTTGATCATATAATGATTGGTCAATATGAAGGTACTCCTTCGATTAACCCCGAGGAAGTAGCCGACTGGAAATGGATGGATATTGAGGATGTTCGTTCGGATATTAAAGAATATCCACAGCGCTATACCGTTTGGTTTATGCTTATCTTTGAAAAGTTTTACGAAAAAATTCAATTGCTATGAATAACGTAACTGTCAGTCGAAAAGCGCATTTTAATGCAGCACATCGCTTGTACCGAAAGGATTGGGATGATGCACAAAACAATGCCGTTTTTGATAAATGCAGTAACCCATATTACCACGGTCATAATTATGAACTCATTGTTTCGGTGACTGGTAAAATTGATACAGAAACAGGGTACGTGATGGACATGAAGGTATTAAAAGATCTTATAAAAGAACATGTTGAAGAACCATTCGATCACAAAAATTTAAACGAGCAAGTGGCTGAGTTTGCCTCGTTGAATCCTACTGCCGAAAATATGGCGGTAGTAATTTGGGAAAAGTTACGCCCACACATTACATCAGCGCATGCACTCTCCGTTACGCTTTATGAAACTCCCAGAAACTTTGTGCAGTTTTCTGGACCAAACTAAATAAAACCTTATGGCAAATATTAGAGATTTAAAGAAAGACATCAATTACGTGTTGGGAGAAATTATTGAAATGGCGTTAGACTGGGAAAAGGCCAATCCAGATGCAGATAAAAAAGCCACTGCTGCGATCATTGATGAGGCTATTACAGCCTTTGATTCATTTAGTGTTCGTATCTACGAGAAAAAAATAGAGAATAAACGTGCGCACTATGGTGCCATTGTTAATGATCTTGAGAATAAGGGGAATGAACTTATTGCCAAACTTAAGGCACTTTAATTACGTTTCTATAAGTAAGGTTAATTCGCACCCCAACGGGCCGTGCTGTTTTGGCTACTTGATGTTTCCAAAAATGTTGTGTGGTCCCTTCCATTAACAATAAACTACCATGTTCCAACGCAATTTTTAATCGCTCATTTTTATTAGTGTTGTGCTTTAGATGAAAAAAGCGGTTTGCCCCCAGGCTTATCGAGGCAATAACAGGGTTTTTACCCAGTTCAGGTTCATTATCTGCATGCCATCCGTTACTATCTTTTCCATCTCTATATAAATTGAGCAAAACAGTATTGAAATCTTTAGTTGTTAGTACACTTAATTTTTCTTCAATTTCAAGTAGTGTTTTTGTCATTGGTTCAGGACGCATGACTATTCCAGAGTAGCCGTAAGGCATGTCGTTATGACCATGTAAAGACGTCATCCTAGGTTGTGGGTAGGTTTTACCAAAAACTGTAATGGGGTCGTTGCGCCAAGGGGTAGTGGTATGCAGCGTGTTAAAATAGGTGTCAGCTAGATCAGGGCTTAAAAAATTAGGGTAATAGCGTATTACAGCATTGGGAAGTTCGGGGGCATACACATTGGAAAAAGATGTCATTAACGCTTGTTTTTTTTATTTCGCTTTTTAATGGTTTCCTCTTTGTAGTGTAAGAATAACGTATTCACAAAACCCAAAATAAGAGCCACTCCAATGATGATGTATGCCATTGTAAATAGTTTACCTAAGTCAGTTTGGGGAGAAAAATCACCATAGCCAATAGTGGTAAGCGTAATCACTGAAAAGTAAAGGGAATCGAGCCAAGACCAACCTTCAATTAGACGATAAGCAACCGTTCCAATTACCAAGAAAAAGTTGGTGGCAAAAAGCAATGCCCTATAGGCAGGATCACGCCAGAATGAAAGTAATGTACGCCAGAAAAAGAGCATGGGATGTTTTTATTTAAAGATAACTAATTTTAAAAATATCATACAAAAGATGGCAATAAGGTTACGACTTCTTAGTAGCGTAAAAATCAAGAATGTGTTTTGGTATTTCAGCATCTATATTTGAATAGGAATCGGCTATAGGGTAACCGTAACTTGTTTTTACTGGTATTGTTCCAGCCCAATAGTCCAAATTTAAATCTGCTTTGTTGTCACTTGGCGGTGTGTCTGCAATTTTCGCAGATGCCGTCTCAATACGAATCTCTATAACACGTGTTGCTTTTAATTCTCCAGCATCTGGTTTTCTGCAATATTCCCATCTATTTGGCACGAAATGGTTGATAATGCATTTCAACCCTTTTAGCTTGCTTTTGTCTGTTGTTAGTTCTTTTACGCTTCCAAAAACTGTCGCAGAGCGATAATTAACTGAATGATGAAAAGCAGAACGAGTTAGTTTCATTGCATCTAATAATGTTACGTTTAAGCAAACTTCTTTTTCTTTTAGTAAAGCCTCTGTCATTCGATTCTTATAAGAACCATGCAAGTATAATTTGTTTTTTTTACGACCAAAATTAATTGGCTGTACAAAGGCTTTATTCTTATGCATAAATGCGATATGGCAAACTTCTGTAGCATCCAAAATGGAATAGATTACATCCTTGTCATACGAAGCTTTTTTTGCGCCTCTTTTTAGTGTGTTTAAAGTAGATTTATGGAATTCCATTAGTTTGATTTAGAGTTCCCAAATCAAAAGAATCGTGACTAGCGATGCATGCTGTTAAAGGAATGATTTGGGATTACTAAAGTAAAAAAAATCCCTCAACGAATTAACGAGAGGGATTTAAAAGGGAGTAAACAACAATTTTATTTTATCATATCATAGCTTCGCTTGATAAATGCGGTGAGTTCTTCACCCTTAAGTAGCGATTGTGATAAACGCGCCAAGTCTAACGACTGTTTTATAAGACGCTCTTGTTTTTTGGCAGTTTTAGTTTCTAAAATTTGTCCTACTAGTGGATGGTTTACATTCACAACCAATTGATACATGTCTGGAAATCCGCCGCCAAACATACCGCCACCGCCGCCTGTTTGTTGCATCTCTTTCATCCGTCGCATAAACTCGGGTTGGGTAATCAGGAATGGCGCTGCTTCACTGTCCATAGCCTCTAACTGTACCGTGTATTTCTCTTTAGGAACTACATTTTCTATAAGCGGCTTTAGGGTTTCTTTTTCTTCGTCGCTTAATTTCGAAAGTTGTGGTTCGTCTTTGGTAATGAGTTTGTCAATATGAGCACTATCAACACGAACAAAACTTAATTTATTGTCTTCCTGCTCAAGTTTTTGTAATAGATGTCCAACAATTGGTGAATCAAGTAACAAGACAGTATATCCTTTTGCTTTTGCAGCCTCTATGTACGCATGTTGTTCATCAATATTGGCAGCATACAATTGGATGAGCTTCTCATCTTTGTCGGTCTGCAAAGCTTTAGTTTGCTCTTTCAATTCATCTAATGTTAAATAAGTTCCATCTGTGGTAGGATATAGATTAAATTTCTGTGCTTTCTCGTAGAATTTATCTTCCGATAGCATTCCGTATTCAATCACTACCTTAATGTCATTCCACTTTTCCTCAAGACTTTGACGCTCGTTTTTGAAAATGGATTGCAATTTATCGGCAACTTTTTTGGCGATGTAATTACTTATTTTCTTAACTGCTCCGTCGGCTTGTAGATAACTTCTAGATACATTTAGAGGGATGTCTGGTGAGTCAATAACGCCACGCAACATAGTCAAAAACTCAGGGACAATGCCCTCTACATTATCCGTTACAAATACTTGGTTTTGATAAAGTTGGATTCGATCTTTTTGAACGTTGATCTCGTTGTTGAGTTTAGGGAAATATAAAATTCCAGTTAATGCAAATGGATAATCTACATTAAGGTGGATGTGAAATAAGGGCTCTTCAAATTGCATGGGGTACAATTCACGGTAAAAGCTTTTGTAAGCTTCATCATCTAGGTCACTTGGTTTTTTAGTCCACGCAGGATTTGTGTTATTGACAATATTATCTACGGTTTCCTTTATTTCTTTTTTATCATCTCCTTCACCTTCCTCATGGGTTTCTTCACGAGTACCAAATTTAATCGGTATCGGCATAAACTTGTTATACTTTGATAAAAGTTCATTAATACGATTTTCTTCTAGAAATTCATCAGATTCACTGTCAATGTGAAGAATGATTTCAGTACCTCGATCCGCTTTGTCATGATCAACAAGTGTGTATTCAGGCGATCCATCACAAGTCCAGTGTGCTGCAGGAGCATCCTTGTGCGACTTGGTGATGATTTCTACTTTTTCGGCAACCATAAAAGCAGAATAAAAACCGAGACCAAAGTGTCCGATTATTCCACTGTCTTTTGCACTTTCCTTGTATTGATTGATAAATTCTTCTGCACCAGAAAAGGCAAGTTCATTAATATATTTATTTACTTCTTCAGTTGTCATGCCTAACCCTTGGTCAATTACATGAAGGGTGCGTTTGTCTTTATCTATTTTTATTTCAATAATAGGTGTGCCATAATCTTCTTTTGATTCTCCAATATTGCTTAGGTGTTTGAGCTTAAGCGTAGCATCAGTAGCATTAGAGATTAGCTCACGAAGAAAAATTTCATGATCACTGTATAAGAATTTTTTTATTAAAGGAAAGATGTTTTCAACTGCAACATTTATTTTACCAGAAGCCATAATTATGTTTTAATGTACCATACCAAATAAAGTACCAAAGTATTCAACATGACAGTATGACATTGTAACAGCATTTTGTTTAATTATTTTGTTTTTTTATTAAACATTTTTATATTTGTGTAGTAATCAAACAACAAAATTTGTTGAGGAGAAAATCGCTATGAAACAACTCTACATTGATTACACATACCTTTTATTGGTTTGTTTAATTTTGGTTAAATTGTTTGAAGGTGCATCGTGGTTGTTGCACCTTCTTTTTTTTAACTCATTTTTTTTTTCGTTTCTTGTAATCTAATTTATTTAAAACATGTATAATTCTCGCATTGTAGGATTGGGACATTATGTTCCAGATAATATTGTTACCAATGATGATTTGTCAAAACTTATGGATACTGACGATGCTTGGATAACTGAACGTACTGGAATTAAAGAACGTCGCTTAATAAAGAAAGGTTCTGGCGAGGGCACAACTTCAATGGGTGTAAAAGCAGCTGAAATGGCACTTGAACGTGCTGGAATTTCTAAAGATGCTATCGATTTAATTGTGTTCGCTACACTTAGTCCAGATCTTTATTTTCCTGGCTGTGGCGTGTTGTTGCAAGAACAAATGGGTATGGGCACTTGTCCTGCACTCGATATCCGAAACCAATGTTCTGGATTTGTTTATGGATTGTCTGTCGCCGATCAGTTTATTAAAACAGGAATGTATCGTAACGTATTGTTAGTGGGTTCAGAATATCATTCCGGAGGAATGGATTTTACAACTCGTGGTCGTACCGTTTCTGTTATTTTTGGTGATGGTGCTGGCGCAGCTGTATTAACTCGTGAAGAAAATCCCACAAAGGGAATTCAATCCACGCACTTGTATTCAGAAGGGAAACATGCTGAAGAGCTTGCTATTATTGGCCCAAGCACTAAGCGATGGATCCCTGAAATTGTAGCTGATTATGATGAAGATGATTCGCGATATCATCCCTACATGAACGGTCAATTGGTGTTTAAAAATGCTGTAGTTCGTTTTAGTGAAGTGATGCAAGAAGCGCTTTTGAAAAATGGGAAAACCACATTAGATATTGATTTATTTATCCCACATCAAGCCAACTTGCGCATTGCTCAATTTATTCAAAGAAAGTTTAAGCTTACGGACGATCAGGTGTATAATAATATCATGCGATACGGAAACACCACTGCTGCATCCATCCCTATAGCACTTTCAGAAGCTTGGAGTGAGGGTAAAATTAAACAAAATGATACCGTTTTACTTGCTGCTTTTGGAAGTGGGTTTACTTGGGGTAGTGCTTTGATTCACTGGTAGTCCAAGTCCAGACAACCATAATAACACTACACAAAGTGTTCCATTTGGTGCTGACACAAAAAATACAAATAGCAACCAAATATCAAGGAGCATTTAATGAAATAGTGTATTTTTGAGCATGGATTTTCCTTCGTCTTTAGTACAAAAAGCAGTAGATGAAATTGCACAACTTCCAGGTATAGGCCGAAGGTCTGCCCTGCGCTTGGTGCTTCACTTGTTGCGTCAACCCAAAGACTTTAGCGAACGACTTTCTGGGGCTATCGCAACATTACGTCAAGAGATTCGTTATTGTAATACATGTCACAATATTTCAGATGCACCCCAATGTAATATTTGTACTAACCCCCTTCGTGATCGAAGTGTAATTTGTATTGTAGAAGATGTGCGCGATGTTATGGCAATAGAAGCGACAGGGCAGTTTAGAGGAACATATCACGTCTTAGGCGGTAAAATTGCCCCTATGGATGGAATTGGTCCACAACAACTTACTATTGATGCGCTTATTGAACGTGTTGAAAAAGAAAAAGTAAAAGAGGTGATTTTTGCTCTTGGTAGTACTATGGAAGGCGACACTACAAACTATTATATCTTTAAGAAACTTAGCGATTTTACGCTAACATTTTCAGCTATATCTCGAGGAATTGGAGTAGGTGATGAACTTGAATATACCGATGAACTTACATTGGGTAGGAGTATTAGTCAGCGCATTCCTTTTGAAATCTCAATGAAAAGCTAATATGAAGTTATCAGTTGTTATTCTTAATTACAACGTAAAATACTTTGTAGATTTATGCTTACAAAGTGTTTTTAAAGCTATTGAAGGTATAGATGCTGAGGTAATTGTGGTCGATAATGCATCTGTGGATGGAAGCGTGAATTGGATTAAAACACATTTCCCAGAAGTGAAGCTTATTATAAATAAAGACAATACTGGTTTTCCAAAAGGGAACAATATTGGTGTGGCACAAGCAAAAGGTGAGTACTTATGCATTCTTAATCCCGACACCATAGTAGAAGAAGATACTTTTGAAAAGGCAATAGAGTTTTCCAAGGAGCACCCCCAAATGGGAATAATGGGTCCAAAACTCATTGATGGATCTGGACATTTTTTGAAAGAATCCAAACGCAGCACGCCTACTCCATGGGTCGCTTTTACCAAGGTAACGGGGCTTTATAAGGTTTTTCCATTTCTTTTTGGAAGCTACTACAATCACAAATTACCAAAAAATCAAGTTGGAAAAACAGATATTTTGGTAGGTGCTTTTATGTTTATGAGCACAGCGCATTATCGCATGTTAAAGGGATTTGATGAAGGCTGTTTTATGTATTCTGACGATATCGACTTAAGCTACCGTTCCATTCAACTGGGTAAAAAAAATTATTATAATCCTAAAATATCTGTAATTCATTTTAAGGGAGAGAGTACGCCAAAAGATTTCGCTTATCAAATGATGTTTAGGGAAGCCATGAACTATTTTTACACCAAACACTTGCATGTATCAAAACTGGTTAAGGTTTGGATAAGAATCGCAACAAATGTTTTTAGTTTTTTAAAACGTATTTATGGGAATAAGACCTTTCAAAAACGAATTCGGCCTTTCCGTTACTGCCTTGTATCCGACACACTTAACCTTAAAATAGGTGTGAATAAAAACATTCCTTTCAGTCATGTTTCTTCTTTGAATGATGTCGCTTTAAGAAGACACACACGTACTGAAATTGTTTTTGATCCTAAAACAAATTCCTTTCAAGAAATGATTGCTTTTATGAGTAAAAATGGCAGTTCTTTTTCGTATAAATTTCTTTCTTCAGGCACGGGTCATGCTGTTGGTAGCAATTCCAGTAACGCCAAAGGTGAAGTCCTTGTGATGTCTTAGTGCAAACCACGATAAATTTGTACTTTTGAAAAAAATTGGAATGCCCATTTATCAGCTTGTATTGCCCTCCATGGGCGAGAGTGTTTCTGAAGCAACCATTACCCAGTGGTTAAAAAAAGTGGGGGACAGTGTATCTGCCGATGAAGCTGTTGTTGAAGTTGCAACAGACAAAGTAGATTCTGAAGTGGCTAGTGAGTATGGTGGCGTTATCAAGGAAATCCTCCATCCAGTAAACGCAGTGGTCGCAGTTGATGCCCCGTTAGTGCTTATTGAAACAGATGCAGATGTTCAACAAGTGATAGCTCCTAATGCTACTGATCAATTAGAAGACACATCGGATTCAACTCCTATTGTTGAAACCCCTGAGCCGTCGGCTCCTGTCGAGGTTGCTGAAGCCTATATGCAACAAGCCCAAGAAATTGTATCAACTCCAAAAGTGGGTACATCCCATGAAAAACGTTTTTACTCACCACTTGTAAAAAGTATTGCTAGCGAAGAACATATTTCTGAATCTGAACTTGACTTAATTCCCGGTACAGGAAAAGACGGTCGTGTTACCAAACGAGATATTTTAAACTTTATAAAGGAGCCTAAAACCGTTGAGTCTACAGCTGCTACAATGCCAAAAATGGCAGACAATAATGTTGAGGTCAAGACTAAGCCTACTAACACCGCTGAAGGAGTTGTTCCCATGACACGTATGGAGCAAATGATTTCCGAACACATGACACGTAGTCTTCAAACCTCCGCTCATGTACAATCGTTTATTGAAATTGATGTTACCAAGCTTTGGAATTGGCGCGAAAAAGTAAAGAAAAATTTTCTTAATCAACACGGAGTTAAACTTACATTTACACCAATTTTTTTACAACTTGTAGCTCAGATTCTTCCAGATTTTCCACTTTTAAATAGTTCTCTTGAGGGCACAAATATTATTAAGAAGAAGGATATTAATTTGGGGATGGCTACAGCGTTACCTGATGGAAATCTAATTGTCCCAGTGCTAAAACAAGCAAATTCGCTAAACCTTGTGGGGCTTGCCAAGAAAGTACATGAATTGGCTTCCAATGCACGTAATAATTCCTTAAGTCCCGATGATGTTCAGGGTGGTACGTATACCGTCACTAATGTGGGGATGTTTGGAAGTTTAACGGGAACACCTATTATTAATCAGCCACAACTTGCAATTTTGGCTTTGGGTGCCATACGAAAAGTACCGGCAGTACTGGAAACCGAGCACGGAGACGTAATTGCTATACGCCAACAAATGGTAGTTTCTCATAGTTACGATCACCGAATTGTAAATGGCGCCATGGGTGGTATGTTCTTGCTTCGTCTTAAGGAGCGTATTGAACAATGGGATGAAACACTAAACCCCTAATTATGGAATTATCGCTTACACGTCCCATTTGTTTTTTTGATTTGGAGACTACAGGAGTCAATGTCTCTAAAGATAAAATTGTAGAAATTTCCATACTCAAGGTGTTTCCCAATGGGAATAAGGAGTCTAAAACATGGTTGGTAAATCCTGGAATACCAATCCCTCCACAAACCACGGCCGTCCATGGAATCACCGACGAAAAGGTTGCTAATGAACCCAGTTTTAAGCAATTGAGTAAATCCATTCATGAACTTATTAAGGGCTCCGATTTAGCAGGTTTTAATTCCGATCGTTTTGATATTCCGTTATTGGCAGAAGAAATGCTACGAGCAGAAATCGATGTAGATTTCAAAAAATTCCTCACGGTAGACGTACAAACCATTTTTCATAAAATGGAGAAACGTAATTTAAGTGCTGCGTATAAATTTTACTGCGGTAAGGAACTGGAAAATGCGCATAGTGCAGAGGCCGATACCACAGCGACTTACGAAGTTCTTAAGGCTCAAATTGAAAAGTATGATGACTTGGAAAACGACATCACTAGCTTGAGTGCGTTTTCAACCCGTCGTAAAAGCGTTGACTTTGCGGGCTTTATTTTGGTAGATGACGATGGTGACCCCTCCTTTAGTTTTGGTAAGCACAAGGGTAGAAAAGTAAACGAAATCTTAGATCAGGAGCCTGGATACTTTAGTTGGTTGTTAAATGCCGACTTCCCGCTATACACCAAAAAAGTGCTTACTGCCATTCGAATGGAACGTATGAATACTGGGTTATGAAAATTATCTGTATTGGTCGCAATTACGTAGATCATATTGCTGAACTAGATAATATACGTCCCGACGAACCTGTCATTTTTTTAAAACCTGATACAGCCATAGCACAACCAAACTTACCTTTTTTTATTCCAGAATTTTCAAATGAGGTGCATTATGAGGTGGAAGTTTTGGTGCGAATCAATAGAATTGGCAAACACATACAATCTAAATTTGCAGGGAAATATTATTCTGAAATTGGTCTCGGCATTGATTTTACAGCCCGAGATGTACAGCAAAAACTACAATCGAAAGGGCTTCCTTGGGAAAAGGCAAAGGCCTTTGATGGTTCTGCTTATGTTGGCACATGGTTTGATAAAGCCTCAGTTGGCGATTTAACAGCATTACCGTTTTCGTTGTATAAAAATGGAACGGTCGTTCAAGAAGGTTCTACGAGTCATATGTTGTGGCCTATAGACGGCCTTATTGCATATGTTTCTCAATACTTTACACTCAAAATTGGAGATATTATTTTCACAGGAACACCTGCTGGGGTAGGGCCTGTTGAAAAAAATAATCGCTTAGAAGGTTTTTTAAAAGACCAAAAAGCATTTTCATTAATTGTCAAATAGCATGCAAGCCGATATCATAACCATAGGAGATGAAATTCTAATAGGGCAAATCGTCGACACAAACTCGGCTTTTTTGGGGAAAGAGCTCACAAAGATTGGTGTTGAAGTGCGTCAGATTCACACAATATCTGATAAAAAAGAATGTATTATTAAAGCGCTGCAGTCGGCACAAAACAAAGTTGATCTAGTTGTTTTAACAGGCGGATTAGGTCCAACAAAGGACGATATTACCAAACATACTTTCTGTGATTATTTTGAAGATACCTTGGTGTTCAATCAAGAAGTGATGACACATATAGAAACTCTTTTTAAGAAATATGTGAAGGCTCCTGTTAATGACCTAAATAGGGGACAAGCCATGCTACCTGCCTCATGCCGAATCTTATTCAATCATCATGGCACGGCTATGGGAATGTGGATGAAAAAGGAGCAAACCGTATTTGTGTCTTTACCGGGAGTTCCTTTTGAGATGAAGTATTTAGTAAACGAATATGTTGTCCCAATGGTTAAAGCTGAATTTGCTCCACCTGCTTTGGTAAACAAAACCATGATGACCTATGGGCTTGGCGAGAGTATCATTGCTGAGAAAATTGAATCATGGGAGACCAATTTACCGAGCCATATCAAATTGGCATACTTGCCCAATTTAGGTCGTGTACGTTTGCGTCTTTCGGCTAAAGGTTCTAGTGAATCCTTGCTTCTGAAAGAAATTGATCAACTGTTTAAGGCGCTTTATCCATTGATAGGAGATAATATTACGGGTTTTGAGTCCGAAGACCCCATAGAGCTTCAAATAGGAGGTATGCTGATAAAGAATGGTTGGAAACTTGCTACTGCCGAAAGCTGTACAGGTGGTAGTTTGGCGGCACTTTTTACCCAGCATGCTGGTGCTTCAGCGTATTTTAACGGATCGGTAGTGAGCTATGCTACGGATGCTAAAAAAGAAATACTTCAGGTCTCCGATGAAATCATTAAAGAATACTCTGTGGTAAGCGAGCCCGTTGCTTTAGCCATGGCTAAAGGGGTTTTAAACCAAACTGGGGCAGATGTTGCCGTTGCTACAACAGGGAACTTAGGCCCTACAAAAGGCGATTCAGGAGCAGAAATCGGGACAGTTGTTATTGCAGTAATTACCCCTGAAAAAGAATTGGTTCAGACCTTTTGTTTTGGAAAACACCGGGTTCGAAATCTTCAAAAAGCATTGAATAAATCACTGGAATTGTTGTATTTTGAAATGCTCTAAATTTGATAAATACACCAAATAAGGCAATTGAATTGTTGTTTAAGACGCTTGGTTAAGTAAATATAAAAAAGGTATTCATTGAATTGTGCTGACTCCCATTTGCCTTTTAGCTAATAATCATTAATTATTGCCTATTTGCTCACCCTTTTGCTTCAGGATTGTCATATCCCCACAAGAACAAATAAAATATCAAAAAGGACAAGAAGAATAGCCCTAATTTGAACGACTGTTCTTCACTGTAGATGTATTCACCAACCGTAATAACTATTGCGCTTAAAATTGAAATAAATGTTTTTTTACGCCATATTTTGTTTAATATTTTCATGCCTGAAGTTTGTTTTTAATTTTGGGGTATTCATGCCAATAATTATTGTTTTTCAATAGTCTTTTGAAGGAAAAAAATAGAATTTATATATGGTTTGACGTAGGTTTTTAGGGGTTCTGAGAAATGTGAATACTAATTTAACTGTAAAAATCTGAATTTAACAGGCGTTTTTATTTTTTTAACAAACCATATTTTCATAAATTTGCATCCTCTTTAAAAATAAGACATGTCTAAAGTGTGTGAATTAACGGGCAAAAAAGCGATGGTTGGAAACAACGTATCGAAAGCCATGAACAAAACCAAGCGTAAGTTTGGAGTCAATCTTATCAAGAAGCGCTTTTATCTTATAGAAGAAGACAAGTGGATTACCCTTAAGTTATCGACTTCAGCTTTGAAAACAATTAACAAAAAAGGACTTCCTGCCGTGATTAAAGAAGCACGCGCACAAGGTCTTATTAAATAAGTTTCGTAATGGCTAAAAAAGGAAATCGCGTTCAAGTTATTTTGGAATGTACTGAGCATAAGGAATCAGGTCTTCCAGGTACCTCACGTTACGTTACCACAAAAAACAAAAAAAACACGCCCGATCGTATTGAAATGAAAAAATTCAACCCGACCCTTAAGCGTATGACGGTTCACAAAGAAATTAAGTAATTATGGCAAAGAAAACGGTTGCATCCCTTCAAACGAAATCAAAAAGACTTACTAAAGCCATAAAAATGGTTCGTAGTGAGAAGTCTGGCGCATATACTTTTGTTGAGACAATTTTAGCTCCAGAACGTGTAAACGACTGGTTGTCTAAAAAGTAACTACAACGAACAATTTCAAAAGAAAGCCACTTCATGTGGCTTTTTTTATTCCCAAAACGTACCTTTACCCAATGGGTTTTTTCTCAAAATCATCCGATGCATTACAAGTAGGCCTTTCAACCACAAAAGCCGCTTGGACACAGCGTTTACGCAAAGCCGTTTTAGGACGGAGTTCTATTAATCAAGACTTGTTGGATGAATTGGAAGAAGTACTCTTAACTTCAGATGTGGGTGTGCCAACGACTCAAAAAATCATGGAACGCCTTCAACAGCGTGTTGCAAAAGATAAGTACCTAAAGATTAGCGAGCTTGATCGTTTGCTTTATGAGGAAATCACCACGTTAGTAACAAAGGACGCTATAACAGCGTCAAGTCCTGATGGTTTACGCGTGGTTCTAGTTGTTGGAGTTAATGGTGCGGGTAAAACAACCACTATTGGTAAGCTTGCACACCAATACAGCAGTCAAGGTAAAAAAGTAATGCTAGCTGCAGCAGATACCTTCCGGGCGGCTGCGGTTGCTCAGCTACGTCAATGGGCAGAACGTGTGTCTGTGCCTTTTGTTTCCCTAAATGAAGGTAGTGATCCCGCTTCGGTTGCCTATACCGCAGTGGAACGTGCTCAAAAAGAAGCTGTAGATGTATTGTTTATTGATACCGCAGGTCGTTTACATAACAATGCCAACCTCATGCAGGAATTGGCAAAAATTCAACGTGTGGTGCAAAAAGTAATTCCTGAAGCACCCCATGAAGTATTGTTGGTTTTGGATGGCGGAACAGGACAAAATGCATTTATTCAGGCCAAGCAATTTTCACAGATTACCAATGTCACAGGGCTTATTCTTACAAAATTAGACGGTACAGCCAAGGGTGGCGTTATTATTGGTATTACAGACGCATTAGATGTTCCTATTCAATACATTGGAATAGGAGAGCAACCAGAAGATCTTATCCCTTTTGACGCCAAACAATTTTTAGATTCATTATTTACCGAGGCTTAAAGCACTCAACTATGCGAACGAAATCACATAAAAAAAATAAAATAAACGTTGTCACCCTAGGGTGTTCCAAGAACGTATATGATTCTGAGGTCTTGATGGGGCAGCTAAAGGCCAGTAATAAGGATGTGGTTCACGAGCAGCAAGGAAATATCGTTGTTGTTAACACTTGTGGCTTTATCGATAATGCTAAGGAAGAATCAATCAATACCATTTTATCTTTTGCGCAACAAAAAGAAGACGGGCTTATTGATAAGTTATTTGTTACAGGTTGTTTGAGTGAACGCTATAAGCCAGAATTGGAAGCAGAAATTCCCAACGTAGATAATTATTTTGGTACTACCGATTTACCCTTGTTACTTAAAGCCCTAGGCGCTGATTACCGTCATGAGTTACTCGGAGAGCGCCTTACTACAACGCCAAAAAACTACGCCTACCTTAAGATTTCTGAAGGTTGTGATCGCCCGTGTTCCTTTTGTGCCATTCCGTTGATGCGAGGAAAGCACCGTTCTAAATCTATAGAAGATTTAGTAGCAGAAGCTACAGGATTGGCCAAAAATGGAGTAAAGGAGCTTATCATTATCGCACAAGATTCAACCTATTATGGACTGGATTTGTATAAAAAACGCCGTTTAGCTGATTTACTTCGTGCGTTGGCGGAAGTAGAAGGTATAGGCTGGATTCGGTTACACTATGCGTTTCCAACAGGTTTTCCAGAAGATGTCCTAGAAGTAATCGCTTCTGAGCCAAAAGTATGTTCTTATATTGATATCCCACTACAACATATTTCAGACCCTATTTTAAAGTCGATGCGTCGTGGTACCACACAAGACAAAACAACGGCACTTTTAAATCATTTTAGAGAGGCTGTTCCCAATATGGCTATTCGAACTTCACTGATTTTGGGATACCCAGGAGAGACTGAAGCTGATTTTGAATTGTTAAAGTCGTGGGTTAAAGACATGAAGTTTGAACGTTTAGGATGCTTCCAATACAGTCATGAAGAAAACACACACGCTCATGCGTTAGCAGATGATGTACCGTCTGAAGTGAAGCAAGCCCGGGTAAATGAATTAATGGAAATTCAATCGCAAATTTCTTGGGAGAAGAACCAAGGGTTGATTGGCAAAACACTCACTTGTGTGATTGACAGAAAGGAAGGTAATTACTTTGTTGGACGTACTGAATTTGATTCTCCTGACGTGGATAATGAAGTTTGGGTTGATGCACGGGATCACTATCTAAAGGTGGGCGATTTTGCCCAATTAACCATAACAGCTGCACAAGATTTTGACTTGCATGCAGTTCCTGCTGTGTAGCTTTTTTACATTCCGTACTTTTGCAGTGTGAAGTTTATTCAATCGCTAGCGTATAATCCTGGGGTATATTCCCCGTTAATGCAGGACTTTTTATCTGATAAGAGTTCATTGGCACCCTTTCTCTCAGGGTGTTATAATGATTCCTTGGCGCAGCTATGTGCTAAAGATCGCGCAGCTGGCTATAGTTTAGAGCAACGCAAGGTTTTAGTGGATTCGTTGTGGAAACAATACAATCAAGTAGATGTTTCTAAGCAAACAGAACAACACATCAATCAGTTGTTACAAGCAAATACAGTTACTGTAACTACGGGGCATCAGCTCAATTTATTTACAGGGCCCATGTTTTTTTGGTATAAAATTTTAGATGTAATTAATAAGGCTGCTGCTTTGCAACGGGCTGATAAATCACATCATTATGTCCCTGTTTTTTGGATGGCGTCTGAAGATCACGACTTTGAGGAAATCAACCATTTTTATTTAGGTGAGCAAAAACTTCGTTGGGACGCTCAATCGGGAGGGCCTGTTGGTCGTATGCCTACAGCACAACTTGAATCTTTGTTGGCACCTTTAAAAGCACACTGGGGCAACACTCCTCTTGGAGCTGAATTGTGTACGCTTTTTTCAGAATGTTATTTGCAGGAAAAAACTTTGGTCAAGGCCACTAGAACTTTGGTTAACCGTCTTTTTGGTAGCTACGGCTTAGTAATTATAGATGGCGATGATAGGGCACTTAAGAGCTTGTTTGTTCCTGTTATTAAAAAGGAATTAACACAACAGACTACCTGGAATTCAGTAAACAATACCACAGAAAGATTAAAGAAAGCTTATGCTAAGTATATTCCTCAAGTTAACCCTAGGGAGTTAAATGTTTTTTATATGCTTGATAATAAGCGTATTAGAATTATACAAGATGCTAAAAAGTATGCCACTTCTGATGGTGAGCAACATTGGGAGACCGAACAATTATTGAATGAGGTAGATCAGTATCCTGAACGTTTTTCACCCAACGCCTTAATGCGACCTTTATATCAAGAAGTAGTATTACCTAACATTACTTACATAGGAGGTGGAGGTGAGTTGGCTTACTGGATTCAGCTAAAAGAAACATTTAAGGAGTTTAATATACCTTTTCCGTTACTAAAGCATCGTTGTACAGCCTTATTGGTGACTAACAAGCAGTTTAAAAAGTTCAAAAATCTTAATTTACCATTGGAAGATTTATTTTTACCTGCCAGTTCACTTATAAACAAACGTGTGCGGTACATTAGTGACATTGACATCGATTTCAGCAAACAACGGGAGGCTTTACAGAACCAGTTCGCAGATTTATTCACACTTGCGCAACAAACAGATGCCTCTTTTTTAGGAGCGGTTGAAGCACAACAAAAAAAGCAGTTAAAAGGGTTGGATACTCTAGAAAAGCGTTTATTAAAAGCGCAGCGTATTAAATTACAAGATCATATTGTGCGTATAACGGACTTACGTCATGAGCTTTTCCCTAATGGGAAACACCAAGAACGCATTGCGCATTTCTCAAGTTTTGTGGGTGAGGAGGGTGTTGTTGTGTTTACCAAAAATTTAAAAGAAGCTTTGACGAATGCTCCTGAAGGGCTTTCTATACTTAGTTGTTAAATATTCTTGGTGTTGCTGTTAAAAACTAATGGCACATCGCTAACCCCCAATTAAGTTTAGTTGTATTTTTGCATATGCAAAACAAAGTTCTTATTCTCGATTTCGGCTCCCAATACACACAGTTGATTGCTCGCCGTGTTCGCGAACTCTCTATTTTCTGTGAAATCCACCCGTATCACAAAATCCCTAAAGATGTTTCTACGTATAAAGCAGTTATTCTTTCTGGTTCTCCTTTTTCGGTTCGTTCGGATGATGCACCCCATCCTGACTTAAGTGAAATAAGGAATAAAATTCCTTTGCTTGGTGTGTGTTATGGAGCACAATACTTGGCACATTTTAACGGCGGCGAAGTAACGCCATCCAATACTAGAGAATATGGTCGTGCACGACTAGCTTCAGTTACAGCACATCCATTTACAGCAAACATTCCCCAAGATTCACAAGTGTGGATGAGTCATAGTGATACCATAAAAAAACTTCCTGCTGGAGCACAGCAATTAGCCTCAACAGCAGATGTTGCCAACGCCGCATATTGTATGGATGATGGTCTTACTTATGGTATTCAGTTTCACCCTGAAGTATATCATTCCACAGATGGTAAGCAATTGCTACACAACTTTTTGATTGATATTGCTGGATTAATTCCCGATTGGACATCAGACGCTTTTGTAGAAACTACGATTACTCGTTTAAAAGATCAACTTGGTGACGACAAGGTTATTTTGGGACTCAGTGGAGGTGTAGATTCTTCAGTGGCAGCAATTTTATTGCACAAAGCAATTGGTAAAAATTTGCATTGCATTTTTGTCAATAACGGTTTATTGCGAAAAAACGAATATGATGCTGTTTTAGATCAATACAAACACATGGGACTCAACGTTAAAGGAGTTGACGCCACCGAAGCATTTTTAAGTGAACTGGCAAATGTGAGCGATCCTGAAACCAAGCGTAAGATTATTGGCCGGGTTTTTGTAGAAGTCTTTGATACTGAAGCCAACTTAGTTGAAGGTGCAAAATGGCTTGCTCAAGGAACTATATATCCCGATGTGATTGAATCCATTTCAGTAAACGGTCCCTCTGCAACCATCAAGTCACACCACAATGTGGGTGGGCTTCCTGATTATATGAAATTAAGTGTAGTGGAACCATTGAATATGTTATTCAAAGATGAGGTACGCCGAGTAGGTGCAAGTCTTGAAATGCCAAAGGAGATCTTAGGTAGACATCCTTTCCCGGGTCCAGGATTAGCAATTCGTATCCTTGGAGATATTACAGCTGAAAAAGTGAATATGCTGCAAGAAGTCGATTACTTGTTTATTAAGGGATTACGTGATCACGGCCTTTACGATCAGGTGTGGCAAGCAGGCGCCATATTGCTTCCGGTCCAGTCCGTTGGCGTAATGGGTGATGAGCGTACTTATGAAAAGTGTGTAGCACTTCGTGCTGTAACATCAACAGACGGAATGACGGCAGATTGGGTACATTTGCCTTATGAGTTTTTACAAGAAATTTCTAACCAAATCATTAATCGTGTTCCTGGAATCAACCGCGTCGTTTATGACATTAGTTCAAAACCTCCTGCAACCATTGAATGGGAGTAGGCTTATTGTTAAAATAGCATTTTTGCTTTTTTGTGTTGTTGGTTATTCTCAACAACCTGAGGTCTCTCATTTTGTCGTTCATAAAGTAAAAAAGAAAGAATCTCTAAGTGATATAGCAACACGATATGCCATCACTACAGCTATACTTATTGAATATAATCCAGATGCAAAAAATGGAATTAAAAAGCGAGACAAACTTCAAATCCCACGATTTAAGCAACCAATAATACTTTCTAAGGCACAGCCAGTCTATGCAAAACATACGGTTCAACCCAAAGAAACGTTGTGGCGAATCGCGAATAATTATTTAATTTCAATAGACTCCTTGCGCGCATTAAACCCTTCCCTAGGGGATACCCTTTCAATAGGTGCCATATTAAAAGTTCCTTTGGTTTTAAAGAAAACAGATACTGCTGCATATACGTATTACACAGTGCTTCCAAAAGAGGGGTTTTACACTTTGGAAAAAAAATTAGGTCTTACAAGAGCAGCGCTTGAGGCACTTAACCCTTCCTTGTTGCTTTCCGGTTTACAGGCAGGGATGATTTTAAAAATTTCTAAAATTGAAAAGGATATCATGCCACTCCCAAAGCTTGCTGAAAAGCCAAGTTTTTGGGATAGTACATTTGTAACCCCCGTTGTGCGGATTGCTTTGATGGCACCTTTTCGAATGGCTAGGATTGAGTTGGATTCCATAAACCAAACACAAAAAACCTTATCCGAACGCAACCTTACCACGTTATCACTCGATTTTTATGCCGGTATGCTACACGCTGCAGACAGTTTAAACAAAGCGGGATTAAGCGTAGAGCTAACTGTTTTTGACACTGAGAATCAGTTGTATGTTGTTGAAGGGCTCTTAAATCAAGAGGATTTCACACGTTTTGATGCAGTAATTGGTCCCTTTACCCCAATTAACGTAAATCGTGTAGCAAGAGGTTTATCATTCTTTAATATTCCTGTGATTTCTCCTTTGGCTACGAGTAATGTTGCTGCTCAAAAAACATTATTTAACACCATTCCTAGCGAGAAAGTGTTAAATGAAAAAATTGAACTTTATATTGATTCGTTGAATGCTAAAACCGAAAATCCATGTGTGTTGATTATAGCAGACGAAAAAAACCAACAACACGCTTTAAAGCTCAAAGAAAAATTTCCACTCGCAGAATTAATTCAACCCGATGAACGCTTTGGCTATGTAAAGCCCGATGTGGTGGATTCGTTGCTTACCGCATCACGACCAAACTGGGTGTTTTTGGAGTCCAAAGATTTAAATTTAGTAACGAGTATGACCTCTATGCTAAACGCTCAGGAAAAAGAAGATCGCCAAGTGCAACTTATAACACACTACCGATCTGCTACCTACGATGATGCTAATGTTTCTCAAGCACATTTGGGCAATCTGCAATTTACGTATCCAAGCTATTTTCATGAAAAACGTGATAGCGTACGTATTGGTTTTGATTCGGAATATAAAAAACGATTTGGTAAAATACCGAGTCGTACCGCAGTAAAGGGATTTGATGTAATGGTATACGTAGCTCTTCGTATTGCCGCAAAACGGTCACTTTTTGATGGCGTTTCTCTCGGTTTGGGGCAACAGTTGCAACACAGGTTTGAATATGAGAATATATCTGGTGGGGGATATGGCAATACAGCTGCCTACATCGTTCAGCATCAAGGCTTTGAAACTATTGAAATAACAGCTCCAAAAGTTCAATCAGATTCTCTTCGTGTTAGGTAGTTTATTCTTTGTATTTTTGCATCTTTAAACAAAGCTATTAGATGCCTGAAACTAAATATATTTTTGTTACCGGAGGGGTAACCTCCTCACTAGGAAAAGGCATTATTTCCGCATCACTGGCCAACTTACTTCAGGCACGTGGATTAAAAACGACGATTCAAAAATTTGATCCATACATTAATATAGACCCAGGAACGTTAAATCCATATGAACATGGAGAATGTTTTGTCACTGACGATGGCGCAGAAACTGACTTGGACTTAGGTCATTACGAGCGCTTTTTAAATGTACGCACATCTCAAGCCAACAATGTTACTACGGGGCGCATTTACCAAAGTGTTATTCAAAAAGAACGACGAGGTGAGTTTTTAGGAAAAACTGTTCAGGTTATTCCTCACATTACTAATGAGATAAAAGAACGCATGCAACTGCTTGGTTCTACAGGCGATTATGATATAGTTATTACTGAAATAGGAGGGACAGTAGGGGATATTGAATCCTTACCATACATAGAGGCTGTACGTCAGTTACGCTGGGAACTTGGAAAAGAAAGCTGTATTGTTATCCATCTTACGTTAGTGCCTTACCTTTCTGCTGCAGCAGAGCTTAAAACGAAACCTACTCAACATTCTGTCAAAACTTTGATGGAAAGCGGAATTAACGCAGATATCCTTGTATGCAGAACTGAACACGAGCTTTCAGAAGATATTCGCAACAAGCTGGCCTTGTTTTGTAACGTAAAACGAGAAGCGGTTATTCAATCTATTGACGCCAAGACGATATACGATGTTCCTTTGTTAATGCTAGAGGAAGGTCTCGACAAGGTGGTGCTAAACTTATTGGCACTTCCAGATAACTTAGAGCCAGATCTCACAAGCTGGAAATCCTTTTTAACTCGCTTGAAAAACCCTAAACAGCACATCCGCATTGGATTAGTTGGGAAATATGTGGAGCTACAAGATTCCTATAAATCTATATTAGAAGCCTTTATTCATTCTGGGGCTGCTAATGAGGTTAAAGTAGAAGTGGTTTCTATTCACTCAGAGCACTTGACACCTGAAAATTGCTCCCAACATCTCGAGGGTTTACATGGTTTGCTTGTAGCGCCTGGTTTTGGCTCTCGTGGAATTGAAGGAAAAATAAGCGCAATTCAATATGTGCGTGAAAACAACATTCCTTTTTTCGGAATTTGTTTAGGAATGCAGATGGCCGTTATTGAATTTTCTCGAAATGTTTTAGGACTTAAAACAGCGAATTCCATTGAAATGGATTCAAACACACCGCATCCAGTAATTAGCTTGATGGACGAGCAAAAGGAGGTTGAGAACAAAGGGGGAACAATGCGTCTAGGTGCGTGGAATTGCTCACTAAGTGCAAATAGTAAAGCCCATAAAATTTATGGTGCCAAGACCATTAGCGAGCGTCACCGCCATCGTTTTGAGCTGAATAATGATTACGTACAACAGCTTGATAGCCATGGATTAAAAGCCACAGGAATTAATCCAGAAACAGGCTTGGCAGAAATTATTGAAATTGAGTCACACCCTTGGTTTATTGGGGTTCAATATCATCCCGAATATAAAAGTACCGTATTGGCGCCGCACCCGCTTTTTTCTGACTTTGTGCAAGCCTGTAGTACGTACGCAAAAAACATATAAAAATCATGGAAGAACGGCGCATAGACCCTTTACAAATAATTGGTATGATTCTCATTTTTGGGATTTTTACTTGGATGATGTACAACCAATCTGTTAGTGAAGTTACTCAGCAGAGCACAACTCCAAACCAAGAAACAACGACTGCAGAAAAAGCAGTAAACCCTGTGATTGAACGTTCTCAACAATCGGTTGATGTAGCCGAAGTTTTACCACAATCAAATGCCGTTGAGGAAATCATTTCTTTAAGTAATAATGTACTTACGCTAGATGTCTCAACCAAGGGTGGTTTAATCAAAGAAATGTCACTTAATGATATGGTGAATTATCAAGACGCACCACTATACTTAATTAATAAGGACAACAACGCGCTAAACATCTCCTTTACTACGGTTGGAGGTCAGTTGCTTCAGACTAAGTTTTTAATGTTTACCCCTACAGTTACAGAAACTTCAAACAGGCAACAACTACGGCTTCGGGCTACGCTTGATCAAGGAGGATTTGTCGAGCTAGTTTACAGCCTTCCAAAAGAGGGGTATCGTTTTGGTTTCGAAGTCGTTGCTGAAGGAATTGATCAATCATTAGACAGCAGTATTCCGGCTAATTTTTCTTGGAATATGGAGGGCTTTCGACACGCAAAAAGCGCTCAGTATGAAAACCGATACACCCAGCTTGCTTACCGTCACGAAGCAGATAAGTACAGCACTTTATCTGCAACAGGCGATGATGAGGAAGTTGAAAAAGATGTTGCTTGGGTTTCCTATCGACAACACTTTTTTAGTAGTATTCTAATTCCTGATGTTCCGTTTGAAGAAGCTATATTGACCTCGGAACCTCGCACTGACGAAGAAGTAGAGGATTCTGAATTTTTAAAAGCTTTTGGCACAGCAGCTTCATTGCCATTTGACCGTAATCGTTTCAAGGCTAGTTTTGACTGGTATATGGGACCAACCGATTATGCAGTATTGAAAACCTATGATGAAAATTTATTCGAAAGCATTTCGTTTGGATGGGGTGTTATTGGATGGATTAACAAGTCGGTTTTTTACCCGCTTTTCAGTTTTCTTACCGGATTAGTTCCACATGGAATTGCAATTATTTTGTTAACTGTTATTGTACGCCTTGTACTTTCTCCAGTATTGTATAAGTCATATGTATCGCAAGCCAAGATGCGTGTATTGCGTCCAGAAATTACTGCAATTAATGATAAGTATAAAAATGAAGCTGGAAAGCGCCAACAAGCCACCATGAAATTGTATGGTAAGGCAGGTGTAAGCCCTATGGCAGGATGTGTTCCAGCATTATTGCAAATGCCTGTCTTCTTTGCCTTGTTTTACTTCTTTCCTATTGCTTATGAGCTTCGTGGGAAATCATTTTTATGGGCTGGTGATTTATCTTCATATGATGTTATCGCTGACTTGCCTATATCTATCCCTTTTTATGGCGATCATATCAGTTTGTTTCCGCTTTTGGCGTCAGTGGCTATATTTTTCTACACCCAACAAACAACAGGACAACAAGCGCAACCTTCGCAGCCTGGTATGCCGAATATGAAAATTATCATGTACCTCATGCCTGTGATGATGTTGTTTTTCTTTAACAACTATGCCTCAGGGTTTAGTTTATACTATTTTGTCTCTAACCTGTTGATGATTGCAATCATGTTGGTTATCAAGAACGTAATCATTGATCAGGATAAAATCCACGCACAAATCGAGGAGAATAAAAAGAAACCCAAAAAGCAAAATCGCTTTCAGCGTAAAATGTCTGAAATGATGGATGAGGCAGAGCGGCAGAAAAAACTCAAACGCTAACTAGCGTATCCTACGTATCTTTGATCCATGCAAGGAAAACGTGTCATTGTTGGGCTATCGGGTGGAGTAGACTCCAGTGTATCCGCTTATCTTTTACAGCAGCAAGGCTATGAGGTCATTGGCTTGTTTATGAAAAACTGGCATGACGACTCAGTAACCATTTCCGATGATTGTCCTTGGTTAGAAGATAGTAATGATGCCATGCTTGTAGCTGATAAACTCGGGATTCCTTTTCAAACAGTAGATTTAAGTGAGCAATACAAGACACGTATTGTGGATTATATGTTTGACGAATACCAACGTGGACGCACTCCAAATCCTGATGTGCTGTGTAACCGTGAAATAAAATTTGATGTTTTCTTGGACATTGCCCTTTCGTTAGGTGCCGATTATGTAGCCACGGGGCATTATTGCCAAAAAGATACAATTACTAGAACAGGTTCAACAACGTATCGACTCCTTGCAGGAGCTGATACCAATAAAGATCAATCGTATTTTTTGTGCCAGTTAAGCCAGGAGCAACTTGCCAAAACCCTTTTTCCCATTGGGGGATTGCAAAAAAGTGAGGTGCGTAAAATTGCTACTGAACAGGGATTAGTAACCGCAGAAAAACGTGACTCTCAGGGATTGTGTTTTATTGGAAAAGTTAGCCTTCCTGATTTCTTACAACAAAAATTAGCCACTAAAAAAGGAGCAATTATCCAAATACCTGCCACTCATTCTGTTTATGCTGACTCTCGTGAAACTACACCCGAAGGACTGGCTAAAAAATTTATGTATGACCCGAAAGATGGCATACAGGTAGGAACACACAATGGCGCTCACTTTTTCACGATTGGGCAACGCAAAGGTTTGGCTATTGGAGGCACCGTAGAGCCGCTATTTGTATTAGCAACTGATGTAGAGCAAAACATTATTTATGTAGGGGAGGGTAAAAGTCACCCAGGGTTGTACCGCCGTGCGCTATGGATAGACAACGCAGATATGCATTGGGTACGCCCCGATTTGGCTACAGGACAACCGATTCAGGTACTAGCACGCATTCGTTACCGACAGCCATTGGCTTTAGCAACACTATGTCCTATGGAAAAAGGAGCATTCTTAGTTTTTGAAGTACCGCAGTCTGCTATTGCTGCAGGACAATTTGCTGCTTGGTATCTTGAAAACGAATTAATCGGTTCTGGAATAATTGGTTAAACCTCCACGGCATCAAATGACAATACCTTTTGGTTTTGAATTAGGTCTTCAAAGCGTTCAGCTTTTCGAATAACGTGGGCTTTTCCTTCATGCCAAAGCACTTCGGCTGGACGGTAGCGTGAGTTGTAATTACTCGCCATACTAAAGCAATAAGCACCAGCATTGTAAAAGCATAAAACATCTCCCTCATTTATTTCCGAAATTTTCAGGTTGTTGGCAAATGTGTCTGTTTCACAGATATAGCCTACAACAGAGTAAAAACGTTCCCTTCCTTCAGGGTTAGAGATGTTTTCAATACGATGATCTGCGCCGTATAGCATAGGGCGAATTAGGTGATTAAAGCCACTATTTACCTGTGCAAAAACCGTTGAAGTAGTTTGCTTCACTGAATTTACTGAGGTCAAAAAATACCCAGATTCACTTACAAGAAATTTACCCGGTTCAAAGGCAAGCACCACTTCTTTTCCATAATCTTTACAAAATGCATTAAAGCGATCGGTCAGTTTCTCACCCAATTCTTCAATATTGGTTTCATTGTCCCCTGGTTTATAGGGAACTTTAAAGCCACTACCAAAATCTAAAAAATCAAGGTTTGTAAAGTGATGCGCTGTATCAAATAATATCTCCGCAGCATGTAGAAAGACATCGATATCTAAAATGTCACTTCCAGTATGCATGTGTACCCCATTGATGTGCATGCTTGTGTTCTCAACAATTCGTAAGACAAGTGGTATTTGATGGATGCTGATACCAAATTTGGAATCAATATGCCCTACAGAAATATTTGCGTTTCCACCCGCCATAATATGCGGATTAATCCGAATACAAACGGGCACATTTGGGTGTGCAGTTCCAAATTGCTCTAGAATTGAAAGATTGTCAATGTTTATTTGTACGCCTAGATTTGCTACTTCCTCGATTTCGCTTAGCGAGACCCCGTTGGGAGTAAAGATAATTTCATGAGCGGGTACACCTGCTTCTAGGCCCAGCTGTACTTCCTGAATAGAGACCGTATCTAATCCAGCACCCAAATGATGCATCCATTTAAGGACGCTTAAATTGGATAGTGCCTTAACAGCATAGTTTATTCGTAGTTGAGGGATACCCCTAAACGCTTTTGTAAGACGGTCGTACTGCGCTTGCATGACATGAGTGTCATATACGTAGATTGGACTTCCGTGTTCTTGGCTTATTTGTACTAAATCTTGATGATGCATCGCAAATAATTTGAGCAAATGTAGGTTTTTCATGGTACACTTTCAGGGTAGAAGTTGAAATTTATTAAAAATAAAACAGAATGTTATAAATATAACAAACAAGTTTTTTAGATTGGGTCTTTAAAGCACAATTGATTGCTTATTTTTGCAGCGTTAAATAAAACTGATGAACGTACACGAATATCAAGGAAAAGAAATTTTAGCACAATATGGGGTTGGTATCCAGCGCGGTGTTGTTGCCACAACAACGCACGAGGCAGTAGCTGCTGCTAAACAACTGACTGAAGAAACAGGTACAGGTTGGCATGTGATTAAAGCACAGGTTCATGCAGGTGGACGTGGTAAAGGTGGGGGTGTAAAGTTAGCCAAGTCGTTAGATGAGGTTGAGCGTATTTCAGGAGAAATTATTGGGATGCAGCTTGTTACTCCACAAACTACTGCTGAAGGTAAAAAAGTACATCAAGTGCTTGTTGCAGAAGACGTGTACTACCCTGGTGATTCAGAACCAAAAGAATTTTATATATCGGTATTGCTAAATCGCGCTTCAGGTAAAAATATGATTATGTATTCTACTGAAGGTGGAATGGATATTGAAACTGTTGCTGAGGAAACACCAGAGCTTATTTTCACTGAAGAAATTGATCCAACTGTCGGATTGTTGGGGTTTCAGGCAAGAAACGTCGCTTTTAATTTAGGTCTGTCTGGAGCTGCTTTTAAAGGGATGGTAAAGTTTGTAGCGTCCTTGTATAAGGCGTATGTTGGGGCAGATGCTGCTTTATTTGAAATCAATCCGGTGCTAAAAACTTCAGACGATAAGATAATCGCTGTTGATGCAAAGGTCACTTTAGATGATAATGCCTTATTTCGTCACCCAGATTTTGAAGCCATGCGTGATGTACGTGAGGAAAACCCCACTGATGTGGCAGCTCGTGAAGTTGGTCTTAACTATGTTGCACTTGAAGGGAATGTTGGGTGTATGGTTAATGGAGCTGGTTTAGCGATGGCTACCATGGATTTGATAAAACAAGCAGGAGGAGAGCCTGCCAACTTCTTGGATGTTGGTGGTACCGCTGATGCTGCTCGTGTAGAGGCAGCCTTCCGCATCATATTACAAGACCCGTCTGTTAAGGCTATTTTAGTGAATATTTTTGGTGGAATTGTGCGTTGTGATCGTGTGGCGCAAGGAATTGTTGATGCTTATAAAAATATGGGCGATGCTATTCAGATCCCTATTATCGTTCGTTTGCAAGGAACCAATGCAGATATCGCTAAAGAGCTTATAGACTCTTCTGGTCTTGAAGTGCAAAGCGCTATTTTATTCCAGGAAGCTGCCGATAAGGTTCAAGCAGTATTGGCTTAATTGACACTATGTCAGTCGCTATGGTCAAATAAGCGACATAATGACAGTAATATTTATTCGGTATACGATTTGCCATGGCTTAGGTGTATAACATTTAAAACCTAACATCATGAATTTAATACGTAGAACCTCAAACCCTTTATTTCCATCTTTATTGGATGAATTTTTCGGATCAGAATTTCCACTTTCCGCTACTTCTCAACGTGCGAATGTACCATCTGTGAATATTGCAGAATCGGATACTGCTTTTGAGCTTGCTCTTGCAGCGCCTGGTAAAACTCGCAAGGATTTTAATGTGGAGCTCGATGACCATGTACTTACGGTCTCTAGTGAGTCTAAACATGAAGATACTACAAAAACAGAGCAATACACACGTCGAGAGTTTCGTTACGATAATTTTCAGCGTAGTTTCCGACTTCCAGACTCAATTGACAGCACTAAAATTGTTGCTAAATACGATAATGGTATTTTGAATATTACGTTGCCAAAATTGGAAGAAGCAATTCCAGAACCTAAAAAGTTGATTGAAATTAAGTAAGATGTTAAGAGCGCTACGCCAAGGTCTTTAGTTGATTTTGGATGCGCTCAATTTCATCTCTAAAATGAGCCGCTTGGATAAAATCCATATCCATAGCGGCTTTTTCCATGTTTTTACGGGTTTTCCTTATTCGTGCTTGAAGATCGTCTTTCGATAAATAATCAATATTTTCAGTGGTGAACTTTAGGGTAGGATCTTTTACTGCATTGGTGCGTTCAAAGGTTTCATCTAAGGCTTTATTTAGTGCCTGTGGTGTAATGTTGTGAAGTTCATTATATGCTGTTTGTTTTGCACGACGGTAAATGGTTTCATCCATGGTCTTCTTCATACTTTTTGTAATAGTATCCGCATACATAATTGCCTTTCCATTTAGGTTTCTTGCTGCCCTTCCAACCGTTTGTGTAAGCGAACGTGCAGAGCGTAAAAAGCCTTCTTTATCTGCATCTAAAATGGCTACTAACGACACTTCTGGTAAGTCAAGTCCTTCTCGAAGTAAATTAACTCCGATCAACACGTCAAAGAGCCCTTTTCTTAAATCGTGCATGATTTCAACACGTTCTAATGTGTCAATATCACTGTGTATGTAGCGGCACCGAATGGCAATACGCGAAAGGTATTTGGTTAATTCTTCGGCCATACGTTTTGTAAGTGTTGTTACAAGAACACGTTCGTCTTTTTCAGTCCGAAGGTGGATTTCTTCTACCAAATCGTCAATTTGGTTTAGGCTGGGACGCACTTCAATAATGGGATCTAAAAGCCCTGTAGGACGTATAAGTTGTTCTACAAATACTCCTTCAGTTTTTTCTAGTTCATAATCGGAGGGTGTGGCACTGACATAAATTACTTGCTGTTGAAGTTGTTCAAATTCCTCGTATTTCAAGGGTCTGTTGTCCATGGCAGCAGGTAATCTAAACCCGTACTCTACCAAGTTTTCTTTCCTGCTTCGATCACCACCATACATGGCGTGTACTTGTGATAAAGTAACGTGACTTTCGTCAACGACCATTAAAAAATCTTCAGGAAAGTAGTCAAGTAAACAGAATGGTCGTGTACCTGGTTCCCTGCCATCAATGTAACGGGAGTAATTTTCAATTCCTGAGCAGTACCCCAATTCTCGAATCATTTCCAAATCAAAATTGGTGCGTTCTTCAAGGCGTTTTGCTTCAAGGTGTTTTCCAATTTCTTTAAAGTAATCGATTTGAGCAGTAAGATCGTCTTGAATTTGATGAATTGCGTTTTGCAAAACTTCAGGAGAGGTTGCAAACATATTAGCTGGATAAATAGTAAGTTGCTCAAAAGTTTCCTTTACTGTTCCAGTCATTGGATCAAAGACTTCTATTGCCTCAATTTCGTCTCCAAAAAAATGAATTTTAAACGCATGGTCCGCATAGCTTGGAAATACGTCCACGATATCTCCGTTTACACGAAAATTTCCATGAATAAAATCAGCGGTTGTTCTTGCATACAAACTTTGTACCAGTTGGTGTAAAAATTTTGTCCGCGGTATAACTTGGTCTACTTCAATATGAATTACATTTTTTTTGAATTCAACAGGATTACCGATACCGTAAAGGCAGGAAACCGAGGCTACTACAATAACATCTCTACGTCCCGATAGAAGGGAAGAAGTAGTGCTTAGCCGCAACTTCTCAATTTCATCATTAATAGATAAATCTTTCTCAATATAGGTTCCCGATGTAGGGATGTATGCCTCAGGCTGGTAATAATCGTAATATGACACAAAATACTCTACCGCATTATTGGGAAAAAACTGCTTGAACTCCGCATAGAGTTGTGCAGCGAGTGTTTTATTATGTGCTAGAACTAGGGTAGGCCGTCTGCTTTCTGCTATAACATTAGCAACCGTAAAGGTTTTCCCCGAGCCAGTAACCCCTAAGAGTGTTTGAAATTTACCCTGTTCAGCAAGTCCTTGTGTCAATTGACGGATTGCCTCAGGTTGATCCCCTGTGGGTTTAAAATCGGAAACAAGTTGAAACTCCATAGCATGCCAAAAATAGCAAAAACTTAGAGGTCACGGCGTTTTAATAGTCGATAGGTTAAAGAATAAAAAATAAAGCACCAGACAAGTACAATACAAACGTCAAGCCATTGGACTTGGTTGCTTCCCGTAATATTCTCACCAATTTGATTGGCAAGGGTTCGTACTGCAGAAAGGCGTGAAAAAGGCTCTGGGATGAGGTTGCTCATGGCATTAAGTGGAAAGAAGCGAAATACAGTTTCAGCATCAATCCAGGCGGGTGATTTCCACTTCAGCATCCCATAACAAATTCCTTCAAGCGCCTGCCAAATCCCCAAAAAACCTAAGGCAAAAGCCGAACGCTTTATAGCAGTTCCTAGAAACAGACAAAAGCCAAAAAAAGCAGTGAGTTTGATGAAATAAGCGAACAAAAACTCCAAGTCTTTGATAATTATAGAAAACTCATTATAGTCAGAGTAAATGATTCCTAATATAAGTGACACACTAAAAATAAACAAAGTAGAAATTCCAGAAAACACCAAAATCAATATCCATTTTGAATGCAAAAACTCACGTTTGCTTAGTCCATCTATAAGATTTTGTTTAATGGTTTTATTACTGTATTCGTTAGCCGTCATTGAAACGATAACCACAGCAAGGAATATCTTAAACCACGCCCCAATAAATGTATTAAAGTGCCATATGTAAGGAAAGTTAAAAATCCCTTGTTCTGCAATATGAAACTTTACAGGGCCTATGTCAAACCTTATGGCAGCAACAAGGGCAATTGAAGTGAGTAGTATGAGGTAGGCTCCAATAAGGATACGGCTAGATCGATTGGCACTTAATTTTTCAAATTCAATTAAAAATAATCGTTTCATGCCTTTTCATTTTGGGTTAAGGTTAAGAATTGTTCTTCTAAGCTTTTATGCTTTTGTGCTAAATGCGTTAACACAATTCCCTTCTCCGATAACGTCTTACTTAAATCAGCCGTTTTAAGACTCTTATTTGGGTAGGCAAGTATAATTGTCCCGTTTTCTTCTACTCTTTCAATTGCTGAATCTTCTTTTAAGGATGCGATTAATAGTGCATGGTCTGTAGCACATAATTCAAAATACCCATAATCGGTAGTGAGCGCAGATACAGGACCAAAATACAGCTGTTTTCCTTCTTGAAGCACCAACACATCTGAGCAGACTTTTTCTACCTCGTCCAATAGATGCGAGGCCAATAAAATAGTGGTTCCTTGAGCAGCGATTTTAAAAATAATATCTCGCACTTGCGCAATTCCTTGTGGGTCTAACCCATTAGTTGGCTCATCAAGAATTAAAATTTCTGGCTCGTTTAGTAATGCAGAAGCAATTGCTAAACGCTGCTTCATGCCTAAAGAGTAGGTTTTAAACTTATCGTTTTTACGTTCGTAAAGGCCAACTAACTTTAGGGTATCGTCTATTTTATCAAGTGAAACTTCTTTAATTCTACACACCAGACGCAAGTTTTGTGCTGCAGTCATATAGGGATAGAAATTTGGTCTTTCAATAATAGCGCCTACATGTTTAAGCGCTTGATGTGTACTTTGGGTTCCGCCAAACCAAGAAAAGCTTCCTGAGGTAGGATTTACTACGTTTAGAATCATTCCTAAAGTTGTTGACTTTCCGCTTCCATTTGGTCCTAATAACCCATACACTAAGCCTTTTTTAATAGAGAAACTAAGACGGTTAACGGCTGTAAGTTGGCCAAATTTTTTTGTTAGTTCATTTACGGTTAAGATGGTGCTCATGTTTCTATTAACGCTAGGGGTTCGTTTTTGTTACACAAAGTCCTAACTTTGGCTTTGTGAATGACAAGCTAATTTCGAAAAAAAAACCAACTTATCCCATCAATCCTTTTTTGTCGGATTATTTGGAAGCATATTCTCGCTTAATAGAAATCCCCATATTTTATGATGATTTACTTCGTTTTTCAGGTTCCGTAGCCGTGATGAATAAACATGATCAGGATAGTTTATGGGTTCGTGTTTTTTATTCTGATAGTGATCGTAAAGAAATTGATGCTCAGCTCAAACAAGTCTATGCATCACTTCACTCCGATGGAAGTGCAATGACTATTCCGTACCTTAATGTTGACCATATTGATTACTGTACGTTTGGAAATTCAAAACCTTTTCGAGTTAAGATTAGGAATATACTCAATGATAACGCTGTATATTTTTATGTAAAAAAGGCGGATGCTTCTAGGGTTTATGGCTTAGAGTTGGAGCATATGCTATCTCCTAATAATCTTAATTTCTTGGTACACCGTAACACATTAATTGAAGAGCATATTGCTGGTATTCCTGGCGATGAATTCATAAAAGAACTTCTACCAAAGTGCACCAAAATAGAAAGAAATCAAATCGCTAAAGCTTTTGTAAAGTTTAATGAACGCTGTATGATTCGTCTTTTAGGCGATATGCGATCCTATAATTATGTGATAATTCCAATTCATGATTTCGATAAAGTTATTTACAATATTCGCGCGATAGACTTTGATCAGCAATGTTATGAGGGTCGTTTAAATGTGTATCGCCCTCAATTTTTCAAAGAAAACTTTCCTATGGTTTCTCTTGTAAAAGATCACCTTACTAGCGAATCCTTAAATCAATATAAAATTGAGGAGCGAGCAACGATTGCACGAAGAATTTTAGGAAACGAAACACGCCTTACACATTTGTTGAAATGTATGCTTAACGATCATATTTCTAGTCCTGAAAAAATAAAGAATTTAAGTGCGGAGGTTTATCAATTGACCAAGCAATCTTCATTTTTAAAAAGCCGTTCAATGGGCGAGTTAATGCGTGCATCATTTCACTTTGTGAAACGCAACTACGAAAGCCACGAAATGCTTCGAGTTAACCGTTAATTCCAATCGTCATAGGGGTCTTCAAACGAGTCTATTCCGTTTTGGTCATAGCCATTATCTTCCCAATCATCATTTTCTTTTTCTGATGTAAAAGTTTTTTCAGGAGCTTCTTCAGGTACTTCACCATGGGTGTATATTAACATAGGATATGCAGCTCCTGGTTTTGCCTCATCTGTTTCAATTAGCTCAATAAAAAAAGTCCAAAGATTAAGGAAATCATAGACATAAAGCATTTTTGTTAGTCCAGGGAATAGACTGTCTAAAAGTGTACTGTTCATGCGGCGAGTTTCTTCCTCTCCCATATCGAAGAGTGAAATAGAATCTCCTTGCTGCCATTCATCATCACTTTCATAGAAAACAGCCATCTCTGAGCCACTAAAACCAAAGGCTTGGGTGATGGCATTGTGGAAGTCTTCAAAAGTAGCATTTTCTTCAAGTGCAATATCTCGAAAAACATCCTCTTTTGTATCTAAAATTATTCTAAAGTGATAAATCATATCGATGTAAATATATACGTAAAATCCAATAAAGTTGCACTCCAAAAAGAATGGTAGCGGTTAACAAATGAAGCGGTTGTGAGGCAAAAGGAAAATCAAAATAATACATGGCAATTCCAAGGATTATTTCCAACCCAACGAGCCCTAAAATTCTGTGAATGAAAACACGCTCTATTTTTTCATGAATAACGCGTAGTAAAATAATAACATTCAACACAACAACTAATATCGATAAGCTCCTATGTATATAAAACCCAACTTCTGGAGTAGCTAGCCAAAATTGTGGCAGTTCGTATCCCCAACGATCGACTTGAGCATCGACAAACTGGCGAACCTGTATTCCCAAGCCAATTTGAATAAGCGTTAGCATAAATGAGGTAAAAAGCAGTATTCTAAAATTCATTGAAGGTAACTTGGCTAGACCAAATGATTTTGAAGCAACTCGAACAACCAATAAAAACCCAACTAGCAGTAAGGCCATTAGCATATGCACTGAAATTTTTAAGGGGAGTAAGTTTGAATCAACTACAGTTTTCCCTAGCCAGGCTTGAAAAATTAGTCCTAAAAGTGAGAGTAGCGAAAAAATGAAAATAATCGGTTTTTTACGAATCCATTTTATGCTAAAACCAAACAGTATAAGAATGGCTAGGCCAGAAAGCGCTCCAAATAAACGATTAACAAATTCAATCCACGTATGCGTTGCATTAAAAATGGCGTAGTCATGCTTGGTATAAGGCTCCCACAACGATGGATTTAATTTTTCTGAGGAAGTAAACCCTTGTTTTGCTACCAATAGCCCTTCGCTCTCAATGATTACATTACCCTTTTTATATTTGGTTTCCGGCTTCCATGCAAGTTGTTCGGCATGTGTTGGCGGAATATAATAACCAAAGCATTTAGGCCAATCTGGACACCCCATGCCACTTCCTGTCATGCGCACAGTTGCACCTGCTGCAATTACAAGATAAATTAAAATTAATGAAATACGCGTCCAGCGTTGTAAGTGTTTGTACATTATTATTTTTCAGTGAGTCCCATGGACTTTGCTTTTGTTATCATAAAATTATAGGCTGCCTCATATTCATTTGGGATTGAACCATCCAAAATGGCTTCTTTAATTGCCTCTTTGATTTGGCCTACCTTTCTACAAGGTTTTAGTGTAAAAATACGCATGATTTCTTCACCAGAAACAGGTGGTTGAAAGTTTCGTACATGATCACGCGCTTCTACCTCTTCAATTTTAGCTTTAACAACTTCAAAGTTGTTGTGGTATCGTGCAAAGCGTTTCGGATTCTTAGTTGTAATATCTGCTTTACAGAGTGTTAATAGATCATAAAGAAGGTCTCCGGCATCAAAAACAAGCCTCCGCACGGCAGCGTCAGTCACATGGTCTTCTGCAATTACAATAGGCCTTGAACTCATAAAGACTAGTTTCTGAACATATTTCATTTTTTCATTTAAGGGCATACGTAAGCGCTTAAATAATTTATATACCATCTTAGCACCTACAAACTCATGTGCATGAAATGTCCAACCTACTTTTGAATCAAATTTCTTAGTGGGTGCCTTGCCAATGTCGTGTAACAGTGCCGCCCAACGTAGCCACAGATTTTCAGTGTAAGCACAGATGTTATCTACTACTTCAAAAGTATGGTAAAAATTATCTTTATGGCTTTGCCCTTCAACCTCTTCAATTCCTTTTAATGCTGTTATTTCTGGTAAAATGCGATGAAGCAAATTAGCATCATCCAAAAGAATTAACCCAGTTGAAGGCTTTGAATGTGCCATTATTTTGTGCAATTCTTCAACGATTCGTTCTTTAGATAAAATAGCTACACGGACACTATTTTTTATAATGGACTCAAAGGATTCTTTTTTGATGGTAAACCCTAGCTGGGTGGCAAAACGTATGGCGCGTAACATGCGTAGGGGGTCGTCACTGTACGTAATATCTGGGTCTAATGGGGTACGCAATACACCATTACTTAAATCTTCAATTCCGTTGAACGGATCTAATAGATTTCCGAATGTATGTTTGTTTAGACTAAGCGCTAGTGCATTTATGGTAAAGTCACGGCGGTTTTGATCTTCCTCAAGGGTGCCGTTTTCTACAACCGGATTCCTACTATCCGATGAATAACTCTCTTTTCGGGCGCCGACAAATTCGAGTTGTACATCTCCAAATTTAATCATGGCGGTGCCATAGGTTTTAAAGATTTGGATTTGATTTTTCCCCGGAAGGAGCTCAGCTACTTTTTTTGCAAGTTCAATACCACTTCCTACAGTAACAACATCAATATCGGTTCCCCTTTGACGATTTAAAAAAGTATCACGAACAAATCCTCCAATCACATAAGAGTCTAGCATCAATTCATCTGTAGCCTTTTGAATAAAGCTAAAGACAGGTAATTGCAACGCTTCTTTAATATGATTCTTATTTATATTCATCGTATTTTTTTAACGGTACCGTCGGGCATAAGCAATAATATTCGGGAAGGAATATGTGTTTTGTTTTCCGATTTCAAAGGTACTATTTCATCGACTTGCTCCAAAATTTTAACGTCTATTTCATGCTGTAATGTTGGGATAGGTTCGCCGCTAATGTTGGCTGAGGTGCTAACAATTGGCTTTCCAAATGCTGTGATTAAATCAAGTGCAAAACAAGGTTTAGGAATCCGTATAGCAACACTTCCATTTTCACTTAATACTCCTTTGGCTAGGTCTTTTCCTTTCGGATAGATTAGTGTAGTAGGTATGTTAGTGTCTAAGAGGCTTTCAATATTTTTTGGAAGTTTTGTTACATACTTAGACAGCATATCCAAATCGGAAACAAGTGCAATAAGCGGTTTGTTTTTAGGTCTATTTTTGAGTTTAAAAATAGCGTCTACAGCTTCTTGATTGGTCGCATCACAGCCCAAGCCCCAAATGGTATCTGTCGGATACAAAAGCGTTTTTCCTTGCGCAAGTGAGTTGCAATACAAATGAATGTTTGATTGAATTGCCATTTTCATTATTCGTTTAAAATCTACAAGAGTAAAACAACTTACAGCTTGTATTTGTTTTCTAACCAATTCAAAACAAATTTTTTGCTTGGTTCTTTGTACAGATTAAGTTCTTGAATATTTAAAAAAAGTTTGTTCTTATTGCGAGAAAGAATATTTAGCTTGAAATATATCCAATACAAAGGTTTTTTAAAAGATGTAAGGCTCACAAGCTGATAATTTTGTGACATAACGCATGTCTTTTCTTTAATTTCAATATGATTAGCAATTCCTTGAATAAGAAATTGTTTAATATTTCTAAATTTATATGTAATGTTTTCTAACTCTAATTGTCTGTGTTTCAAAAAAAAGGATTTTATAGTTGATACCCTTATCGGTAATGGGGTATGACCAAATTTATATAATTTTTTAAATCCAATAATTTTAGCGCTTTTTTCTTGTGCTATCCCGTGTTTAGGTTCTTGGCTTGTTTGCTTTGACAAATACTTATTGTAAAACAAATCTTCTTTAAACCTTTTCCATTTACCTCTTATAACTGGCTTTTCATCAATAAAAAAATCAGTTTTTTCCACAGGATTTAACAAGAAAAAATCATCATTGAAGTAAATGAAAAGCTCGGATAGGTCGGGTATTTTATACAGTTTTGTTTCAATGCTTAATGAATTGAAAACGGGTAGCTGTGATATATCTTCTTTAAAAATATCTTTATGATCAATTATTTTCACTTTTGAGTAAATATCAGTTTTACAAGACTTGATAAACTTGGGTGTTTGGTTATCTGTTACAATAAAAATCTTGCGAATAAACGGAGCGTACTTCAAAATTGAATGTACAACATACTTTATCTCCTCAACCTCAATAAATCGTTTTCTTAATTCTTGACGGGCATTGGTATCAGTTTTAGGTAAGTATTCCAGTGTCTTATTTTGATGTTTGACATCGCCGTTGTCGACCCAGGTTATTACCGCATCTATAGGATTTTTTTCCATCATAAATTTGCCATTTATTTCAATGATTTAATTGCTTTGCTTTTAAAGCTCTAAGTCTTAATTCTTTAGCTTGCAAAGAACAAATAACCCAACCATTCTTACCGTCTAATACCCCACCTCGAATAATGTAATTGTGTAAGAATTTATATGCTGGTTTTACGTAAAGCGCTACCCAGCCAATTTTTTTATCTTTTTTAATGAGTTCTTGGGCAGCATAGCCTGCATAACGGTTTATTTTTTTTATGTAGGCTTCTAAAGTTTGTGCTGTATGATGTTTTATTACAGTTTTTAAGACCCCCATTTGTTTGGATCCTAATATTTCAGCGTGTACTCGTTTATCTTCATAACGATGATAATCACGATTAAAAAAACGTACCACACGGTCGTTTTGCCAGCCACAAAAACGAATATGTTGTTTGAGGAAATAATTTTTTCGTTTAAGCCAAAATGCAGTGTTTTTTGGCCTGCTCTGTAAAATTTCTCGCAACTCTTTTTCTATAATTACATCTACTTCTTCGTCTGCGTCAAGTAAAAATATCCATTGATACTTCGCTTTTGGTATTGCCCAATTTTTTTGGCTTGCAGCATAATTATATTCTCGTTGTATGATTTTAGCGCCAAATTGCTTGCAAATTTCTACAGTATTGTCGGTGCTAAATGAATCAACCACCAAAATTTCATCCGCCCATTTTACAGTTTTTAAACAGCGTTCAATGTTTTTTTCTTCGTTATAGGTCGTTATAAGCGCCGTTATTTTTTTGTTGAATCCATATTGCAAGTATTTTAACAATTTTAAATTAATACGTTCAATTGAAAACTTCTCTTTTGTAAATGCATATGCATTTTCACCCATTTCTTTAATCAAATTCCTATTGGAATAAAATTTTTGAATAACATCAGAAAATGCAGTCACATCATTATCGGGTGTTAAAAAACCTGTTTTTCCATCTTGTATTAGTTCTGGTTTACTACTGTTATTAAATGCTATAGTTGGTATTTTACAAGCAGCAGCCTCTACAATGACATAGCCAAATCCTTCATATAATGAAGGCAATAACAATACATCTGCGCTTTCATAGATATCTTTTGGGTTTTTAATAAAATCAAAAAAGGATACAACGTCTTTTAAGTTTTCACGAGACACTTTTTCTTCAAGATAGTTTTTGAGACTTCCAGAGCCACCAATGATCAATTTAAATTTAATTCCATCATTCTTTAGTTTACGTGCAACATCTATAAGGAAGATGTGATTTTTCTCAATTTCAAGTCGCCCCAAACTAACCAATACAATCTCTTCATTTGTCTTTTTATAAACTGGTTTATATGGTGCTAATTCCATTTTTTTAAAGTCTATACCATGAGAAATAACCTTAACATAGTCTTCATCGAATAAGTTGGGATTATTTTCAAATACACAAGCTTTAGTTGCTTTTGAATTCACCAAAATCTCATCAATTATATGCCTGTATAAAAGTCGATTTGAATAAGAATTCCGTATTGAATTAGCACTTCCTTTAAAATAAATCTTTCTTTTTACTTTGGCAATTAGGGCTGCTAATCCGCCAACTTTTACATCTCTTGATAAGTTTAAGACAACACTATCTACCTTGTTTTTTTTAAAGAAAACAACTAACCTTAAAATGATTAGGGGATTAAGAAAGCTAAGGTTGCCAATGTTTAACTTGGTATGTGCTATGTTTTCTAATTTAAGTCTTTTAGCAAGGACACTTTTTTTATGACAAATGACCATCACCTTGTGTCCATTTTCATGCATAAATTTTGCTGTTTCAAAATGCCACTTTTCGCCCCCACCCCATGGAATTTCGGAATTAAAAAAGCAAATAGTTTCATTCATGATAAAACGGCTTTATAGAGGTTATTCCATTGTTCAGCAAGTAATTCGTCGTTAAACTTCTGAGCATATTCTAGTCCTTGTTCGATGCGTTTTTTTCGACCTTTTGGGGACTCATTAGATAAGTGGTCAACAGCATCTCGCAGTTCATCTTCATTTTTTGGATCAATGTATAAACTAGATGATCCTCCTGCTTCAGAAAAGCATCCTCCCCTTGTCGTAATAACTGGTACTCCACTATACAGTGCTTCTATAATGGGAATGCCAAATCCTTCAAAAAAAGATGGATAACAAAATACAGTTGCATTTTGGTAAATTCCAGCTAAGTCTTTCACATCAATATTATCAATAAAATAAACTCGCTTAGCCATTCCATTTTCCATTACAAAAGATTTCACCTTTTCACCATACGCTTTTACGCGCCCTACAAATACAATGGTATGTTTCGTATTGAGTAATGATTTTACAATCAATAATGCATTTTTTCGTTCTTCCAATGTACCCACATACAAAACATACTTTTCTGGCAAGTTATATTTTTTTCTAAGGGCTTTTTTTTCTGAATCTGACAAAGTCTTTTTGAAAATGGGATGACATCCTTGATAAATAACTTCAACCTTATTATTTTCAATTCCAGTATAGTTTATAATGTCTGCTTTTGTTTGTTCGCTAATAGCTACTACTTTATTTGCACTACGCACTGCATGGGTTACTTTACGTTTATGAATGTAAACATCTATCTTTTTGTATAGTTCTGGATAGCGTAAAAAGATAAGATCATGAACAGTTACCACAGCTGGTATTCGAAGTCCTTTTGGTAGTTCACCACTTAATCCATGAAAAAGTTGAATATGATCTTTTTTTAATTGATTACGAATGGGTCCTTGTCGCCAAATGGCATGAAAATATTTCCAAATTCCTTTGGGTTTTTTTTCAATGGTATTTTTTAGTGGATTCCATCTGTTTATTGATGCAGATTTGGGATTGTAAAGTATATAATCGTTTTGGGGAATATGGTTTGCAAGTATACGGATAAGGTCGCGGCTATAATTCCCTAATCCACTTGCGTTGTGAAAAACTCGCTTTGCATCATACCCTATACGCATAAAGCAAAGCTACTGTATTTATTGGATATGGAAGTTAAATTTATACCTTTGAATCTATGAAAATTAGCGGGTTTACTTTTTTACGAAATACTTCCAAGCTTTATTACCCCATCCTTGAATCTATACAATCGGCACTTCCCATTGTGGATGAATTTGTTGTTGCGTTAGGTAAAGGGGACGACGATGATGATACTGAAGAAAAACTGCTTAGTTTGAATTCAGATAAACTTAAAATCATTCATACGCAATGGGATACTGAAAAATACCCTAGGGGTATGGAACATGCACATCAAACAGACATTGCTAAAGAGGCTTGTTCGGGGGATTGGTTGTTGTATTTGCAAGGCGACGAGCTTATACACGAAAAAGATTATGACGAGATTACTTCAAAGTGCAAGCACTACTTGACGGATTTAAAGGTGGATGGGTTTTTATTTAACTACTATCACTTTTATGGAAACTATAAACACTATTTTAGAGATCATTGTTGGTATCCTTTAGAGATACGTATCGTCCGTAACGATTCAGATATTCATTCCTTTGTTACAGCGCAATCGTTTCGACGTATGCCCAATTTTGATGGGTTAAATTATCGTGAAAAAGAAGGCACTTCAAAACTTAATGTTATAAAGTTAGACGCAAATATTTTTCATTATGGTTGGGTTAGACCTCCTAAATTAATGCGGAAAAAATGTGTTTATTTTCACAACACCCATAGGGGGAAAATAGCCACTCAACAGGAATACAAAAAATATGCTGATGAATACGACTATGGCAGGATTGATTATTGTTTAAATTTTAATGGTTCTCATCCTAAAGTCATGAAAGAAAAAATAAAAACGTTAGACTGGCAAGATAGCCTTCGTTTTGATGGTCCTACTGTGATTGGTCGTCCAAAAGCAAAACACGAGAATTTTAAATATCGACTTATCGTGTGGATTGAACGAAATCTTTTGGGAGGTAAAGTTTTAGGTGGCTATAAAAACTATACTATTCTAAAACCCTAGTCTCTTTTTTTCGATTCCTGAAGGAGTTAACAGAAAATTTTAGAGAAAATCACACCTATATTACAATATAGAATTTTTACTTTTCCCTTTGTCACATAGTTCTTATACCGCAACATTATGTTCTCTCAACGCCTCGTTAAGCGACGTTTTTTTGTTGGTACTTTCTTTACGTTGCCCAATTATTAATGCACAAGGAACTTGGTAATCTCCAGCAGCAAAAGTTTTGGTATAACTTCCAGGAATTACTACTGAGCGAGCAGGAACAACTCCTTTACGTTCTATAGGTTCTGGACCAGTAACATCAATAATTTTTGTAGAACCAGTAAGTACGACGTTTGCGCCAAGCACAGCTTCTTTTTCTACACGTACACCTTCAACAACGATACAACGTGAACCAATAAAGGCATTATCTTCAATAATTACAGGTGCCGCTTGTAGGGGTTCAAGAACACCACCAATACCAACACCACCACTTAAGTGTACATTTTTGCCAATTTGCGCACAGCTTCCTACAGTTGCCCAAGTGTCTACCATAGTGCCTTCATCAACATAAGCACCAATATTGACATACGAGGGCATTAAGATTGTTCCAGCAGAGATATAGGCTCCCTTTCGTGCTACTGCATGTGGAACAACACGGATCCCTTTCTCTTTGTAGCCGGTTTTAAGTGGAATTTTGTCGTGGAACTCTAGCGGTCCAACTTCAATAGTTTCCATTTTCTGAATCGGAAAATAAAGTACCACTGCTTTTTTTACCCATTCATTGACCTCCCAGCCATTGGCAGTAGGCGATGCTACACGAAGGCTTCCCTCGTCCAGTTGCTCAATAATTGAACGAATAGCATTTTGAGTTGGTTCTTGTTGTAGAAGTTCCCGGTTATCCCAAGCGGCTTCAATAATTTCTCTGCTCATATTTTTTTTTTCAAAGATACATGCTAGACAGCAAAACCATTCAAGGAATTCCAAAAATTCATCGTTACCTTTGCACTATGGGACGAATTATGGCAATTGATTATGGAACAAAACGATGTGGTGTTGCTGTAACAGATCCTTTACAAACCTGTGCTTTTGGATTGGATACGGTTTCACCAGAATCACTTCTTTCGTTTATGCACGAATACGTAAAAACAGAAAAGTTAGATACATTGGTTGTCGGGGAGCCAAAGCAACGCGACAATACGCCTTCAAGTGTAGAGCCACATATTCAAGTATTTCTAATTAAAGTTAAGAACACATTTCCCTTGCTTTCTGTTGTTCGCTTCGATGAACGTTATACTTCTAAGATGGCAATGCGATCACTTATAGAGAGTGGAGCTCCAAAAAAAGTACGTCAAAAAAAAGAGATTATTGACAAATTAAGCGCAACCCTTATCTTGCAAGGGTATTTAGATCAACAACAACGTATATGATTCTTCCTATAGTAGCTTACGGTGATCCCGTATTAAAAAAGAAAGCAGCCGAGATTAATTCGAAGCATCCCAACCTAAAAACCCTTATTGAAAATATGTGGGAAACGATGTATGCCGCCCACGGGGTTGGCTTGGCAGCTCCACAAATAGGGGAGTCTATTCGACTTTTTATAGTGGATGGTAGCCCTTTTGCTCAAGATAAAGACCTGGACAACATTGAGCGTGAAGAGCTTAAATCATTTAAAAAAGTATTTATTAATGCGGAAATACTTTCTTATACAGGACCGCAAGAATCGTTTAACGAAGGATGCCTGAGTATCCCCGATATTCGGGAAGACGTTAACCGACTTTCTACAATTGAAATTTCATACTATAATGAGCGTTTCCAACGCGTGGAAGAAGAAATAACTGGATTAGCATCTCGTATTGTACAGCATGAATACGATCATATTGAGGGAATTTTATTTACAGATAAACTTGGACCACTCAAAAAAAAGCTCCTTAAAACTCGCTTAGCCCAAATTTCAAGAGGGAACATTGATCCAGATTACAAAATGCGGTTTCCTATTAAAAACAATATACGTTAATGAATAACACTCGAACCAATCAGCTGAAAGCAATTGATCGTTTGTTGACCATTATGGACGAATTACGGGCTGGATGTCCTTGGGATAAAAAGCAAACGTTTGAATCCTTACGTCATTTAACTATTGAAGAAATATACGAGTTAAGCGAAGCTCTTTTAGCGGGAAATGCTGAGGAGATTAAAAAGGAGTTAGGAGATGTGCTATTACACATAATATTCTACGCAAAAATTGGTAGTGAAAAAGCAGCTTTTGATATTGCTGATATTGCCAACGGTATTTCTGACAAACTCATAGAACGTCATCCCCATATTTATGGTGATGTTCAAGTTTCTGACGAAGATGATGTAAAAAGAAATTGGGAGCAACTAAAATTAAAAGAGGGCGCCAAAGGGGTACTTGCTGGTGTGCCAAAGAGTTTACCAAGCCTTGTAATGGCGAGTAGGATGCAAGATAAAGTAGCTGGCATTGGATTTGATTGGGACTCAATAGAAGGAGTTAAAGCTAAAGTCCAAGAAGAACTACAAGAGCTTAATCACGAAATTTCTGAAGGAAATATAAAGCAAATTGAAGCCGAGCTAGGAGATGTCTTTTTTTCACTAGTAAATTACGCGCGATTTTTGGGTGTAAACCCAGATGATGCCTTGGCAACAACTAATAAAAAGTTTAGAGCGCGCTTTGAGGTTATGGAAAAAAATGCAATTACAGAGAAACAACAACTCAGTAGTCTTTCAGCTCACCAATGGGAAACCTTATGGCAGCAGGCAAAAAAAACTGTGGGCTAACCCTTTTGTAGTTTCTTTACTAAGCGTTTTTTTTCTAGCAATTGATCAATCCGTTCTTGATGTTGTGCAATGTCTTTTCGAACTTTAATCACGATTGGATTGCTTTCTTGGTTTTTTCCAAAAAATTGTAAGTTGGTCTCAAGCTGAATGACTTCTTGCTTGATTTCATCGACTCGTCTATTTAAGGATTGAATTTCCCTTCGCATGGTATCGTCGTCATCACGCATGCTATTCAATTTATTTTTATAACTCTTTTGCGTGATCTCATTTTTTGACAATCCAGATGCTTTATATGCTTGTTCAACAGCACGACTAAACTCCTGGACAATGCTTAATCTATTTTTCGGTATTCGCCCAATACTATTCCATTTTTCAACAAGAGCATCAATATCCAATTTATCATCGGAGTCTTTAGCGCCAATACTATTTTTAATGTTTTCTAGTATAGCAGTTTTCTGAATCAGATTTTCTTCCTCTTCATTGCTAGCCTTATTTCTAGAAGCATCCATTAATTCAAAATATTCGTTACAGGAAGCCCTAAAACGAGTCCACAATTGATTATGATCTTTTCTACTTACAGGACCCAATGTTTTCCACTCTTTTTGTAGTTCAATAATCTTTGGTGTTGTTTCTCTGAAGTTTGTTTCTGTTTTTAAAACGTTAGCTCGTTCAATTAATTCCTTTCGTTTAGCTACATTTCCAGCATAAACTTTTTTAAGATTTTTATAAAACTGATTGCGCTTTTTGCTGAATAAACGTGCCTTTTGTTTAAAATCTATCCATAGATCATCACGTTTTTTTGCAGGCACTCTTCCTACGGCAAAAAAAGATTCCCTAAGCCCATCATAGGTTTTACTAATATTATGAATGTTAGTTTTGTCGTTAAAGTCATCTTCCAGTAAGTCTTTGATTTGAGTTAGGATAGCTTGTTTTTTAATCAAGTTAGCCTCAAAAACCTCTTCTTGATTTTTAATAAAATACCTTCGTTTATCATGAATTATTTTAGTGGCTTCGCTAAAGCGTTCCCAGACTTGCTCACTATGATCTTTGTCAACAGGTCCAAGCTCATCTTTCCATTTTTTATGAAGTGTTTGTAGGCGACGAAAAGCTTTTGAAATGTCTTCCATGCTCGCTAATTCTTCTGCCTGCTCACATATTTTGAGTTTCTGTTCTAAATTGAATTTAAAGTCAAGTTCTCTTAATTCTCGATTAAGGTGTAAAAAGTCATAAAAGTGTCCAACATGATGGTGGTATGTTTTCCAGATGTTATTTGCTTCCATCCTTGGAACTTGACCTGATTCTTTCCAACGATTTTGTAAATCCTTAAACTGATTGTAAGCAATATTGATTTCTTGCTCTACGTTTATGAGTCCTTTTAGTTCTTCTATAAGTTGGAGGCGGTATGCAAGATTTTTTTGTTGTTTTTCTTCGAGACTTTTGTAATAAGTCCCCCTGTCCGATTTATAGCGGCGCAATAAAGATGCAAATTCCTTTTTTTCTGGTGGATTAAAGTAGAAGGCATCTGGATTTTCTCCCGATGCGATAAAGGCCTCTTTTTTTTCTTTGGCTAGTGAAGCAAGTTTTTGACCAAACACACTTGCTAACATGTCTACCGTAGGTTTTATATGTTGAACTGACTCATTCTGTATCGTTGTAGCAAAGAAAGCAACAAGCTCTTTGAGTTCCATGTTCTCAAACTGTTCTTTTTCTACAGTCGTGATTTTGCTGTCTACTTCTACAGCTCCTTCAACAGCTCCTTCAACAGCTTCTTCTGGGACTTCTTCTGTGACTTCTTTAATTTCTGTTGCTAAATCTCCATCTGCCTTGTTGTCTTCAGTAACAACTTCACCGATCTCATCTTCTTTAGTATTATCAACTTCACTAGCGGTGTCATTAACATCTTCTTTCTTATTAGCTGCAATGGAATCCACAGCCTGGTCATCATCAACAGTATCATCGTTAGATTTTGTTGTGGGTTTAGAAGTTTGTTCACTTACGTTATCTTCGCTTGCCTTAGGCAAATCGTTGTCGGTGTTTTCCAACATAGTCATAAATTTAATCTTTTCGAATATACAACTTATCGTATACGAGTCAAAATATTCTAGCTATTCCAAAGACTCCAAGATGCCTCTGCTTGCCCTACTAACATTGTGGCACCATTAGCAATTGTCGCTCCTTGGCGCAGTCCCTCTTTAAGAAAGGAAGTTTCTGAAGGATTATAAATCAAATCAAACAGCACATGCTGTGACGTTAACAAGTTGTAATTAAGTGGTGGTTTTAGATTGATATTTGGAAATGTTCCAAGGGGTGTGCAGTTTACAATCAATTTATGAGTTTTTAAGACAAGTGAAGATACATCATCATACCCAATAGAACTTGTTGTTTTATTTCGCGAAACATATTGCGTTTTTATTCCCATTTTCTGTAAAGCAAATACGACAGCTTTAGAAGCTCCTCCTGTTCCAAGTATTAGTGCTGATGTTATATCATTACGTAACACAGGGGAAATACTGTCCCTAAATCCAATATAATCCGTATTAAATCCTTTGGTTGTCCCATTTGGATTGAAGACAATAGTATTGACCGCTCCAATTGCTTCGGCAACATCATCTAACTCATCCATAAAAGGGATGACTTCCTCTTTGTAAGGAATAGTAACATTCATACCCTTTAAGCCCGGTTGTGCGAGTATGGCTTTAAAATTCTCTAAGTTTGGGAGATCAAAATTTTCATAAGTGAAAGTTGATCGTTCCTCCCGCTCAAATTTTTCCGTAAAATAGGTTTTAGAAAAGGAGTAATCAATATCACGTCCTAAAAGTCCAAACCTATGATTGTTTTTTTCGCTCATAAAAATCTAAAATAAAAACAAGTATTAAACCAACTACTCCCCAAAATATAGTCCAAAATAGGGGATATCCTACCATTACTATATCTGAATTTGATGCTTGACGTGTAGGCCATAGAATAAATAACGATCCAAAAATAAACCCAATGATTGTAGCTTGCAATTCATCATTTGATCGTTCTTGTATTCGATGTATTAGATTTGATAATGTGCTAAGACCAACAATAGAACCCAATAAAAATATCCCAAATAAAATAGCGAGCTGTTGATCTTGATAAGAAAAGTTTATTGAAGGGTAAAAGGGAAGTATAATCCATCTACCAAAAGAATTTACAGCGTCCACTAGAAGTAAGCTGTAATTTCCTAATAGGATGAGTAAAAAGGACCCGGAAAGCCCAGGGAGTATCATGCCTACGATACTGATTACTCCACAGAAAAACACATAGATGATGTGAATATTTTGATCAAAGGGAGGTAATGTACTAAGGCCAATACCAGCAGCTAAGCCAAGGCATGCAAATAAAATAGTTTGTTTCTTCCAAGCTTTAAAATCTCGAAATAATAGTATGCCAGAAGCCAATACCAATCCAAAAAACAGGGACCAAACATATTCAGGATATGCCCTAAGCGCAAGATCTAAGACTAGTGAAACTGTAAAATAGCTTAAAATCACACCCAACAAAAGGGTTAATAAAAACGCACCATTGACATATTGCCAAAAACGGTTAAACTGACCAGTTAAAATTAAAGATATAGCCTTAAAATTTAAACGCTTGAAGGAGAATAAAAGTTCGCTGTAAAAGCCGGTGACTATTGCCACAATACCACCAGAAACACCAGGAATTTTATTTGCAATCCCCATTGACACTCCCTTGATTAGAAGCAGTCCGTAATCTGCTATTGATCGATTAGGCATGACTGATTTTTTTACTGAGTTTTTCTACTATCACTAAAATGATTAATGCAAGAAAAAAGGTACCAAGAGCGATTGTGAATTGTGATGAAACCTCGGATATATTTGGTAAAACTGCTATTGAGCTTATAGGTACTTGTTCACCACTTCTATTGATGTAAAATTCAGTGGTTACTTTCCAAGGCCAAACTTTATATAACGAGCCTATTAAGAATCCAGTCATCGTGGCCAAAAGGTTGTTTTTTTGTATTGTAAATAGCCAACGTAGGGTTCTTGCAAAAACTTTTAGACCAATAAGCCCTCCTGAAGCCATTACTAAAAAGGCGATAATTCCTTCTAGCTTTAATGATTTTAATTGCTCAACAATTTCAAGAGCGGTTTCATAAACCCCCAATAAAATTAGAATGAACGCCCCTGAAATACCCGGGAGAATCATGGCTATGATTACAAGCATGCCACAGAAAAACAGATAAAGTAAGTTTTCGGATCCACCACTCGGCGCAATAAGTCCTATGCCAAGTGCAATCATGGATCCTATTAAAAGAAATGATATCGATGCTAAATTCCATGTAGTGACCGTTGCTTTAAGTAAAAACGCACTTCCTAGGATTAACCCAAAAAAGAACGCCCATACCGGGATGGGGTACGTATGGATTAACCATGAAATCCCACCGCTTACAAGCAGAATACTTGTACCAATTCCCAAAACCAAGGCAAGTAAAAAAGTTCCATCTAATGATCGCCATGCTTCTTTTCTTTTTTTACCAGAAAGTTGAAGTACTAACGACAAAGAGACCTTATCAATAGCTTTAATTAGCCTTTCGTATATATGGGTTATTAAGGCAATAGTTCCACCAGAGACACCAGGAACTACATCAGCAGCCCCCATAGCCATTCCTTTTAAAAAAGTTACAAAATGTGATTGGAAAACTTTTTTCATGGCGTAAAACTACGCAATCAAGGGGAATACATTATGATAAGAATAAGGTATCTTTTACTAAGGGTGTTGTTCTTGAGGAAGGAAAGGTTTCGTAGAAAACATCTAAATCTTTTGGGTTGATTTTATAAGCATTTTTTAAAAAGAAAGAAGCTTCGCTAGCCTTAGCTTGCATCATATAAAACCCCGCTAACATATATTGAAGGGTGCTGTTATCTGGGTGAAAATCTAAACCCTGACGTATGGCGTTGATGCCATTTTCATATTCTTGTAATTGCACCAATACACTAGCCCAGTCTAACCAAGTTTGAACTTCATAATTTCCAAGATTTATCATGCGTTCATACGCCATACTGGCTTCTTCGAGAAAACCTAAGGCTTTATTGGCTTGCGCAAAAAACTTCCAATAATGCACTTGAGTATTATCAATTTTAACGGCTTTCTTAATGTAGTGAAGAACTTTGGCATATGCATTTTTACGCATAAAATATCCACACAAAGCAATCCATCCTTTTTCTAGAAGTGGATCTTCATGTATTGCTTTTTTGAGGAATTTAACCCCTAATGCATCATTACCGATTTTAATATGACACTCCCCAATTCGCAATAATGCAAATGCTGTTGGATCGTCTATGCCAAGTGTTATTTCGTAATGGTTAATCGCCTCATTATAGCGTCCAAGGTGTTCTAAGGCCTTGCCCAATTCCAGATAAGCTCCAATAAAAGTGTCATCACAGATAACGGCAAAATCAAATGCAGTAATTGCCTGCTCATACATTTCTTTTGCTAAATATTGACGCCCAAGTTGATGCCATGCAACTTCATTGTACGGATCACTATTTAAAAAAGCGTTCATGAATATAATTGCGCCATCAGTATCGTTTAGCGATTCAAAACAATAGATGATGTTGTATAAGGCGCTGTTGTCAGTCTCTTCTTCTTCAAGACACTTAATAAAATATTCTTTTGCCATGAAAAATTCATCCAGATATAAATATTCCATTGCTAAAAGGGAATGGAATTCATATTGATGGGTCTTGCTGTAGGATAATCCAATTTTAAGTGTTTCTACAGCCTTTTGGTGTTCATTCCTTTTGGATTGAATTACCGCTAAATGTTGGTAGGCAAATGCGTTGAAAGGTTCTAATGTTAGAATATTATCAATTAAAACGTTGGCTTTCTCAAAGTTGTTTTTCAGGATGTAATATTCAACTAGAAGCAAGCTTAATTCAGACGATTCCGGATGCTGACTTAACCCTACTTCAATCGCTTTTTTAGCCATATTTAAGTTTGCTTGGTCAATATAATATTGTCCAATTTCCTCAAATTCAGTGGCATCAAAAAATTGAATTTCATTGGTTTTAAGCATTGACTCAAATCGAGCGATTGGTAAATCAGAAAAATCATCAAATGAAAAACTCATAGATTTCTTTATGATATAAATCTATAAATAGAAATGAACAATACATCATGTGAAGTTCTTCAATTCTTAACAAAGTAATCAACAGTTTAGCTTATCGAGTACATGCATGATTACTTGGCAACCCTGTTTGATTTGTTTTTCTGTGATTGTTAATGGTGGAGAGATGCGAACAGCCTTAGGTTCAAACAGAAGGAAAAACAACAAAACTCCTTCTTTAAGAGCTTCTTTCACGAGTTCTTGAGCAGTTTCCGGACTTTCTAGCATCAGGGCTAGCATCAGACCCTTTCCGCGTATTTCCTTTATTAGGGGGTGTTTTAAAAGACTTCGAAATAATGCTTCTTTTTTATGGGTATCTTTAATTAAAGTACTTTTTAAAACTGTTGAAAGTGTTGCACGACAAGCAGCTGCAATTACGGGATTCCCGCCAAAAGTAGTTATATGCCCCAAAGTTGGTGCTTCTTTTAGACAAGCCATGTAATTTTGAGAAGCAATAAACGCACCTACTGGCAATCCGCCCCCAAGTCCTTTTCCAATAACCAATATATCTGGAACAACATTGTGATCCATAAATGCAAATAAGGAACCTGTACGACCTATTCCAGGTTGGATTTCGTCTAAAATCAGTAGCGCACCTACTTCTTCACAGCGTTTTTTAACCTTTTTTAAGTAATCCTTTTCAGGAACTACAAACCCAGCGCCACCTTGTATAGTTTCTAAAATAACAGCAGCAGTATTGGCTGTAATTTGGTCTAAATCTTTTGCGTTGTTGAATGTGATAAACTTTGTTCCTGGAATTAATGGACGATAAGCCCTTTTTCGTTCTTCAAAACCCATAACACTCATGGCGCCCATGGTATTTCCGTGGTATGCGTTTTTTGCAGCTATAATTTCTGAGCGACCAGTCACTCTTTTGGCTAATTTAAGTGCCCCTTCAATGGCTTCTGTGCCAGAGTTCGTTAGGTAAGTGGTTTCCAATGGAGAAGGAAGGTTTTCAGCTAACAACGCGCTAAGTAATACAGGTTCTCGTTGAATGAATTCTCCGTACACCATTACATGGAGGTATTTTCGAAGTTGTTTTTTTATTGCTCGAGTTACTTTTGGATGACGATGTCCCAAACTACAGGCGGATACTCCAGCCACTAGATCTAAGTATTGCTTATTATTTTGATCGTACAAATAGCACCCTTTAGCACGTACAATTTCCAATCCCATTGGATACAAAGTAGTTTGTGCCTGGTGGTTTTTAAATAAGGACGCTAAAGATCGCATCACTTTGCTAGTTTTATTTTTTTGGTTGGTGTAAAATTTGAAAAATCTGATTCAGGTGTTTTTCCTGTAATCATTTTAATAGCGAATTTATCTAAATCTACACCATGAAATAGGTCTTCTTTACTGCTAATACGCTCTTCTTCACGCCATTTGAATCCAAGTAGCTGTCGTACATTTTTAGGCAATTCGTTTGGGGGGTATACAATCCCGTCTGGTTTGGTAAAAAAAGTCACTTTATCAATGGCACTTTCTATAAAGTCTAAACGTAGTGCGCTACAAATGGCTTTATCAATGCCTACTAGGTCTAAGGTTTCATCATCATAGATAAAATATACCATTTCTGTATTTTGAATCACATCAACAGTTTCAAGACTTCTTCCGTTAAACTTGCCTTTAAGCTGCAATCCTTTTATTTGATTGAAGTTATCAGGGTTAAGGCTATCTTGTTCAATAACAAACGCATTGTTGTATATCAAAAGCGAATCCAGCACCTCTTTTTCATTATCAATAAGTAAATGGATTTCATCCCCTGTCATTTGGCTTGTATTTGACCACAAAATTGGATTTCGAGCACTAATCTCTTGAGGAGTTAAATATTGTAATTCTCTTTCATTGATAGGGCGTCTGATTAGTTTAGCACGCCCGGTTTTTTGATTGAAATGGATTGAATCCATTTTACCACTTAAATCTTCTTTAAAAATACGCGCATCGTGGAATCCTCGTATGATCCGTTTTTCTGGAGGTCCTGTTGCTATTAGCGTGTCTGCATGAATAAACAATGAATCTTGAGCTACTAAATTTGTTGCAACCGCCCTGTGTGTCACCATAGCAGAGTCTTTTGCTTTAAAAACCTGTCCGTAATTACCGGTTAAAAAAGTATTGTTTATGGTGTCTGTCATTTTAACATTAAATGTAGCCGCTGCATACTGTTTTGTGTCATCAAAGTAAATGCTGTCTCCTACTATATTACGTTGGTTGTAGTCTATAGAAGCATTTTTCTTGAAAAAACCTTTTTTGTTTTGGGTGTCATAGAATCCTTGTTGGCAGAGTACAACGTAGTCTTGTCCTTCAATTTTTGAAGGGCCGTAAAAAAAGGCATGTTTAATATCTGTATAAAAATCCATCCTATTTGTGGTTAGTATAAAGTCAGGATGGGTGACAATAACCTGTTTTTCAAACTGATATTTTTTGGTGGCTGAAAAGTATGTGCCATACTGACTTTCTATTGTAGTAAGACTGTCATAAACAACCCCTTTGGTAGGATAATACCCTTTGTTTTCTATGCGATCAAAATAAAGAGTGTCTGTTTCCAGTATCATTTCTTTGTTGTCTAGAAACACATCGACTTTGGCTACAGCCAATTTAGTGTTGCCGTTATAGCTCACACTCTTGCTTGTTAGGTTTAAGCTGTCTCCTTGTATAATTCGAATATTGCCAAAGGCATCGAATCTATTCTCTTTCTTATAAAAGAAAGCTTTATCAGACCATATGTCCATACCTTCATGGACTAAGTGCACTTGTTTGGTTGTACTGCGCTCTAAGATATTAGCTCCTGGAAAATTAACTTCATCTAGCTGAAATGATCCTGCCTGTCGTATTTCAATTTCCTGTTCTTGTGCCCATATTCCCAACGTAAAAAGCAACAATACCCAAGAATACGATGCAGTTTTCATGGAAGTCTAGGTTAAGTCTCGAAAAATAGTTTGACTTCTATCAGGTCCTACTGAGACAATGCTAATAGGTGTTTGCACATAATCCTCAATAAACGCAACATAATCATTGAATGTTGCAGGTAATTCACTTTCATCACGCATTTTGGTTAGGTCTTCTTCCCATCCCGATAACGAAGTGTATTGTGGTGTGAGTTCTTTTTCATTTAATGAATAGGGGAGGTGGTGGATTGTTTTTCCACGGTATTCGTAAGCAGTACAAACTTTGAGTTCCTCAAACCCAGAAAGCACATCGCCTTTCATCATCATCAATTGCGTTACGCCGTTAATTTCAACAGCATATTTAAGCGCTACCAAATCAAGCCATCCACAACGTCTTGCACGTCCTGTAGTTGCACCAAATTCATGCCCTACACGACCCATGGTTTCCCCTGTTTCATCAAAAAGTTCTGTGGGGAATGGTCCGCTTCCAACTCTAGTGGTATACGCTTTGAAAATGCCATAAACTTCTCCAATTTTATTCGGAGCAACACCAAGACCGGTACAAGCTCCAGCTGCAGTAGTATTTGATGAAGTTACAAAAGGATAGGTTCCAAAATCAATATCTAAAAGTGAGCCTTGAGCTCCTTCAGCAAGGATGCGTTGGTTGTTTTTTTGAGCAGTACTTAAATACGCTTCACTATCAATAAAAGTAACACTTGATTTCATGTAATTAATGGCATCATAAAATGCATTATCAAGATCAGTGATGTTAAAATCAAGCACCACATTCATGTTTTTAATCATGGTAAGGTGCTTATCACGAAGAGCCGAATATATTTCTTTCCATTGCGGAAGTTCGATATCTCCTACGCGAATACCATTACGCCCAGTTTTGTCCATATATGTTGGGCCAATTCCTTTAAGTGTAGATCCAATCTTGGCACTTCCTTTTGCTTTTTCAGAAGCTGCATCTAACAAACGGTGTGTTGGTAAAATTAAATGTGCTTTTCTAGAAACTAAAAGCGAGTCGCGAACATTAATATCAAAAGGAGATAAATTTTCGAGCTCCTCTCTAAATATAACGGGATCAATCACAACGCCATTCCCTACAATATTCATAGCTTTAGGATGGAAAATTCCTGATGGTATGGTGTGTAAAACGTGTTTTATTCCTTCAAATTCAAGTGTGTGTCCTGCGTTAGGGCCTCCTTGGAACCGTGCAATGATATCGTACTTCTTAGTAAGTACGTCAACAATTTTGCCTTTTCCTTCGTCGCCCCATTGTAAGCCTAATAGTAAATCAATGGCCATGTATGGTTAGTTAGAGTTTTTTTTAGTGCCGTAAAAGTATAAAGAATGCGCATGGATATCAATATCAAAAACATCTTCAATTGTTTGTTTTATCGCTTGAATCCGAGGATCGCAAAATTCTTTTACTTCACTAGTGTCGGTTAAAATTACGTGATCGTGTTGCTTGTCAAAATATGATTTTTCATATTGTGCGTGTTGCAGCCCAAATTGATGCTTACGAACCAATCCGCAGGCCAAAAGAAGTTCTATCGTATTGTACAGCGTTGCACGACTTACACGATAATTTTTATTCTTCATTTTAATGTACAATGATTCGATGTCAAAGTGTTCTTCACTAAGATAGATTTCTTCAAGAATCGCAAACCTCTCAGGAGTTTTACGATGCCCATTTCCATCCAAAAATTGGACAAATACACTTTTAACTATTTCGAATTCATTATTCATTGAAACACATGCAAAAAACAAAGATAAGCAACCAAACTCAATCCCGTACTACTTTGTCAATTCCTGAAACTTTTTCTAGTTTTTTGATAAGTACATCTAAAGTTGAGGCACGTTTTACATGTAGTTTAATTTTTCCAGTAAAGGTGCCATTTTCAGAGTCAAAATTAATTTGAGAGATATCAACATTATGAGCATTTGAAATTAGATGTGTTACTTCATTGACTAATCCCAAACGATCTATCCCCGATAAACGAATATTTCCAGTAAAAAATCCTTTTGAGGAATCGACCCATTTTGCAGATACAATTCGATATCCATAGTTGGAGTGTAAACTGATGGCATTGGGACATTCGTTTTTGTGAATTTTAATTCCATCATTAATTGAAACAAATCCAAAAACATCATCTCCAGCTATCGGATTGCAACATGGACTTAGTGTATAATCTAAGTTTTCTTGATTTTTACCAAACACCAACATGTCATAAAATGATGAAATTTGGCTATTTTCTAATTCGGAATTTTTTGGTTTATCTGAGGGTCGCCTTCTAAAGAATTGATAAAAACGATTATTTTCCTCTGAGGCAAATTTCTTCAACATTTTATTGTCAATTGAACCAATCCCTATGCGGTAGTACAGATCAAGACTTGTTTTAAGCTTAAAATAGGAAACCATTGCATTAATAATGCGGTCATTAAATTTAAACTTCATTTGCCGCAGCTTTCTACGTAAAAGCTCTTTTCCTTCGTCTGCTGTTTTTCGTTCTTCTATGCGGAGTGCCGAACGAATGCTAGATCGTGCTTTCGAAGTAATAACAAAATCAAGCCAGTTTGCATTTGGTTTTGCAGTTTCTGAAGTGATAATTTCTACTTGATCGCCGCTGTTAAGCGTGTGGTTTAAGGGTACTATTTTTCCATTGACACGCACTCCTCTTGTTTTTTCTCCAACCTCACTATGAATAGAAAATGCAAAATCGATTGGAGAAGCCCCTTTTGGCAAGGATTTTAAGTCGCCATTTGGGGTAAATACAAAAATTTCATTTGCATATAAGTTTAACTTGAATTCCTTAACAAAATCAACGGCATCAGTATCTTGTGACTCCAAGACTTCACGCAATCTATTAAGCCAAAGTTCCATGCCACCTTCATCTTTTTTACCTTGTTTATATTTAAAATGTGCTGCATATCCTTTTTCTGCAATCTCATGCATGCGCTCTGAACGAATTTGCACTTCCACCCATTTGCCGCCTGGCCCAACAACCGTAATGTGTAGGGCTTCGTAACCTGTAGACTTAGGAGATGAAATCCAGTCACGTAAACGCATTGGATTTGGCTGGTAATGATCGGTGACAATTGAGTAAATCTTCCAAGCCAAAAACTTTTCTTGTTTTGGCGTACAGTTATAAATTATTCGAACTGCAAATCGGTCAAAAACTTCATCAAATTTTTTGTTCTTGAATTGCATTTTATTCCGAATAGAAAAGATACTTTTAAAACGTCCTTCAGTCTTAAACTTGATGCGTTCTTTAGTTAGGTGACTTTGAAGTTCTTTAGTAAAATTGTCGATATACTTTAATCCAACTTCTTTACTGTCTTTTATTTTTTGCTCGATATCCATATACACTTCAGGCTCTGTGTATTTTAGTGCCAAATCCTCGAGTTGAGTTTTGATGTTATACATCCCAATACGATGGGAGAGTGGTGCGTATATGTAAAGGGTTTCAGAAGCTATACGTACCTGTTTTTCTTCGGGCATAGCTTCTAGGGTACGCATGTTGTGTAATCGATCTGCAATTTTAATTAGAATGACACGAACATCATCGTTCATAGTCAGTAGCATTTTCTTAAAGTTTTCTGCTTGAACCGAAACACGCTTGTCTTTACTTAACTTTGATATTTTGGTTAAGCCATCCACAATTTTGGCTACTGTTTCTCCAAACATCAATGTAATGTCATCTAAGGTCAAAGCAGTGTCTTCTACGACATCATGTAATAAGGCAGCAGCAATTGATGTAGCACCTAGCCCTATTTGATCTGCTACAATTTGTGCTACAGCAATTGGATGAAGAATGTAAGGCTCTCCACTTTTCCTGCGTTGATTTTTATGAGCGTCAACGGCAGTTTCAAAGGCCTTTCGAATAAGTTTCTTATCCTCTGTTGACAACAACAAATATGTATTCCTCAATAAGTTTTTATACTCTTGAGCAATGAGTGTGTTTTCACTAACCTCTTGCGTTGTCATCTGTTAAAGATACAAAAATTACGGATTTCTTTGACGTATTGCTTCATAGGTCAAAACCGCTGTGGCTACAGACACATTTAATGAATCAACATGTCCAAGCATTGGGATTTTTACGGCTTCAACCCCTTCTTTAGTCCAGAAAGAACTTAAACCTATGGCTTCACTACCCATTACAAAAGCAGCTGCATTTTGGTAATCACACAAAGAGTACTCCTTGCTTTTTTGAAGCGAGGCAGTATAAATGTTTATATTTCTATCGTGCATAAAATCAAATGCTTCTTCATTGCTGCACACAAATATGGGAACAGAGAAAAAACCACCTACACTTGATCGGATCACATTTGGATTGTGAATATCGGTGTGTTGTTCTGTAATAAGTACGGCGTCTACAGCAGCTGCATCTGCAGTTCGTAGAACAGCTCCAAGATTCCCCGGCTTTTCTATGGATTCAAGTACAATGATAAGGGGCCTTTCATTTTTTGGGCGAAACTCCTCAAGGCGTTGCGTTTTTTGTGATACAATTCCAATGAGTCCTTCCGTCTTTTCACGAATGACCATTTTTTGATAAACACTTTGTCTCACACGAACAAAATTGACTGTTCTATTGAATTGTTTTCGCCAATTCATAAAATGCAACTCATCAAAGATTTCGGGGCACCAATATATAGTTTGAATGTTATAGTCATTGGCATGCGCTAAATCCAATTCTCGACGGCCTTCAACAACAAATTGCTTGTGTTCCTTTCTTGATTTAGTTTTAGATTGAAGCTGAAGAAGCTCCTTAACAACACTATTTTTTGTACTTGTTATTTCTTTCACTGTAGCATTTTATTTATTGAAATATATACCATTAACTAATGTTAGCGCAGTACAAAAAAATGTTATAGATTCGTTAATTATTTAAATTAAATAAATTTTGATGACTGCTGTTGTTGTTGATGATGAAGCACGCAATATCGCACTTTTCTCGTATTACTTAGAAAAGTATTGCCCAAATGTGCAGCTTGAGGCTTGTTTTTCCAAAAAGGCTAAGGCTATTAGCTATTTGCGGTCTAAAAAACCCGATATTCTTTTTTTGGATATTGTTCTTGATAACGGTAGTGGTTTTGATGTTTTGGACGAAGTTGGATTTAATGATATGCAAGTAGTTTTATGTACCGCTCATGATGAATTTGCTCTTCGTGCTATTCGATACCAAGTAGTTGATTACTTGCTAAAACCCCTTGAAATACAAGAGCTTATTTCTACAGTTAATCTAATTGAAAAGAAACTCGAGATAAAAAACAATAAGCAGATTTTTAACGCATCCTTATTTTCTGAATTTACTAAATCTAGAGTTTCATCTCAGCAACGTTTTCCAATACAGAATAAGGGAGCAATTGAATTTGTTCTTATTGAAGATATCTTAAGTGTCGAAAGCCACAAGGGTACTGAAAAGGTTGAAATGACATTGCGACATCACAAAAAGGGAGAATATACATTAGTAAATAAAACACTTGCACAAATGGAGAAAAAACTCTCTGGTTCTACGTTTTATAGGTTGAGTAGAGCGTGTTATATTAATATCTTGGCAATCGAAACTATTCATAGGAATACCCAATACATGTGTACGTTGTTAAATGGTCACCGGATTATTATTCCTCGTAACAGGTATAAGAGTCTTTTGAGCGTTATGGAAAAGGTGTACGAAACCACAATTTAACTTTTTTATTGCCATGGCCTTTCTTACATTTGACCTATGGAAACTATTAGTGGGTCAAATACTGAGAATTATATTGATTTAGAACACCAATACGGTGCGCACAACTACCATCCACTTCCTGTTGTTTTAGAACGTGGTAAAGGGGTTTATTTATGGGATGTTGACGGTAAAAAATATTTTGATTTTCTGTCGGCATACTCGGCTGTGAATCAGGGACATTGCCATCCAAAAATCCTTAAAGCATTACAAGATCAAGCTTCTAAATTATGCCTTACTTCAAGAGCATTTCATAACAGTTCCTTTGGTCCTTTTGCGGCTTATATAACCGAATATTTTGGTTATGATAAAATACTTCCTATGAATTCGGGAGCAGAGGCTGTTGAAACTGCAATTAAACTTGCTAGAAAATGGGGTGTACAAAAAAAGGGAGTGCCACAAGAACAAGCACAAATTGTTGTATGCCACAATAATTTTCATGGTAGGACGACTACTATTATCTCTTTTTCAGATGATCACGTTGCAAAAAAAGATTTCGGTCCTTATACCCCTGGCTTTATAGCCATACCCCATAATGATATTGACGCATTAAAAGCAGTTTTTACCTCAAATAAAAATATTGTAGGATTTCTTGTTGAACCTATTCAAGGCGAAGCCGGAATTTTCACGCCTGAAGAAGATTACTTGCGTAATGTTCAACAGCTTTGTAACCAAAATGATGTCCTTTTTATTGCAGATGAAATCCAAACGGGTATCGCACGTACAGGGTCATTGCTCGCTGTATGTGGAAACTGCGACTGTTCGTCATCATGTTTACGTCAATCAGATACTTTCGCAGCGCCAGATATTTTAATACTTGGGAAAGCGATTAGTGGTGGTGTTTATCCAGTTTCTGCTGTATTGGCAAATAACGCTGTTATGGATGTTATTCAGCCTGGAGAGCATGGCAGTACCTTTGGCGGAAACCCGATTGCAGCAGCTGTAGCTACTGCAGCACTTAAAGTTGTCAAAGAAGAAAAACTTGCAGCAAATGCACGTAAGTTAGGTCAGCTATTTCGTGATGCGATGAACGATTACATCAAGTCTAGTGACATTGTTACGCTTGTCCGTGGAAAAGGCTTATTAAATGCTATCGTTATTAACGATAGCCCAGAAAGTGATACAGCATGGAATATTTGTCTTGCTCTAAAGGAAAATGGATTACTAGCCAAACCAACACATGGGAACATAATACGTTTTGCACCTCCATTAATTATGACAATAGATGAACTCACGGCCTGTGTTGCTATTATTACAAAAACGCTTCGCGATTTTGAGCCAAAATAACTACTATGGGGCTTATCTATGTTGATAATGCAGCTACAACTGCTGTATTTCCTGAAGTAGTTGCGGCAATGCACCAAACAATTTCTGCACATTATGGAAATCCATCTTCAATTCACGCTGCTGGTCGTTCAGCAAAGGCTAAGGTTGAATCTGCCCGAAAAACTATAGCAAAAGAGCTGGGAGTACTTCCTCAAGAAATTATTTTCATGTCTGGTGGTACTGAAGGAGATAATACGGTTATACAATCTGCTGTAAATCATCTTGGTATCAAGCATGTTATCAGCTCTCCAATAGAGCACCACGCTGTGTTACATCCACTAAGGCACTTAGCAGAAAAGGGATTGATTGTGTTACACATGGTTAATGTTCTGCCCAGCGGCATGCCTGACTTGGATGATTTGGTCCGATTACTTCAACTTAATGACGAAAAAAAGCTTGTAAGTCTGATGCACGTTAATAATGAAGTAGGTACAGTCATAGATCTAAAAAAAATTGGTGATTTATGTCATGAACACCACGCTCTTTTTCATTCAGATACAGTGCAATCTATTGGTCATTTCCCTATGAAATTGGGTGATTTACCCGTTGATTTTGCTGTTGCATCGGCCCATAAATTTCACGGACCAAAGGGTATTGGCTTTTTATACGCAAAAAAACAGACCGGGTTAAGTAGTATACTAAAGGGAGGTTCTCAAGAACGTGGTATGCGAGCAGGCACAGAAGCTGTTCACGATATTGTTGGTTTGGAAACCGCCTTCAAAATTGCGTATAAAAACATGAATCACGATGCAGTCTATTTAAAGGATTTAAAGAAATACTGTATAAAAAAACTTGAAATGGAGTTGGCAGGAACTCTTTTTAACGGCGCTTGCTCTAATACTGAAGCAAGTACACATACTATTGTTAATGCCCGCTTACCAATTGACGAAAAAAAGGCAAACTTACTTGCCTTTCACTTGGACCTACAAGGGATATGTTGTTCAAAAGGAAGCGCTTGCCAGTCTGGAAGTGAGACAGGTTCTCATGTGTTACAACACCTTCTTACACCGGAAGAAAATAAACGTCCCTCTTTGCGTTTTTCCTTTTCAATTCAAAACACAAAATCAGAAATTGATACTTTGGTAAAAACTTTAGTTGACTATGCCAATAGCTAGAATCGTGCGTTGATTTTTATGTTGAATACGCGCGGCGTCATAAAATTTGGAACACCAAATTGTCGTTGAGTGTATACGTCCCTAACCCATGTGTTTGTAATGGCATTTTGTACATCAAAAATGTTGAATATTTCAACACCCACTTGTAGCTCTTTAAAAGCACGAAAAGTGTTTTTAAAACGCTTGTCGTCTTTTATAACATATAAAAATCCAATATCAGCACGTTTGTAACTTCGTAATCTATTTTGGTATAAGTATGGATCAGCATAGCTAGGAGATCCACCTGGAAGTCCTGAGTTGTAGACAAGGTTTAGATTCATTTTTAAAAAAGGTAATCGAGGGACATAGTCTTGAAACAGCATTGCAAACTTTAGACGCTGGTCGGTGGGACGTGGTATATCACCTCGGTTGTTTTGATTTTCTTCAGCTTTTAGTATCCCTAAGCTAATCCAAGATTCTGTACCCGGAACAAATTCTCCGTTCATACGTAAGTCAAGGCCATAAATGCTTGCCTTGGCGTTATTGTTTGCCATATACCTTATGCGTACATTTTCAAGTGTGTAGGGATTTACATCCCATAAATATTTATAATATGCAGCAGCTCTCAAAACAAAGGGACGTTGCCATAACTTAAATTTACGGTCGTGGCTTGCCACTACATGAAACGATTGTTGAGGTTTTACTTCAGGATTAATGGTTCCGTTACTACCACGTAACTCCTTATAAAAGGGAGCTTGTGTGTATTTCCCCAACGATAGTCTAGAAACCACATTTGGATTCTGTATGGGTTGTAAGCTTAGTTGTGCCCGCGGACTTAAAAAACTGCTTCCAGAATTTTTGTAATTTGTTAAGGACCATGTATGCATGCGGATTCCTGCGGATATCCATGCTACATTATTTCCCATTAAAAAACGATTATTCCACTGGAGGTAGCTAGAAAAACGGTTGAGTGTTGTTTGTTGAGTTGCTCGAATCGTATTATACAATTCCAAGGGACCTTCAAAAGGTTCGTAAGGTTGGTTGTTTTTTATCGAGTTTGCTGGAGGGCGAATTGAAAACCCAGCGGAATCTATTTTTTCCCATTCCACAACACGATCTCTAATATTTTCTGATTTTAGTTCAATTCCCCAACGCCATTGATGTTTTTTTACTTGATGCTGCCCTGATATTATTACCGAAGTTATAAGTGCGTCAAAGTCATTGCGTCCATGTGTGTGTTGGCTTCCTACACCCTCTGCAAAAGAAATTGTACCTAAATCTTCACTACCTAATTCTGTGTTGGGTGTCCCTAAAAGGTATTGTCCTAAAATATCAAAGTACTCTTGCTCTTTGGTATTGTATATTGATGTTGTAAGGGTGTACTGAGTTTTTTTTGACGGTTGATAGCTTGTTTTTACAGCCCCTAAAAAAGTTTGGTATATATCTTTCTCCTCTCCTTCATAATAAACCAACAATGCTCTTGGATCAGCAGCGGTACCAAAATTTGTTTGTCTTGTTTGCGGAGCATAACGGTAATCGTTTCTAGAAGCTGCGCCTAAAAATTGAACCTTCCAGTCGTCCTTTTTTTGGTATGTAATAAAAGTTTGAATATCTGCAAAAGAAGGTTTGTATTGTGCGCTGGTTTCTTTTTGATTGACAAGTAACTGATTGTCTCTATACCGAGCTCCTGTAATGGAAGACCAATTTTTAGCGATGGTGCTATGGCTTATGCTTCCTCCCAATAAACTTGCCGAAATACTCGTTTCAGACTCATTGGGTGTTTTGTAAGTTATGTCCAAGACAGAAGAAAGTTTGTCGCCATAGTATGCCTCAAATCCACCTGCTTTAAAGCTTACTTGCTGGATAAGATCAGGGTTTAGAAAACTTAGTCCTTCTTGTTGTCCTGCGCGTATAAGAGTAGGGCGGTATACTTCAATTCCATTAACATAAACCAAGTTTTCGTCATAATTCCCTCCACGTACAGCATATTGCGTACTGAGTTCATTGTTAGAGTTTACACCTGGTAAACTCAACAAAAGATTTTCTACTCCTGCATTGGCACCTGCAATACTTCGAATAGTTTTGGGTGAAAGTACAGTAACTCCTCTTACTACAGTCGAGTGGTTCCCCTGCACAACAACTTCTCCAATCTGTGCGGTTCTTGTATCCATTACTGGATGAAATTCCGTTGTGGTGTTTGGTTTAAGATTTAGGGTAACAACGATTTTTTTATGGGCTATATGGGTAAAACTTAGCGTTAGTTTATTTTCTTGTTGGGTAGTAAGTTGATAAAAACCGTTTTGATTGGTTGTTGTTCCTTCTCCCACATTAGATGTAATGCTCACAAACGGAATAGGCTCTTTACTGCTATTAGTAACCACTCCTTGTACCGTTGCATTTTGAGCTAGAAGGCCTGCAGTAGAAAATTGCCAGAAGATGAAGGCAATAATATATTTTTTCATTCTTTTCTGTAAAAAGTTGTTTCAAATGTAGTGTTGTTACCTACTTTATCCCAAACAATTAGCTTTAATTTATGTTTGACTTGAGAAAGTTTTATAGGATCTTTAAATCTAAAAACAAGCTCTTTCTTTTTTTGTTCGTATTCAAACAGTATCCATTTTCCATTTAAATATCCTTCAAAACGATCAATTCCAGTTTCATTATCATCAATATTGAAACGAATATCCTTTTCTAAAGATATCCAACGCTTATCAATATTTTTTTTATCGACAATGGTAGGTGGGATTGTGTCTTGCATTACAGTAATAGAACCAGTACTTTTTAACCTTGCAACAAAGGCTTCTTTTTTATACTCCTTGCTTAAAAAACGCCAACTCTTATCGCGCTTTAAGGCTAAATACATTCCTTTTTTCGCATATTCTTTTTTGAATAAAAGTTTATAGGATTTATTGAAGTATGCATGTGGGTTTTGTATCGATATGGTATCTTTATTTGTCTGAATATCAAGTGGAGTAGGTAAGCTAAATGTATTGGAGCTTATATACAGACTTGCGTTCGAAAACTCAAAAAGATAATCTCTTTCAGGCGCTATTATTTTACCGGGTTGTTGCGGGTTTTTTGGCACCCAAACATCTTCATTTACTCCTTTAATGGGAACAAGTAGATAGGTGTTGTTTCCAGCAATATCGCTTAGTTTTATTTGATACGCATAGCTTTTAGATTCTTCAATAATAGCAAGTCCTTTTTGATCAAAAAACACAAAGGGTATATTCGTTGAATACATGTCAAAAAGGCGTAAAACATTCTTTTTATTATCTACAAAAAACGGATAGTCTACCAGTTTGTGCATTTGTGCGGTATCGTCAAATGAGAGCGTGTCAAAACGTGTGTGAAACAAACGTTTTCCGTTAAGTTGCGCTGTAATTTCAAAAACCCCATTTTTATAAAACGAATCATCTTGTCTATCAAAATATTCGATTCCAAATCCGATACTCCCCACGGCATTTACAGTGTCAGCTACATACAAGCTGTCATTTTTTTTGGTAATTGAAAGTTGAATATTTTCTTCAGACTTATTTGCAACACCATCAATTGGATAAATGATTACTTGTTTTAATTCAGGTCTGCTGGTGTCTTTTACATGAAGTGCACTTTGTAATGGGTTAAATGGAATTTGATTTGCGCTTTTTCGTAATTCAAAATGTAGGTGTGGGCCAAATGATGAGCCTGTATTCCCTGAATACCCAATAACATCTCCTTTTTTAATCAAAATATCCGTTGGCTCAGGGAAAAACTCAATGGTATATTGTTCTTTTTTGTATTGTTCTTTACGAACATGAGGAATGATTTGATCTCCATAACGTTTTAAATGGGCATATACACTAGTAACTCCGTTTGGATGATTTATGTAAAGTGCTTTTCCATATCCTCCTTGTTGAATTTTGATTCGCGATACATAACCATCAGCAACCGCACGTAGTATTAGCCCTTCTTTGCTTTGTGTTCTTATATCAATTCCTGCATGGAAATGGGAGCCTCGTAGCTCTGCAAAAGTTCCAGAAAGTTGAATGGGGATATCTATGGGATTTCTATAGCGCTGACCAAAGGCCGAACAATACAAAAAAAGTAGGAGCAGTAGGTTCTTGTAGTTCATAGGCCAAATTTACATTAATCTTGTACATGTCTTGTGATTTAACACTTGCGAAATCTAGTCAGCTTAGGTACATTTGATAGGAATTTATTGTAATGCAAACGACTTCACAACAACTTTTAGTACAATTAGAACAACAATTACGTGTTTTTTCAGAACAGATGGAGGCATTAAGACAAGCCAACAATCAGCTTAAAGTAGCCCTCGCAGAAACGAAAGCCAAACTCGATAAAAAACAAGGAACTACTCAAGTTTGGCAAGAAAAATACGAAGCATTAAAGGCAGCACAAGGAATTAATAGTAATGATTCTGCTTCTAGAAAAAGGGCATTGCACCATATAGACACGCTAATCAGCGAGGTGGATGCTTGTATTGCACAACTTGAAATCGAAAACTAATGCAAAAAATTAAACTGTCAATTGCCGATAGAGTTTATCCTCTAAGTGTTCCGGAAGGAGAAGAGGCCATTCTTCGTGAAGCCGCTAAAAGTATCAATACCATGGTCGAGCATTTTGAAAAAAACTATGCGGTTAAAGATAAACAAGACGTATTGGCTATGTGCGCACTTCAAGTTGCTGTTCAAGCAAGTAAAGAGGCTGATGTTTCATCTAAGGATGCTGCTGTAATTGAGAAAAAATTAGTACTTTTAACTGAGTATTTGGAGCGTCAGATGACGCTTTAATACACTTAAAACCTATATCAGGTATATTTTTTGATAAACTCAACGCTAATATAATTCGGAGAGGTAAGTTTTGGGTGCAAAAGCAAGCCGTTTTTAACGGATCCTTGAACACTCAGGTAGCCTCAATCATGTTTTTTTCGAGTTTATGCAAAACTTACTTGGTGTAGGTTTTTTAATAGTTTGTGGGTAATTTATTCTGTTCGAACAGTTTATGAATCCATAAAATAATCACTCCAAATCCTACAGCCGCTATTATTAACAACACGTTTTCAAGCCCCTTCACACTAAAGGAAAGTTTTACAAGAATTGTTGAAATTACGAAACCAGAATTGCGAATAACTTTGTTGAATTTATCGGTATGTGCAAAAGAAAACAAGACCAACAGCACATCAACTAAGATTAAAACGGTAAAAAAATCATCGAAAAACACTGAGTTTACATCCATACTTAAAGCAAAATCAGTTCCTTTATTTACTAGACTCATTCCCCAATTAATCATGTTGAATGCTGCAATTATAATGAATGTGGGAACTAACAATACAGCCAATGCTTTTTTAAACTTAACAAAGCGAATCAGCTCTGGACGTGTTTCGGTCAGCTTAAGCAGTTTGCGGACTCTGAATTTATTCATTCGATAAAAGAAATGAATCAATAAAAACAATATTATCGTGGCGACTATATCGTATATGAATTGCAGGTTCTCTGCACTTTCAAACCAATTTCCCTCAAGCGATATGTTTGATAAATCCTTGTATAGCCTTCTTATAACAATAAGCATTATAATTTCATATTGTTTGCCAATGTAGATTGTCATGGACTTTGGCAGGTAGTAAATAAGCAAGTACACCTCGTAGATAAGAATGAATGAGAAGGGGGTATAAATGGCTGAAATTGGATTGGTAAAAAGATCTCCAGAAAAAGTAGTTCCTAAAAGGTTTAGATCATTTAATCCAATGATAGCTAGATGAATTATAAAGCTAACAATTGCAATGTTAATGATGATTTTCTCACTTTGCTTTTTGGTTCTTTCATCCAAAAGCTTAGAGTATATGGTCTCGAACATTTAGTTAAATTTTTATCAATATAATTATTTTAAAGTAAAGTTGATCAATTCACTCAAATGTGCACAAGGTTTATATATTTGTTCTATAATTTAATCTAGATGCAAACATTTGAAGAAATTAAGGAGCATATCACCAAACTTGGTTTTACTGTAGTGGCTCATGATTTTAATCGTCCATGGGGCGGTTTTCTAGTCATTGACGAAACACAAGCACAAGAGTTTGCCAACCAGTTTTTTTCTGGCCTCGATGTTGCGTCACTTCGCATAGGAGGGAAGTTAAGTCCCAAAATATTGATTGTATCTCCTGAAGTTCGTTTGTCTTGGCAGTACCACCATAGACGTGCTGAAATTTGGAGAGTTTACAAAGGTAAAGCAGGCATTATTCGTTCGATGACAGACAAACAAAATGAGATAGAACAGTTAAATGAAGGCGATCAAGTACGCTTACAACAAGGTGAGCGACATAGATTAGTTGGGCTAGGCGAACGTGCTTTAGTAGCAGAAATATGGCAGCATACTGATGCGGATAACCCATCCGATGAGGAGGATATTGTACGTGTATCGGATGATTTTGGACGTTAATATGGATACTTTTATCAAACCCTTTGTTTCTTTAAATAGAATTGAGTTTGTATTGAAAAAATATTCTTCCGAAGAACTTTTAAAATCGAATGACGGAGCTTGGAGTATTCTTCAGCACTTGTATCACTGCTGGATGGTAGAACGTGGTGTTTTGGGTTATGTTGAGTTAAAAACAAAAGATATATCGTCATTGGAGACTGTCAGTATTTCCACACGCCTTAAGTTTTTCTTTTTTTTCGCGGTACTTCGTTTAAAACTACTTAAAGTTAAGGCGCCTACTGTGGTTCAAACATTTCCTGAAGATATAAGTGTAATGGACCTTTTATATAAATGGGGAAAAACTCGTGAAGAAGCAGCTGTGTTTTTTGACGCACTTCCTAAAAAAGTTTCATCAAAGGGAATATTTAAGCATGTTTTTATTGGACGCTTAAACCTAAAGTTAACACAAAAATTTATTCAATGGCATTTACAACATCATCTTAGATTGTGTAAACTATAGTCCTATTAGATAACCTAATGAAACAGAAAAATATCCTGTTTGATCTAGTGATTCTTCGTTTGGTAAGGCGTTGGGAAACGAAAAGGTATAATCAACTTCAATATCCCAATCCCCGAAACTAAACTCTACGGGAATACTGAATTCCGTGTTTAACTGTTGAAAGACATCAGTGCTAATTGTTGTAAAATTGAACACTCCTGTGCGTATCAATTCTGTAACGGTTTGACTACCCCAAAACAAACCCAATCTCGGTTGTGTTGAAATCGTTAGTTTTTCAGATTTCAGTAAATCAATATTGTAATAGGAATTGTTAGACATATAAAAGGTTGCTATACCTCCAAATAAATAGCCACTAGATATAGAATTTCTAAACCCACCAAGACATAAACCAATACTTCCTGAAATCCTGTGTTTGTTTAAGTTAGCAGTATCATCCGAATAAAATGAATAAGAATAGATTCCTGTTGCGGAAAGTGTTTTCTTTTTTGTTAAGTAAGTGGTGTATCCACCACTTAACGATACAAAATCCCAATGCGGGGTAACTCCGCTGTAATACCCGGTACCTGCATTAAGAAAGAAGTTACTTGAGTTTATATAACTTATACTGGGAAAAGTACTGTATTGGTCTACACCAAAATCACGTCCAGAAAAAAGCGTTTTATTGTTATAAATAAGCGTTGTGTAAAGGTAGTCTTGTTTTTTTAGATCGTTAATAAACGCTATTACTTCTAGGCTGTCAACAGCAAATAACTCATCCAAAAAAGCTTCAGCCTCATTTTGCGTCTCATTTTGCGCAATTATTAAGGCAGGAAAAAAAAGAATAAATAGTATGCGTTTAAACATATGTTAAAAGTAAAAAAAAGGGTCGAAAACGACCCTTTAATATTACCCTCTTTTTTTGTTTCTACGTTCTTTCAGATTTTCTTTGCGTTCTTTTAATTGATCCCTTCGTTCCTTCATGTTTTTAACGCGTTTTTTCATTTTACTACGGCGCTCCTTTAACGCTTGTTTTTGTTCTTCCGTTATCGTACTTCGGAACTCATCTTTAAGCGCTTTAACTTCCTCTCGATTTGATGCAAGTAAGTCTTTTTGGGCATCGGTAAAGGTTGCTCTTAGCGCTTCCTTACGTTCTTTTTTGGTAAGATCCATGTTCTCCATGATGGCACGTTGCTCGTCAGAAAGACTGTTTTTAAACTCCTCACGGTTTTGTTTGATAGCATCTTTTTGTGCTTTTAACAGTTCTTGTTGTTCTGGAGTGAATATTTCTTTTTTGCCTTTTTGTTCATCTTGAGCAAATGCAAACTGTCCTGTCAAAAGAATGACAGCTAAAGTTGTGATTGTGGTTTTAATGATATTCATAATTTGAGTTTTAATGTGTTTGATACTTAGACCGTGGCTTTTAAAAAAAGTTGGTTTTAAACGTCGTTTAAAATAAAATTTTCGTCAAACCAAGAGTCAAATTCTTCTTCATTGACTTCTAAAGACTCTATAGTAAGTTGTTCAAATGTTTTAATTTCTTGCCATGTGTTTTGTTTCACAAAAAATAGTCCAACAAGAAAAACACCGATAATGCTATAGCTAAGTAGGGCATAGCTGCTTTTTTTGTTTATCGTGTTTTTTGAAGACTTGTTAGCACCTAAAAATGCCAGCATTTCTTTTTTTGATGCTTCAAAATATCCCTCTGGAATTGTATATCCAAGTTTGTTATGATGTTGATCAGTCTGTTTCATGTTATGGCGATTAACTGTGATTTAATTTTTTCCTTAGCGTTATAAAACGCTGTTTTTATTGAGTTTGCATTCCAAGTGGTTATTTCAGCGATTTCTTCAAATGTTAGCTCATCAAAATACTTCATATTAAAAATGCGTTGTTGTTTTTCTGACAGCTTTTGTAAAGATTCATGAAACGCATGACTCGCAGAATCCAAATCAAAATAGGGGTCTGCGGTTAGCAAAGTAAAATAGTCTTTACCTTCTTCAATAGAATCTTGATGCATTAATCGTTGATTTTTCTGTAAAAGCCGGATAGCTTCGTTATAAGCAATGCGGTAACACCAAGTTTTTACACTGCTTTTAAATCCAAAGTTTTTTAAGCCTTTATAAATCCGCACATATGTATTCTGTAACGCATCGTTAGCATCATCGTGATGTTTTACTAACTTACGGATATGCCAATACAACAGTTCGTGATAGCTTTCTGAGATTGCCGCAACGGCCAAGTCAAACTGCTGGTGTTTAATCTGTGTAATGATCTGTGTTTCTTTTTTCAAAAAAGAATATTTATTATTAGACCCTAAATTGCCTTAAAAGTTTTATTAGTTAAAAATAGAAATACTTAAATAAATAAAAAAAACGATTACACTATAATAGTATAATCGTTTTATTGTTTTAGTAGATAACTCATTTGAAATATCGAACATTACTTTGACTCCAAGAGATTTTGTTAGTACCATTAATGCAATTCAATTGTTTTCAAAAAACATATTCTAAAGACAATACATCACTAACTAAACCAAGTTGATCATTATCCTGCTGCACCGGCTGCAGAGAATTGTTCAATACAAATTCATCAATCATAACCCCCTCAAACTCTGCATAGGATATTATAAAATCTCGTAATTCCTTGCAAACCTTCTCATTGAAAAATATTCTTGTAGAGGTTTGTTTGAGTATTCGATAAACTTTTTTCCCTCCCCATAAACATTCAATGAAGATTTCATCTTTTGGAACTTCATAAAAATTTCCAGCACCTTTCGGAATTAAAATAAAGTGTTTGTTTTGTTTAATCATAATTTATTTTTTAAAAACATAAACAAATTATTTTTAAAAGTCAAGGAGGTGTTTTTATGTTGTTTTAGTTAAAGTTATTTTTTTTAAGTTACTACCTGTTAATGTAATGAGGTTTTGTGTAGTCTATATCAGAACTACAGGTACAAAGTCGAAAAGGTCCGTTTAGATCGCACATGAATTTTATATTGTCATAAACATAACAAAAAATTGTGTATTAATCACAAATATATTAGATTTGATTTTAATCAAATCCTAAATAATGAACCGAATTAAAGAGGTCTTAGAAGAAAAAGGAATAAAACAAATCTGGCTAGCAGAGAAACTTGGTAAAAGTTTCAATACTGTAAACGGTTATGTACAAAACCGTCAGCAACCAAGACTTGAAGTGTTAGATCAAATTGCAAAAATATTAGATGTTAATTTAAAAGACTTAATAGCATAAAAATGTCAGAAACTAAAAAATCCACCTTTGAGCAACAATTGTTCAAGGCAGCAGACAAGCTGCGAAAAAATATAGATGCAGCAGAATACAAGTATGTAGTGCTGGGCTTAGTATTTATCAAATACATATCAGAAACCTTCAATGAACTCTATGAAAAGTTAGAAGCTGATGAGTACTCAGATCCTGAAGAAAGAGACGAGTACTTAGCTGAGAATGTATTCTATGTTCCAGAGATTGCTCGTTGGTCACATATCCACAACAATGCTAAGCTTCCCTCTATTGGAGAGACGATTGATGAAGCTATGGAAGCTATAGAAAAAGAAAACAAAGAACTTAAAAACGTACTACCTAAGGTATATGGTAAAGCCAATTTAGATAAAGCTTCTTTAGGACAGTTAATTGACCTTATTTCTAATACCGAGTTACAGGCAGAGAATGAAAAGTCTAAAGATCTGTTTGGTAGAGTGTATGAGTATTTCTTAGGAGAGTTTGCCAATGCAGAAGGTAAAAAGGGAGGACAGTTCTATACACCTAAGGCTATTGTAAAGTTAATGGTAGAAATGATAGAACCTTATAAAGGAAGGGTGTATGACCCTGCTTGTGGTTCTGGTGGAATGTTTGTAATGAGTGAGAAGTTTGTGACAGAACACCAAGGAAATATTAGTGATATTACTGTGTACGGACAAGAAAGCAACCAAACTACTTGGAAGCTATCCAAGATGAACTTAGCCATTCGTAATATCAACTCACAGTTTGTGTCTTGGAATACGGAAGGATCTTTTCTAAAAGATGCTCACCCAGATTTAAAAGCAGATTTCATATTAGCCAACCCACCATTTAACCAAAAGGATTGGGGAATAGATATATTACAAGATGATGCACGTTGGAAATTAGGGGTACCTCCTAATGGTAATGCCAACTATGGATGGATGATGCACATGTTGTATCACTTAGCTCCTAAGGGAGTAATGTCAACGGTATTAGCCAATGGTTCTTTAAGTTCTAATACTTCAGGTGAAGGAGATTTAAGAAAGCGTTTGGTTGAGGAAGACCTGGTAGAATGTATTGTAGCATTACCAAAACAACTATTCTATAACACAGGTATTCCAGCGTGTATTTGGTATTTAAGAAGAGAGAAAGCCAACCAAAGTAAAGAAGTATTATTTATTGATGCCTCAGAGATGGGGTATATGAAAGATAGAGTACATAGAGATCTTGCAGATGAAGATATAGACACCATTACCCAGACCTATCACAATTGGCGAAAAGGTGTTGATTATGAAGACATAAAAGGCTACTGTAAGAGTGCTACTATTGAAGAGATTCAAAAGCATAAGCATGTTTTAACACCTGGGCGTTATGTAGGCATTCCTGATGAAGAGGATGACGGTATTCCATTTGAAGAAAAGATGGCTGATTTATCAGTTACTCTAAAAGAGCAAATGGAAAAAGAAGCTGAGCTAAACCAAGAGATCAAAGAGCAACTTTCTAATATTGGGGTAAACCTATAAGTATGAGTTTTGAAAATAACATACCAGAAGGTTGGATTGATACAACATTAGGTGAAGTTTGTGATAAAATGTATTCAGGTGGAACACCTTCCACTAAAAGAGAAGATTACTATGGCGGTGATATTCCTTGGATAAGAACGCAAGAGGTTAAATTTAATTATATCCTTGATGCTGAAATTAAGATTACAGATTTGGGTCTTAAAAACTCATCAGCAAGATATATTCCTAAAAACACAATTATTATTGCAATGTATGGAAACTCAGCAGGCAGGGTTGCTTATTCAAAAATTGAGGCTACAACAAATCAAGCTTGTTGTAATTTTGTTTCAGACAAAGATGAATGTGTTCCAAGTTTTGTTTATTTCAACTTATTAGGTAGATATAAGGAGATTGAGGGAAAAGCTAATGGTGCCGCACAACAAAATCTGAGTGTAGGGGTTTTAAAAGAATTATCTATTAACCTCCCACCCCTCCCAGAACAAAAAGCCATAGCCAAAGTCTTAACCGCTTTTGATGATAAAATAGAGCTACTACAAGCCCAAAACAAGACCTTAGAAAACATGGCTCAGACCATTTTTAAAGAATGGTTTGGGAAATACCAAATTGGAGATGAATTGCCCGAGGGTTGGAGAGTTAGAGAGTTGAGAGATTTAGCTGAGAAAATTTCTAAAGGAACCACACCAAGAAAAAATGATGTACAAGGAAAAGAAAACACAATCTTCTTTCTGAAGGTAAAAGACATATCAGATGATGGATTAATTTCAAATAAAAATTTAGCTTTAATACCCAAGGAAGTTCACCGTAATCAACTTAAACGTTCCATTCTTGAGTCAAATGATATATTATTTTCTATAGCTGGAACAATTGGAAGAGTTGCAATTTTGCATGAAGAGCTAAATGATTGTAACTGCAATCAAGCAATTGCATTTATAAGACTGAAAAATAAAAATGAATTTTTAGAATATGTTCATCTTTGGATTAAAAGCAAAGAAATCCAAACAGAAATTAATTCAAGTATTGTACAAGGAGTTCAAGCAAATGTAAGCTTAACAGTTTTAGGGGATCTTAAAATAATTCTTCCTTCAGATTCAACAATGTTAAGATGGAAAGGTATAATCAAACCTATATATAATAAGATATATAATAACAATAATCAAATCAAATCACTCACCAAAACAAGAGACAACCTGTTACCAAAACTTATGAGTGGTCAGGTTAGGGTTAATAACATAAAACAAACTGCAGATGCTTAATGAGGATTTAATAGAAATGGCATTTATTGATCAGCTAACTGGTCAAGGTTTTGAGTTTCACCACGGCCCAGATATTGCTCCTGATTCAGACAACCCACAGCGTAAAAACTTTGATAGTGTTGTTTTAGAAAATGAACTACTCAAAGCAATTGAAAGACTCAATCCTGACGTACCTTCTTCTGCAATTAATGAAGCCCATCAAAAGGTGCTGAATTTAGGCACAGAAGATATTATGGAAAATAACGAGCGTTTCCATACCTATCTTACAAGTGGCGTTCCTGTTGAGTTCACAAAAGATGGCGCATCCAAAGGAGTTAATGTTGATTTATTAGACATTGAAAATCCAGAAAACAACACCTATTGGGCAGTCAACCAATTAGTCATAAAAGAGAATAATGTAAACAGAAGATTGGATGTTGTCATCTATATCAATGGTCTACCACTTGTGGTAGTTGAACTTAAAAATGCTACAAGTGAAAAGGCAACCATCCGCAATGCTTATACCCAAATACAAAACTATAAAAAGGATGTGCCAAGCATCTTTTTCTACAATACCCTCTGCGTTATTTCAGATGGTATAGATGCTAAAGTATCCAGTGTATCTGCACCCTTTACAAGATTTTTAAGTTGGAAAGCACCAGAGGAGGCAGGATTACAGACAGACCTTCAGGTCATGACTAAGCATATGTTTAATAAGAGGGTTTTGTTAAACCTAATCAGATACTGTACAGTCTTTGAAGCAGAAGAAAAGAAAGATGAAAAGACAGGATTAGTCTCTATTTCAAAGATTAAAAAAGTAGCTGCCTACCATCAGTACTATGCAGTGCAAAAGGCAGTGCAACAAACTCTAAGAGCCACCAATTCTGATGATGGAGACCGTAAGGTTGGTGTGGTATGGCACACACAAGGAAGTGGTAAGTCACTATCTATGGTGTTCTATAGTGGACAGATAATTACCCATCCACAAATGAAAAACCCAACCATAGTGATCCTTACCGATAGAAATGATTTGGACGATCAGCTCTTTGGAACCTTCGGAAATTGTGTTGGATTACTGAGACAAACTCCAGTTCAAGCTAAGAATAGAGACCATATCAAAGAACTATTAAAAGTATCTGGTGGAGGTGTGATTTTTAGCACTATTCAAAAATTTAGTCCTGAAGAAGGTAATGTATATGACACTCTATCTGAGAGAACTAATATTGTGGTGGTTGCTGATGAAGCTCACAGAAGTCAATATGGTTTTAAAGGTCGTCTGGTTGAGGTAGAAGATGGATCTGAGATTCGTTATGGAAATGCTAAGTATATGAGAGATGCACTTCCTAATGCTTCATATATTGGGTTTACAGGAACACCTATTGAAAAAGAAGATAAGTCCACACCTGCAGTATTTGGAGACTATATAGACATCTATGATATTAAACAGGCTGTGGATGATGGAGCAACTGTTCCTATCAGTTATGAGGCTCGTTTGGTAAAGATTAAATTGGATAAAGAAGTTAGCTCTGAAATAGATGCTTTGGTAGAAGAGGTATCAGACACCACAGAAGATCAAATAGAGAAATCTAAAAAGAAAAATGCAACTATTAATGCCATTGTAGGTCATTCAGATCGCTTGAAAGATGTAGCAACAGATTTAGTCACTCACTTTGAAGCTCGACAAGAAGCATTTGAGGGGAAAGCCATGATTGTGGGAATGACAAGACAAATTTGTGTTGATTTATATGCTCAAATTATTAAGATAAGACCTGATTGGCATAACGATGATTTAGACAAGGGCATGATAAAACTCATCATGACCAGCTCATCAGATGATCCTGAAAGTTTTCAACCTCACCGAACTACTAAACAACAAAGAAAGGAATTGGCCATTCGAATGAAAGAGCCAAGTGACACCCTAAAATTGGTAATTGTTCGTGATATGTGGCTTACTGGTTTTGATGCTCCAAGTATGCATACAATGTACATAGATAAGAAGATGCAAGGAGCAAATCTGATGCAGGCTATTGCAAGAGTTAACAGGGTATATAAAGACAAACCAGGAGGGTTAATAGTAGATTATATTGGTATTGGTCAAGAACTTAGAAATGCAATGGGTACCTACCTCCAAAGTGGTGGAGAAGGAAAAGCATTTGTTGATATTAGAGAGGCAATTGCATTAATGCAAGAGAAGTTTGAGATTGTAGAGCAAATGTTCCATGGGTTTGATTACAAAGCATATTTCAAAGCAGAAACTAATATTAAACTTCAAGTACTGCTGGGTGCGCAAAACTTTATTCTATCAAGCAAAGAATTAAAAGATAGATTTTTAAAAGAGATTATGGCTCTTTCTAAAATATTCGCCATGTCAATTCCGAGCTTTGAAGCAGATGTCATTAAAGATGATGTTGCCTTCTTTCAAGCGGTGAAGGCAAGGATAAATAAGTTCAACCCCTCAGGAGTTAAATCAAATTATGAAGTAGACACTGCCATTAAACAAATCGTAGATGAAGCATTAAGTAGTGATGGAGTTATTGATGTGTTTGAAGCAGCTGGAATTAAAACACCAGACATCAGTATTCTTTCTGACGAGTTTTTAATGGAGGTTCAAAACATGCAACAAAAAAATGTTGCTTTTGAACTTTTAAAGAAACTATTAAGTGATGACGTAAGAGTGCGTAAGACTAAAAACATATCACAGGCTAAGAAATTCTCTGAGATGATTGAAACGGTAGTCAACAGATACCATAACAACCAAATTGACTCTGCACAAGTCTTAGAAGAGTTATCTGCCATTGCAAAAGAGATGAGGCTTGAAGATAACAGAGCACATGAGTTAGGTTTGACAGATGACGAGTATGCTTTTTATAGCGTTTTAAATCAAAATGACTCAACTAAGATGTTAGATGATCAAAAAATGAAAGAGCTTATACATCATATAGTTGACGTTATTCGAAAAAATGCCACGGTTGATTGGAGTAAGAGAAGTGATGTTAGAGCTAAGTTAAGATTAACTGTTCGTAAGCTATTAATTAAATATGGTTATCCACCAGACATAGCTCGTATGGAAGCAGATAGGGTTATTGAACAGAGCGAGTTGTTAGCAAATGAATTAAGTGATTAAATTATTCATATTCTATAAAAAATTGAAAAAATAAATTTTTTAAAAATTCGAGTTTTTACCAAAAAATTCCAGAAAAATCCGGAGCGAGGCATTGACCCCCTCTGGGAAAGTCAAAACACCCTTATGTAAGAGGGGGCTTCGGGTCGTCCAGCAGGGGGCCCCCCTTCATACTATATAATGTGCGAATAATAATAATTCTGATCACCATCGTGACGGTGATCCTTAGCTAATTATTATCCGCACACAAAAAGTGTCTCAAAACAATTATTGTATCAAAAATTTAGCGTTTATTATTCCGGTACCCCATTAATCCGCTGTATAATAGCCTCACAGAAACCCAAAGGATTAAAATGATACGATATGATTAAGACTGTAATTTACTCAAGAGTTAGTTCAGAGTCAGAGAGACAGGACACAGAGAGACAAACAAAGGAACTACAACAATATGCTAAGAGAATGAACTATGAGGTAGTTGAAGTTTTTGAAGAAAAGGTAAGTGGATTCAAAAAGAACGATCAAAGACCAGTTTTTTCCAAGATGTTGGAACTGGCGAAAGTGGGATCAATTGATAAAATATTAGTTTGGGAGTTAAGTCGAATAGGAAGGTCGGTACTTCAGTCCCTTCAAAACATACAACTCCTTCATGATTTAAAAGTCGGACTTTATATAAAGAATTTTAATCTTGATACGCTCAACGAGGATAAGACACCAAATAGTTTATCAATGTTTATGGTCCAAATATTGTTCAGCGTTGCAAATATGGAAAGTAAGATGACGCTATCTCGATTACAGTCAGGTTACCGCAATCATATCAAGAAAAATGGAAAG
>JAQWGN010000009.1 GCA_029238215.1 Flavobacteriaceae bacterium
AATGTTACAAAAAGTGGCACTAATATGTTTTTTAAATGTTTCATTTTTAATATTATTGTTTAAGTATTTTTTTAGCTATTATTTCACCGTTTTCTCTTTGTAGTTCTAACAAATAAACATCCCCCTGGCGCGCGTCTGTGACGCGTGACTGTAACAATGCAAATAGTTTTATTGATTTACTTTTGAAAAAGTAACCCTCATTCCATCAGCCTCAATTCCAATGAAAGTAGACAGAACCAATTTATTATCAGTTATTTCATATTTATAACTTTGAATACTATTTAATGTCAGTTCATTTTCATTGGTAGTATAATTATATTTCCCGCTTGAATTTAAAGGAAGTCTATCACTCACTATTGTGCTTTTTGAAATTAAAACATCTAAAACATTGTTATTATTAAAAGTCCAAATAATTTGATTTTCACTAAAATCTTCTATTGGTGAGAAACCAGCTTCATATCTAATTAAAGACCATTTACCAAAAATTGAATTTTCTTGATGCCTTACTTTTTCTTCATTACAACCTGTAAAAACAAAAAGCATTATTAAAATCAAATATGTGTTTTTCATGAGATTTATATTTAGCGTTGAATTAGTAATTTTTTAATTCCAATTTCAGAATTAGATTTATACATTTTTACAACATATAAACCATTAGGAATTTCAGCTATGTTAAGTGTTGTATTCTCATTTTTAATACTAGCACTCTTTAATAAAGTACCGATAACACTATATAAGTTTACTTTGATACCAACATAACTTTCAAAATGACAAGTAATTGTAATTTCAGTTTTTGCAGGATTAGGAGTCACAGACGTGCGTCAGAGGGGGGGATTCATTATTTAAACACTATTTCTTTATTCATTTTAGGTATTTTAATAATATGAAAAGGTTGAGTTAAAACTTGCGTTAAATCACCTTTCTGTAAATTCTCTATGTACACATTTAAAGTGTCTTCATTTTCGGTTATGTTAGTTACATCTATTGACCAACCACCATTATTATGAACTTGATCAAAAACTGCAATTACTTGAAAAGTAGAAAAATCAATATTAATTTCTGTGAAATTGGAACTATTATTATTTGGGCTATCGATTATCTTAATTAAGCTGTTCCAATCGGTTAAATTATCTATCACTAAATTAAAACCAAAATCATTTTTTTGATAAGGGCTAAATAATTGACCCTTGCCAATTTCTGTAAATTCAACTTTTTGATTTATTTTGTCGTTATTATTACACCCTAACGTTAATGTTACAAAAAGTGGCACTAATATGTTTTTTAAATGTTTCATTTTTAATATTATTGTTTAAGTATTTTTTTAGCTATTATTTCACCGTTTTCTCTTTGTAGTTCTAACAAATAAACACCTTTTGGAAATCTTGAAATATCGACTGTGAGTTGTTGGTTATTTGTTTTATTTGATATTACCATACTTCCATAAATATTTCTGACGGAATAAAACAGTATATTGATAGGACTTTGAATTTTGAATAATCCATTACTTGGATTTGGGTAAATGAACAAAGAGCTGTTTTTATCTTTTAATATTGATTCTAGTTCTTCATTTGCGTTATTATTAGGGATTTCAATTGTGTTTCTATTAGAAAAATAATTGGTTTTTCTTGCAGAAGTTCCTCCACAATTTTGTATTAAAACTTTAAAATCTGACCCATTTTTTGCATGAAATCCTGGTTTTAAAATAACACTAGAACCAGCTTGATAATTTGCATTTCCTTCCGACGATATAATATTGGAAGCTTCAATACTATACTTGGCTTGCTGATTATCTGTCTGACCAGAGTTTACATTTTGGGTTATGAATAAATTGTCAGAGCAACTGTAACTCTGTGCCAGTAATACTGCCTTATAAGCATCTACTAATCCATAGCCCATTTGCTCATTCCAGCTACCATTTGGTTTATTACCATCATTTGTATAAGAATAACCGCCAATTTTTTGAGCAGTTTTTTCTATAATTGTATTAACGTCTTGTGCCGTTAAGTTAGGATTCACTGACAAAATCAAAGCCGCCACACCTGCAACATGAGGTGCTGCCATTGATGTACCATCCTTAGAAGCTGTGCCTTGGTTTGGAATTGTTGATAATATACTACTTCCCGGTGCAACAATATCCAATTCATTTCCATGTCCAGAAAATGATGATCTAATTCCACTAGATGTAATAGCGCCAGTTACTAAAGCATTATCGTGAAAACTTGCAGGATAATCAATTGCGGAAGAATAATTTCCACTTGCAAAAACTAAAATCGTACCAAGTCCGTTTCTTCCATTACTAAGAGCGTTAGTAATAGCATCTTCAAGTATTGGGCTATGTAAATTATCATAATACTTACCTCCTTGGTCGCCCCAAGAATTATTAATAATATGCGCACCATTTTCTACTGCCCAATTTATTCCATCAGCTAATTCTTCTGAAATAGATTTTGTCAGAGATAGAGTGTGACTAATACTCATAATTTTTGACTTTGGAGCCACACCAACCACTTGTAGGTTATTATCTTTTTCAGCTGCTATTGTTCCAGCTACATGAGTTCCGTGGTTTCTACCACTAGTGAAAATAGAAGGAGAGTTACCGCTTTGTGTATCATAGCTTAATGATGAAATATTAGCATTTAAGTCATTATGAGTTTTATAAATACCTTGGTCAAGTACCGCTACATTTACCCCATTCCCTTCTGTTACTGACCACGCATTACAAATATTTATATCTATATCAGGATTAATTTTATTGTTTAGTCCCCATAAATTACCAAAATCAGCGTCATTACTACAGCTATTACGAAAGTTAAATTGAAATGCAGGATCAACGTTTGCAAAATATCCTGTTTCATAAAACTCATTACAAATCTCTAAAGAAGATTTACTATTATCTTTGTTAAGCTTTAGTTTATACCATAAAGGCATAAATGAGTTTTTATGTAGAATAGTAACATTTTTTTTATTGGCAATTTGTTGTAAAAGGTTCAAATCAGCAGTATTTTTTAGTTTAACATAGAAAATGTTTGAAATAGCGATTGATTGTAAGTTGTTTTGCCTCTTAAAATGAAGATATATACTTTGATTTGATAGATTGTAATCTTGAGACAGGTTAACTTTATTACCTTGATAGTAATAATAACTTTGAGCTTCCAAGGATACATTGATGAATAGTAAAATAGTTGATATATAAAATTTAATTTTCATCTTAATTTGTTTTTTGAAACCATTCTACTAGAATGTAATATTTAAAAAGTCTTTTTTGTCAAGTTTTAATCTTAAACCTCTTGAAATTTTATTATTTTTTTTGATCTAGGTATTTTAACTATATGAAAAGATTGTCCATGATGTGCTACCAGAGCGGTAGAGCCAATTGCAGCATAGGTTACTATAATTTCATTTTCATATTCAGTGACAGTTTTTATGTCAGTTGTACTAGGTGGCATCTCTTCGTTGTCAAAAACTACAATTATTTGAGATTTAGAAAAATCAATGTCAATTTCATTAAAGTTTATCATATATCTAATTAGTGGGTCATAGTCTATTGTGCTAATTAAGTTCCTCCACTCATCTAAATTATCGATTACTCTATTAACACTATTACCATTATTCAGAAAAGGAGGACCTAAACTTCCTTTTCCAATTTCAGTAAAAGTGATAGAGGTAGTTTTAAAATCGTCATCACCGCCACAACTAGACAGTGATAACAGCATGCTTGTAATTAGAATTATTGATTTCATAATATTATTTCCTTATTTGGCCACATACACTAGGAGCTGGCGTTTTATAGGTGTTCATGTGGGATTCAATTTGACTAAGGCGTGTTATCAGTGTTTCAATTGTTTGTTTTTGTGTTTCTAGTTTTTCTTCTTGTGCTAAGGTGTATAGGGTTAACTCCTCAATTTTTTGAAGCAACTTGGCATTCATAACACCAAGTTCTATGCCTTCCTCAAGAACCTGTGCTGCATTTGGAATTTCTGGTAAGTGTCCGTTTTTAGTGATGAATTCTGCTACTTCAGTTAAAGTAGGAAGTGCATAAGCAGGGGAGAATACATAATCGGGCCAGTTTTGAAGCTCAACTTTCACTTCTTTGGCTCTAATTTTGCCATTAACAGAAAGTTTTTCTCTAGGAGTAGTAGTGCCAATGCCAATGTTTCCTGAAACGAATAAGTTGGATTTTAAATTATTGTTGTACACATTACCGACATAAACATCTTTTCCACTTTGGTGGTTAATAAATAAATGATCATAGTTTGCATTTTGATAATGCTTCCCTTCCAAATGCCGCACTCTTAACACACCATTACCCGCTCCACCTATATTTACATGTCCTTGTACGGTAAGCTTTTGGTCAGGATTTGTTGTACCAATGCCAACTTTACCGTCAATACTGACTATTGAACCATTAATTTGTATTCCATCATTAAAATCCCCTTCGTAGTTTAAATATAATCTTCCGCTTGAATTTGTTGGGTTATAACCCACTACTAAAGCTCTTTTCCATGTGGTGTCGCCTCCATTATATCGCCTTAGTTCTATATTCCCAGCACTGTTCGAGCGCGTGCTGTTATTATTAATCTGTGCATATGAAGTTAACGAGATGAATGCCAAAACCCCAATTAAATAAAGATGTTTCATGTTTAAAGATTTGTTGCTACTAAATTAACAAAATATCAATACAAACAAAAACACAACTTACACATTGTAAACAAGTTACATGTATAAATTTAACTAATTAATTGATGGTAAATACCCCCTTAAAAATTTAACAACACACTAAAGTAGCGTAAGGGATTGCGAAGCGCAGTACGGGCTTTGTAAGTGCTGCTAAATCGATCTAGAAACGAATCGTAAGCACTCATAATCGCACGAACATGCTCAAACTTAAGTTGTACCATATAAAACAGTACCAGCGAAGTATCAAAGGTAGCACGGGCTATATATAACCAAAGTAAGGGAAGTAAGGGTAGGGTTTTGGTGTAGGTAATCAGTGAATTGCGAATGTTATAAAACAGTTTCTTAGGGTTATCGGTTGTCAAGCTACCGCCACCCAAATGCAAGACTTCACTCGTGCCAACCGCCCAAACCTGATGACCAACAGCTTGTGCGCGGAGACACAAATCAATTTCTTCAAAATGCATAAAGAACGACGCATCAAAGCCTCCCAGGGCTTCAAAAACCGGTTTACGCACAAACAAACAAGCACCGCTAGCCCAAGTTACAGGGATGGTGTCGTTAAACTGCCCCACATCCTTGTCGCAATGCCTTCCAACACGCCCACGGCAATAGGGGAGTCCCATAAAATCGATAAAGCCTCCTGCTGCCCCTGCATATTCAAAGTATTCAGGGTTGTTTAAATCTTTAATCTTAGGTTGTGCAAAAGCCGCTAATGGATGATATTTAAAGAAGTCGACCATGGCATTCGTCCAATTGGGAAGAACTTCTACATCGGAATTGAGCAAGCAAATAAGCTCAGCATCAATTTGTGCAATCCCCACATTATAGCCTTTTGCGTAACCCATATTACGCTCCAAGGCAATACAACGCACACGCGGAAACTGTTTAAGTATTTCTATGGAATTGTCTGTAGAGCCGTTATCAATAACAACAAGTTGCGCATTGGGTGTATGTGCGATAACACTCGGTAAAAAGCGTTCCAATAGCGAAGCCCCGTTATAATTCAATATGGCAATGGCTAAGGTCATAGTTCCAGTTCTTTTATAGGTAAGTGCTCAATAAACTGATAGGATTGCTTCTCCGGGTCGATTTGACAATAGAAATGCTGCATGCCGTTGGTAAGCATTAAATAGGTAGCATTAAATGCCAATTGATAGCGTGCAATTTGATCAAAAGTGGCTTGGGTAATGGGAATTGTTGGTGCTTTGCATTCCACAAGTAGTGCAATGCTGGCATTCTTGCCTGCCACCACCACATCAAAGCGTTTTTTTTGACCCATTACCTCAAATTGTTTTTCAACACTTAGGCGTGTTTTACTAATTCCTTTATCTATTAAGTCGCTTAGCACATGTTGGCGTACCCATTCCTCGGGAGTAAGCAACACAAACTTTTTTCGTATTACGTCAAAAATATAGCGTTTGTTTTCGCTACTTTTGGTTTTAAAGCCAAACGGTGGAAATGCCAATGCTTGCATAACCACAAAAGTGCTAAATTATTTTTCATTGAACACATTTGCTGCCGTAAAGGCGTCCATTTCGCAACGAAAGTTTTCTCCCATCTATTTTTTTATGGGAGATGAGCCGTTTTTTATCGATGCCCTAAGCAAGTTATTGATTGAAACCGTCCTTCCCGAAGACCAACGTGATTTTAATCAAACCATCCTGTACGGCAAAGACACCTCAATTGATGAAATTGTATCGGTTTGTAAACGTTTTCCAATGATGGCCGACTACCAACTCGTAGTAGTGCGTGAAGCCCATGAACTAAGCAGAACACTCGATCAGCTAGCCGCTTATGCCGAGCAACCGCAACCCACCACCATCTTGGCATTGTGCTATAAAAATAAGAAGTTAGACAAACGTAAGAAACTCTATAAAGCCATTCAAAAAAGTGGCGTTATTGTAGAAAACAAAAAGCTTTACGACAACAAACTACCCGCTTGGATTGAAGATCAAGTACGCTTGATGCAACGCAGTATCGACTACAAGGCAGCTGCTGTACTCGCAGAGAGCGTAGGAGCCGATTTAGGCGCACTACATAACCAACTTGCCAAATTGTGTCTAATCGTGCCTGAAGGGGCTTCTATCTCACCAGATCATGTAGAAATGCATGTGGGTATCAGTAAGGAGTACAATAATTTTGAATTGCGTAAGGCATTGGGTGTTGGAAACACTGCACAGGCCTTTAAAATTGTGCATTTCTTTGGTTTGCACCCTAAGCAACATCCGCTTTTGGGAACGATAAACAGCCTATACAAGTTTTTTATGCAGTTGCTAACCTATCATGGATTGCCTTCTCAAAACCCCGATGCCGTAGCAAAGGCACTAGGAATTAATCCGTTTTTTGTTCGTGAAATTGAACAAGCAGCAAGACGGTACCCGTTAAAATCAATTGTTCCAATACTTGGAACTATTAAAGAAGCTGATTTGGCTGCCAAAGGAGTAAATGCGGTTCCGATGTCTGAAAGTGAGGCGCTACAGCAACTCCTAAGTAAGATTACTTAAAGTGCTGGAAACTGATTGGGTTTTGCCTCGTGCATAATAGCATATACTCGCTCTACGATATCTTCAACAGAAGGTTTAGAGAAGTAGTCACCATCAGTACCATAGGCCGGACGATGCGCTTTTGCTGTTAGTAGACTTGGTTTGCTGTCTAGGTGTTGATACAATTCTTGGTGCTCTAGCAGTTGGCTAAGAATATAACCACTACCACCACCGGGAACGTCCTCATCAACAATAAGCAACCGATTTGTTTTTTGCACACTTGCACCAATAACCTTGGTGCTATCAAATGGAATAAGCGATTGTACATCAATAATTTCTGCGCTTATCCCCAATGGAAGTAAGGTTTCTGCTGCTGATTGTGCCAAGCGTAGGGTAGAGCCGTACGAAACAACAGTAATATCCGTTCCCGTTGTTAGTTGTTCGGCAATACCGAGTGGTATGGTAAATGTCCCAAGATTTTCTGGAAGTTTTTCTTTTAAACGGTAGCCGTTTAGGGGTTCAATAACCAACGCAGGGTCTTGCCCTTGCAACAAGGTATTGTACATCCCGGCAGCTTGTGTAAGGTTTCGCGGTACCAAAATAAACATACCACGTAAGAGGCTAACCAAACCACCCATGGGTGAGCCTGAATGCCAGATGCCTTCGAGTCGGTGTCCTCGTGTTCTGATAATTAGCGGAGCGCGTTGTTTTCCTCTTGTACGGTAATGTAAGGATGCCAAATCATCACTCATGAGCTGCAAGGCATACAAGACATAATCGAGGTATTGAATTTCTGCAATAGGACGCAATCCACGGAAAGCCATACCAATTCCTTCGCCAATGATAGTAGCTTCTCGAATACCACGGTCGGCAACTCGATCGGGTCCAAAAACTTCTTGTAACCCTTCTAATCCTTGATTAACATCGCCAATTTTTCCGCTATCTTCTCCAAAGACAAGTAATTTCGGATGTTTTTCTAGGAGTGCCTTAAAATTATTTCGCAACACCACACGACCATCTACAAGAGCAGGTTCAGGGTTGAATTTTGCAGGTACAGTTGGTATGTTTAACGAAGAGTTTTCGTATTCGTTATATAATGAATCACTGTAAAGCTTCCCTGTACTTTTAAACTTTTCATTCCACCAAGACGAAAGTGTTTTACGCGAATTGGAGGTGCTGCCCCTAGTAAGCATAAGGGCTTTTCTAACCGCTACATACACATACTTACGGTATGCATTACTTGGTTTGGCTAAAGTTACTTGGAGTTTTGAAAAGGAAATATCTTTATGAGCTTCTGCCAATGCATCAACAAGAGCCTTGGCTTCTTGTTGCTCATTTTTTATTGGAGCCAGATAAGCTGTCCATGCGGCGCTTTTCGCTTCTTTTGCTTTCTCAGCAGCTTTTTCTTCAAGTGCTACAAGCTCTTTTTCTGTTCCGATTTGCTGTTCAAGAATCCACTTTCTAAATGTCAGATTACAGTCATATTCTTGCTCCCAGCTTAGGCGCTCCTTCGATTTGTATCTTTCGTGTGACCCTGAAGTAGAATGTCCAAGGGGCTGCGTGAGTTCTTTTACATGTATTAGTACGGGAACATGTTGGTTTCGAGACAATGCACTAGCTTGGGTATAGGCTGCTATTAGTTCAGGGTAATTCCATCCATTAACCGTTATGATTTCGATTCCCTCAGTGTTTGCATCACGCTGCATTCCCGACATTGCTTCAGAAATACTTTCTTTAACCGTTTGAAAGCTGTTGTCAACAGAAATTCCATAACCGTCATCCCAAACACTTACTACTAGAGGCACTTGCAATACACCGGCAGCATTTAATGTTTCAAAAAACAGGCCTTCACTGGTGCTTGCGTTTCCTATAGTGCCCCATGCTACTTCGTTTCCATTGTCAGAAAGATGTTCATCTTGCATGGTAGCTACTTTTCTAAATAGCTTTGAAGCGTGCGCTAGTCCTAATAAACGTGGCATTTGAGCAGCTGTACACGACACGTCAGAATATGAGTTTTTAGTTTTCGCCAGCGGAATTAAATTCCCATCGGCATCAAGGGTATCGGTGTTAAAATGCCCAACCATTTGACGTCCTGAAGACATGGGCTCTGCAATAGGATCTGCATGTCCATACACACTAGCAAAAACATGCTTTGGTTTTAATGCTCCTATGGCCATCATAAAGGTTTGATCGCGGTAGTAGCCCGAACGAAAATCACCGTTTTGAAAAACTTTGGCCATGGCAATTTGTGCCAATTCTTTTCCATCTCCAAAAATGCCAAACTTTCCTTTTCCAGATAAAACTTCCTTGCGCCCCAGTATACTTACCTGACGGCTAAGCGATGCAACGTAAAAATCGTTGAGTACGTCACGTTTAAAATCTTCAAAAGTGCCTTTGGAAGAGGCGAGGTTAACGTTTTTCATAACAGCCCTGCAAATTTACAAAAAACCAACGTATGGATTTTTGTTAAAACCAACTTCGAGAGAACAATCGAAATAGGGCACTTGGACTTAGGGATAATTGAAAACGTATTTGACTTGGGTACGCATTATTTTTAAGAAGGTTTCCAGTAGTATCATACATTGGAAAATGAATTTCAAAAAAATCAGGTACTAAATTTAGAGTTACGCCTGTTCCCCAATGTGTAGTTGAATTTACTCCCTTGTTTTTTATATAGCCTACCTCGGCGTATCCTTCAAACCATCTCCAGATGGTTGTAGACGCTTGTGCGGTAACTAACCATTGATTTGCACTGGTAACCGATCCTGTTGTCCGTAAGCCCCCCTCGGCTTTTATATATTGTTGACTGAACAATCCTTCACTTTCTGAACGCCCATATAAATCGTATTGAAAAAGGTAATCATTTACCCTAGAGGCGTTGATATCAAAATAGGTGTCAGAGTTTAATTTATTCATAAGAAACCCACCGGCGAAAAGACGCATTGTCCAGCGCCTATTGGGAAGGTAATACGCAATATATTGTGCTTCGATGCTTGTTTTGGCAAAGTTTTTAGCATGTTGTAGCTCTGCTTTATAAGTAAGATTTTTGAGTGCATCACCAATGCGTGCTTCATATAAAGCGATGCTTATGTTATAACTTCGTATTCGTTCCTGTTCTTCGATACTTCTTAATCCTACAGCCACGTGACGTAATAATAAACGCGACCGATGCTTGTCTAAAATCCCATTAGGTCGGTAAAAAAACTGTATCGATGGTGTAAAAGAAGTATATCGTTTTTTGGGTGCGAAATGGTACGAATACCCAGAAAGCGTAAAACGGGTTAGATAATGTGATTTGTTTTCATGAAACACATTAGCAATCAATGTTGCACTACCATTCATTTTACCACTTTTAGTACCATATTGAGGATTTAATTTAAAATTAAATGTATTTCCTAAGATACTGCTGTTGCCTAGTGAAATCCCAGCCATGAATCCATCGTAATAATTGTAGCTAAACTCGGGTGTTACTAACAGGATAGCGGTTCCGCTCTTTGCAATATCTTGGAATAGGCGTAAGCGTAAGTTGTTTCTAAACAGTTGTCTATCAAGTCGGTAGGTGTTATTGCTCAGACTTTGTTCAGGAATAAAATGATTTTGATTTATGGTAACTGCCTTAATCTTTTCACTGTTGAGTTTTATGGTATATGGCAGCTGATTTGCAGAAATCCATTTGGATTCAACATTTCCTTTATAATCTGTTTGACTGATTGGAATTGCCGTATTTAAAAACGAGCTTTTTACATTGATTTGATGGATGTTTTGATCAATCTTTTTCCCAGTTACTATCAAGTCGCTATTGTTTGACTGCTTAATGTAATGTTCAAAAAACCAATCTATTGGTTTGTCAGAACGTTCTGAAATTTTTTCTTTTAGTTCAAGGTCAAGGCGTGAATTTTTAGGCAGGTTTTTTATAACTTGGTTTAATACTCCAGCTTCTAAATAGGCGTCTAAATAGAGTAGCGCAAGGCCCGCTCTACTAGGGTTTGCTACTTTTCTGTTGTACCGTGTTAGTTTATTGTTTGGTTCAGATAATTTTTGTCCTCTATTGTTATTAGCGGAAATATTTGCAGCAAGTTCCCACAATCGATAAAAAGGGGCTTGGGTAAAATTATAGTTTTTGATAATAGGCCACTGACTTAGTGTGCCTGTCATTTTTAGGTTTGGATATTTAGTATTGACATATTGGTTCCATATATAAATAGATAGGCCTTCTAAAATCCATGAATTACTGTCTTTTTGGTTCTGGTAATAATTATCAATACAATTGTCAAGAATAATTTTTAAAAGTGGAAGTTCCATGTACTGAATTTCCGTAAAAGCGTTTACAAAAGCGGGGAGTGTTTCTAATCCAAGAATTGGCCGCTGCGCATAATCTTTTTTAGAAGCTAAAATTAGGGGATCGGTTTTGCTTGAAAAATAACGGCTCACAAATTCAGCCATTTCATCCAATACGATTTCAAAATCAGGAGTTAGTTTTTCTGCAGAGAACATATCAGTAATTAATGTTCCAGAACCAAAAGGCACATGTATGAATTTTTTATTCTTTTCAGCAATTAATGGCGCTGCAAATTTAGTTTTCTCAGCAGGTGAAACCAGCTTAAACGTATTGGGTAATGAAATGGTATATGTTGTTTCTGTACGGGGTGTCTTTGGAGCGTCAACGCCTAAATTACTATCCAGATTCCAACTGCCATCATCATTAAGTGATGCAAGAACAAGGTGCCATTGTTGGGCATGTATATGCTTCTTTCCTTTACCATAATTAAAAATCCTTGCATCGGGCAGGTTTATGGAATATTCAATAAAAAATGAAATTGAAGCTTTTGGCAAAATAGCTTCAGGAAATGATATTTCAATAACATCCAATTGATTGGTCAATCGTTTCCAAGACAGGCTTTGATCGGCATGTATTATGCTTTTAAGTTGTGTTCCTCCACGTTGTTGTTTGCTTGCTCGAATTATTTTATAATCAAACTCATTTGCTAAGAAAAGTCCTAAGGGGCTTTTTTCAGATGAATATGCGTGGTTCCAATCCAATAAAAATACGCTTGATTGGGGTTTTGTGCTGTTGTTTGTCCATGCAATAACCTGACTAATTTGCATGGGATTTTCTTCGTTGTCCCATTGCAAATCAATACGGTACTCGTTTTGAGCAAAAACCGCGCAGGTAAACAGAATAAAAAATAAAGATGAGAGTCGTTGCATTTAGAAGTTTGGCGAGAATTTGTTATTAACGTGAAACTGAAGTACATGGTCTACTGCTTCATCAACGGAGTCTACAATTTTAATTAAATCTAAGTCTTCAGGGCTAATATTGGCATAGTCATTTAGCAGGGTGTTTTTAATCCATTCTAACATTCCAGACCAAAAATCTGTTCCAAATAATACGATGGGGAATTTTGTTATTTTTTCGGTTTGTATTAAAGTTAAAGCCTCAAAAAGTTCATCAAGGGTGCCAAAGCCACCAGGCATCACTACAAAAGCTTGCGCATATTTTATAAACATTACTTTACGAACAAAAAAGTAGTCGAAGTTAATAAGCTTATCATTGTCGATATAGGGGTTTTCTATTTGTTCAAAAGGCAATTTAATATTTAAGCCAACAGATGTTCCACCGCCTTGTTGCGCTCCTTTATTTGCTGCTTCCATAAGCCCAGGACCACCCCCTGTTATTACGCCAAAACCTTGCTTGACAATTTTTTCTGCGATTTCAACGGTCTCCTTGTAATAGCGTTCGTGAGGTTTTGTTCGTGCTGATCCAAAAATCGAAACACAGGGTTCAATTAAGCCCATTTGCTCAAACCCATTTACAAACTCTCCCATGATTTTAAAAAGTAACCATGAGTTACTCGATTTCATTTCTGTCCAACTTTTTCCCATAACTTATATGCTTAATTCTTTACGTAAAAAACGGGCAGTATGGCTTTGTTTATTTTTAGCGATTTGCTCTGGAGTTCCTGTACAACAGATTGTGCCTCCTTTATTACCGCCTTCAGGCCCTAAGTCTACAATATAATCCATTTGTTTAATGACATCCATGTTGTGTTCGATAACAATCATGGTATTCCCTTTATTGACCAAAGAGTTTAATACTCCCATAAGTACACGGATATCTTCAAAGTGAAGCCCTGTAGTGGGTTCATCTAAAATATAAAGTGTTTTCCCCGTATCTCGTTTAGATAGCTCAGTAGCAAGTTTAATACGTTGTGCTTCGCCACCAGATAAGGTTGTTGATTGTTGCCCTAGTGTAACATATCCCAATCCTACATCTTGGATAGTTTTTAGTTTTCTAAAAATTTTGGGATAAGGCTCAAAAAATCGACAGGCGTCATTAATCGTCATTTCTAGGACATCATTGATGCTTTTGTTTCGGTAACGGATCTCTAATGTTTCTCTATTAAATCGTTTTCCATAACAATCGTCACATTGAACATATACATCGGGAAGAAAATTCATTTCAATGGTTTTAACTCCCGCTCCTTGGCAGGTTTCACAACGACCACCTTTTACATTAAAACTAAATCTTCCAGGTTTATAACCGCGTATCATTGCTTCAGGTGTTTTTGTAAAGAGTTGACGAATCTCACTAAACACACCGGTGTAGGTTACAGGGTTACTTCGGGGTGTACGCCCAATAGGCGATTGGTTAATGTCAATTACTTTATCTATATGTTGAAGCCCTTTGATAGTATTGTAAGGAAGTGGTTTGTTTACGGCCTTAAAAAAGTGCTGGTTCAATATTGGATATAAGGTTTCACTAATGAGTGAAGACTTTCCACTTCCAGAAACTCCTGTTACACCAATCATAGAGCCAAGAGGAAGTTTTAATGTAAGGTTTTGCAAATTATTCCCCGTACAGCCTTTTAAAAGCAAGGTTTCTCCGTTTCCTTGTCTTCGTTTTTTGGGTATTTCAATTTGTTTTTCACCGGTCAAATACTTTGAGGTGTCGGTGTTTAGTTTTTTAATTTTTTCTGGAGTTGCAGCAGCTACTACGGTTCCTCCGTGACGTCCAGCACCTGGACCCATATCAATTAAGTAATCCGCTTTTTGCATGATGTCTTTATCATGCTCTACAACAATAACAGAATTCCCTAAATCACGTAATTGCAAAAGAGACTCAATGAGTTTTTCATTATCACGTTGGTGCAACCCAATACTCGGTTCGTCTAAAATATACAGTACACCAACCAGTTGCGCTCCAATTTGTGTAGCAAGCCGAATGCGCTGTGCCTCTCCGCCAGAAAGTGATTTAGCTTTACGATTTAATGACAGGTATTCAAGGCCTACATCCAGAAGAAATTGCAATCGCTTTTCTATTTCTAGAAGTACTTCATGGGCAATGGCATGTTGTTTTTCGGTTAATTTACTCGGGACATTCTTAATCCACTCATGCAATTGTGCAATATCAAGTGCTGAAAGTTCCCCTATGTTTTTTGAATCAACTTTAAAAAATTGCGCTTCTTTACGAAGGCGTGAGCCTGTACATTCTGGACAAATAATTTCATCCATAAAGCCTTTTGCCCAGCGTTTAAGTGCGCTAGTATGCCCTTCGTTATATTGATGCTCTAAAAAAGGAATTATTCCATCGTAATCGATGTTGTAATCACGAGTAATACCCAATGTCTTTGAGGCTACAGAAAACCGTTCTTTACCTCCATGTAAGATAACTTCTAGGGCTTCTTTTGGAATCTTATGGATTGGATCGGTTAATGAAAAAGAATACCGCTGCGCAATGCTATTCATTTGCTTAAAGGTCCAGTTGTTTTTCTCTGGTCCTATGGGAACAATTCCTCCCGATTTTATCGATAAAGTGTCATCTGGAATAAGCTTTTGATGATTTACAACGTGCTTAAGACCAAGACCATTACAAGCCGGGCACATTCCCTTTGGAGAATTAAATGAAAATGTATTGGGTTCTGGTGTTGCATAGGATATTCCAGATGAGGGACACATAAGTTTCCGGCTAAAAAAGCGCACTTCTTCAGTCTCATAATCATATACCATAAGCATGTCATTACCATGATACATGGCTGTAGCAATGCTTTCAGAAAGACGTTTGATATCGCTCTCAGATGTTTTCACAACTAAGCGGTCAATTACAATCTCAATGTCATGATTTTTGTATCGGTCAACCTTAAAATTCGGGGTAAGCTCTACGAAGTCACCATCCGTTCTTACTCGAGTAAAGCCTTGCTTTGAAATGGAAGCAAAAAGTTCGCGATAATGTCCTTTTCTAGATTGAACAACTGGAGCTAGAATTACAATTTTCTTTCCTAAATAGTTTTTTGAAATGGTTTCTTGTATTTCTGCATCTGTATACTGCACCATTTTCTCGTTGGTTTGGTAGCTATATGCATCTGAAGCACGTGCAAATAACAACCGTAGAAAATCATAAACTTCCGTTATTGTTCCTACGGTAGAGCGTGGACTTTTTCCTGTTGTCTTTTGCTCAATAGCAATTACAGGAGATAATCCGTCAATTTTATCAACATCAGGTCGTTCTAATCCGCCTAAAAATTGACGTGCATAGGCCGAAAAGGTTTCAATATAACGTCGTTGTCCTTCGGCATAGATGGTATCGAAGGCAAGGGAGGACTTACCACTTCCTGACAACCCCGTAATTACAACAAGTTCATTACGTGGTATTTGCACGTCGATGTTCTTCAGGTTATGCACTCGCGAACCCTGAACTACAATGTAATCTTTCATAGCGTAGACAATCTTCGAATATAAAAGATTTTTCTCATGTTTTTACCCAATATTCTTCTTTTTGAATTGACGACAAAAATCGATCAATTCAGGGTAAAAATTCATAAATCCTTTTTCTAGTATTTCATAATGCTCTTTCAATCCATGAACACCGCTTGCAAGGACTTCTAAACCACTTCGTTTAGACATTTTTTCAAGGACCGATTCGATACCATCCACATGTGCATATGCAGCTAACCAGTTTTGAGAAATCATGCCCTCCAAATAACGTTGAGCTGTGTAGGGGAGTATTTTACTATCCTGTTCTAGAAGCGCTTGTACATTGATAATGAATTCCGATAGGTCTTCCCCACAGAAGTGGGTGAAATGAACAGCTAAAAAATGATCATAATAAATATCAATAAGCACACGAGAAAGATGGCGGTATTCTCTAAATAAAACTTGTCTTAATTCTTTTGTAATCGAATGATTATCAGTAAAAATGTCAATGCTTCGATGCATCAAAACCCCCTCTTGAATGGATTTGCTAAACCTGTCTAAATCTTTATCGCGAACGTGATCACCAATGAAATTACCAATTGTTAGCTCCTTGTCAGGATAGGCCAATGCTAAATGTGCTAAGTAGTTCATAAGACCAGTAGGGTAATTGTTATATTTGACAAAACAAAAATATGACTTTAATCTCGTCCGTTTCGGGAATACGTGGTACAATTGGTGGTAAGGTAAACACCAACCTTACACCTGTAGATGTTGTTTCTTTTGCTGCTGCTTACGGAAGCTGGTTAAAAACAACGCTTCAAACGCGTTGTACCGTGGTTATTGGCCGTGATGCACGGATTTCGGGCCCCATGGTTCAAGAACTTGTTCAACAGACACTAATTGCCTTAGGAATTGATGTGATTGACGTAGGTTTATCTACAACGCCCACTGTTGAAATGGAAGTTGTTCGACAAAAAGCACAAGGGGGAATTATTCTTACCGCAAGTCATAATCCGAAACAATGGAATGCGCTAAAACTACTCAATAGTAAAGGCGAGTTTATTAGTCAAGCAGATGGTGAATTGTTGATGAAATTTGTTTCAAACCAAACGTTTGAATTTTCAGAAGTCAATTCATTGGGGAGCATCACACAGGTTGATCATGCATTAACCGCACACATTGATGCTATACTAGCGCATCCTTTGGTTGATGTTGCTGCTATTAAAAACAAAGGACTTAAGGTTGTTGTTGATGGAGTAAATTCATCCGGCGGCGTTGCCGTACCCATGCTATTAGAAAAGCTAGGTGTACATACAACTCCGATTCATTGCACCCCTAATGGAGAATTTCCGCATAACCCCGAACCGTTAAAAGAAAATCTTACTGACTTATCTGCTGCTGTTTCGTCAAGTGATGCTCAACTTGGAATTGCTGTTGATCCTGATGTAGACCGTTTAGTGTTTATTGATGAGCATGGTGTTTTATTTGGAGAAGAATATACATTGGTTTGCTGTGCTGACTATGTATTGCAGCACCAAACGGGGGCAGTTGTTTCCAATTTGTCATCTTCTAGAGCTTTAGCAGATTTAGCCAATACTTATCAAGTTCCTTATTATGCAAGCGCAGTAGGAGAGGTGCACGTAGTTGAAAAAATGAAATCTGTTAACGCAGTAATTGGTGGCGAGGGAAATGGAGGTGTTATTTTACCTTCACTTCATTATGGTCGTGATGCGCTAATTGGTATTGCTTTGTTCTTGAGTTACTTGGTAAAAGAGAACATCACGGTCTCTAAACTAAAAACACGCTACACCAATTATCTTATGCGGAAGCAAAAAATAGCGCTCTCACCCGATTGGGATGTTGATGCTTTGCTGGCGTTTGTAGTAAATGCGTTTCATTCAGAACGAGTAACTACTATTGACGGGGTAAAGATTGACTTTGATGACTCTTGGGTTCATTTACGTAAGTCAAATACCGAACCTATAATTCGTTTGTATGCAGAAGCTTCAAATGAAACGGTAATAGAAGAGCGAATTAAAACGATAGAAGCTGCTATTGCTGCTTTTGTCGCATCAGCTTAAAGCGGTTGTGCGTCCAGAAGTAATACGTAGGATTTTCTTTAATCTGATTCTCTAAAGCCTTGTAATATGTTTCTGTAATTTGGTAGTCGGGAACAGTTGTTGGATCGTCTGCCAATAAATCAATTGTAGTTTCATAATAACCCCGTTTAACCCGTTTTATTTTAGCCATAAGAATGGGTACCTTAAATTCTTTACCAAGACGCTCTGCACCAGTAAAAACAGGAACTTCATTATCAAAAAATGTTAAGTGGTGGTTGCGTTTATTTTTTCTGGGCGATTGATCTGCAGCAAACCCTATAACGCTTAATTCTTTTGCACGTTGCATTGCAGTAAATTCTACACTAAATCGTTTCCTTGATATTAAAAATGAACCGTGCAATGATCGTACTTTTTTAATGTAGTTGTCAAAAAACTTGTTTTCTAGAGGCGCATAAATTCCATAAGGTTTTAGCGAAACATGATGACCAAGCGAAAGCAACCATTCAAAGTTCGCATAGTGCCCCGCCATTACAAATACTGACTTTCCTTGCTTTGCGTAGTTTTCAAGAATTTCAGGGTTCGTGATTTTAAACCTAGACATCATCTCCTTTTTGGACATCCCCCGAACTTTTATCATTTCTAAAAACAAATCACATAAATACCGATAAAAATTGCGCTCAATTTTTAGTAATTGTTTTTTGTTTTTGCTTAGACCAGAAAGTATGATGTTTTTGCGAACAACCTTTCTTCTATATCTAAAAACATAATAAATTAAAGGATACAGTAAATTGGAAAACAGGTATAAAAACCAAAAGGGGAGACGTGATATAAAAATCAGCAGCGGGGCGACTAAAAAATAAATTATTCGGTCCATGGTAAGTACAATGGATGCCTAAGCATGCCTAAATTTAGGGAAGTAAATCCGTAAGCAGTGGAATAAAATCTACTGCTCTACGCTCTTTAGCAATAACCTTCCCATCTTTATCTAGCAAAAAAAGCTGTGGTATTGAACGTACACCATATGTGGCCGCAATTGGGTCTTCCCAACGTTTAAGATTTGAAATGTGGTCCCAATCTAATTTATCGTTTTCAATGGCTTTTTCCCAACGTTTCTTATCCTTGTCTAGAGATACGCCAATAATACGTAATCCTTTATTTTTGAACTTTTCATATAGCTTAACCATGTTTGGACTTTCTACGCGACATGGTCCACACCATGAAGCCCAAAAATCTAAAATCGTATACTGTCCTAGTGAGGCATACAGTCGTTTTGGTGACCCATCAACAGAAGGTGCAGTGAAATCTGGAGCACTATCGCCGACTTCTATATTACCCTCTTTGGTAGCTTCTGTTTTCGTGTCCTCAACGGGCTTGGGATCAACGAGAGATTCAATTTTCTTACCAGCTTTGGTTCCTTTTAAGGTATTGCTAAACTGACCGTAAATGCTTTTTGCTTGTTCCACATCTATTCCCTTAGCATTAATAAGTTGTTCTAAAATCAATGTAGAAATGTATGAATCTGAATTGTTGGTTACATAGTCAACTTGAAAATCATTGAACTTAGATTGCATTGCATCAAGTTGCTCTTTCAGATCAACAAAAGCAAGGCTATCACGTGAAACCATGGCGTTACGCATTTCATTTTGAATAGCAAACAAATCATCAACAAGGGGAGTAGATTCGTTAATGTAACGCTTAAACTCCTTGTTAGATTTTGTTCCTCCTACCGTAGACTTACGAATACTGTCTTTGTAAATTTCCACTGCTATTGTTCCTGCTTCAAGAATTACAGGAACTACATCCCTGTTTCCCTGCATCAACAAATAATGCATTTCTGGAAATTCCATAGACCCTTCATATGAAGCTATTCCTTGCTCTATATACAGCGTGTCTAATGTTTGTGGTTGATTGTTTTCATCAAGAGCAATCAAATAAAGTTGCTGCTTATCATCAACATTGGCAGATACGTTTAATGTGTACTCGGAACGTTGACATGAAACAAAAAGAAAAACAAAAACACCTAGAAAAAAATATTGACGCATAAAATAAGTTTCAGCAAACTTAAAAAAAGAAATGGGTTTGTTCGTCATTGCCCATTGAGTTTTTAGTGCAATTGAGCCTGACATGGGTAAAGTTTATTTTTATTTTAAGTATTCCAAAGTAAATACGTTTACAAATAGTTGCTTTTGACAGTGGGCTAGATGTTATAATAACTCGTATTTTTGAAAAAACATTTACTATGGCTGGGAATACATTTGGGAAAATATTTACACTAACCACGTATGGAGAGTCTCATGGTCCAGCACTGGGAGGAGTTATTGATGGTTGTCCTGCTGGAGTGTCAATTGATTTGAATAAAGTTCAAAATGATTTAAATCGAAGAAAACCTGGACAATCAGCTATAGTAACTCAACGCAAAGAACCAGATACCGTTGAAATTTATTCTGGGATTTTTGAAGGAAAAACTACGGGGACTCCAATTGGTTTTACCATTCACAACACCAATCAAAAATCAAAAGATTACACGCATATAAAAGATAGCTACCGCCCTTCTCATGCAGATTACGTTTATGATCAGAAATATGGTTTCCGTGACTATAGAGGTGGGGGAAGAAGTTCTGCGCGTGAAACAGCAGCTCGTGTAGTTGCAGGTAGTATTGCTAAACAATTTCTTGCGCCTGTTCAAATACAAGCATTTGTCTCAGCCGTTGGTGATCTTAAAATGGACAACCCTCAGTTACTAACTGATTTTTCGCATATCGAAGAAAATATTGTTCGTTGTGCCGACCCTAAGATGGCAGCTGCCATGGAAACCTATATCAAGCAAGTTCGTAAAGATGGTGATACCGTTGGGGGTGTGGTAACCTGCGTAGCCCGTAATGTTCCTGTTGGGTTAGGTGAACCTGTATTTGATAAACTGCATGCGACATTAGGTCAGGCCATGCTTTCAATTAATGCTGTTAAAGGGTTTGAATACGGAAGTGGCTTTGCTGGCGCTGCCTTACGTGGTAGTGCGCACAATGATTTATACAATGAAGACGGCACTACAAAAACGAATAATTCTGGGGGAATTCAAGGAGGGATTAGTAATGGGATGGATATTTACTTTAATGTAGCATTTAAACCCGTTGCGACAATTATGCAAGCGCAAGAAACTATTGACAAAAAAGGCGATGCCGTAATAATGGAAGGTAAAGGACGGCACGATCCATGTGTTGTTCCAAGAGCCGTTCCAATTGTTGAGGCGATGTGTGCGCTAGTTTTGGCCGATTTTGCACTCCGTAACAATAATGCCAAAATTTAATACATCATGCCCAAACTTGCTCTACACTGGCGTATTTTACTAGGAATGTTCCTAGGGGTTTCTTTTGGGTTGATTTTCAGTCAGTATGGCTGGGGAAAGGTTTTTGTTATTGATTGGATTAAGCCATTTGGCACTATATTTATTAATGCACTTAAACTTATTGCAGTTCCACTTATTTTGGCTTCGTTAGTAAAAGGAGTTTCTGATTTAAAGAATATTGCACAGTTATCTAGTATGGGTGGTCGCACCATAGGGTTATACTTGCTTACAACGCTTACGGCAGTTACAATAGGCTTGGGTGTTGTTAATTTAATAAAGCCAGGCAATACCATATCTGATGAAACACGCTCTGAACTCTTAAGTGCATATGCATCAGATGCTGCTGCAAAACAATCTGTTGCTGCTGTTCAAAAGGAAGCAGGACCATTACAGGCCCTAGTTGATTTAGTGCCTTCTAACATTTTTGCAGCCATGCAAGACAATGGAAATATGCTTCAAGTTATTTTCTTTGCCATATTTTTTGGTATAGGATTGGTACTTATCCCAAAGAAAAAATCCAAACCTGTAAAAGATTTTTTTGATGCGCTAAACGAAGTTATTTTAAAACTTATAGACCTAATAATGTTGGCTGCTCCCTATGGTGTTTTTGCGCTTTTAGCAGCATTAATTGCAGAGTCTCCGTCTGCAGATTTATTTAAAGCATTAGGCCTCTATACGCTTACCGTTTTATTAGGATTGGTATTGATGATTTTATTCTATCTCATTCTAGTTCGATTAATAACAGGAAAGAAAATCGGTTTTTTTCTCAAAGGAATTTCTCCTGCACAACTCTTGGCTTTTTCAACGAGTTCTTCTGCGGCCACACTTCCTGTGACCATGGAGCGCGTTCAAGAACACCTAGGAGTAGAAGAAGAAGTAACAAGTTTTGTTCTTCCCATTGGCGCTACCATAAACATGGATGGAACAAGCCTGTATCAGGCTGTTGCTGCGGTGTTTATAGCTCAAGCATTTGGAATGGAATTAAGTTTGGGTGCTCAATTGGGAATTATCGCAACGGCAACATTAGCCTCTATTGGCTCGGCAGCTGTTCCGGGTGCAGGGATGGTGATGTTGGTTATTGTATTGGCGCAAGCCGGAATTCCTGAAGCAGGTCTTGCCTTAATCTTTGCTGTGGATCGTCCGTTGGATATGTGCCGTACTACGGTAAATGTTACAGGTGATGCATCAGTATCTATGTTAGTAGCTAAGTGGTTAGGGAAACTTGGGAAGCCCAAAGTGAAAAACTGGGATGACAACTATCCTAAGAAATAAAGCGCTCTTTATAACTGTTTTGCAAGGCGCACGAAGTACTTCCAAAAAACCTTTTTCGATACCGCGCGATACATGTGTATCCCCAACGCTGTATTATAGCGGGTGTAATTTGCATAAGAACTTCAAGCCATCGGAGCGAAGGAATTTTAGAGGCTATATAACGTATGGCGTTATGCTTTGACAAAATCTGGTTTTCTGGAGTGACTACAACAACAGTTTCAGCGGGTAACTCGTATTGACTTGCAAAGTGGCCATTTAAAGAAGTGAAAACAAAATAACTGCTTGTGTCATGTTTCAACAAATAACCAATGGTCTTGCTACACATAAGGCAGGTGCTATCATAACAAATTACAGGGTTTTTCATTTTTTTGCTCTTGAAACGAGTTCTAATGCTTCTACATTCACTTGTGTAGTAAAGACTCCGTAATTAACAATGGCCTTTTTCTTTTCTAGGGTATCAATAGTGCCCACAGCCTTGCCATCAAACATTCTCACAGCATCTCCAATGTGAAATACAACTTTTGGTCTGAAGTCTTTTTTAGGTTTTTGAATTGTTTTCTTCTTTTTCTCCTCGCGAACAACCTCAACTTTTTTCGCCACTTCTTGCTTTAACGCTTTTTTCTCTTTCTTTTCTTTATTGTGAACTTCTGCACTTTTACGTTTCCGTTTTGCGTTTTCAGTTTCTACAATTTGCAGCAGCTCAGCGATAAGTGGTCGTTTTTTATTTGTCATAAAAAAGCGATCTGCTGCTTCATTTACTTTATTCCCAAGTACAATCATGCGCTGTTCTTGATCAAATAATTCCTGATAGCGTTCCAGCTTTTGCTTAACCTTAGCATTTAAGTTTTCTAGCTTGTCGTTTTCTTTTTTGTTTTTAACAGACGCCTCGTGTAATTCTTTAGAGTTTTTACTCATGCTAGCACGTTCCTTTTGCAACTTAGCAATGCTTGCATCAAAACGGACTTTACCGTGTTCAATTTTCTTTTTCGCTCTGTTAATTAAACTGAATGGAATCCCATTCTTTTGTGCAACCTCAAAAGTAAATGAGCTTCCAGCTTCTCCCATAACCAAATGAAAGGTGGGCTGTAAACTCCTTCCATCAAACTGCATATTGGCGTTCGTCATCTTAGGAAGTTCGTTGGCAAGTAGTTTTAAATTGGAGTAATGCGTGGTAATTGCCCCATATGATTCTCTTTCGTAAAAGACTTCCAAAAATATTTCAGCAAGGGCGCCACCCAATTCAGGATCGGATCCTGTTCCAAACTCATCAATTAAAAACAAGGTTTTTGCATCACATTTCTTTAAAAACCGCTGCATGTTTTTAAGTCGGTAACTGTAAGTGCTAAGCTCATTTTCAATAGACTGATTATCTCCAATATCAGTAAGAATACGCTCAAAAACACCCACGTGACTTTTTTCGTGTACGGGAATTAAAAACCCACTTTGCAGCATAAGTTGCAAAAGGCCTATTGTTTTAAGAGTAATGCTTTTACCTCCAGCGTTAGGGCCAGAAATTACTACAATTCTATTTTCAGGATGAAGATGAATGTCCTGGGGATAAGTTTTGTTGCGTTTCTGTATATTACTCAAATAGAGTAGGGGGTGATAAGCATCTTTGAGGTCAAGTTCTTGTTGCTCACTTAACAGCGGCATTACAGCATTCATTTCTTTGCCATAATATGCTTTTGCTGCATGCGTATCTATTAGCGTTAAAAAATGGGCATATTGCACCAAGTCATCGGCAAAAGGACGCATATAATCAGTTAATGCACGTAGTATAAGATCAACTTCTTCTTTTTCATCATACACCAGGTTTTGAAGTTCTTGGGTGTATTGTAACGTGGTTTCAGGTTCAATATAAACAATACTCCCTGTTTTACTACTGCCGTGAATAACGCCTTTTACTTTTCGCCTGTACATAGATTTGACAGCCAACACACGGCGATTTCCCATTACAGTTTCTCGTATATCGTCTAAAAAACCTGAACCGTGATAGGTGCTTAGTGCTGCACCAAAACTTTGACTTATTTTTGAACGGACACCATTCATTTGTCTACGTATTGAGAACAAATTGTCTGAAGCCTTGTCTTTTAACGCACCAAAATTGTCAATAATTCGGTTGATTTCGTTTGGAATTTCTTTTACTGGAATTTGCTCATTCGTGGATTCAAATAGGGCAGGGTAGTGATCTTTGTTCTTTTTAAGGAAAACAAGTAGCGCATGGGCAGTTTCTACTAGAAGCAAAATTTTCTTGAATCCTACAGCCTCAATTTTACTATTCTCTACACCAAGTAAGGAAATTTCTTGAGTAACATCCTCAAAACCGTGATTTGGTATGGGTTTGTCATTTGAAAAGGAAGCATGGTATTCATTGGTCCGCAATAGCGCATTGCGAACAGCTTGGATATGCGTATCAGGCTCAGTAGCTAAGAGTTGTTCTTTTCCAGAAACAGTAGCACAGCGCAATGCCGTTTGTTCCAGTACGGTACCAAACTCAAGATCATCGAGTGTTTTTTGTGCTATCTTTTTCATTTCAATTTTCCTTACCTTGAGGCGTAGCAAAAATAACTTTTTTCATGGAGCTTCAGTTGGAAAAATCATGGCAAGACCAATTAGCCAATGAATTTGAAAAATCTTACTTTAAATCTTTACTGCGTTTTTTGGATATTGAGATCCAACAATTTAGCTGTTATCCCTCTCAAAAAGACATTTTTAACGCACTCAATACCTGTGTGTTTGACAAGGTAAACGTTGTCGTTTTAGGACAAGATCCCTACCATGGTAAAGGACAAGCCCATGGCCTTTCATTCTCTGTTCCAGATGGTGTTGTACATCCACCTTCATTAATAAATATTTTTAAAGAGTTGGAGTCTGATGTAGGAAAGACTTATCCAAAGTCTGGAAATTTGTTGCCGTGGGCAAAGCAAGGAGTGTTGTTGCTCAATGCAACCTTAACAGTAAGAGCAGGGCAGGCGGGGAGTCATCAGAAAAAGGGTTGGGAAAACTTTACGGATGCTATTATAGACAGACTATCTGCTAAAAAAAGTGGGGTTGTCTTTTTGTTGTGGGGCAACTACGCCAAGCATAAAGGCAAAAGAATCGATCGTTCAAAGCATTTAGTCTTGGAAGCGGGACATCCTTCTCCGTTAAGTGCAAATAGGGGATTATGGTTTGGAAATAAGCATTTTAGCAAAGCAAATGCCTATTTAAAAGGACTAGGGAAAAGTCAGATTAACTGGTGATTTTATCCGCCAACACGTTTGACATGGTGCCCATCTTGCTGAAGGAACTCCATGACTTTATCGCGAACTTTCCCTTGGATTATAATGTCACCGTCTTTACAACTACCGCCAACTCCACAATATTGTTTTAACTTCTTGGCAAGGGCTTTTTGTTGGGCTTCAGTTCCTTCAAACCCTTTCACAACGGTTACTGTTTTACCCCCACGTCCTTTATTGCTAAAGTGAGCCTCTAAGTATTGTTTTTTTGTGGTGCTTTTGTTTTCTTTAGGCTCAGGGGCATAGGCGCCTTCTGCTTCTGGAAAAAGCTTTTTTAAGTCTTCTAAGCTGTTTAGTTTAGCCATTATTTTTTTAATAATCCCAAATCGATAAGGCGTTCATGTAAAAATGTACCTGCTGTAATATCCTCAAATTGCTTTGGTTCTTGATCTGTTATGCAATTTGGAAGGACATCTAAGGGCATGGAAGCCACGGGGTGCATAAAAAAGGGGATTGAATATCTAGAAACACCCCAATGTTCTTTGGGTGGGTTTACCACACGATGTATTGTTGATTTTAGCAGGTTGTTCGTGTGTCTAGAGAGCATATCACCCACATTAATCATTAGCTCTTCTTCTTTTGCAATGGCATCAATCCAATCGCCTTTACGGTTTAACACTTGCAATCCACGTCCATGAGCACCCATTAACAGGGTAATAAGATTTATATCGCCATGTGCTGCCGCACGTTCTGCTTTTTTAGGCGCAACTTGTATTGGTGGGTAGTGAATAGGGCGTAGAATGCTATTTCCAGTTTTAACAAAATCATCAAAATAATGTTCGTCCAGTTTTAAATACAAGGCTATTGCTTGTAATAAGGCAATGCCCGTTTGCTCTAAAGCTTCAAATACTTGTTTCCCAACTTCGTTAAACGCAGGAATTTCCTCAACAATAACATTGGGTGGATAATGTGATTTAAGTGCTTCAGCAACAGCAGCATACTGCCCAAAATGCCAAAACTCTTTTAAATCGCCTTCTTTCTTTCCCTTGGCATGTTCTTTACCAAAGGAAGTATAACCACGCTGACCACCTAAGCCTTTAATTTCATAGTTTCGTTTAACTGAATCGGGTAACTCAAAAAATGCTTTTATCTGTTTGTAAAGCGCATCGATGAGTTCTTTTGTTAAGTAATGACCAGAAATGGCAACAAACCCAATGTCTTTGTAAGCTTTTCCGAGCGCTGCTACAAAATTATTGCGGCTTTCTTGTGTACCAGTCGTAAAGTCTTTTAAATTTAACGCGGGGATTGTATCCATGCAACAAATATAAGCATTGTCCTCTTTTATTAAAAGCTAGACAAGAATATAATTTAACATAATATAAATTATAATACAAATGAGGGTAGCAATAAATAGCTCATTGTTAATAAGCATTTAATAAAATCAAACCTGAATCTTTAGCATGCAGTATTTATTAATAGTAATTTTAAACTAAACAATCTTGACATGAATGACCGGCATAACGATCTGCTCAAAATTCGCCCTGAAATTAAAAAGCATCAAACATTTGACAGCATGTCGGACGAAGAACGTTTTCAAAACGAAACCTTACGCCCTATTTTAAAGCTACAACAGCCCCTATTGGTTGAAGTGTTTATAAACTATGCCAACAAGCACAAGGGCGTGTTTCACGAGCTTTCTATAGACAAACGCATGCAGTACATAGAAACAGCCGTACATAAGGATCAGAAGTTTCGGAACTCCATCAAAGGAATGCTAATTGGTCAGTTTACTGTTGCAGAATACCAGATTTACATCAAAAATTCATCTAAGTTAAATAAGCGAATGATGAATTTGGTCATCACACGGCTGCAAGACAGCATGCAACTTTTGGTTACAACCCCGCTTTCTAAAGTGGTTTAGCAAAAAATCCAAAGCGAATTTTACTGGCAATAGGTTAAATAAAAACGCCAGCTCAATACACGTGGCTCGGAAAGCTACGGCTGTTGCTGGCGTTATTTAAGCAAAACCCCCAAGCTAGTTGGGAGATATATTTATTTATTTTTAATGGCCTCGTTGTAGAAATTCGCTACTTCATAGATGTTGTCGTATTTCAACCATTTTTTATCCGCAGCTTTTGCAGTCCATTCTGGGCTGTCTGCAAGTAACTTTCGTATTTGCTTGCGAAACTTAAGCTTACTGAGTTTGTATATTTTATTATCCTTAAATGCAAGTAAATTAAGCATTTGCCCTTCGTTCATTATAAAACTGTTGGGTTGTGCCTCGGCAACTTTAGCCTTTGGATCTTGCAATATGGATAAGTGTTCCCCAAAATATATGGTGATATAAAACTGGCGTTTACCCGCTGGTTTTTTAGGATTTTTTGGTAGCGAAACGATTATTAAATCATCGTAAAAAACTTGAAGACAATCATCGGCCTTATAGGTGACTGCTTTTGAATCTTTTCCTGGTCGGTAACGAAATGATTTTACATCGTCTCCTTTATAAAGGTAGCCGCGAACTTCACCTTCAATTACCCGACCCGAACGGTCAATAATGGTGCTTTTTTTCCAACCACCACTTACCGTCTTGGTACGTGTGTCGGCATTTGCCTCTACGTACATATACGTTTGTGCGTTTGTAAAAAATGGAATAAAAAGTAGTGTAATAAGTAGTTGTTTCATCATATTAAAATTTAGGTGTTACAAATATAAACACAATTTTACAAAAACTATGCCAATGAAAAAATGTGATGTGGTCATTCCCTATTACAATTATTTGTCCTCTTATTCAATTTTACTATATTTAACCTAGAATTGACCCCAAATTAATTCTTTACTTCCTGTAACCTACTAGTTTTCAATAATTTAGTTTTGATTGGGGTTGTTTTATCATACATAAACAAAACCCCAACCTATGGCACCCCAAAACGCCAATAGAAACCTACATAAGGCAAAGAATGCCAGAAAGGACGAATTCTACACTCAATTAACAGATATAGAAAACGAACTCAAACACTACCGCCATGCATGGCTAATTAACAAAGGAGAGATGTTTTGTAATTCTTATAATAGGGTAATTTAGTAAAATTGTCTAAATAAGAGTTAAAAACAAGAAAAACACCAATAACGCTTACCTTAAACTACCGATCAAAGTAATCTACAATGAGGTAAAAAACGGCTAGTATAAAGAATTCCAATAAAATCATGATGCGTTAATTTGGGGTGCTATCCAAATATAATTAAAAAATATATCAACTAAATGTTAGTTGTGTTTAACGGCAAAATTTCGCAATTTTTTGTAACTTTAGGATAACCTAAACCTTACTATCATGAAAAAGCGCGAATCAGTGCAGCACATCATGTCTGCAGAACTTGTAACCCTTAATTTAAACGATGGCTTGGGCAAAGCCGAAAAGCTCTTTAAAGAACACCATGTTCGCCATTTACCGGTGGTTTCTGCCGATAAAATTGTCGGTATCCTAAGCATGACCGATTTGGCACGCATTAGTTTTGTAGACAGTTACGACCCCAATGATTTTACGGTAGACACCTCGGTGTATTCCTTGTTTTCTCTCGAGCAAATTATGGTTCGTAACCCCAAGTGCATACCCAGTACAGCTACCATCAAAGAAGTTGCAGAAACCTTTTTAGACTCTGAGTTTCATGCCCTCCCCGTAGTTGATACCGACAAAACCTTGCTGGGTATCGTTACCACTACAGATTTAATCAAGTATTTGGTGGCGATGTATTAATTCCTCCTAGGAACAAGGAAGTATATGCTCTAATTTTTATTTTAGGATACTTTCTCCATCTGCATTGGTGGTAAGTACGGCACTCATATAATCTACAAATGGGCGTACGGCTTCAAGAGCGGCGTTTACACGCACTAAAAAGTCTGGCGCACAAACATCTGCTTCCGTGTAGCGAACGCTAAATAGATGCTGCTTAAAACGCAGTAAATCAATTTGTGGATGGTCTTTGGCGTAGCCCTTCGGAGCTGTTTTTACGGCATCCCCTTGAAGTTCGCCCCAAACGTTTTTAAACTTGGGGTCGTTTATAAGCGATCGGTATTCGTTTCCATCAAAAGCCAATTCCTGACGGATGCGCTTTAGGTCTGCTTGGTTTGGATCCCAAAAACCACAAGCCAAAAAAATATCATTCGGTTTTAAATGCAGGTAATACCCACCCCGTAGTTCGGGTTTGGTACGGTGCCATGTAAGTCCAAAATGGGTTTTATAGGGTGTCTTGTCTTTTGAAAAACGCACATCACGGTAAATACGAAACAGCTTAAACCGATCAACACTGTCGTGGGTATTTAGCTGGTCTTTCAGTGAATTACCAAATGCCTTTACGCTGTTTTCTAGGGTTTTAAACTCAGGTTTATGCGCCTCAAACCATTCACGGTTGTTGTTTTGAGCCAATTGCTCAAAAAAGCGAAAAATTTGAGGCGATAATTGCATTGCCTATTTATTATGCATCCAAGCGTTTCTAAGGGCTCGCTGTGCTGCAGTGGCATTTGCCATTTCACCAATCCCTTTTGCGGGCACAACCGCAACCCCAACTGTTCCTGCTAATGCAACACGTTCTCCATTACGGTCTACTTCAAACGTCACCTCCTGATCTGGTGTCCACGCAAACGAGCTGCCAAAAAGCTGATTAACCATGCTCGCATTTGGTCCGTTTAGTTCAGGTAGTTCCGTGCCGTTAAACACACGAAGTACGTCTCCCGCTTTAAATCCAATGGCTTCTAATCTATTATTAACCCCCACAACAACTAACTCAGGTACACCGTCTTCGTTAGGCGTGCTGCTAATAAAAGGTGTTCTGTTGTCAAGTAATACAATTCCTGGAAGTTGTGCATCTTTATCCATAAGCTCTAGCCCAACTTTTGTTAAGAAATTGTTGTACGGAATCGGGGTTTCTCCTTCAATATAGGTTTCAATAAATGTCCTTACTTCAGAATAAGTCATGGAAACAATTTCATCAAAGAGGTCATTGTCAGTAAAGGGCTTATCAACACCATACTTTTTAGCCAAGGCTTGCATTACAGATAAAATTCCACGAACTCCCCCACTCTGCTCACGAATGATGATGTCTAAACACATATTAATCAAAGCGCCTTTGTAATATACGTTTTGGTAGTTTTTGGCATAAGGCTCATCGACAATATTGGTACTCATGAGCGTAAATGGCATGGTTGCATCAAAGTTTTTTGACGAAGTTATTTTTTCTGAAATACGGGTGTAAAAATCTGCTTCATCAATAAGTTTTTGCTGTACTTGAAATAAATTTGCAAAATACTCTGTAGTACCTTCATACATCCACAAATGTTTTGACATCACCCCTTTGTTGTAGTTGAAATAATGGACTTGCTCTGAATGTATGTTTAATGGCGTAAGGGTGTGAAAAAACTCATGTGATACCACGTCGGTTAAATACGTTTTTAAAGACTCTTTATCAATGCCTTCAAAAAACACAACCGTTGTAGACGTGTGATGTTCCAATGCTCCTTGTACTCCACCGTAATGCTGCAATTCTTCCATACTCATAAGAAGTAAAAGAATGTCGTAGCTCTTAGTGTTATTGGCCGCTCCTAAAAATGCTTTTTGTGCCGACATCATGTCCACCAAAGTTTGTTTAAAATCTTCTGCATTATGAGCTCCTGTAGGCGAATAAACGGCCAGGCTTACTTCTATATCATCTACTTTAAATGAAATGCTGTTTTCTTCTGAAAACAAGATAGGGTCGTCAATAATGTTAAAGTACCGCTTTGCAAAAAACACGTCTTTAGTAGGGCTGTGACTTACCGATTGTAAGGAAGAAAATGGCACTAAATCTTCAGGAGAATCAATCGAAAGTCGGTACGACCATTCTTTTCCTCCATCAAAATAGCCAACCATTCCATGAAGGTTGAGTAAGAAAACTTCATCTTTCTCAATTTTAGTCCCCCCCATTGGGTAAATTTCTTTACCGTCTTCGCTGTCAAAGGTGTCGTCTATTAGGTATGATATACGATCTAATTTTTTACCCTCAGAAATTTTCCATGTGTTTTTGTTTTCTCGAACCACTTCTAACAACTGGTTGTCGTTATCAAACGCCTTAAAGTCAGTTACAAAGCGTCCAAAGTTTGAGTATTCATAGGTTCCAGGAATAACGCTAGGCATATAAAAAATCACTTCTCCTTTTGGAAATGGCATTGGATCTAAAGAAACAACAAGTCTGTCGTCAACAACATTGTTTAAATCAATATGTGTTTCAATGATTTTCGTTTTCTTGTTAGCAGTATCATTCGTACGGAGTGTTGCGCATCCTTGCAACAGCAACAAACCTGCAAAAAGAGCTAATAGGTGATTCTTAAAGCTATAGAAATTCATAACATCATGTATTAAAAGTGAGATTTAGGTTTTATAATGGCAATAAGTAGAAAAACGACTAAAACCGTTTTATATTACAATATAAAAAAAATTAATGGCGTTTTTCCAAAACACCAACTACATCTTGCAGGCTATATCCTTTTGCTTGCAACAAAATTAGGTAGTGAAACAACAAGTCAGCACTCTCGTTTAAAAACAAGTTTTCGTTGTTGTCCTTTGCCTCAATTACGGTTTCAACAGCTTCTTCTCCTACTTTTTGAGCAATTTTATTAATGCCTTCAGCAAACAAACTGGCCACATAACTCTTTTCTGTGGGGTTATTTTTTCGGTTTTCAATAATCCCTTCCAAAGCAGAAAGAAAGCCATAAGAAGGCTTGTTTGCCTCATTCCAGCAGGTATCACTACCCGTGTGACAGGTTGGTCCTTTTGGATTGGCCTGAATTAGTAGGGTGTCGCTATCACAATCTACCGCCATAGAAACCAATTCGAGTACATGACCACTTTCCTCCCCTTTTGTCCAAAGGCGATTTTTACTTCGACTGAAAAAGGTAACTTGTTTAGAATCGTTGGTTTTAGCTACGGCATCGGCATTCATATAACCAAGCATCAATACCTGTTTGGTATTCGCATCTTGCACTATAGCAGGAACTAGTCCGTCTGGGTGTTTGGTATAATCTAATGTCATCGTACAGGGATTTTATGTTGCTGTAAATATGTTTTTAATGTAGGGATACTAATTTCTTTAAAATGGAAGACACTCGCTGCAAGGGCCGCATCGGCATTTCCAAGGGCAAAGGTATCAACAAAATGATTCATCGTCCCTGCACCGCCCGAAGCAATTATAGGAACTTGAACCAATTTACTCAATTCGTTTAATGCAGTATTGGCAAAACCTTGTTTGGTACCATCGTGATCCATCGAAGTAAATAAGAGTTCACCAGCTCCGCGTTCTACCGCTTCTTTTGCCCATTCAAACAACCGGCGTTCTGTTGGAACCTTGCCACCAACTAAGTGAACAATCCATTCGCCATTAAGCTGCTTGGCATCTATGGCCACAACAATACATTGTGTTCCGAAGCGTTGTGCCAACTCACGTATTAATTCTGGACGGCGTACGGCCGATGAATTAATCGAAACCTTATCGGCTCCATTGTCTAATAAAACTCCAACATCTTCTACCGAGCTAATCCCACCACCAACCGTAAATGGAATATCAATTGCACGGGCAACATCACGTACCATTTTGGCAAGGGTTTTCCGCTTTTCTTCAGAAGCAGAGATGTCTAAAAACACCAATTCATCGGCACCTTCTTCTGCATACCGACTAGCAAGTTCAACGGGGTCTCCCGCATCACGAAGGGATACAAAATTTACGCCCTTTACCGTACGACCATCTTTAATGTCTAAACACGGAATGATACGTTTTGTAAGCATGTTATTGTTGTTCAGATTGATAACGTTCTAATTCTTTTAATGAAATATTCCCTTCGTAAATAGCCTTTCCAATGATAGCAGCCGTGCAACCCAGTTCTTCCAACTGATAAAGGTCATCGAGTGTAGTAACCCCCCCAGAAGCAATAAGACAGATTTCGTCAATTTCATCCAATAGCTCATAATACAGTTCTAGTGATGGACCTGCAAGCATGCCATCTTTCGCAACATCTGTACATAAAACATCGCTAAACCCTTTTTGAATATAGTCTTTTACAAAATCAATTACGTCTATGCCCGAATCTTGTTCCCAACCATGCGTAGCAATACGACGGTTTTTGGCATCTGCACCCAAAATAAGCTTTTCAGCACCATAAACACCCAACCATTCCAAAACCAATTCGGGGCTACTAACTGCAATACTCCCTAAAGTAACTTGGGAAGCCCCACAATCAAAAGCGATTTTTAAATCTTCAGCCGATTTAATGCCACCACCAAAATCTACATGAAGACTCGTTTTTGTAGCAATGGTTTCTAAAACCTTCGCATTTACAATATGCTTATCTCGTGCGCCATCAAGATCAACAACATGAACATGGGTGAGGCCAGCGCCTTCAAAAGCTTTGGCAACTTCTACAGGAGACTCGCTATACACCTTCTTGGTGTCGTAATCTCCCTTAGTTAATCGAACGCACTGACCATTAATAATATCTATTGCTGGAACTAAAATCATATTGCAAGAAAGTTTTTTAATAATTGAGCACCCATTTCACCACTTTTTTCTGGGTGAAATTGAGTGCCATAAAAATTGTTTTTAGCTAAAGCAGCAGCAAAGGGTATTCCATACGTACAGCTTCCTACGGTGTTTCCGTTTGATTTTGCATAATAACTATGTACCAAATAAAAATGGCTGTTTTGAGGGATACCCCCAAACAGTACACCCGCTCCCTCAACTGTATTCCAGCCCATATGCGGTACGTTTAGATTCGTGTCAAATCGAACTACATCAGTATCGAATATGCCCAATCCTTTGGTGTTTCCTTCCGCCGTACGGTTACACATCAATTGCATCCCTAAACAAATCCCCAAGACAGGTTGTGTAAGGGTTGGAATAAGCGTGTCTAACCCACTAGAAATCAATTTTTCCATAGCCGTACTTGCTTCGCCAACTCCAGGGAATATTACATGTGCAGCTTCTCGAATAACATTGGCGTTATTGGTTAAAACTGCCGTGGTCCCTAATCGCTCCAATGCAAATTTTATGCTTTGGATATTTCCAGCACCATAATCAATAATGACTACACTCATAATTGTCCTTTGGTAGAGGGTAAAACTAGTTTTTCTGGATCACGTTTAATGGCAACCTTAATAGCCTTAGCAAATGCCTTAAATATTGCTTCTATTTTGTGGTGTTCATTGTGCCCTTCAGCCTTAATGTTCAGATTTGCCTTTGCACCATCTGCAAAAGATTTAAAGAAGTGAAAAAACATTTCTGATGGCATTTTGCCAATCATTTCACGCTTAAACTTTGCATCCCACATCAGCCAAGCACGCCCGCCAAAATCAATGGCAACTTGCGCAAGGCAATCATCCATTGGCAAGCAAAATCCATAACGCTCAATGCCTAGCTTATCCCCTAAGGCCATGCCAAAGGCTTCGCCTAATGCAATGGCAGTATCTTCAATGGTGTGGTGCTCATCTACTTCAAGATCACCTTTTGTTCTTAGCTCAATGTCAATTCCTCCGTGACGTGCCAACTGATCTAGCATGTGATCAAAAAAGGCAATTCCAGTATCAATACTACTCACTCCAGTTCCATCAAGATTCAATGAAATCTCAATGGCTGTTTCCTTTGTTTTTCGATTGTGTTCAATACGCCTTCCGCCCGCCTTTAATAAGGTATAAATGGCATCCCAATTATTGGTTTTTAACACGATGGTTTTTTCCAACTCTTTGGTGGTTTCTTCTGAAAACCGTGTGTCGTATTGCAAGCAAATACCCTGTGCTCCAAGATTCTTTGCAAGTTGCATATCAGTCATTCTATCTCCAATAACAAATGAATTGGCGATATCATAGGCTGGATTATCCATATATGCTTTTAACATTCCCGTGTTCGGCTTGCGTGTTGGTGCGTTTTCTTCTGGAAGGCTTTTGTCAATAAAGATTTGATCAAAAGCAATCCCCTCATTTTTTAGAGCCGTCATCAAAAAATTGTGCGTGGGTAAAAACGTGTCTTCTGGAAAACTAGCAGTACCCAATCCATCTTGATTGGTTACCATCACTAGTTCAAAGTCAAGTTCTTTGGCAATCCGCCCAAGATATTGAAAGACACCAGGATAAAATTCTAGTTTATCGATAGCATCCAATTGATAATCCTTTGGCTCCAGCGCTAAGGTTCCGTCTCGATCAATAAATAATACTCTTTTCATAATTGTAATGATTTACACGCAGCAATAAGTAGGTCATTTTCTTTAGGCGTTCCAACACTAATTCTTAGGGTGTTCTCGCAATTTTTCTGAGATGATCTGTCTCGAACAACGATATGTTGATTGAGTAAATCCGTATACCTTTTTTTAGCATCATCTACTCGAATAAGTAAAAAATTGGCATCAGATGGGAAGATCTGTTTAATCCATGCTACAGAACGCAGTTCATCATCAAGGCGCTTGCGTTCAGCGATTAATGATTCGATTTGCGTTTGGTATGTTTTTGTGTCTTTAAGTGCTTCGATAGCATTTTGCTGACTTAACGTATTGATGTTGTAAGGCGGCTTGATGTTGTGCAGCAATTGTATGATTTCGGGACGCGCAATGGCAATACCTAGACGCAATCCTGCTAATCCAAATGCTTTTGATAGTGTCTGTGTAACAATGAGTTGCGGATATTCATTTAAAGTAGTACTCCAGCTATTTACACTGGTGAAATCAATATAGGCCTCATCGATTACCACAACCCCTTCAAAGCCTCCTAAAAGAGTCTTTATGTCGTTTTCTTTAAACAGATTTCCACTAGGGTTATTAGGACTGCAAAAGAATAATGCTTTTGTATTGGGTTTTACCGCTTTAAGAATCGCTGCTGTATTGAGTTGAAAATCTTCATTGAGCGGTACTTCCGATATTGCCACGCCATTAATATTTGCCAAAACAGCATACATGCCATAGGTTGGAGGCATCAGTAATACTTCGTCTTTATTTGGCGTACAAAATGCCCTAAAAATCAGATCTAAGATTTCATCGCTGCCATTTCCAATAAGCAGTTGGTTTGTTTCACAGCCACGCAATGAGGCAATAACATTTTTAAGAGCTGCTTGATTTGGATCAGGATAACGATTAACCGATGAGGGGTACGGGTTTTCATTGGCATCCAAAAAGGTCCACTCCCCTTCCGTTGCGGTAAAGGTATCTCTAGCCGAAGTATACGGCTTAAGCGCAAGCATTTCAGCTCGAGCCCATTTTTTGATGTCAAACGGCTTAGTCATTATTCAAATCATTTAATCGAAGCGTAACCGCATTTTTGTGTGCATAAAGCCCTTCAGCTTCAGCCATAGCTTCAATGTGTGGCCCTAATTGTTGTATTCCTTTAGCACTTATACGTTGGTAGGTAATTGCCTTTAAAAAGGCGTCCAAATTCACGCCGCTGTACTGCTTTGTGTATCCATTTGTAGGAAGTGTGTGATTTGTTCCAGAAGCATAATCCCCAGCACTTTCGGGTGTATAATTCCCAATAAATACCGATCCAGCGTTTGCGACACCATCCACAAAAAAGGATTCGTTTTCTACACAAACGATATAGTGTTCAGGACCGTATTCATTAATAAATGCAAGCGCTGTGGATTCCTCATCAAAATAAACAATCAACGAGTTTTCTAGTGCAACTTTTGCAAGATCTTTTCTTGGTAGTTCTTCGAGTTGTCGTGTGATTTCTGTTTCAACACGATCTCCAAAATCTTTAGACGTTGTAACCAAAATCACTTGGCTGTCTTTACCGTGTTCGGCCTGAGAAAGTAGGTCGGCAGCCACATATTTTGGATTTGCTGAATTATCTGCAACGACCAACAACTCTGATGGCCCAGCAGGCATATCAATAGCCGTCTGATATTGAGTAGCTTTTTGCTTGGCCACAGTTACATATTGATTTCCAGGACCGAATATTTTATAGACTTTAGGAATAGTTTCCGTTCCAAATGTAAGGGCGGCAATTGCTTGAATACCGCCAACTTGTGCCACTATGTTTATCCCGCATTTATACGCAGCATATCGGATGGCAGCAGGAATGCCGTTTTCGCTTGGAGGTGTGCAGAGTACAATTTGATTACAACCCGCAATTTGAGCAGGAATCGCTAGCATTAACGCTGTTGAAAACAACGGTGCTGTACCTCCCGGAATATAAATCCCTACTTTATCGATTGGTTTTTTAGTTTGCCAACAATCAACACCTTCTTGGGTACTAATACGAACCGTAGGTGTTTGCTGCGCTTTGTGGAATGCAAAAATATTAGCGTATGCTACATCGATAGCCTCAACTAATTCTTTAGGCAACTCGTCTTTAGCGGTTGTCAAAAGATCTTGATTTACAATAAGAGCATCTGGGGAAACCTTATCAAATGCTAAACTGTATTTTGCAAGAGCTTCATCACCACTTTTACTAACGGCAGCAAAGACCTCATTTACAAGAGGCTCAATCGCGCTAAAATCTGCGGTTGGACGTTCTGTGAGTTTTGACCACAGCGAAGGATCCGGATTAAGTATACGTCTCATTATTGTATAATTCGTTCAATAGGACAAACTAAAATATCTCGAGCTCCTGCTGCTTTAAGCGCATCAACCATCTCCCAGAACGTGTTTTTATCAACTACCGAGTGTAACGAACTCCATCCCTCTTCAACTAAGGGCATCACAGTTGGGCTTTTAAGCACTGGGAGTAGTGCAGAAATTGTATCAATAGCATCATTTGGAACATTCATAATAATATACCTTGAATTCTTTCCTGCCGAAACTGCTCTAATACGAAACAATAGCGTGTCAAGTAATTCTTGTTTTGCCACAGACAGACCTTGACCACTAACGAGAACTGCTTGTGAGGTAAACAAAACTTCAACCTCTTTAAGGTTGTTTTTAAAAAGGGTCGACCCACTAGAAACAATATCACAAATGGCATCAGAAAGACCAATATTTGGTGCGATTTCTACCGAGCCATTAATGACGTGTAAGTCGGCTTTAATTCCCCATTCTGCCAAATACTTTTCTACAGTTTTTGGATAAGAAGTTGCGATTTTTTTACCAGCTAAATCTGATACACTCGTGTAAGTAGCCTCTTTGGGCACAGCAATAGAAACCCTACATTTTGAAAACCCTAAAGATTCTTGAGTAATAAGACCTTCTCCCTTTTCAACCAATAAATTCTCCCCGACAATAGCTAAATCCACAACGCCATCTCTAAGGTACTGTGGGATATCACCATTACGGAGGTAATAGAGTTCCATAGGGAAATTAGCGGCTGAAGTCTTAAGCTGATCTTTGCCATTATTTATAGAGATGCCACAATCCTTAAGTAATTTTAAAGATTCTTCATTAAGTCTTCCAGACTTTTGAATGGCAATACGTATGTTTTCTTTCTTCATAATTGATACAAAAAAACCCGTTTGAGGTCATCAAACGGGTTAGACGGTTAAATATACACCACAACTAGCTCGCTTGAAACGAAATATTTGAATGGTGATGTATATATATGTTTTTCATTAGAGTGCAAATATCGGACTTTTTTTGAAAAGTTTACTGATTTCCTAAAATAAGTGGTAATCCATCTTTACCGCTACCAATAACAATTACTTTCGTATTGGGTGATTCAGATAATTTAATAGTTGCTTCAATCCCTTTATCCTTAAGAATATTGGTTGTCAGTGAAGCAGCTAAAATCCTGTTTGCATCAGCTTTTCCTTGCGCATCAATTCGTACTTTTTCAGCCTCTTTTCTAGCTTTTTCTAATCGAAATTCATACTCTAATGACTCTTGTTCTTGAGTCAATTTACGCTGAATAGCTTCTTTAATTGACTTAGGAAGTGTCACATCACGCACTAAAACAGAATTTAACTGCACATGTTGTGATTCTACCTTACGCTTAGTTTCTTCAAAAATCTCGTTTTGAATGGCGTCTCGTTTTGAAGAATACAATTGCTCAGGAGTGTAACGTCCAATCACAGATCGGGCAACTGCACGAATTTCCGGAACAATAACGATACCAAGGTAGTTTTCTCCTTTAGTTTTGTGCAACATTCCAAGTTCATTAAGTTTTGGTTGATATAATACCGATACATCTAGGGAAATTTCAAGTCCGTTTGAAGAAAGCACACGCATGCTGCTCTCAAATTCTTCCTGTTGTTTGATGTTGTAAATGTACACACGATTCCATGGAGCAATAATATGAAACCCCTCACCCAATGGTGGCTCATCGGTTACAACACCTCCACCAAAGGTTTTAAACAATACACCAGCTTCACCATATCCAATATTTACAGATGATTTAGCGATAAAAATGATCGATACTAAAATAACGACTACAAGAGGTAGTCCGAGTTTTGGGAGTTTATTCATAATTTAAAATTTTAGGTTAACATGCCGCCATCTACATTGAGGACTTGACCGGTAATATACGTAGATAAATCAGAGGACAAAAATAAACATGCATTAGCAATATCGCTAGTGGCTCCACCTCTTTTTAGTGGAATATTAGCGCGCCATTGCGCAACAACATCTTCCGGAAGTTTTTCCGTCATTTCAGTTTCAATAAATCCAGGTGCAATCACATTTGAACGAATGTTTCTAGAACCAAGCTCAAGAGCAATTGACTTCGAAAACCCTATAATACCAGCCTTAGATGCTGCGTAATTTGATTGCCCTGCATTCCCCTTCACTCCTACTACCGAACTCATGTGAATCAGACTTCCATGACGTTGCTTTAACATGCTGCGCTGTACGGCTTTTGTCATGTTAAAAACAGACTTTAGGTTAACTTCAATTACCTTATCAAAATCTTCTTCAGACATACGCATCAGTAGATTATCTTTTGTAATGCCTGCATTGTTAATCAATACATCGATTGAACCAAAGGTTTCAAGGACATCATCTACAAGCTGTTGTGCAGCGTTATAGTCAGCAGCGTTGGACTGATACGCCTTTGCCTTAACTCCTAAAGCAATAAGCTCTTGTTCCAGTGCTTCAGCAGGTCCTGCTGATGCGCTATACGTAAAAGCTACATTGGCTCCTTGTGCTGCAAATGCCAAAGCAATTCCACGACCAATACCCCTACTCGCTCCAGTAATGATAATATTTTTTCCTTTTACTAAATCCATGCGTTAAAATTAAGCTAGTGCAAGTGCAACTGTTTTTCCAATAGCTGCAGGTGAATCCACAACGTGGATACCACAGGCTTTCATAATAGCCTTTTTGGCTTCAGCCGTGTCTTCAGCCCCGCCAACAATAGCACCAGCGTGTCCCATAGTTCGTCCTTTAGGGGCAGTTTCTCCAGCAATAAACCCTACAACAGGTTTAGGGTTCCCTTGGGCTTTAATCCAATTTGCAGCATCTGCTTCAAGTTGACCGCCAATTTCTCCAATCATCACTATACATTCTGTTTCGTCGTCTTCCATAAGAAGTTGAACCGCATCTTTAGTAGTTGTTCCAATTATTGGATCACCACCTATTCCAATGGCAGTAGTAATGCCAAAACCTTCTTTAACTACCTGATCAGCAGCTTCATAAGTAAGCGTTCCTGATTTAGAAACAATCCCAACATTTCCTTTCTTAAATACAAAGCCAGGCATAATCCCAACTTTAGCTTCCTCAGGAGAAATTACGCCAGGACAATTTGGTCCAATAACACGGCAATCTTTACGTTTGATGTATTCCATTACTTTGGCCATGTCATTTACTGGAATTCCCTCTGTAATGGTAATAATAACTTTAATTCCTGCATCAGCAGCTTCCATAATGGCATCAGCAGCAAATGCGGGTGGCACAAAAATGATTGTTGTATCGGCTTTCACTTTTTCTACAGCGTCTTTAACCGTGTTAAAAACAGGTTTGCCTAAATGGGTTTGACCGCCTTTACCAGGAGTTACGCCCCCAACGACATTTGACCCATAGTCAATCATTTGACTTGCGTGAAAAGTCCCTTCACTTCCAGTAAATCCTTGGACAATAATATTTGATTCTTTATTAACTAATACACTCATGTTATTCTTTTACGCGTTCGATATAAGTTCCTTTTTCAGTGTCTATTTTAACTTTGTCCCCTTCGTTTATGAATAAAGGGACATTTATTTTAGCACCAGTTTCTGTTGTGGCTGGTTTAGTGGCATTTGTAGCTGTATTTCCTTTTACACCTGGTTCGGCGTGAGTAATCTCAAGAATTACACTTGCAGGCATGTCTACAGATATTGGACTATTATCTTCTGTATTTGTCATCACAGTAACAATCTCCCCTTCTTTCATAAGTTTGGGTTGATCTAAAATGCTTTCTTGAAGTTCAATCTGATTGTAATCCTCAGTATTCATAAAATGGAAGGTGTCATTTTCGTTGTATAAAAATTGATATTTCCTTGTTTCCACTCGAACGTCTTCAATTTTATGTCCAGCAGAAAAAGTATTGTCAATTACTTTACCTGAACTTACACTTTTGAGTTTTGTTCGTACAAATGCAGGGCCTTTACCTGGTTTTACATGTAGAAATTCTATAACTTTAAAAATGTCGTTGTTGTAATGGATACAAAGTCCTTTACGAATGTCTGAAGTTGATGCCATAATTAGTTTTGTATATATCCTTTCATAATACCACGTTGTGACTGTCTAATAAACAGTAAAATATCATCTCTTTCATTTGATACTTCCACTTCAGCTTCAATGATTTGTGTGGCTTGTGTGTTATTAAAATTCTTTTGGTAAAGAATTCTGTAAATACTTTGAATTTCTCTAATCTTATTAGAATCATACCCTCTTCTACGAAGTCCAACGGAATTAACTCCGGCATAAGAAAGCGGTTCACGAGCAGCCTTAACAAAGGGTGGAATGTCTTTACGGACTAAGGATCCACCAGCAACAAAAGCGTGACTTCCTATTGAACAAAATTGATGGACTGCGGTCATTCCTGCTAAAATAACATGATCTCCTACTGTAATATGTCCTGCAAGAGTACTGTTATTGGAAAAAATACAATAATCACCAACGATACAATCATGGGCAATGTGAGAATATGCCATAATTAGGCAGTTAGAACCAATGGATGTCTTTCTGCGTGAACTTGTACCTCGGTTAATGGTTACACATTCCCTGATGGTGGTATTGTCACCAATTTCAGCAGTTGTATTTTCTCCATTAAATTTCAAATCTTGAGGAACTGCGCTAATAACGGATCCAGGAAAAATATTGCAGTTTTTTCCTATCCGAGCACCTTCCATAATCGTTACGTTAGGCCCAATCCATGTGCCCTCTCCGATAACGACATTTTTGTCGATTGTTGTAAATGGTTCAATAACCACATTTTTGGCGATTTTGGCATCGGAATGCACATATGCTAAGGGTTGATTCATACTTTTACTTGGTCTTTACGAACTATTTGCGCCATCATTTCAGCCTCAGTGGTAATTCTACCTCTTGCGTATGCAACGGCTTGCATGTGGCAAATACCGCGTCTGATGGGTGACAATAATTCCATTTTAAACACCAGTGTGTCTCCTGGAACAACAGGATTCTTAAACTTGGCGTTTTCAATTTTCATAAAAAAAGTTAGGTAGTTTTCTGGGTCAGGAACAGTATTTAATACAAGAACCCCACCCGCTTGTGCCATGGCTTCAATTTGCAATACTCCTGGCATAACTGGTTGTCCAGGGAAGTGACCTTGAAAATATGGTTCGTTCATCGTAATGCTTTTTAAGCCTACAATATGGGTGTCACTTAATTCTAAAATTTTATCAACCAACAAAAATGGAGGTCTATGGGGAAGTACCTTCATGATATCATTCACATCCATAAGCGGCTCTGCATTTATATCAAATGAAGGCACTCTATTTCGTTTTTCTTGCTTGATAATTTTTGAAAGCTTTTTAGCAAACGCAGTATTCGTTTTATGCCCTGGCTTGTTAGCAATTACTTTTCCTTTAATACGGCAACCAACAAGAGCCAAGTCTCCAATAACATCAAGCAGTTTATGCCTTGCTGCTTCATTAGGGTAATTTAAAGTAAGGTTGTCTAAAACGCCATTGGGTTTTACCGATATTGAATCTCTATTAAACGCAGAGCAAAGCTTTTGCATCGTTTCTTCTGAAAGCTCCTTATCAACATATACAATTGCATTATTTAAGTCTCCTCCTTTAATAAGACCATGCTCTAACATGGCTTCAAGCTCATGTAAAAAGCTAAAAGTCCTAGCGTTAGCGAAATCGTCTTTAAACTCAGAAATATGCTTCAAAGTTGCATTTTGAGTCCCTAAAATTTTAGTGCCAAAATCAACCATGGTAGTAACCTGATATTCATCAGCAGGTATTACTGTGATTTCACTGCCTGTTTCTTCATCCGTATAAGTGATATTGTCTCGAACAACATATTCGTAACGATCGGCATCTTGTTCCTCAATACCCGCTTTTAAAAGTGCTTCAACAAAGAACTTTGAGGAACCGTCCATAATTGGAGGTTCCGGAGAGTTAAGTTCTATAAGAACATTGTCTATTTCTAACCCTACTAAAGCGGCCAATACGTGCTCAGAGGTTTGAATACTAACCCCATTTTTTTCTAAATTAGTTCCTCGTTGTGTATTAACTACAAGGCTTGCTTCTGCTTCTATTATGGGGTTTCCTTCCAAATCAATACGACAAAATGCATAGCCGTGATTTTTTGGAGCAGGCTTAAAGGTTATTGTTACTTTTTTTCCAGTATGAATACCAATGCCATTAAGAGAAATTGGCTTTGAGATTGTAGTTTGATTACTCATGGTCAAGTTTCTTTTTAAGAGATTGAAGGTCTTTAATGTGTTCATTTAGATTACGGAAGTGCACGTACGACTTGTTAAATGCCTTATAATCAAATGCAGGATACCCCATAACTTTGGTGTCATCCTTAATGTTTTTCAAAATGCCCGATTTTGCTTGAATTCCAACGCGATTGCCAATAATCAAATGACCACTGATACCTACTTGCCCTCCAATTTGACAATACGATCCAATCTTTGTTGAACCCGCAATTCCTGTTTGAGCGGCAATTACGGTATGATCGCCTACTTCAACATTATGTCCAATTTGAATCAAGTTGTCAAGCTTTACACCATTACCAATTTTAGTAGATCCTAGGGTAGCTCTATCAATGGTGGTGTTTGCGCCGACATCAACAAAATCACCCAAAACAACATTCCCTGTTTGGGGAACTTTGTCATAAGATCCCTTATCATTGGGTGCCCATCCAAAGCCATCAGCTCCAATTACTGCATTATTATGAATCACACAATTACATCCTATACTAGAGCCATTGAGAATACGAGCACCAGAATGTATAATTGTATTATCGCCAATAGTTACATCTTGACCAATATAAACTTGTGAGTGAATCGTAACATCGTTACCTATAACACTTTTTGCTCCCACTAGCGCAAAATCTCCAATAAAAACATGATCTGGAACTACAGCATCTTTAGAAACCAACGCAGAAGCGGCGATGCTATATTCGGGCTTTGATGTAATGTCGTTATAATGACGTAAAAGCATTGAAAAGGCCTCATAAGGATCGGAAACACGAACCAAGGTTGTTGTGTAAGGCTTTTCAGCTACAAAGGAATCACTGACTAACGTAATTGTTGCATTAGTGTCATAAATGAAGGGAGTATACTTGGGGTTTGCTAAAAAAGATAGACTCCCTTTTGTACCCTCCTCAATTTTTGAAAGCTTATATACCTCGGCATCAGCATTACCTTCAACTGTACCCGCTACCAAATTGGCAATTTGTGAGGCTGTAAAATTCATAGGTGCAAAATTAAGAAAAATATCCGTCACCCTTAGGATAAGCCATATAGTACTTACTATCCATTTTTGTGAGTATTGGAAAATGAGCAACATCTGACGAAGTGTCAAACAAAAAACAAGAGCCGTTATTATCACAAAGTTGTATAGGGCTTATGCTTTTTTTATAGCCTTGAATGTGGAAACTACCACTGAATACAACATACTTTGATTCTTCTTGTGATATGGGATGTTTTGAGCAAACACTACTTCGCTGTTGTTCTAATGCATCTTTAGAAAATGGATTGTTTGAAAGTATAATCTTTGGGAATTTTCTATCCAATAACATGGATGCAAGCGACGATAATACCACGTCTTCGTTTGCTGTGGCTTCTTTCAACATTATCCAAACATCAGCGTCATCTAATCGAATAAAATATTGGATTTTATCAATAATAGAACCCTTACTACCCTCTAAAAACGACGCTAAAGCAGCTGTAACGGACAACGGCTTGCTGGTGCTGATTAATTCTTTAGCACGTTTGAAAAAACGAACCAGAAGCTCTTCGGCTAAAAAACTAGTTTTATGCAGATAAACAGACCAGTACATCATGCGTCTGGCGAGTAAAAACTTTTCAATGGAATAAACTGCTTTTGCGTGAAAAACAAGACCATTATCTTTTACGGTCATCATTGAAATAAGCCTATCTGAATTGATGTTACCTTCAGTAACGCCAGAGTAGAAACTGTCACGTTTCAAATAATCTAACCTATCAAGATCAATATGAGAGGATACAAGTTGTGAAAAAAACTTTCTTGGATAAGTGTTTGTAAACATTTCAATGGCCAACGATAACTTCCCTTCAAATTGAGTGTTTAAGTCTTGTATAAGCGCTAATGACATGTCCTCATGAGAGTCATTTGGCATTAATACATGCTCTAGGGCATGTGAAAAGGGCCCATGTCCTAAATCATGCAATAACATACAAGCGTATAATGCTTCTGCTTCGTCATCACTTATTGGAATATCTTGATTACGTAACACTCCTACAGCTTTGGTTGCCAAGTGCATGGAGCCAAGAACATGTTGAAAACGAGTATGCTCGGTCGTTGGAAAAACCAAAAAGGAAAGCCCCATTTGCTTAATACGTCGAAGGCGTTGCACGTACGGGTGATTGACAAGTTTGGCAATAAAAGGTGTAGGGATTGTAATAAATCCGTAAATTGGGTCGTTGTACTGGGTGAGTTTCAACTTAATATATAATTACGCCCAAATATACACATATGCAGCCGATTGAACTTCTTTGGATTGACGACGAAATAGATTTATTACAAGCACACGTTTTATTCCTATCTCAAAAGGGGTATAATGTTGAGGTTGCACACAGTGGTCAAGATGCCTTAGAGTTAGTGAATTCCAAAAATTTCGATGTCGTGCTTTTAGACGAAAACATGCCTGGAATGAGCGGATTAGAAGTGCTAGATGCATTAAAAGAACAAAAACCTTCTTTGCCAATAATCATGATTACCAAAAGTGAGGAAGAGAATATTATGGAAGAAGCAATTGGAGCAAAAATTGCAGATTACCTTATCAAGCCAGTTAATCCAAATCAGATTTTGCTCTCACTTAAAAAGAACCTGGAATCTTCCAAGTTGATTCGTGAAAAAACAATTTTAAGTTATCAGCAGTCATTTCAAAAACTTAGTGGGTTACTCATGCAAGCACAATCTCTTGAGGATTGGATTGCGCTTTATCAAAAAATACTTTTTTGGGAATTGGAGCTCGACACCATAGACTCTCCTGAGTTACAAGAAATTTTTCATTATCAAAAAACAGAGGCAAATCTTACTTTTTCTAGATTTATAGAAAAAAATTACGCTTCGCAATTTAATACGGATGACGGTGTTGTTTTTTCGCATCAGGCTTTTAAAAAACTTGTCCTTCCTGAATTAGAAGACAGCAAGCCCACCTTACTGTTAATGATTGATAATTTACGATACGATCAGTTTAAAATTATCCAACCCATTCTATCAAAACACTACACACTTGAGAAAGAGAGTCCCTATTATAGCATCCTACCAACAGCGACTCAATACGCAAGAAATGCTTTTTTTTCAGGGTTACTACCGCTTGAGATGCAGAAAAAATATCCGCAATGGTGGAAAAACGATACTGATGAAGGCGGAAAAAACATGCACGAAGAGGACTTCCTTGGCGCTCAAATTAGTAGGTTGGGCATTACAATGCCCTACACATACACCAAGATAAAAAAGCCCAGTGAAGCTTCAAAGTTTTTGGAAGTTTTAAAATCAGAAAGTTCTCCGGCTTTTAGAACGGTTGTTTACAATTTTGTCGATATGATTTCCCATTCTAAAACTGAAATGGAAGTAATTAAAGAATTGGCTAGTACCGACAAAGCGTATCGTTCATTAACTAAGAGTTGGTTTCAAAACACGGCATTGTTAGACATTATTAAAACTGCTCAGCAAAAGGGCTATCAACTAATTGTTACTACAGATCATGGTACTATTAATGTTGAACAACCCGCCAAAATTATTGGCGACAGAGAGACTAGTTCTAATATTCGATACAAGACAGGACGCAGGCTAAAGACAGACGATAAGCATGTTTTTATGGTCTCTAACCCAGAATCTATTGGGCTTCCAACCATTAACATGAGTAGCTCCTTTGCCTTTGCAAGAGATAATTTTTACATGATATACCCTACTCGCTATAATTATTTTGTGAATTATTTTAGGAATACGTACCAACACGGAGGGATATCCCTTGAAGAGATGTGTATTCCGTTTGCGGTCTTTTCTCCCAAGTAGCTTACTTTTGCATCATGGTTTCAATAGTCAAATTAGATGGACTTAATCGTTTTGTTAAGAAACTGCTTCCCCTATTTAGATATAAGGTTATTTTACTAAAAGGCGAATTAGGAGCAGGTAAGACAACTTTGGTTAAGCAACTAGCAAAAGAGTTAGGCTGCATTGAATCGATTTCTAGTCCAACTTTTGGCATTGCAAATGAATTAATGATTGGTGACAAAACTGGTTATCATTTGGATTTGTATCGAATCAACACTCCGGATGAACTTATTGAGTTCGGTTTTGAAGAATATGTTTCAACTGATCGGTATTGCTTTATTGAATGGCCAGAAATAGCGATGTCGTATATCCCAAATAAGCATCACGTTATAGCTATAAAAACTGTAGATCACCAAACTAGACAAATAACATTTATATGAGTTTTATAAAGCGATTAGGCTATTATTTAGTGGGTCTTTCTGTAGGGTTAATTTTTTTGTTTTTCTTTTTTAATGGGAAACGCACTCAGTGTAATTACACCCCAGATGCCAGAGTAAAAAATGATATTCAACAAAAGAAATGGATTTTTGAATCAGGGTTTTACACAATAAATGACACAATTAAATGGTTTGACAATACGGATGTTCGTTTTAGTGAAAGCACCGTGGGATTAGATTCTTGTAATGTGTATAAATTACGATACAACAAGGATATTTTCTATGTAGAAAATTGTAAAAAAGTCGCCTTTTTCAGACGTTAACATTTCGCCTCTTTAGCTCCATACGGATCATTTCTCGTTCACGTTTTGTTTGATCTTTCATTGCGCTATTTTCTAAAGCCCTGCGTGTTAGGTAAGGTATTGTTTGTTTTAAAGGTCCAAATGGCATGTATTTAACCACGTTGGCCCCTTCGCTAGCAAGAGAAAAGGAAATGAAATCACGCATTCCATATAACTGACTAAACCATAGGTTTTTGTTGCCTAGCTGTATTGCATTGGATTTACAATTTGCTTTTACCCATGCAATATCTTCTTCGTTATGGGTAGCAATAATGCAAATAAAATTTTTCAAATGGCGCATTGTCATTTTCAATGCCATGCGGTATTGATTGTCTGTTTCCCGTTTTGTGTCACACACTGGGCTAAGAAGATTTAAGTTGTATGCCCGATTACGCTCTTTTTCCATGTATGCGCCACGAACGAGTTTAACACCCAAAAAATAATGACCAGTAAGTGCATCTTGTACTAAGGTTTTATAAAAACTCAACGTGTTTTTTAAGTAAAACTGTAAGGTTATTGCAATAACCACGCGAGTTTTGTTATAGCTTTTTACTAGAGGTAGTATTAACTCATTAACAGCAGGTTGAATCCAGCTTTCTTCGGCATCAATCATAAGTATAATGCCTGCATGCTTTGCGGCAGTAGCACAAGAATCAAAGCGGTTTTTAAGTTTTTCCCATGCAGCTTTGTCAGATGTTGAAATTAATTCTCCATTCGCTTTTTTTTCAAGCAGTTCAAAAGACCCCAAAGAAGAAGGTTTTACTACAGCAAATGGATAGTTTCTATTGTTTTTTGCTACAGCTATAGCCTCTAAAATAACATGCATATTATGATCAAAGTCTGATATAGTTTTAGCGTGTTCATTTGCATAGTCTAACGCAGTAAACACATTAAAAGAAGCCAACGTTTTTGAAGCATTGAAGCAATCTGACACAGTCTCTCCTGCACAAAATTGATGATACCCTGAAATGCCAATAAAGGGTTTAATAGGAAATCTAATACGCTGTAAAAATTTCCATAGCACAAGGATTACATGCGCAAATTTGGGTCGCGACAACACCCAAAATAACCTTAGTGAAGCCTGTAATTCCTTAGATGTTTTGTGGGGATATAAAAACAAGAGATTATGATTTAATTAAAAAACAAAATGCTACTCCTATCAAAATTAGGAAAATACTCCTTAAAAGCACTAATTTTGTTTCTTATTACGATATGCGAATAAAAACCAACCATTGCGAAGTATTATTTGGTGAAATCACTTGGAACTCTTTAAATTCCTGTGTAGACACCTATGGCTATTCTTCCGTTTATGTTTTAGTAGACAGGAATACGAAAAAGCATTGCCTGCCCTATTTCAAGAATCAAGTGAATTTCTCCTTTGAACTATTAGAAATGGATGCCGGAGAAGAAAATAAGCATATCCAAACGTGTGTATTGCTTTGGAATGTGCTTTCTGAAAAAGGTGCAGATAGAAAAAGCTTGCTTATTAATCTTGGTGGCGGTGTAGTAACAGACCTGGGTGGATTTGTTGCTTGTACTTTTAAGCGTGGTATAGACTTCATAAACATTCCTACCTCCCTCCTAGCCATGGTGGATGCATCTGTTGGCGGCAAAACTGGGATAGACTTAGGGCCACTAAAAAACCAAATCGGTATTATTCAAGAACCTAAAATGGTTCTTGTAGACAACTCCTTTTTACAAACCTTACCAGATGACGAGTACCGTAGTGGATACGCAGAAATGTTAAAACACGGGCTTATTCGCGAACCAGATTATTTTAAAACACTTAGTGCTTATTTGGATCGTGAAGCAATCCTTCCACACATTTATCACTCTGTTGAAGTTAAGGCAAAAGTGGTAACTGAAGACCCCTATGAGCATAACCTTAGAAAAATATTGAATTTTGGTCATACGCTAGGTCATGCTATTGAATCACACTATTTAATTTCTAACAATAAAAAAAGACTGTTGCACGGAGAAGCCATTGCCATTGGCATGGTCTTAGAAGCTTACTTATCTACTGAATTAACAGCTTTACCATTAGCGAATGCTAAACAAATAAAAAATGTTTTTGGTAGTATTTACCCAAAAGTTTCTTTCGATGCAGAAACAATCGAAGCTATTTTAGCAATGCTGACTCATGATAAGAAAAACGAAAACGGTAATGTACTCTTTGTCTTATTAGCAGCAATAGGAGAACCGGTGTGGAACCAATCTGTTCCCGAGTCCCTTATTCAAAAAGCATTTGACTTTTACGCGGCTTAAGCAGAGTTTCTACTAGCGTTAATATTTCCGAATAACGAACGTGTTACCATTTTCTCCATAATGTCTCTTTCAGAATCGCTGATATTACTGTTTTGAATATTTAAAAGCGCGTACTGTTGAATCGTTAGTAACGGTTGTACGATTTCTTCACGAACATGGATAGAAGCTTTTCCTGATGGCTGATCTTCCATAAGGACATCCATTTGAGTAAGCTTAAGAATATAGTGTTTTGAACGAAGGTATTCATCATGAATTATTTTCCAAAACGGGCCATATTCAGCATCTTGCTCCATATAAGCAGTAAGATTAAAAAAGGATTTTTGTAAACTCATCATTGAATTGGAAATGAGTGTTCTAAAAAAAGCATTGTTTTTATATAATCGCATTGCCTTGTCAAATGAACCAGCTTTATCAAAAGTTTCAAGCGCAGTACCTACCCCATAAAATCCAGGAACATTTTGTTTTAATTGACTCCAACTTCCAACAAAAGGAATTGCACGGAGTGCAGAAAAATCTAACGTTTTACTTGATTTTCTTTTAGATGGCCGACTACCAATATTGGTTTTCGCATAATACTTAAGCGTACTCATATGCTCCAGATACGGCAAAAATTTTGGATGGGCTTTAAAGTTTTTATACGTCTCGTAACTTGTTTCAGCCAATTGCGTCATTGTAGCTCTGTCCTCATCATCTAAATCTTTGCTTTTATCTGCAAAAAGACGGTTTGAAACCCCAGCACTTAAAAGTTGCTCTAGGTTATAGCGGCATGAATTCAGTGTTCCAAAATTTGAACTAATGGTTTGTCCCTGAACTGTTATCTGAATCTCATCAGCCTCAACACTAGATCCCATTGAAGCATAGAATTGATGGGTGTTTCCTCCTCCACGTGCTGGTGGTCCACCACGTCCGTCAAAGAAAGCCACATTAATACCATGTTTTCTGGAAATTGCTGTTAATTCCTCCTTAGCCTTGTAGATACTCCAGTTAGCCATTAAATAACCACCATCTTTTGTGCCATCCGAAAAGCCAAGCATTATTGTTTGTTTATCGCCCCTTCTGCTCAAATGTGCGCGGTATTCTTGGTTTGAATATACTTTGTCCATTACTTCAACAGCAATTTCCAAATCAGGTATCGTTTCAAACAACGGAACAATATCAACAGACGGAGCTGTCCAATCGCTAAGTCGAATCATGGCAAATACTTCAAAAATATTTTGTGCTGTTTGATTGTTACTAATGATGTAACGGTTACAACCCGCCTCACCATTGGATTCCTGGATAGCTTTTATGGCACGGATAGAGCCAAGGGCTTTTCGAACAGTTTCATCTTCAAATGAATCTGGATCTACATCCCCTTTAAGTGAAGTTAAAAAATCAATGCGGGCGTCCTCAGAGGCTGTTTGATAGTCAAAAGACGCATCGGTAACCCCAGTGGAATTGGTTTGATTTAAAAGCGTTAAAAATGCGTCATGATGCACTCTGGAATCTTGACGAATGTCTAAACTAGCAAAGTGATACCCAAATACATTGACTTTAGCGATAAAGTCACGAAGCTCTTTTTCAAATAAACCGTGGTAATCTTTTTCAACAAGAATTAATATCTCATTGAGTTTTTCTTTTAATTCTACTAAAGAAATTTCAGGCTCTTTATCTAGCTTAAAAATACTGTTGTATAATTTCTTTTCAACCTCTAGTACAATCTCTTCTACACCAGCAAAAGTTAAGCGTCTTCGAAGCTTACGTATATCACGGTAATAATTTCGAATGACACTACTGCGTAGCAACTGGGCTGTTTTACGTGTAATAGCAGTAGTTACAAAAGGATTTCCATCTCGATCACCACCAGGCCAAAACCCAAGCTTAACTGTTTGATTAGAAAGCGAAACTTCCTTAAATATATGACGCTGAACATAGGATTGGATTTCTCCAATAGCAGGATAAAAAACATTGCTTAAATACCAAATCAAGCTTTTAGCCTCATCAAGCGGAGTAGGCTTTTTCTTTTTGAAAAAAGGCGTTCTGCCAAGTTGAGATAGAAGAAGTTTAATTTCTTGTAAATCGTTTTGCTGAATACTTTTCCCTAAATCAGTAATAATTCCAAGAACGGAACCTGGGTAAAACTGTGTTGGGTGCGCCGTAAGCACAGGACGAACATTAATTTCTTGTAAAAGCTCTTTTAACTCTGTTGTTTTTTGTCGTGATTCTGCTTCTTCCTTGAGATTACGTAGAGTACCTATCCCACCCATATTGTTGATTCGACTAAAAGCAGCATCTTCAACAGCATCAAACAATACCACGCGACGCTCAATAAACTGTATAAAACGAAACAGTAAATCCGTCTGATCCACCTTACTAATATCTGGATAATAGCGTGAGAAAAAACCATCAACAATAACCTTTGGATTTAACTCTTGAGCATAACCCTCTTTACAAGTGTTTGCGAACAAGGGTAAAAGTGTAGCCGTATTGGTTATTTTTGAATACGGTAAGGTTGAAAATATACTGTCGTAAAGTTTAAACTTTGATAAAACGTTTTCTTCAAAACGCTCCAATTTAGTATGTGGATTCACAAGCGGTTGTTATAGGTCGTTAAAAATGGTATGCATTAATCGTTTTTTGTCGTTAATACTTTCTTCAAGAGAGATCATGGTCTCCGTTCGTAATATTCCATCAACGTCATCAATTTTAAATATAATTTCTTTTGCGTGTTCTGTTGACTTCGCCCGAACCTTACAATAGATGTTATATTTTCCTGTTGTAATGTGCGCAACAGTAATAAAAGGAATTTCTCTAAGACGTTCTAAAACGTATTTTGTTTGATGTGTCTTTTCTAAGTAAATACCTACATATGCAATAAAAGAATATCCCATTTTATTGTAGTCAAGTGCTAGTGAAGACCCTTTGATAATTCCAGCATCTTCCATTTTGCGAACACGGACGTGTACAGTACCTGCAGAAATCAATAGTCTTTTTGCAATATCGGTAAAAGGCGTACGCATGTTATCGATAAGAATATCTAAGATTTGATGATCAATATCATCCAATTTAAATTTATTCATAATTATTTTTTTTGTAAAGAAAACAAAAAATCATTGAATTTAAAGTGGTTAAATCGAAAAATTAATGTGAATTTTTTGTTAAATCTATCACATTTAGCAAAAAAGACTCATTTTGACCTAGCTCGATTTTAAACTCATCGCCAAATGATTTTCCATTAAAATCAAGCAACCGATGACCTTGAGTATTATCTAAGTCGCCTATTTTGTGCACTTTAGGAATAAACTTAATGATGTTTTGATGCAGTTCTTCTTGATATTGTAAGGCAATATCCGTTTGTTTATTATTGATTGCCACATTTTTAATAACAACATCAACAAATGTTTTTGCTACTTCTGGAATATTGGTGTAAGCATCCACATTGTAATAATCATCAGCAATGCTTTTTAAAGCTGCTAATACGGATAAACCAAACCATTTACGTGTTGCTTCGCGATCATAATCTTCTCCCACCTGACCACATTCAAATAAAATAGTTGGTGTTTCCTGTGCCTGAAAATAATCACCAGTGCAATTTACGTTGTGCGTATCATCGTAACGGCCAACTTGATTGGGAATGTATTTTTGAAGTGTTGTGTTTATTGCCCCTATAACTCCCATAGCTTTTGTTCTAGCGGGAGTTAAGTCTTTGGCTTCATTTGCTGAGGGAGCGAGAAATGAAAGCATGCAGGGCTCTCCATTAACCCCAAAAATGGTCCGTTGATCGTGAAGATTAAAGCAAAAATCAGGGTTGAACTGTTTAAATAGTCTAATTAATGCCTGAGTTTCTGGTTGAGATTGCTCCATTGCATCTCTATTCAAATCGATATTATTAGCATTCACTCGTGTGTAAGCATGCGCTCCATCTGGATTTAACATGGGTACTATGTTCAAACTGAATTGCGAAAGAAGAGCAGGTCTCTGATTTAAGTACGCTAGTACATCTAAAATTCCTTTTGTGGACGTAGATTCATTTCCATGCATTTGCGACCACATAAGCACTTTTATAGGCCCTGTGCCTAGTGCAATACAATGAATTGGTCGGCCCGCAACACTTTCACCAATTGCATGACAGTTATATATTGATAATAAAGAGTCTATTGTTTCAAGCGTAATATAACGTCCGCTTAGTTTAGACGTTGACAATAGTGGCTGTTGTTCTAAATAATCATTCATTGTTTGCAAATGTAAATTCTTTATAGTTTACAATTGGAAACAACAGATGTTATAAATGTAAACATCTTTTTTGGCATTAACTCCTATAAATTGTTACAAAAGTAACTTTATTCACATTAAATTTCTTTAAACTGCTCATAACATGACTATTAACGATATATAATAAATTAAAGGTTTAATTATATTTTCGTGTATTTTGTTGTATATTGCTGTATGTTATTATATTAATTCGAATTAAATTACAATTGTAACCATGTTATTAATCGATCGTATCAAAGAAATTATTGCTCAACATGAACTTAGTTCCACTGCATTTGCCGATTGTTTGGGTGTGCAACGATCTTCTATTTCTCATATATTATCCGGACGTAACAAGCCTAGTTTAGATTTTATCATGAAACTTTTGCAGGCCTTCCCTACTACAGACACCAATTGGCTTCTATTTGGAACTGAAAATAATTCTCCATTGCCAATAAGCACCCCATCGCCTCTACCCCCCTTAAAAGAAGACTTAGCAGTACCTGATAAGCGTATAGAAGATGTAATCTCTTCTGATTCATTAGCTGAACCTGCAACTAAAGACACCTTAAACCCAAGTAAAATCAGTGTGAAACAGGTTGTTGTTCTGTATTCTGATGGTAGTTGCAGTACGTACACCAATAAAAAATGATATTTTTGGGGTATGCGTATACTTGTTTTTATAACCCTCCTCTTTCTACTAAGTGCTTGTTTTACTCCTGAGCGTAATTGTAAAGAATTTCAGACTGGAAATTTCTCTTTTACATCTGTTGTTTTAGGAGATACGCTAACAACTACTTTTACGCGAAACGATAGTATTGAAATCGATTATTACTTAAACCGTGTAGATACATTCTCTGTACGATGGCTTAATGATTGCGAGTGTATTGTTAAAAAACTACGTCCTCTCACCTATCAAGACTCTAAGGCAGTACAAATGAAAATTCTAACGACGGATAAATCCACATATACTTTTGAATACAACTTGGTTGGGGACACAGGAAATAAGCAGCGTGGCATGGTAACTAAACTATCTAAATAATGGATTTCTTATTCTCACCAGAAGCTTTATCATCGCTGTTGACTCTTACATTTTTAGAAATTATTTTAGGAATTGATAATATTGTTTTTATCTCTATTGTCGTTGGTAAATTACCTGAACACAAGCGTAAGCGCGCTACGCATATTGGCTTAATACTTGCGCTAGTGTTGCGTATTGCCTTACTGTTTGCTATTTCTTGGCTTGTTGCCATGCGAACTCCCCTTTTTTACATCAATACGGAGCATATTAGCGCCTCAATAAACGGTCAGTCTTTAATCCTATTTGCAGGTGGATTGTTCTTGCTTTATAAAAGTACCAAGGAAATTCATGAAAAAATGGATCATTCTGGGGAACAAAGTGAAAAAATAGCACAGAAATCAGGGAATACTTTTTATCGTGTATTGATTCAAATACTTTTAATAGACGCTGTTTTCTCAGTAGATTCTATTCTCACTGCTGTTGGAATGACCAATGGTTTAGACGGTGCACTTTGGATTATGATTACAGCAGTTGTTATTTCGATACTTGTTATGCTGTTGTTCGCACATCCTGTCAGTAAGTTTGTTCACCAACACCCTTCTTTACAAATTTTGGGGTTATCCTTTTTGTTGCTCATTGGATTTATGCTCTTGGCTGAAGGGGCACATCTTTCACATCTTGAAGTAATGCAGCAATCTGTAGGAGCCATCCCAAAGGGATACCTCTATTTTGCTATTGCTTTTTCGTTGTTGGTTGAATTTTTAAACATGCGTTTTCGCAAGAAGAAATCAATCTAAAGTTCTAAACTTATTTGTCCCTCTCCATCATCATCAGCTTGTTTTGGGAGTACTTCCTCTACTTCTGCTTCAATATCTTCAGCCGCTACAACAGCTTCAGGAATGTATGGCAAAGCGTCATTCGATTCAATTCGCTTTAACCTATCCGTTGTAAGCTGATTCCCTATCGCCTTAATTCCTTTTGGTGTGATAAAATCTTCAAAAGAAAACGTAGTAGGGTCTTTTGCTTCTTCTCCTCTTGGTTTCACATAATGCATGGTGCATACGGGTCGCCAATCTGTTGAAAACCATTCCAGTTGTATTTTTGCCCCCTCTTTTAAAAAGGATTCTTCCTTGTCGGGTGCTTCAATAAGAAAGCGTTTACCGAAATAGCGATCCTTATCCCCATCAAAATATATTGTGGATAAGGGTTTGTTCGGATCCCATTTTTCTAAAACAAGCATGTCGGCGGGAAAATGCATGGTCAGATCTGGAATTTGTGTTTTCACAAGTCCCGATTTTGTCACAATCAACAAACGATCTTCGCCGCTAAAGGCTCCTAATAAACGACCACGCTCATCTGCATTGAGGCGCTGAACCGTGTCATCAAACCATACGTTCCGTGGTTTTAAGGTAGAAACCCCAGCTTCTTTTAAGTCAACTCGTTTAATTGCATATTTCGAAACTGTATTTCCACGAACGCCACGCCCTTTAACGACCAGGTCGGCAAAGTCTAAATCCCACTTTAGTTTTTTAATAGATCCACTCTGTCTTAGGTGAATAGTTACCACTTCGGCTTCACCATTAGGATTTGCAGAAAAATAATGCACTTTAGAAGATGGGGTTCCATTGGTGAGGTCGTAATGTTTATCTCTAGTAACACCTGTTACTGCAAAGCGCTTGATATACGAGGTTCCTCCTTTTCCATCTTGATAGATCATGTTGTAAATCGTACGCTTATCTTTCTTTTTAAACACCGCCACGTGGATGATATTTTTACCAACAAAGGTCTTGGTTTCTACTTTGGTAACAATCATCTTACCATCTGCTGTAAACACAACAACATCATCGATGTCGGCACAATCTGCAACGTATTCTTCTTTGCGCAATGACGTGCCTACAAAGCCCTCTTCTCTACTGACATAAAGCTTGGTGTTACGCATCACTACTTTTCGCGCATCCACATCTTCAAATAGCCTGATTTCGGTCTTTCTTTCTTTTCCTTCGCCGTAGGTTTTCTTTAAACGTTTAAAATGTGCAATAGCAAAATCAATAAGATTTGCTAGATCATGCGCTACTCGAGAAAGTTCTTCTTCTAGTGCATCAATTTTTTGTTGAGCCTTGTCTAAGTCAAACTTTGAAATACGCTTAATGCGAATTTCAGTTAGACGAACTACATCATCGTCGGTAACCGAACGCTTAAGATGTGTTACATGAGGTGCTAAACCAAGGTGAATGGCTTGCAATACGCCTTCCCAGGTTTCTACTTCTTCAATGTCACGATAAATACGTTCTTCGATAAAAATACGTTCCAACGAAGCAAAATGCCATTGCTCTTCGAGCTCCTCTTTCTTAACTTCAAGCTCATTGCGAAGCAATTCAACCGTATGATTAGTAGAGTGCACAAGCATTTCAGAAACGCCGATAAAATTGGGTTTGTTATCTTGGATAACACACCCCAATGGTGATATGGAGGTTTCACATGCCGTAAATGCAAATAGCGCATCTATGGTTTTATCGGGAGATACATTAGTGGGCAAATGAATTAAAATCTCTACAGTGGCCGCTGTATTATCTTCAATTCGTTTAATCTTAATCTTCCCCTTTTCGTTTGCTTTTAATATGGATTCAATTAAAGAAGACGTTGTCGTACTAAACGGGATTTCATTAATGACTAACGTTTGCTTGTCTTGTTGTGCTATTTTAGCACGTACGCGTATTTTACCGCCTCGAAGCCCATCGTTATAATTGGTGGCATCCATATCGCCACCTGTTGGAAAATCAGGAAAAAGCGTAAAACGCTTTCCTTGCAAGTGCCTGATGGAAGCATCTATAAGCTCTAAAAAGTTATGTGGGAGTATTTTGGTAGACAATCCAACAGCAATCCCTTCGCCACCTTGTGCTAACAGCATAGGAAACTTTACGGGAAGGTGAATGGGCTCTTTTTTACGTCCATCATACGAAAGCTGCCAGTTGGTAACTTTTGGACTATACACCACATCTAAGGCAAACTTTGAAAGGCGGGCTTCGATGTATCTCGAAGCTGCTGCAGAGTCACCGGTGAGTATATTCCCCCAGTTTCCTTGCATATCAATAAGCAAGTCTTTTTGACCAATTTGCACCATGGCATCGGCAATAGAAGCATCTCCGTGTGGATGGTATTGCATGGTGTGCCCTACAATATTAGCAACCTTGGTGTAGCGCCCATCATCCAAATCCTTCATGGAATGCAGAATCCGTCGTTGCACAGGCTTAAATCCATCGTCGTTTGCAGGAACAGCACGCTCTAAAATCACATACGAAGCATAATCAAGGAACCAGTCTTTGTACATGCCTGATACGCGTATCAGCTGATCACCAGAAGCTATAGATTGTTCTTCTTCGTTCATTGCTCAATTTTATCTAACTCTACTTTGAGGTTATCAATAATAAACTCTTGTCGTTTAGGGGTGTTTTTACCCATATAAAAAGACAGTAATTCATCTATCGTCATGTTCCTGTCCAGCATAACCGGATCAAGCCGAATATCATCACCAATAAAGTGCTTGAATTCATCGGGAGAAATCTCACCCAATCCCTTAAATCGAGTAATTTCAGCTTGTTTACCCAACTCATCTAGTGCATTTACCCGCTCTTGCTCCGAATAGCAGTAAATCGTTTTCTTTTTATTGCGAACACGAAATAAGGGTGTTTGTAAAATATACAAATGTCCGTCTTTAATCAGCTCGGGGAAAAACTGCAAGAAGAAGGTAATAAGGAGCAATCGAATGTGCATTCCGTCTACATCGGCATCGGTAGCAATTACAATATTGTTGTACCGTAGGTCTTCCATATTGTCCTCTATATTCAATGCTGCCTGCAACAGATTGAATTCTTCGTTTTCGTAAACAATTTTTTTGGACATCCCGTAAGAATTTAGTGGCTTTCCACGAAGACTAAAAACCGCTTGGGTATTAACATCTCTAGATTTTGTAATCGATCCACTTGCAGAGTCACCCTCGGTAATAAACAAGGTAGATTCCAAACGACGGTCTTTCTTGATATCGCCTAAATGTACTCGGCAATCACGGAGTTTTTTGTTATGTAGGTTTGATTTTTTGGCACGCTCACGGGCTAGTTTACGAATCCCCGACAGTTCTTTACGTTCTTTCTCTGCTTGTAAGATTTTACGCTGTAGAGCGTCAGCCGTAGTCGTGTTTTTATGCAGGAAGTTATCGAGTTGTTTTCCAATAAACTCATTGATGTAGGTACGTACTGTAGGAAGGTTGCCCCCCATTTCCGTAGATCCAAGTTTGGTTTTTGTTTGTGATTCAAATACCGGCTCCATAACCTTAATACTAATGGCCGATATGATTGATTTACGAATATCAGAAGGATCAAACTGCTTGCCGTAAAATTCGCGTATCGTTTTTACTAACGACTCACGAAATGCATTTTGGTGTGTTCCTCCTTGTGTGGTATGCTGCCCATTAACAAACGAGTGGTATTCTTCGTTGTATTGGGTTTTACTATGTGTAATGGCTACTTCAATATCGTCGCCCTTGAGATGAATTACTGGATAAAGGAAATCCTCAATATTGTTATTGTCTTCCAACAGGTCTCTAAGACCGTTCTTGGATATAAACTTTTCACCGTTAAAAACTATTGTAAGCCCAGGGTTTAGATAAACGTAGTTTTTGAGCATTTTGGCTACATACTCATGGCGATAGCGGTATTTTTTAAAGATGGATTCGTCGGGAACAAAAGTGACTTGAGTTCCATTGCGTTGGGTGGTTACCTCGGTAGGGCTATCTGTTTCTAAACTACCCTGTGCAAATAAGGCGGATTTCTGTTGCCCATCACGAGAGGATGCCACGTAGAACGACTGGGAGAGGGCGTTTACGGCTTTTGTTCCTACTCCGTTTAACCCAACCGATTTTTTGAAGGCGCGGGAATCGTATTTACCCCCTGTGTTCATTTTAGACACCACGTCAACAACCTTACCTAGCGGAATCCCACGGCCATAATCGCGAACGGTAACTTTGCCTTCATCAATTTTTATATCAATGGTTCTGCCCGCCCCCATAACAAACTCATCAATACTATTGTCCAATACTTCTTTAAGGAGAATGTATATGCCATCATCTGGAGAAGACCCATCACCAAGCTTTCCAATATACATCCCCGGACGCATCCGAATATGTTCTTTCCAATCGAGTGATCGGATATTATCTTCGTTGTACTGGGTGGTTTGTGGCATGAGGGCTAATTTAAAACATCAACCCATCAAATTGAAGTGATGTTTAACAAAGAAATTAACAAATACAACGACCAATTGTTGAAACATCATCAGGAAGACTTTTCAGTATTTTTGTTAACTTAGCTTTAAACAAACATCCAAATCTGTTCTTCACTTTAAAACCTAGTCGCACAAACTGTATTGATTTGCACGCAACAAACTAATCATGAAGATATTATCCATTATTGTGATTTCTATTTTACTAGGTTCTTGTAAACCTGTAAATAACTTGATTAGTAAAAACCCAGAAAGGCAAGAAAACCAGCAGGAATCTCATTCAATAGATTCAATCAATCTAGGAAAAGAAATCTCAACCAACACTGAAACGGATATTGACTCAAAAATCAAAGCTGTTTTTGACGGGATAGCATGTTATGGATTGAGTAAGTCTTATGAAGTAACTAAGAATGATTTAGACTTTGACGGCATCGATGAAATCATAATTTTTTACTGGGGATCTTGTTTTTGCGGCACAGGAGGATGTTCCACTCAAATATATAAACAGCGCAATGCTGCATTAAAGCTTATTGGCGATTTTGGGCTAACCAGAGTGCCTTTTTACTTAAAAAAAGAGCCTAATCGTAAGTGGAAAGATATTGTTTTTTTTAGTAGTGGTGGTGGTGCAAAACCCACACAACGAATTTATATGTTTAACGATGAAGAATACGTATTGGCAGAAGAGATTGCTTCTTCAAACAATCTTTATGAGGAATACAAAATAAGGAGTGAAAGTGATAAAAATTTAGAACGGATCTTTGTTGATGCCCATGAAAAAATATACGGTAAAAATTGATTTTGATGGTTCAAAATCAGCTGTACAAACGCAAAATTGAAAACCGAATAACAGAAGATAAGCACTTTGAAAAAACACAACAAAATAAGTAAACTAATTTTTATATTTTTTACGGTAGTGTCTATCATTAGCTATGTGTTTGCTGGGATATTGTTTGCTGTTCATTTCACAGTAAATAACCCGGGAATGATACTAATTATGTTAGTTCCTTTGCTCGTCTTTGGCTTATTCACAGGGATTATTGCACTCCTTGTTAAACTACTTAGAAAGAAGCCACTAAATCTGTTTTCAAGGCGAATGCATAACCTAAATGTAGTATTAATAATTGTTGGAATTATTGCATTGATTTACAGTTTTTATAATTGAAGGGGTTATAGGAAATAAAGCTTGAATACCTCCGTTTTCAAAGACTAAAACGTTATTATTCTTTAACCGTATCCATACTAAACACCCAATATGATAGGAATACTTATTTTTCTTTTTGCTCCTGCTCTTTTAGTTCTATTTGATTTTGTGAGGTTTATAAGTACTGGAAAAAGACTGTACCCCAGCGTTATTGAAAAGTCACTTGAAGTGATTCTCATCATTGGTTATCCGCTGCTGTATTTAGGGATGCTAGATTCTGGAATAGCAAATGATTGTTGTGCTGATGATGTAACATTTTCACCCGAACACCGATTGTCTATTTACACACTAATAATCATTTGTGTGCTATCCTTTTTTTACACGAGTTATAGGAAGCGCATGGCTCCTCCCCTGTTAGAGGTCATTATAAATTGTGTTTTAATACTAGGAATCCTTTTAAATGTGTTCATCGCAATTCATGTTGAAGAACTATACGGGTTGTTTAATCTCCCGCTTATTTTGCTATTCATACTATCGCTTGCACAAAATCAAAAAATGGTGATTTCAGAAATCAAAAGCATGGAAATTGAGCATAAAAGTGGGTTTGAAAAAACAGTTTGGAAGTTTTTAAACTTGAAACTACTTTTTAAAGTTCCGCTGTTGTTTGTTTTGTCACTCCCAGTTCTGCTGTTAATTACTACTTTTTTAATGTTATTTGGGCAAAAACCAGATTCAATGATAGCCGCATTTACAGACACCTATAAACACGGTTTATCACAACTCGATTATATGTGTGATAATGTATATTGCGGAGATCATTTCTTGTGTTCAGTTGGTGCAAACGGTCACAAACAACTTGTAAAACCCATTAGGTACGGAGAACGAAATGGCGGTAAAATCATTTGTACCCGCCAATTGTTGGTCTCCAATGCTTTTGAAGAATTGATTGAAGAAAAATTCCCTAAAATCCATTCAATAATAAGGAAACAATACAATAAGGCAGGAAATGTTATTCATAAGCATTACCATATTTTCAACATTAAATTAGTCTCAGATTTTGTTTACGTTTTAATGAAACCGTTAGAGCTACTTTTTCTTTTTACACTTTACACATGTGACAAAAAACCTGAAAATAGAATTGCAACCCAGTATTTAACACGAATGGATAAAGAAAAAATTAAAAGCATTAATGCCCTAACTATGCGACCCACTAAGACCGAGGGAAAATTATTATAAAAGAATTCGATGCGTAAAATTCCGCATTGTATATTTTGTTAACTTAGTCCTAAACAAACTCCCAAGTCTGTTTACCCCAAACAATGAAAAACCTACGACGCATACCCAGTACACACCGACGGCAACCCAGTATCAAAGCAACCTTTGTTTTTGAAGGGGAAGCCCCTGTCCTATTTGGGTTAAACTTAAAAGGAAGCAATAGAGCGGAGTATTCAGACTTTAAAACTATATCAGTATCGTTGGGATTGCACTTTTTTGATACCCCACGATGATAAAACAACAATATTGATGGAAATAAGCCGAAAAACCATCTAAATTTTGAAGTAGGTAACTAAAATTATTAAAATGAAAAAAACACTAATTATAATAAGTTTAATTTATACAACCACAATTGTAGCACAAACGAAACTTTATGTTCACCCGGATGCTAAAACTTATGTAGCAAACACCAAAACAATTGCGATTTTACCACTAAAAGTTCAAGTTAAATTAAGACCAAAAGAATTAAAAGAATTTACAGAAGACCAAATTACAGAAATGGGTAGGGATGAAGCATTAGATATTCAAAAAGCAATGTATTCTTGGTTTTTAACTAGAAAAAAGAGAGGTACTATGCTCGTTGATGTACAAAATCCAACTAAAACAAATACTCTATTGAAAAAAAATGAAATAGATATTCATTCCTATGATGAATATCTGCCAAGTGAATTAGGTAAAATATTAGGCGTTGAGACAATTATTACAGGTTCTTTTGAAACCTCAAAACCAATGTCTAACGGAGCAGCAATTGGACTTGCAGTTTTGACAGGAGTTATGTTTACAACAAATAGCGCTACTATGAATATGGATTTTATAAGTACGACTGATGATGAATTAGTAGTAAATTATCTCAAAAAGATAAGAGGAACGCTTGGGTCTGACTCCCAAGACTTAATTAACGTTTTAATGAGAAAAGTTTCAAGAAGAATCCCTTATACAGAATAATATAATTAACCATGTTGAAGATGAAAAATCCAACCGCTTAAAAAAAACACCCAATCGGGTGCTTTTTAATTACAAATTAAACTCAGTACCTATTCTGCAGGTGCTTTGGTAGCATACACAAAAAAGCGCGCTACTTTACCGTCTTTAATTTCACCGTCTATCATATGCATTGCGGTAGTTTCGTTTCCTTCTACCGTTTCGGTAACGGTATGTCCGGCAATAATCCATTCTGCACCGCTAGGAACAGACTTGTAGGGCATTGCCCAATAGACATCCCATTTTGGGTTTGAGGCGGCAAACCAGCCCTCTAACACGGCTGCTTGTGCACCATTGGTGCGAATTTCAGAACCATCAGGGCCTAAAATGTATATAGAGTCTGCGCTCATCGACTTAATAGCCTCAATGTCTCGGTTGTTGTGTGCGTCTATATATTTCATCCAGAAATCGGTAGTGTCATCCGATCCTGTAATGAATTTCTCTTCTGGCATGGGCTTAAAGAAACCTACACCCTCTACAGCTGGTGCTGGTGGTGTGGCACAGCTTGCAAGAATAATTATGGTGAATACTAAAAGTGCTTTTTTCATATTTAATTGCTTTAAAATTATCTTTTAAATTAAAACAATTTCTGCAATTAGGAAAAAAGAGGGGGTGAATTAAACGTTAAATCTAAAGTGCATCACGTCTCCGTCTTGAACAATGTACTCCTTGCCTTCTACCCGAGCCTTACCGGCCTCTTTGGCTTTTTGTTCAGAACCAAAGCTGTCATAATCAGCGTATGAAATCACTTCAGCACGAATAAAGCCTTTTTCAAAGTCGGTGTGGATTACTCCAGCAGCTTGAGGCGCCGTTGCACCTGCAGGAATCGTCCATGCGCGTACTTCTTTTTCCCCTGCCGTAAAATAGGTTTCTAGTTTTAATAAGGTATAGGCCGAACGAATTAGTTTGGCTGCTCCAGGTTCATCGAGACCTAAATCTTCGAGGAACAACTGGCGTTCTTCGTAGGTTTCCAATTCATTGATGTCTGCCTCAGTAGCTACTGCCAACACCAATACTTGCGCATTTTCGCCTGCTACCGCTTCTTTAACTTGGGTAACGTAATCGTTTCCGCTAGCTGCAGCACGCTCATCTACATTACACACATACAATACAGGTTTGTCTGTAATCAGTTGCAACGGATGAACAAAGCTTGTTCTATCGTCATCGCTAAGTGCTACAGCACGTACAGAAGTAGCGGCTTCAAGTGCGTTGTGCAGCAACTCTAATACAACAAGTTCTTTTTGCGCGTCTTTATCGCCTGTTCGTGCAGCACGTTTTACCTTTTCCAAGCGTTTTTCAACGGCTTCTAGGTCTTTAAGCTGCAATTCGATATCAATGGTTTCTTTGTCGCGTATCGGGTCTACAGATCCGTCTACGTGCACAATGTTGTCGTTGTCAAAACATCGCAACACATGAATAATAGCATCGGTTTCACGGATATTGGCCAAAAACTGATTGCCCAAGCCCTCCCCTTTACTTGCGCCTTTTACTAAACCTGCAATATCTACGATTTCAACCGTAGCAGGAAGTACTTTTTGGGGAGCAACCAATTCCTCCAGACGGTTTAGCCGTGGATCAGGAACGTTTACTACGCCAATATTGGGTTCTATGGTACAAAATGGAAAATTTGCGCTTTGTGCTTTGGCACTCGACAAACAATTAAATAAAGTAGATTTTCCTACATTCGGAAGGCCAACAATTCCTGCTTTCATATTTAGTCGGGATGCATAAAACGTTGCTTACCAAGAAGCACTTCTTCCGATTCTACGTGATCCTCATCAGGAATACAGCAGTCAACAGGGCACACAGCTGCACATTGCGGTTCATCATGGAAGCCCTTACACTCGGTACATTTATCAGGAACAATAAAATATACCTCGTCTGAAATAGGTTCTTGCATGCTGTCGGCATTTACTGCACTGCCGTTAGGAAGCACCACATCGCCTTTTAGTTGGGTGCCGTCTCCATACTTCCAATCGAAAGCTCCTTCGTAAATAGCCGTGTTTGGGCATTCGGGCTCACAAGCTCCACAATTAATACATTCGTCTGTAATGATAATAGCCATAGCAATTAATTAACTTTGCAAAAATAGTGTATAACCACACCAACACAAAATATGAATGCATATCAAAAATCAATTCGTGCCTTTTCAAAATTAGGACAGCTTTTTCGCGATTATTCTGAAGGGAATTTGCGGGATGATAATTGGATACAACTTCTTGACAATGCATGTGTTGAGGCTTCAAGTCAAAACAAATGGTTTACCAAAGATAATTTGTCTTTTTGTATTGCTGTTTGGGGTGAAACATTGACCAAAGAGGCAATTACCTCATGGCTATCTAACTACAACACGCCTGTAAACACCAAACGACTGGGCCTTGTTTTGGCAGGAAACGTACCTATGGTTGGACTTCATGACTTACTTTGTGGTTTAGCGTGTGGGTACAGTATACAGGCAAAACGCTCGTCAAACGACACCGTTTTATTGCCCTTTGTTGTTGATTTTCTTGTTGCTGTCGAGCCTTCATGGAAAGACACTATACATTTTACAGAAGGCAAGCTCGCCAATTTTGATGCCGTTATTGCCACAGGAAGCAACAATACTGCGCGTTATTTTGAGCACTATTTTAAGGGGTTTCCACATATCATTCGTAAAACACGAAATGGGGTTGCACTATTGGACGGAACAGAGTCATCAGAAGATTTAGCAGCACTTTGTACGGATATTGTACGCTATTTTGGATTGGGCTGTCGTAGTGTTTCACACCTCATAGTCCCCGAAAATTATGACTTTAACAATCTTTTCTTGGCACTCTACGAACATCGTGACATCATTCATCACAATGCCTATGCAAACAATTACGATTACAATAAAGCAGTGTACTTGATGCAAGAACTTGATTTACTCGACAACGGATTCATGATGCTGAAAAAGGATGCTGGTTTAAACTCCCCTATTGCGTGCATCCATTACAGTACATATGCAACACTTGATGAAGCAAAGAATCGCCTTAACGAAGAAGTACAACAGATACAATGTGTGGTTAGTAACATCCTTTCAGATGCACTTCCTTTTGGCTCAACACAATACCCAAAACTTATGGACTATGCCGATCATGTGGACACTATGGCTTTTTTGTTAAAAAACTAATATAAATTTCTATGACTAACCGAACAGGTTTTTGTTTCTTTGCTTTTCAAATATTTGAATATGAAAAAGCACAACTTTAGTGCTGGACCGTGTATCCTCCCGCAAGAAGTGATGCAGAAAGCGTCACAAGCTGTTGTAGAACTTAACAATTCAGGGTTATCCCTAATAGAAATCTCTCACCGTAGCCCTGCTTTTATTGAAATCATGGACAAAGCGACTTCGCTAGCTCTAGAGCTTTTAGGACTTGAAGGTAAAGGATATAAAGCTATGTTTCTTCAAGGTGGCGCTAGCATGCAATTTATTGCTACTGCTTATAACCTCTTAGAGAATAAAGCGGGTTATTGCAACACAGGAACTTGGTCTTCTAAAGCAATTAAAGAAGCAAAATTAATAGGTGAAGCTATTGAACTATCTTCTTCCAAAGATGCTAATTTCAATTACATCCCTAAAGGATTTGATATCCCAACAGGTTTAGACTACCTGCATATAACTACAAATAACACCATATTTGGTACACAGTATAAATCATTACCAGAAACAGCTGCTCCCCTAGTGGCAGACTCTTCCTCAGATATTTTTTCTAGGGAATTGGATTTTTCTAAGTTTGGATTGATTTATGCCGGAGCACAAAAAAACATGGGCCCAGCAGGAACGACACTAGTTGTGGTTCGCGAAGATGTTTTGGGTAAGGTATCCCATGCAATTCCTTCAATGTTAGATTATAGTATTCACGCTGATAAAGGAAGTATGTTTAATACACCTCCAGTATTCGCTGTTTACACGTCCATGCTCAACTTGGAATGGTTAAAAAATAAAGGTGGTATAGCTGCAATTGAAAAGGAAAATAATGCTAAAGCTGCCTTAATGTATGGAGAAGTTGACCGCAATCCACTGTTTGATGGTTTTGCTGCCGTCGAAGACAGAAGTACAATGAATGCTACTTTTACACTAAACACACCTGAACTTAAAGACACTTTTGAAGCCATGGCAAAAGAAGCTGGACTTAATGGAATTAATGGGCACCGCTCTGTTGGTGGCTACCGTGCATCTATGTACAACGCATTACCGATTGCATCGGTACAAGCCTTAGTAGATGTCATGAAAACACTAGAACAAAACGCTTAATACTATTTATGAATATTCACGCAAACGACGGAGTTTCTCAAACTGGACAAGATGCATTAGCAGCTGCAGGTTTTACGATAACAACTACCAATGTAGCACAAGAACAACTTGTTGATTACATCAATGAAAACAACATCACAGGTCTTTTAGTCCGTAGTGCCACAACGGCTCGTAAGGAGCTTATTGATGCCTGCCCAGGATTAAAGCTCATAGGACGTGGCGGCGTTGGGATGGATAATATTGATGTTGACTATGCTCGTGAAAAAGGATTGCATGTGATCAATACACCTGCAGCGTCATCAGCATCGGTTGCAGAACTTGTATTTGCTCACCTATTTGGAGCCGTTCGTTTCTTATACGATTCTAACCGAAACATGCCTTTAGATGGAGAAACTAAGTTTAAGTCCCTTAAAAAAGCGTATGCCGGAGGTATTGAACTTCGTGGAAAAACACTTGGAGTTATTGGTTTTGGCCGTATCGGTCAGGCTACAGCAAAAATAGCACTAGGTTTAGGAATGGATGTCGCTGCCTATGATCCTTTTATGGAAGAGGCAACAGTTGCTGTTGATTTTTTCGATGGACAGTCTGTTAATGTATCCGTTAAAATCAAATCTTTTGATGAAGTGCTAGCACAAGCTGATTTTGTAACACTGCATGTACCTGCTCAAGACAAACCAACTATTGGAGCCGCTGAAATGGCAAAAATGAAAGAAGGTGCAGGACTTATTAATTTAGCTCGTGGTGGCGTGGTTGATGAAGAAGCACTTGTTGAAGCCTTGGATAATGATCATTTAGGGTTTGCTGCCCTAGACACCTTCGTTAATGAGCCGACCCCTGCGGTAAAACTGCTTATGCATTCAAAAATTTCACTTACTCCTCATATTGGTGCTGCTACCTTGGAAGCGCAAGACCGTATTGGTACAGAACTAGCACAACAGATTAAGGAGCTTTTGGGATAGATGCAAAAGCTAAAAAAACGCTGGGGAATCCATACTAACACACAGTTGGTTATCATATTTGTGGTTTTTGCTGTTACCGGCTCATCTGCAGCTAAACTTGCTACACCTTTAACTGAATTTTTTGGAATTACTAAAGATTCTTCTTCTGCTTTTGTTTATTGGTTTGCTCGTATTTTTTTAATATTCCCCATTTATCAGGTGTTGCTTGTTTTTTTTGGATTTATATTTGGTCAGTTCAGTTTTTTTTGGAACTTTGAAAAGAAGATGCTCAGTCGCATGGGATTAGGTTTTTTGTTCAAATCAAAAAATGAAAGCTAAATTTTTCTTATTCAGGTTGTTGTTTGTAGGGTTAATCTTTTACCCTACGCTCTCTCAGCATGTTCATATTTTTGAACATCATGACCATCCTGTTTGCGAAGACAACAGCCTACACTTTCACGAGGGTGATTCATCTTGTGAACTGTTGGATTATGTAACCAATACGCATGCTGTGTTAACAGCATATTTCGTCAAATCTACTCCCACATGGATTGAGCTGCAAAAAAGTCAGCATCATGCTACACTTTACAACAAGGTTCTTCTTGTTAAGAAGTTGAGAGGTCCACCTGTGGTATAATTTTTTATTGTTTCATTTTTCTTTTGTTTATCCAACAGGATAAACATTCCTATTAACAACATTTAAAAAAATTATATCATGTTTAAAAATATCCAAATAAAATCTTTATTACTTGCTGCTGTTGTTTTTCTATCTTCTTGTGAAAAAGAAGATCCAGCGCATATCCATGAAGGTGAAGTAATCACCACTTTAGAAGTTACTGTAACTAATCAAGCAGATGATTCACAAGTTATTTATGAGTTTGAAGCTGAGCACGATGATCATGATAATCAAGGGAATGACCACGGTGAGCATGAAGCTATTGAACTCGACAGCAATTCTACCTATACATTTGAAGTGCGCTTTTTAAATGAGTCAGACCCTGATAACATAGAAGATATTACTGTAGAAGTGATAGAAGAAGCCGATGAGCATCAAGTATTTTTTGAGCTTGAAGGTAGCAGTATAACGATTAACGCTGCTTCTGATGACCACAAAGATAGTAGTAACAACCCCCTTCATATTAAAACGGTTTGGGAAACTACTACGGCTGGAGAAGTTGATGTTATCGCATACTTAATTCACGAGCCCACTTCAAAAACAGGGAACTCTCGTAATGACTTTGGCGGATCTGTAGATGCAGAAATAGAATTTGAAGCTCATGTAGAGGACACACCCTAGATCGTGATTCTTTATTCAATGCTTTTAAAATACAGCAATTTTAGTTGCTGCAATGTATTCAAAACAGTAGTCGGTATATTTTTACTGACTACTAGTTTTGGGTATTCCCAAAACTGTAATTTATCTATTACAGGAAAAGTAATAAGTTTTCATGACAAAAAACCCTTAGAAACAGCAGTTGTTCAAATAGTTGGCGAAACTAAAAATGCTGTTACTTCAGTCGATGGTGTCTTTGTATTTGAAAACCTATGCCCTAAAAAACTTACGATCAAAATCTCGCACATCAATTGTGAGGATTTTGTAACTAAAATCGATTTGACAGCATCCGTTACGTTAGAGTTGTTTATGGATCACCATATTGAAACACTCGAGGAAGTTGTAATATCAAAAGAGAGAACAGATAAACTTTCATCAACAACCAAAGTTTATTCGCTGACTGAATCTGAAAAAGAACGGTACAACACAAAAGGATTAGCAGGTGCGCTAGAGCAAATTAGTGGCGTGAATACACTCTCAACAGGAAACAGCATTGCCAAACCTGTTATACATGGAATGTTTGGAAGCCGAGTGGGTATTGTTTACAATAATTTGATGCTTGAAAATCAGCAATGGGGACAAGATCACGCACCAAACATTGATATCAATGCATTTGAAGACATTCGTGTAATTAAGGGAGCATCTGCACTAAAATATGCCGGTTCTATCGCTGGTGGTATAGTTGTACTTGAGTCTAGTTTACCAATACCTATAGATTCTTTGTATGGAAAAACAATACTGAATGGAATGACCAATGGAAAAGGAATGGGAATTGTTAGTTCATGGGTGAAATCTTATGAAAACGGCACCTATATCAAGGCGCAAGGTACTCTTAGAAAAAATGGAGATTTCTCAGCACCCAATTACATGCTTACCAATACAGGAAGCCATGAGAAAAACATTGCCCTTTCTGTTGGAAAAAATGGATTTCACAGCATGTGGAATGTATATTTTAGTTATTTCAATACTGAAATTGCCATACTCAAAAGCGCTCATATTGGAAGTATTCGTGATTTATTAGGAGCTATTGAGGCGGATAGCCCCAGTGTAATTGAACCATTTGCTTATGGTATAGAATCGCCAAAACAAGCAAATACGCATCATACAACGAGTTTATCCTATTCAAAATTTTTGAGTTCAAATCAAAAGCTAAACATCAAATACAGCTGGCAGAAAAATAATCGCGAAGAATACGACCTTAGAAGAGGAGATCTTAAATATACCCCTGCAATCGATTTACGTCTAAACACACATGATATAACTACTAATTATGAATGGTCAAGAAATAAGGGTTCTTACGATGGGGGCTTATTTTTTCAAGTACAAGACAATTACTCGAACCCCGATACGGAAGTGAGGCGATTAATTCCTGATTATTTAAAAGTAAAATGGGGTGGCTATGCTACCGCTTCCTTTAACCTCTCAGACAAAGTCAACTATGCCATTGGAATGCGTTACGAGCATCAAAGCAATGACGTTAGAAAATGGTATCGAAACAATCGATGGGAATCAAAAAACTATGAAGAATTGCTGGGTTCTTATGTCATCAACGAAGTTGTAGGACAGCGATTGGTTTCAAGAGATCTTATCTTTAATACAGTATCCTTTTCAACTGGTGTTCGCTATATGCCTTCATCCAGATACAGAATAGCCTTGAATTTTAATTACGCTGAACGTGCTCCAGATATTGCAGAAATGTTTAGTGACGGATTGCATCATTCATTAGCAACTATTGAATATGGAAATCCTTTTTTAACAAAAGAAAAAACGCACAAACTGGTTTTAGATGTTGAAAAAAGAGAAGGCCTATTTACGTTTATAGCAAGTCCTTTTATAACATTTGGAGAGCACTACATTATCATTGAACCAACCGGAGTTGAACAAACTATTAGAGGGGCATTTCCTGTTTGGGAGTATTCAGCTGTCAATGCCCTATTAGCAGGAATTGATGTGGATTTAACTTATGAAATTAACTCAGAATTAGAATTTAGACAAAGTACGTCTTGGGTGCATGGCACAAACAAAAACACCGAAAAGCCACTCATTATTCCCCCAGTAACAACTACGAATCAAATTAGGTATTCACCACAAAAATGGAACGCTTTTTCAATAGCGCTACATAGTAAAATTACTTTTACACAACATCGATTTCCTTTGAATAATCCAGATGATGTTCCTGTAATTGAGAATGGACAGAAGCTCTACAAAGAAGTTGATATAAGTACACCTCCAAATGGGTATCACAATCTTGGGCTTGATTTGAATTGGGGTCCATACAAAATCAAGGAAAGTGCTATTAATATTGGACTTTCATTTGACAACCTTTTTAACGTAGGCTATAGAGACTACATGAATAGACTACGGTTTTACGCTGATGAAGCAGGAAGAAATGTGATGTTTCAAATCAAAATATCACATTGATTTCTGATTAAACCATCAGATTATCAAGACAGTTTTCCTTGTATGAGTTTTAAAAATTCGTTTCGGGTTTCCATGGCCTCAAAAGCACCGCGAAATCCAGAAGTCGTAGTAAGCGAATTTTGTTTTTGCACACCCCGCATCATCATGCACATATGAGCAGCTTCAATCACAATGGCTACCCCTTTTGGTTTTAGGGTTTCATCAATACAATTCATTATTTGTTCTGTAAGTCGTTCTTGAACCTGTAAACGACGTGCAAAAACATCGACAACACGTGGTATTTTGCTTAAACCAACAATATGACCATTTGGGATATAAGCGATATGCGCTTTACCAAAAAATGGTAACATATGGTGTTCACAAAGCGAATACACTTCAATGTCCTTAACCAATACCATTTCATTGTAGGTTTCAGCGAACTTTGCACCCTCTAAAATTGCAGCAGGATCCATTTCATACCCTTGCGTTAAAAACTGCATAGCCTTGGCTGCACGTTTTGGTGTTTCAATCAAACCTTCTCTGTAAGGATTTTCACCAAGGTCAGTGAGTACTTCTAAATAATGCTTTTGCATCGATGTTGTAATATCAACATCATACACATGTTTTGTCTCAAATGACATACTATTTTAATTTAGATGAATATTTTTCAACCAATTTTTGAACTTTGGGAGTAATCACTGCAGTACAATAAGGTTGATTTTTATTTAGATTATAATAATCATGATGATCTACTTCTGCTGGATAAAAAACGTCAAAAGCATTTAGCTCAGTAACAATTGGGTTTTTGAACACCAATGCATTTGTAACTTTTTGAATAAACTGTGATGCTGCAATCTTTTGTTCTTCATTGTGATAAAAAATTGCTGATCGGTATTGTGTTCCAACATCATTTCCTTGGCGATTTAAGGTTGTTGGATCATGTGTGTCAAAAAAAACAGCCAATAATGTTTCAAAACTTATTATATCAGGCTCAAAATCAATTTGAACACATTCAGCATGACCAGTACGACCTGTACAAACTTCTCTGTAAGGTGGATTTTTTATAAAACCCCCGGTATATCCTGGAACTGTTCTTGAAACACCATCAAGACGTGAAAAAAGGGTTTCCGTACACCAAAAACACCCACCGGCAAAGGTTGCTTGCTCCATATTTATTAATAAATATTTATACAAATTTATACAAATTTGTTTGCTATCCTTTATAAAAAGAAGATTGTTTATTGATATAAAAAAATGAAAATGGTTACTTTGCAACAATATGATACAGGCAAGAGCATTATCAAAAGCTTATGGCAATACAGAAGTATTAAAAGCCATTGATTTCTCACTTAAACCTGCAGAAATTGTTTCTATTGTAGGACCTTCTGGAGCAGGAAAAACTACCCTTTTACACATATTGGGAACCTTAGAACACGCTGATAAACATGCAAAATCAACGCTTAGTATTGATGGAATTAGAATAGATTCACTTTCAGATAAGGCATTGTCATCTTTTAGAAATAATACCTTGGGTTTTGTTTTTCAAAACCACCAACTTCTTCCAGAGTTTACCGCTCTCGAGAACATTTGTTTACCTGCCTATATTAAAGGAACTTCGAAGAAAAAGGCTGAAGAGAAAGCCTTAGAATTATTAGCCTACTTTGGACTTGAAAATAGAGCGCAGCATAAACCATCCATGCTATCTGGTGGTGAACAACAGCGAGTAGCTGTAGCACGTGCGCTAATCAATAATCCAAAATTACTTCTTGCCGATGAGCCTAGTGGGAATTTAGACTCGGCATCAGCAAAGCAATTGCATGATTTATTTTTTCAACTTAGAGACCGTTTTTCACTTAGCATAATATTAGTAACTCATAACACAACACTTGCCGCTAGAGCTGATCGTATGCTAACATTAGTAGATGGAGAATGGGGTTAAATCAAGAAGAATTAAAATCGTTTTTAAACGAAAAGGCATTACAGTATAACACAAAATCGTTTATTGCTGAAGACCCTATTCAAGTGCCACATTTTTTTTCTAAAAAAGAAGATATTGAAATTGCTGGTTTTTTTGCTGCAACAATTGCTTGGGGGAACCGTAAAAGCATATTAACCAATGCCAAAAAGCTGATGGCGTGTATGGATAATGCACCGCATGATTTTATTTTAAATCACAAAATAACAGATTTAACTGTGTTTGATGATTTTGTTCATCGCACTTTTAATGCAATTGATACTCGTTATTTTGCGCAACGATTACAGCAGCTATACCAACAACATGATAGCCTAGAAGTGTTGTTTACTCCTACTCCATCTGCGAACGCCATGCATGATACCCTTACAAGGTTTCACAATACTTTTTTTGAAACAGCGCATCCCAAAAGAACAACAAAACATATTGCTAATCCTGCTAAAAAATCAGCAGCTAAAAGAATGCATATGTTTTTGCGCTGGATGGTGCGATCGGATGCCGCTGGCGTTGATTTAGGGATTTGGAAGTCTATTCCTATGAAGCTACTTTCCTGCCCGCTTGATGTGCATTCTGGCCATGTTGCACGTTCCTTGGGGCTTTTAAAACGTAAACAAAATGACCTGTTAGCCGTTCAAGAGTTAGATAAACAACTCCGTATTTTAGACCCCGTTGACCCTGTTAAATATGATTTTGCTCTCTTTGGATTAGGCGTATTTGAAAGCTTTTAGTTGGTGTTGTGGGTTTTTCTATCTTTGCAATGTCACTATAGCGCGTGCTACCTATGAATTTTTTAATCAAAGCGGCTCACATACTAGACCCTTCTAGTCCATTCCATAACACGCAACAAGACATCTATGTTCAAGATGGTATAATTCAAGAAATAGGCAAAAACTTATCGATTACCAATGCTACAGTATTAAAATTTGACGAACTATATGTATCACAAGGGTGGTTTGATAGTAGTGTGTCATTTGGCGAACCAGGGTATGAAGAACGTGAAACCGTAGAACATGGTTTAAAAGTAGCAGGACTCAGTGGTTTTACACATGTTGCATACAACACCAACACCTTTCCAAAACCAGACAGCAGGGCTGATATAGCCTTTTTGTTAGAACAAGCAGCTGGCTTTGTTGTAGCACTCCACCCAAAAGCCTGCATCACTACCTCTAACAACGAAAAAACTTTAGCACCACTTCGTGAATTAGCCGCCTCTGGAGCAGTTTCATTTAGCAATCACAAGGCTCCAATTTGTAATGCAAACACCTTAAAGCTTGCACTACAGTATTGTTCAGATTTTGATGGATTAGTAGAATCGTTTCCTTATAACAGCGATTTAGCTGATGGTGGTCAAATGCATGAAGGAGCAGTTAGCACTGTAATGGGATTAAATGGTATTCCAAGTATTGTTGAAGAAATACAACTTAAGCGTGACTTGGGGCTACTGGGCTATACTTCAGGAAAACTACATGTTCCTACAATTTCAACGGCACAAGCAGTTCAACTCATTAAAGAGGCTAAAAACGCCTCTATGGATGTTAGTACAAGTGTTTCCATTCACAATTTATTTTTTACAGATGAAGCCTTAAAAGGTTTTAATCCAAATGCTAAACTACTTCCACCATTAAGAGAAGAGGCTGATGTTGAAGCATTGCGCACTGGACTTGTAAACGGCACTATTGATATGGTTACTTCAGACCACCAACCATTAAACAGTGAATTAAAAGATATAGAACTAGACCGAGCTGCATTTGGATCATTGGCAATAGAACATACTTTTGGGGCACTACTTAAGATTTTCCCGATTGAAGATGTTGTATCCTTTTTAACGCGTGGTAAAACCCGTTTTGGAATACCCGCTAAAAATATAGAAATTGGTGTGCAGGCAGATTTAACTCTTTTCACTCCTAAGGGAACCAAAACGATAACAAAAGAATCAATCTTGTCAACATCTAAAAACAGTCTTTACATTGGAGAAGCGCTACCAGGAAATGTTTATGGGGTATTGGCGCAGGGTAAGGCATTACTTCAAAAAGTATAATGTCAGGGTTTGTTTATTTAGAGCGCAGAAGTAATTTGCCAAACGCCACATTATTACTCTTACTCCATGGGTATAACAGCAATGAGGCTGATTTATTTTCATTTTCATCACATGTTCCTAATCACTATCATGTAGTTTCTTTACAAGCGCCATTAAATTTAGGTCATGGGCATGCTTGGTTTCCCATTCATTTTGAAGAAAACATGGAGCGATGGACAGCTGTTGATGAAGTCACAACTGCTATCAACTATGTAAATGATTTTTTGTCCTTTTATGCAACTAAAAACAGTTCTGACACCCGTGATGTTGTGCTATTGGGCTTTAGTCAAGGAGCAATGCTTAGTTATGCCGTAGGGTTTCAATCGGCTGTTGTAAAAGGAATTGCTGCCCTAAGTGGATACCTTGATCCACGATTTCAAACCATTACAAACACCAATCTTAAATCGATTTATGTCTCGCATGGCATACACGATGAAGTAGTTCCCTACTCATGGGCGCAGCAATCAGTGGCGCTTTTAAAAGAAAAAAAATGTACTCCTGCTTTTTATTCTTATCCGCAAGGACATGGAATAAATCAAGAAAATCTGATGTCACTTATTCAGTGGCTTGCGGAACAGCAATAAGACGCTTATTAAGCACTTGTATAGAATCTTTTAAGCGGTCTACTTTTGTATTAAGTAGTGTTGTCTTATTTTGGGTGTATTGTAAACGTTTTCCGTAGTCTGAAACCAAATAAAGATTGATAAGAATTGAAAACAATAAGCAGTAGAATGTAATTTTTTGTTTCACTTGATTGTATTAGAGCGTTAATGTTAGCGTGTCGTACGCTAGATGAATGTTTTTTGGCAGGGACTTGCTTACTTCGTCATGAAAACCAAGTTTATGACTAATATGGGTGAAATACGTCTGTTTGGCTCCTACTTCTTGTGCAAAAGCAATTGCTGCTTCCAAATGTAAATGAGAAGGGTGCGGTGCAATTCGAAGGGCGTTAATTACCAAAACTTCCAAACCAACTAATTTTTGTTTTTCTTCTTCAGAAATACGAGCCATATCAGTAATGTAGGCAAAAGTGCCAAAACGATAGCCTAGAACGTCTAAGCCATAATGTTCTACTATTATAGGTGTGATTGTTTTTGAGTTAATGGTGAAAGGCTTTGAAGGGTCTACTTGACGGGTAGTTACTGATGGAGCCCCAGGGTATTTATCGACATCCGAAAATATATAGGCATATCTAGTGGCTAAATTATCTAGTACGCGTTGGAGGCTATAAATTGGCATGGCCCCTTGTTTAAAAACGTAAGGACGGATATCATCTAATCCTGCAGTATGATCTGCATGTTCGTGTGTAATTAACAATGCGTCAATATGAGAACAACCACTGCGTAACATTTGATAGCGAAAATCAGGGCCGCAGTCAATAACAAATGATATATCATCCCATTGAATCCAAACGGAAGAACGAAGCCGTTTATCGCGACTATTTACGCTTAAACAAACAGGGTCTGTACTGCCAATAATCGGAATTCCTTGAGAAGTGCCTGTTCCAAGAAAATTTATTTTTAATCCCACAGCGTAAAATTACAGTATTGTATGCTTCTATAGCGATAAGTTTTATAATTTTGAGAAAACTTCGCCCTATGGCTATAGCACTTTCAGGTGATCAACCTTTTGAAAACACCCCTTCTCTAGAAGCGAAAGCGCTTCGTATTAACTTAAACGATAATATCTATGGGACTTTTGCCGAAATTGGCGCTGGACAGGAAGTAGCGCGTCATTTTTTTAGGTGTGGTGGTGCGTCTGGTACTATTGCCAAGACCATGAGTGCTTATGATAAAGATTTTAGTGATGCTATATATGGACGCGAAAACGATAGTCGGTATGTATCCGAATCAAGGCTAAATAAGATGCTGGATTGGGAAATGGGCTTGCTTGAAAAGCGAATAGATCGCACTAAAAACCAAGACAAACTATTTTTTACATATGCAAATACAGTAACAACCATCGATTTTGCGAAAAAATTCAAAGGGCACGGTTGGATGGGTATTCGATTCCAAACAAAACCAGATGAACCCTACTCTACCATTACTACACATGTTCGCTTTCGTGAGAATGATGCAAAATCTCAGCAACTTTCGCTAGGAGTTATGGGTGTAAATTTAATTTATGGGGCTTTTTATCAAAACGATCGTCCAAAAAAAATGCTTCAATATCTTTTTGACCACATTGACCGTGATTCAATAGAAATTGATACCATTAATTTTTCGGGACCCTTATTTAAAAATATTGATAATCGCGTGCTTAGTTTAGAGCTCGTTCGTTTAGGCATGACTGATGCGGTCATGTTTGGACCGGATGGTAATAATTTATTGCCAGCAAGAGAATTATATAAGAAAAATATTATTGCGATACGAGGAAGCTTTAGACCTGTTACCAAAGTTAATGTTGACATGTACCGCAAGTCATTGGCGATATTTGAAAAAGAACCAAATTCAGATCCCAATGAAACTCTCGTAGTGTTTGAGATAACCTTATCAAATCTAATGTCTACAGGAGAAATTGATGAGCAAGACTTTATGGATAGGGCAAAATTACTTTGTTCGCTGGGACAAACGGTGATGATCTCAAATTTTAAAGAATATTATCGTCTGGCAGAGTATTTTTCTGAATATACCAAGAAAAAAATACGCTTGACTATGGGTGTAAATAACCTTATTGAAATCTTCAATGAAAAGTATTACCGTCACTTAAGTGGTGGTATTCTAGAGGCTTTTGGAAAGTTGTTTTTCAAAAATTTAAAAGTTTACCTATACCCTATTTTTGACCCTGAAACTGGTGAAATCATCACTAGTAATAACTTACGTGTGAACTCTCAATTAAAAGAACTCTATAATTTCTTTAAAAACAACGATAAGGTTGTCGACATTACAGATTATAATATTGATGACATGAAGATTTATTCCAGAACTATTTTAGATCAAATAAAGTCAGGAGAAAGTGGCTGGGAAGACAAGTTACCAGAAGGAGTCTCAAAACTTATTAAAAGTAAAAAGCTATTTGGACTAAAATAATTTTTTTTTAGCCTTCTAGTATCTGGGCGGCGTGATCTTTTGTTTTTACTTTATTGATAACACGTACTATAATACCTGTTTCATCAATAACAAACGTAGTACGAATAATCCCTTCGTATTCTTTCCCTTGAAATTTTTTGGGACCCCAAACCCCAAATGCTTTAATTGCGCTATGGTCTTCATCTGCTAAGAGCGGAAATGGAAAACCATATTTTGTAGCAAAATTGGCTTGTTTACTTACCGAATCGGCACTAACGCCCAGCAACGAATAACCTTCTGCCTGAAGTGCTGCATAATTATCAGTTAAATTGCAAGCCTCAGCAGTACAGCCAGGCGTGTTTGCCCGTGGATAAAAAAAGACAATAAGTTTTTTTCCTTCGTAGTCGGAGTGACTTACGGGTTCACCCAAATGATTTGTTCCTGAAAAAGTAGGGAGTTTGTTTCCTTCTAATAGCATTTTCTTTATTTTTAGATGATAAAAATACAAAAATGAATAAAGCAGAAAAGGTTTCCTTTGTAATCAATACATTAGAAAAGCTTTACCCCACTATTCCCATACCACTTGATCATAAAGATCCCTACACGCTGCTCATTGCCGTATTACTTTCTGCACAAAGTACAGACGTGCGTGTCAATAAAATAACCCCTTTGCTTTTTGAACGAGCAGATAACCCTACTGATATGGTGAAATTAAGTGTTTCAGAAATTAGGGAAATTATTAAGCCAGTTGGTTTATCGCCTATGAAAGCAAAAGGGATTCATGGGCTTTCAGAAATACTTTTAGAAAAACATGGTGGAAACGTACCAAAAAGCTTTGAAGCCTTAGAAGAGTTACCTGCAGTTGGTCATAAAACAGCAAGTGTTGTTATGGCGCAAGCATTTGGCGTTCCTGCATTTCCTGTGGACACTCATATTCATCGTTTAATGTATCGATGGGGATTTACCAATGGAAAAAATGTAGTTCAAACAGAACGGGATGCAAAACGTATTTTTCCAAAAGAAAAATGGAACGATCTTCATTTACAAATTATCTGGTACGGAAGAGAATACAGCACAGCTCGAGCATGGGATATTGATAAAGATGTAATAACCCGAACTATCGGAAGAAAAAGTCTTTTAAAAAAACACGGTTATTTTTGCTAAGCATAATTCACTTAGGACAGCTAATAAAATTAATTGAACATCAATTAGCTATGAAACCAGTTTTAGATTCTTCAATCTTTAGGCATTGGTATGAAGCGGCAAACTGCTTGATTAACATTAGAGAAGCCTTGCTAGGACTGGGAATGTTTTTGTAAGGTAATACTGTGTAGAGGTTATCCATATTTTGTTTAATAAAATAACGACTACAAACTAATTTTATTGCGTCATTGTTAAATTTCGCTCGTCAATTAATTTACGTAAGTTAATTAGTCCATATCGCATACGGCCTAAAGAGGTATTAATACTGACATTTGTACGTTCAGCAATTTCCTTAAAACTCATGTCTTGAAATAAGCGCATATGAAGTACCTCGAGTTGATTTTGTGGTAATTCAAGCATTAAGGCGTTTAAGTCTGCTTTAATTTGGGTATCAATCAAAAAATCTTCAACGTTTTTTGATGGTTCAGACATTTTATAAAAAACATCATATGCATTATCATGTGAATCATACATAGGCATGCGCTTTTTTCGTCTAAAGTGATCAACAATTAAGTTATGTGCGATACGCATCACCCATGATAAAAAACGGCCTTCTTCGTTGTATGTTCCCTTTTTCAGAGACTTAATAACCTTAATAAAAGTATCTTGGAAAATGTCATCGACAATATCCTTGTCTTTGATTTTAGAATAAATGAAACTGTAAATACGTTGTTTGTAGCGTGAAAGTAGCGTATCGAACGCTTCATTAGAACCACTTAAGTACTCGTTTATTAGTACGTTATCAGGGATAATAGACATAATCTCTCTTTTAAATCCAATAATTAATTAGAGTAAATGTCTGCTATAGGTTTTGTTTTTGATTTCTTCAAATATAGAAAACATATTTTATCACAACAAATCTACTTTCTTTTTTAAATAACTAGGACTAATCTATATCTTTAAGGCTTGATTAATTTCCATTGAACACAAACAAGAATATTGAAATAAAGGGTGCTCGAATGCAAAACCTAAAAAATGTTGATGTTAGCATCCCGCGCAACAAGCTTGTTGTTGTTACAGGCCTGTCGGGTTCAGGAAAATCTTCCTTAGCATTTGATACTTTATATGCCGAAGGTCAGCGACGTTATGTTGAAAGTTTATCCTCATATGCTAGGCAGTTTTTAGGTCGTCTGAACAAACCAAAAGTGGATCAGATAAATGGTATTGCACCTGCAATTGCTATCGAACAAAAAGTTATAAGTAACAATCCTAGATCCACCGTTGGAACTGCAACAGAAATTTATGATTACCTAAAATTGCTTTTTGCTCGAATTGGTAAAACCTACTCTCCAATTTCTGGAAATGAAGTTAAGAAAGATGCCACCAAAGACGTATTAGCATACATTAAAACGCATAACGAAAAAGAAAAGCTCCTTATCCTTGCTCCCATTACAGTGTCTAAAAACAGAACCTTAAAAGGAACTATTGATTTATATAAGCAACAAGGCTTTGCCAGATTGTGGATTAACAACACGTTGGTGCGTATCGATGATATTGATATTAATGAAAAACAATCCATTTCGTTGGTTATCGATCGCGTTATAACCCAAAATAATGATGATTTTTATAACCGCTTGGCGGAGTCCATCGAAACTGCTTTTCATGAAGGAAATAGCACAATGCAAGTCTACACAATTCAAAGCGGTACCATACGTGAATTTTCTAATCGCTTTGCATTAGACGGAATGATCTTTACACTACCCAACGAACATTTATTTAGTTTTAACAATCCGCTGGGAGCCTGTCCAACATGTGAGGGCTATGGAGATCTTATAGGAGTAGATGAACAATTGGTTATTCCAAACACCAATTTATCTGTTTTCGGAGGTGCTGTGGCACCCTGGAAAGGCGAAAGTCTAAGCCGGCATTTGGAGCGATTTGTGAACAATGCACACCTTGCTGATTTTCCCATACACAAACCTTATTTTGAACTTACCGAGTCGCATAAAAAAACATTGTGGGATGGGGCAAAAGGAATTAAAGGGATTAATCAGTTTTTCGCCAAACTAGAAGCTAAGAATTACAAAATTCAAAATCGGGTTTTATTATCACGCTATAGAGGCAGAACACGCTGTAATACATGTAATGGCAAACGCCTAAATGAAGCGGCAAATTATGTAAAAATAGATGGGCATACACTTTCAGATTTCGTGGACATGCCTGTAAATGAATTAACTCGAGTTATTGCTGATTTAACATTGACCGAGCATCAACAACATATAGCGCGTAGGCTTTTAGTCGAGATAAACGATCGATTGCATTTCCTAAATCAAGTAGGTCTTGGGTATTTAACTTTAAACCGTCGTGCTAGCACACTTTCAGGCGGTGAATCGCAGCGAATAAACCTAGCAACTTCTTTAGGGAGTAGTTTGGTAGGCTCGTTATACATCTTAGATGAGCCTAGTATTGGGCTACACCCCAAAGACACCAAGCGGTTAATCGCTGTATTGCATGCGTTACGTGATTTGGGAAACACTGTCATTGTTGTAGAACATGATGATGACATCATGAAAGCATCGGACGAAATTATTGATTTGGGACCAGATGCTGGTGTTTTTGGAGGAGAACTGGTAGCGCAAGGCACTTTTAAGGCGCTACTTAAAGCAGATACCTGGACAGGTAAATACTTGTCAAAACGTGCAAGTATTCCGCTTCCAAAATCAAGAATTAAAACAACAAAAAAATTACAAATTCTAGGCGCAAGAGAACATAACCTTAAAAACATTGATGTTTCTTTTCCATTGCATATGCTTACCGTAATAACCGGTGTATCAGGAAGTGGAAAAAGTACGCTAATAAAAGATATTTTACTCCCTGCCATAAGGAAGCAAAAAGGAATTCATGGTGATAAAACTGGTGAATTTACATCTTTAGAAGGTGACTTAAATGCCTTTGATGACATACAATACATTAGTCAGAAACCAATTGGTTTGTCCTCTAGATCTAATCCAGTAACTTACATAAAAGCATACGATGAAATCAGAAAGCTTTTTGCTTCATTAGGGGTTTCAAAACAACGTGGTTATCAGGCTAAACATTTCTCTTTTAATGTTGATGGAGGGCGTTGTCCCAATTGCAAAGGGGAAGGTACTGTTAAAATTGAAATGCAATTTATGGCAGATGTAGATTTGATTTGTGAAGAATGTAATGGCAAACGTTTTAAAAAAGAGGTACTTGAAGTTAAATTCCAAGAAAAAACTATTCATGATTTATTGAGCATGAGTATTGATGAAGCGATCGCTTTTTTTAAACAACATCAAAACAATAAAATTGCAGACCGTCTACAGCCTTTACAGGATGTAGGAATGGGCTATGTCGCTTTGGGACAATCCTCCTCTACCCTTTCTGGTGGTGAAGCACAACGCATAAAATTAGCAAGTTTTTTACTAAAAGGAGCACAAAAAAGCAAAACACTATTCCTGTTTGATGAGCCTACCACGGGACTACATATGCATGATATTAATAAACTTGTAGGATCGTTTAGAGCGCTTATTGAGCGCGGACATTCCTTAATTGTAATAGAGCATAATATCAGTCTTATTGAGCAAGCAGATCACATCATTGATTTGGGACCTGAAGGTGGAACAAATGGTGGTTATATTTTGGCGACTGGTACTCCCGAAGAAATTAATGCAAATAAGAAGTCTAGTCTGTTCAATTTATTGCTTACCACTTAGACTTAATTCGATTTTCTACGATTCTATTAAGCGTTGATGAAAGTTTTAACTTGATTACCAAAATTCCATAAACCAACGTAATCAGAGTGGATTTTAAAAGGATGGAAACGATTGGGTTAACAGAGAATACCACAAACGACATAGCCCAAAATAATACGCCAATTATAGCGAAAGCATAAAGTGTATTTCTGTTGTAGGGCTGTATACCAAAATAATGGTAAACATATCCCATACGCACATAGGTGAATACCACTACAACAAGTAATGTAGAAAGTGCAGCGCCGTTAATCCCATAAACAGGGATAAATACAAGATTTCCAAACACTACAAAAAGTGCCATTAAAATTGTAAGTATTAACGCAACGTGGTATTTTTTAGAATTAATAAGCATGGTGTTTGATGCCCCTGAACTCATATGCACAAGCTTTGCAAATGAAATCATAAGCACTACCCAAATAGCATTACCATAACCTTTATCTTTAATTAACTCAAATAAGGATTCAATACTGCCATTCACCAATAGAAAAAACCAACCTGCTAAGAGTAATAAATTAATCGAACTATCTTTATACAGACTAGCAACTTGACCTGTATCGTTAGTGTTAATTGCCTTTGCCACAAGTGGATTTAGAATTTGAAATAAAGCACGACCCGGAACTTCAATCAATGTAGCAGTAAAAATGCCAACGGCGTAAAAAGCAGTCTGTTCAATCGCATTGTATTGCGGCAACATAAATTTATCAATATCAATAATCAAACTTCCTGCCGAAGCAGCAAGCACGAGGTAAAAGGAGTATCGTAAGACTTCTTTAAAATTAGTTGGTATGTAAAGATTAAACTTGGGTGGTTGAATACGAAAAGCGATGATCATCATCATGATTAAACGTAAATAATACAACCCAACAAGAAAAACAAAGAACTGATCTAAAGAAATTATCTCAAGTGCATAAAGCGATAGAAGTAAGAAGATGCTAATACGGGGATAGATTTCTTTAAGCATATTACCGCCCACAGATTTAAAATGAACTCTAGCCCATGAGTAAAACACCTCAAAATAAGCCGTAGCAAAAGCAACACTAAAGATGACCCATGTATACTTGGATATGATGGGGTTTTCAACAGATAATAAGGCAGCTATGCTGTAGTGAAAAAAGATGGCCAAAAAGCATAATGGTAAGGTAATTACTAGAGGGAGTAGCACTGCAAAAGAAAGAAATCCCTGTTGATGACTTGCATCATAACTGCTGTGAAATTTAATAATCGTTTGAGCAATACCAAAACCTATTAGAGGCATTAATAAGTTTGATGCCGATAATAAAAATACAACCAACCCTTGCTGCTCAGCTCCAAAAAAATAGGGATATAAAACCAAGGTGTTCACAGCACCAATGCCAAAACCTAACATGATGCCAGCGAGATTTTTTGAAGATTGTGAAGTAAGCATATTCATGATATCGATAGAATTAAGTTCAAGTAGTCTTTTGCAATATTTGCCCTTTTAAATTGATCAATATTTGCTTTTTCACTTAACAGTTCTTTGTCAGAAAACCACTGTAAAAGAGTGTTTTTTATAATCGCCTTTTCATCAAATGTAGCATAAATACCAAGTTTATGTGCTGTAAATAATTGTTCCATGTCACTTGGCCTTGGTCCGATGGCAAGAATAGGTCGTTGAGTAGCCATATATTCAAACAATTTTCCGTGAATTACATTTTCTGTATTGGGCATATTGATTCCCAATAACAATAAGGCTTTTGCATTAGGAAGTCGTTTGTCAATTTCTGATTTGCTTTGGTACCCCATATGTTTCACATGTGTTTCAATTCCAAAAGCATGAATATCCTCTTTGACAGCTTTGCTTAACTGACCATACAACTCAAGAGAGAATTCAGCTCGGAATGTGTCATTTTCTTGTAAAAGCTCTGCAATGGCACTCCATAAGGCTTTTGGATTTTGTTGTGCTTTCAAACTGCCAGCATAAACCAATCCGTGAGGAGCAGCAGTGGTTTGCTGCAATATGCGTTCAAACCCATTTGTCATACAATACGTGTTTGTGTTGTATCTATAAAAAGCAGAAGCCAAAGACGGAGCAGTAACCACAACAGCATCAGCTTGGGTAACAACATTGCGTTCCTGCTTTTGATGGGTTAGTTTTATTGGCTTGAGCATCGGGAGGCTATTGTTTTGAAAAAAACCTGTCCATGGATCACGAAAATCAGCAATCCAAGAAACCCCTAGTTTATTTTTAGTTTCTAATCCAACCTTATGTATCGAATGTGGGGGGCCGGAAGTAATTACTACATCAAAAGGAGTGAGACCATGCTTATTTGTTAAACGTTTACACGCAGCTTTTGCCCAAAAAACACGAGCGTCTGGAATAAAAAAATTAGCACGAATCCAACGAAAAAACTGATTCTTAAAGCCTTTGTTAATACCAATATTTTCAGCAATGGGTGATTTGCTTTTGCTCAAAGGCTCCCATCCTTTCACTGCAATAATGTTAATTCGCGAGTCAAGTTTTTCTAAGAGCGTTTCATCCACTTCTGACACTCTGGGTCGAAGTGGTACAAATACAGTTAATTGCATCCCTGACTTAGCCCAAGCATTGGCGAAAAACAACCAACGCTGTACTCCTGAGCCTCCTGAAGGGGGCCAGTAATACACAACCAACGCAATATGTTTTGATTTATGCAATCTCTTTTGGTTTTCGAATTAGAAGACCAAGTAAAAGGAAAAACAAGACCCATCCAGAAGCCATAAACAAAGTACCTCGCTGAATTATAGTAGGAGAAAACATAAAAACAACTTCATGTTCTCCTGGTGGAATAATAAGTCCTCTTAATAGGTAATTTACCTTAAAGTGTGGCACTGCTACACCATCAACATATGCCTGCCATCCATTAGCATAAAACTGTTCAGAAAACACAGCCAAACGTTCATGTTGAACATTTGCAGTATACGTTAAAAAATTGTTTTTCTGTGTCTTAAGCCTGATAACATCAGTCTCTGATGTTTTAAAATATTGCTGATCAAGTGTCGTAGAAATTGCCTGCTTTCGTGGATCGATTGAGCCTAAAGAAACAATTGCATCGTTAGCTGTAGGTACATGAATAATTTCATCAACCAACCAGGCTGCACCAAGTGCAGATGGACGTGTGGCAATTCCATTTTCGTATGCTGAATCCAATACGTACTTTATGTTTAGCAGGTCCATAACGACGCTATCTTCTTGTTGCAAGTAAAAATCATAAACCTCTTGTAATGCTGCAGGCTTTGCACCGTGGTATCCGCCTACAGTACGATGAAAATAGGCTGTACGGGAATTTGACAGTCCTAGGCGTGGTTCGAAAACTCGAAAGCTAGTTTGATCTTTTAAAATCTCTTTGTCTTGCGGTGAAGCGACAAATGGTTGTGCAAGTTTGTATGATGAAACAAATTGTTCTTCGTCAAAATAGGTTCGGTTTTGTTGCCACAAATCTCCGACCAAAAATACAGTCAACAACACTACAAATGAAGAAGCATTAATTTTTTTGCGCCAAAAAAGTAAAACAATAGCTGCAACAATAACAAGTAAAAGCACAATCCGTTGAATGTCTTTCCAAAGCAAGGATGCGCGAGCATCTTTAAGAGGATTCATTATTTCTGGATAATCTGCAAATGGTTCATTTGCGGAAGTAAAAGAGAAAAAGCCTTGGGCTCCTGCAACAAGAAATAAGATTAAAAGGACAAAAACAATTAAAACAGCATACAATCGCAGTAGTTTTTGACGAGTTACAGGCTCTTTTATTAGGCTTGATAGACCCAGCATAGCCATGTAAGGCACACAAAGCATAATCATAATTTGAGCGCTACTTACAGCACGGAATTTACCGTATAAAGGAAGGTAATCGATAAAAAATTGCGTAAGTCCAGGAACATGTTTACCCCAAGAAAAAAGAAGTGAAAGGCTAATGATGGCTATTAAAACAATTTTAGTGCTTCGTTGTACTACCACCAATCCAAAAAGAGCAAAGAAAAGCACCATAACTCCCAAATAAACAGGAGCAGCTACTATAGGTTGATCTCCCCAATACGGGCGGGCATACCTAAAAATTGTATTAGCCGTTTCTGCGTCTAGTGTATGCAAAAAACGTACAAAATCACTATCCATTGGGAAACTAGCCCCAGAGCTACCTCCTACTACATTGGGTGAAAACAGGGTAAGCGTTTCAAGAATTCCATAGCTATACTCCGTTATATAGTCAAAGGAAAGTCCGTCAGATGCAGGATGTGACATTCCTTCAGGTGTAATTGTAAGTTCACTAGAACCACGAGTGCTTTGCTTGGTGTAATCAAGTGTCGCTAAAACCCCTTGTGCATTTAACAACAGTGCAATAATTCCAGAAAAAACAAGTGTTGCAAAAGCACGATACAGTGTTTTGATATTGTTTTTTTTAGCCATATTTAGTGACCATATTAAAAACCAAACAGCCGCCATTATAAGTGTATAATAGCTCATTTGTACATGATTAGCGTGTAGTTGAAGTGCTAATCCTAAACTAAGCCATAACACACCATACTTATTTTTATCAACCAATACCTGAAATAGCCCTATAAACACTAGCGGTGCGTAAGCAAGTGCCATTGCTTTTGTATTGTGTCCAACCATTAAAATAATAATGTAATAGGAAGAAAAGCCATAGACTAAGGAACCAAAAACTGAAACTGGTATGGAAAATCGACGGCTTTGTGCAAAAAGGTAAAAGAAGAATAAATACAAAAAAAGCATGTCCGCAGGACGTGGAAGAAATTGTAATGCGTTATTTATATAGCGTAAAACATCATATGGATATTTTGATGTTATTTGGTATGTTGGCATTCCCATAAATGCATTGTCAATCCAATAGGGCTCTTCATCAAATTCAGCCCGATGCTCCAAAATTTGACGTTGCATCCCTTTAAACTGTACAATATCTGATTGTACAAGTGACTTACCCGATAACAATGGGTAGAAATATGCAAGCGATATAACGACAAAAAAAGCCGTTACTAAAATGTGAGGTAACAAAAAGCGAAACCGAGCATACATCATCATTCAAAAATACAACTCTATCCGTAACTAACAGAATTTATAATTGATGTATCTTTGAATATGCGATGGATTTTATCTTATAGCTTTAGTGTTATTCTCGTTGTTTTTATGCTAATCGACGTGAATGCACAGTACACCGATGTTATTAATAGCAATAGACCAAGTCAATCAATGGGTGCATTTTCTGTAGGGAAAAATGTATACCAGCTTGAACAAGGTATTTCCATACGACAAGGTTCTTTTCCTGCCTTATACGATGCTTCATATACTGGCTTAGGAACAAAAACAGAACTTCGAATAGGTGTGTTTAGAGAGCAATTAGAGCTCATTGGCGCTGTGGACTATCAAATGGATGCGTTATCATATTCGAATACACTTGGTACATTCAAAATAGATCGCAATGCGCCTCGAGATTTATCGGCAGGGATTAAATACCTAGTTTTTGATCCATTTCGGAGAGTAGATAAATATAAGGTAAATGTGTACAGTTGGCATGCCAACCGGCGTTTACGGTGGCGTGATTTAGTACCTGCAGTGTCTGTTTATGGTGGTGCTCAATTTAGCACAACCGGAGTATTCCCTTATCAAGAAAATTTTTATCAATTATACCAATTCAATTACAAACCAATTACAGAGCCTACTGTATCAGGTCAAGCAACCTTAATCTTACAGCAGCATTTACGCCCTGGATTGGTACTTGTTCATAACATAGGCATGCGCTACATCAGTGCTGAAATCACACAGCAAAAGTTAATTGGAACATTAACATATAGCACGCGTTCCAACTGGTCGTATTTCATTGAATACCGCATCGATGAGAGCCCATTATATAACGATACTACCCTAGCTTCAGGATTAGCTTATTTGGTCTCATCTAACCTTCAACTAGATGCCTTTTTACAGCGTTCTTTAAAAGAAACGCCGCAACTTATGACAGCCGGTATTGGGGTATCGTTTCGTATCGATCGTCATAATGATTTTGTTGGGCAACCTCAGAGTTATGATGAATCGAGAAAGTCACGTCAGAATCGTAAAGCGGTAAATCGCCAAAGTAAATTAAATAAAAAGTCTGAAAAACGCAGCAACAAAGGATTACGCAAGTTGGAGAAAGAACAAAAACGAATTGAAAGAAAGTTAAGGAAGTTATAATGATTGAAGTTATTGAAGTTAAAAACCGAAAGCAATTCCGTGCGTTTTTTCAATTTCCTTTTGAATTGTATCGCAATTGCGAGCAATGGGTCCCTCCTATCACCAAAGAAGAACACGCTACTTTTGATCCCAAAAAAAATAGCGTTTTCAACCATGCGATGGCGCGACTTTTTTTGGCAAAAAAGAACGGGGTTGTTGTTGGACGAGTTGCTGCAATGATTAATTGGGTTGAAGTTCAAGAATTAAAAAAGACAAAAGTGCGCTTTGGTTGGTACGACACCATAAATGATATAGAAGTTAGCAAAAAGCTTTTAAGAGCTGTTGAAGGGGTAGCAATCGCAGAAGGCATGACGTATATTGAAGGGCCTATGGGGTTTTCTAATATGGACAAAGCTGGGATATTAACGCAAGGTTTTGAGCACATGAACACCATGATAACGTGGTACCATCATCCCTATCAAAAAGAACATTTGGAGCAATTGGGCTTGGTAAAGCAGAGTGAGTGGATTGAATTTAAAATCAACATTTATGATGCTGAAGATGCTCCTGAAAAGGTGCGTAAATTTGCGCAGCTTATCAAAGAACGCTACAAACTCCGTATTCTCGACTTTAAAACTACGGAAGACATCGAACCTCGAATTGATGAAATGTTTGACTTGCTTAATCAAACTTATAGCAAGCTTCAATCGTTTGTACCTATTCAGCAACACCAAATTGCACATTATAAAGATAAGTTTCTGCCCTACGTACACCCCGACTTTATAAAATGTGTGGTCGATGAGACGGGAAAAATGGTTGCGTTTACGATTACCATGCCTTCTTTTACAAAAACACTTAAAAAAATTAACGGTAAGATGTCGGTATTGGGCATGTTGCGCTTATGGCGAGCGCAACGAAAGAATAACCGTGCCGCATTCTATCTAATTGGAATTGAGGAAAGCTATCAAAATAAAGGAGTCACTGCTATCATATTTCAAGAAATACAGGACATGTTTAACCGACGTGGAATTACTGAAGTTGAAACCAATCCAGAGCTTGAAGAAAATAAGGCCATACAAGCCCTTTGGAAAAACTATGAGCATCAATTACACAAGCGCCGACGTACGTACCGTAAAGAAATATCCTATTGAATATTAACGATACCATAGTAGCGCTTTCTACGGCGCCAGGAAGTGCAGCCATTGCGGTAATACGGCTAAGTGGCGACCGTGCTATTTCGATTACAGAACAAGTTTTTAAATCACGTTTTGGAAAACAAGTAGCCCTTCAAAAAAGTCATCAGGTATTATTGGGTGATTTTTATCAAAACACCAAAGTCCTTGATGAAGTATTGGTTTCTATTTTCAAAAACCCAAACTCATACACCGGAGAAGATGTGATAGAAATATCATGCCATGGATCGGTATATATACAACAACAAATTTTGCAAACACTGCAAAATTTAGGAGCGCGATTGGCAGAACCCGGTGAGTTTACTCTCCGTGCCTTTTTAAATAAAAAGATGGATTTAGCCCAAGCGGAAGCCGTAGCAGATCTAATCGCTTCAGAATCGGAAGCAGCGCATCATATTGCGGTACAGCATTTGCGTGGTGGAATCAGCACAAGCTTGGGACAACTTCGGGAACGGCTTCTAGAGTTTGCATCACTTATTGAATTAGAATTGGATTTTAGCGAAGAAGATGTTGCTTTTGCGGATAGAAAACAATTAAATCATTTGGTTGGTGAAATTCGTGAAACCCTAAAAAATTTATTGGATTCCTTTGCTACGGGCAATGCACTGAAAAACGGAATCCCAGTAGCATTAATTGGGAAGCCCAATGCGGGTAAATCATCCTTACTAAACGCCCTACTACAAGAAGAAAAGGCCTTGGTTTCAGCTATTGCAGGAACGACTCGAGATAGCATTGAAGACACCCTGAGCATTGGAGGCATTCAATACCGCTTTATGGATACTGCTGGCCTTCGGAAAACGTCTGACACCATTGAAGCCATGGGTGTAAAACGTACCAAAGAAAAGATTGAGAAAGCACGAATTCTTGTTTATGTGGTAGACCCTACAAATCAAGCGCCTGAAGAAACCCACAAAGCCCTAACGGAACTTCATAGAGATGATTGCACATTACTTTTGGTGCTCAACAAAAAAGATCTTATTGAACAAGAAACTCTTCAGGATTATATGGATCAATTGGTGACATTAAATACCGACTCACTTGTTTTTGATTCTATTGCCATCAGCACCAAAACTAGGGATGGAATTGATGTCCTTACAGAACGCTTTAGCTCGCAAATGCAATGGAATACTGGGAGTGCATTGGTGAGCAATCAACGGCATTGGGTTGCACTGCAAGCCGCATTTAAAAGCATCAATGAGGTTACCCAAGGCATTGTGGAAAACCGCAGTAGCGACTTGTTAGCAATTGATATTCGTCAGTCTTTACATGAACTCGGCACCATTACAGGAGAAGTCACAACAGATGACATTCTTGGTAACATTTTTGCTAATTTCTGTATTGGAAAGTGATTCCAAAGAATAACAGTCGTATACTGCTTCCACTTGCTCGACTCTAACTAATTCAGATGGTGAAAGAAACGGAATACCCAATCCTAGGCCTCTTAAAATAAAAAGTGCTCCAATAATCACTACAAATACCGGAATCATTTTTAAGGTTTGTTGTTTAATTTTTTGAGTTAAAAAATTTCCTAAAAAAATGACTGAAGTCATTAGTGGTAT
>JAQWGN010000015.1 GCA_029238215.1 Flavobacteriaceae bacterium
TGCCCTAATTTTATTATCTGCTGTGTTTGTGTTTAAACAACAGCTACAAAATTTAATACTATTATTAGGTTGGTCTTTCTCAGCAGGAGTAACCTATATGGCTCTTTTTATAAGTTTGGACCCTAATGGATTAAATTCAGAAGATATTGAAGGCAAGTTGCCGTTATTTGTTTTAGCACTTTTAGTTTCAATAATTGGATTAGTATCGACCATTATTGATTTTAAACAAAAAACGTATCTCTAACCTACTTAAGAGGTTTAGAAGTAGCCGAACTAAAAGAGGAGGATATGCCTATGGTTTAATTTATTAATTTAGTTTTCTTAAAATTCTACAATGAAAACTATACTCTCACTATCTGCTCTTTTAATTACACTAACGCTAACTGCTCAATCTAATACTGCTACTTGGTATCTTAATGATACAAGTGGTAATGGTATACAATCACAATCAAGCACAGCAAGTGGGAATTACTCAAATGCTCTTGGCTTTCAGACTATAGCTAGTGGAGAATACTCTACAACTTTAGGGGCTGGTTCAACAGCAAGTGGAATTGCTTCTACAGCTATGGGTGATGAAACAATAGCAAGTGGAGATTTTTCTACAGCTTTGGGTTATCGAACTGAAGCAAGTGGAGATTATTCTACAGCTTTGGGTGTAATTACAACTGCTGAAGATTATTTTTCATTAGCTATTGGTGTACATAACAAAACAGACGAAAGTCCCAATCCTAACAGTTTTTCTTATCAAAACACTGCTTTCGTTATTGGTAATGGTGGTTTTGATAGTGAGGGTAATTATGTAGGTGGTGGATACGACAGTCAAGGTAGTTATGTAGGCAATTCAGAAACTTTTTCAAACGCTTTTGAAGTATTATTTGACGGCACAACAACCATTGCAGGAGATTTAAGTATTAACTCTGATGCAAGACTAAAAGCTAATATCATTTCACTTGGTAGTACGCTTGCCAAACTATTACAAATAGATGGTAAGACATACACTATGAAAAAGGATGAGAACAAGAAACAAAAGATAGGTGTTCTAGCACAAGACATAGAGAAAGTGTTTCCTGAACTTGTTTCAGAAAGTAATGGTGTTAAATCAGTAAACTATCAAGGGCTTGTTCCTGTACTTATAAATGCTTTGAAAGAGCAAGACAGTAAGATGAAAGAGCAAGACAATAAGATGAATGAGCAAGAGGCAAGAATAGAGCGTCTTGAAAAGCTGCTATTAAATAGTTAGAAGTAGCAGAACTTAAAGAAGAAGATATGTCTATGGTATAGATTTATTATCCCCTAATACACTACCTATACCTGCACCAAAGCATAAACCTAATGCAATCCATAAACCGACATTATCAGTAGTATTTCCAATTATAATTCCTGCAAGTAATCCTATACCTGCACCTAAAGATATTTTAGATTTCTTCATATTCAAATATAATCAATATAGTAGGACTTGAAGTAGCAGAACTAAAAGAAGAGGATGTACCTATGGTTTAGTCCTTGTAGGAAAAGATTACATATACGTTCATAAATATCCATAATTGTGGAAAGGTATTACTTGACTTAACATCTTAAGGGTTGTAACTTTGGTGGGTAGTGGGAATGTATTACAGTAAATCATACTTGCTATATATCATTAACAACTATTCTACTTTAACAATATATTGTAGGATGTTTATGTGTTTAGATAATATATAGTTTCCTGCTACTTAAATACTTCTTATTACAAATAGCTTTATATATAGAGTTGTATACAGGATAAAACTATCTAATAAACATCCAATATATACTTGTTTACGTTATATGTTATAGAAACATAATTTAACTATATGCCCTTTAATAGTAATACAGCAAGAGTAGCAGGACAAAAGAGTAAGAGAGGAAAAGCTAAGTATACTACTGAGATACGAGATAAGCTAAATAACTTAACAAGCTACCTAATACAAGACTTAAACATACAAGACTTAGACACTAATGAAAAGTTAGCATTACTAAGAATACTGCTCGCATATACGCTTCCTAAACCAAAAATAGATAACGAAGTACAAGACCAGAAGCACTTCACAGTTGAAGTTATTGATAAGTTAGTATAGGATATTTATATTTGGATATGGAATTAGGCATTTCAAAGGAAGTTATAGTGGGCATTGCTGTAGTCATTTATGGCATAATACTTTATTTGTTATTTAAACCAAAAAAATAGCAGTTGCCAAATAGTTGCCAAGAATTAGTAGCTTTACATCAAGTTCTTTGCTAAGTCGTCTAAAGAAAAAACCCCTCCGTAAAGAAGGGGCGTGTTGGTGGTCCCACCTGGGCTCGAACCAGGGACCAACTGATTATGAGTCAGCTACTCTAACCAACTGAGCTATAGGACCTGAGTTAAAACTCGTTTACAAAAATAAACTTTTAAACCATTCTTTGGAAACTATTTGGCAACTCAATTCGTTGCAACAACAAATGCTTGAGATTCGTTCCTTGATTGTTATACCCTTATGCCATGTCAATACGCTAAAAAACAAATGAAGTAGAATGAATTTGTATATTTAGACTATGAAACAACTATTCCTACTCCTCTTAATGGCTACGACGTTTAGTCAGGCGCAAAATTTTCGCGGGCTGGACAAAAGCCCCATGGACCAAGCCAAATATCCCATAAGTAACCGCATCACCGAAAAAGTAGCTGTCATTACTTATAGCCGACCACAGTTAAACGGACGTTCCTTAGAAGCGCTTGTCCCGTTAGGTAAGGTATGGAGAACTGGCGCCAATGAGGCTGCTGAGCTACGGGTGTTTACCGATATTCAAATTGGAGAAACGACCCTTGTTGCGGGCACCTATACCTTTTTTACCATTCTCGAAAAAAACACGGCTACTTTTATTGTTAATTCCGCTACAAATCTTTGGGGGGCCTATGCCTACAATTCCGATAATGATGTGCTGCGAATAACGGTTCCGCGTACTGAATCTGAAGCCGTATTAGAAGCATTTTCCATCGCTTTTTCAAAAGACGAGGGGCAGCCTAAAATCCACATGGGCTGGGCAAATACGCGCTTTGAAGTTCCGTTCATGGTTTTATAACGTTACTTTGTATTTCCTTAAAAAATTTTAAAATGAGCCGCTTTATTAAATTTTCCTTTTTTGCTGGTATTGCACTTGCTTTTATACAGTTTTCATTTGTTATTGGAGGTGGATCTATCATAACAGGGTTGCTATGGGGCGTGGTGCCTGTATGGTTTTATGCAACCTATCAAAAACTAAAGCAAGCGGCGCAGGTACATCCGTGGGAAGGTGTTGCCGCCTATGCAGTGGTAATTTACGGAGGGGTCTTAGGCCTTGTTACCCTAGTCTGCATTATTGCATCTATTGGTTTTATTGTGATCGATCCAGAAATTATTCAAGCAGCAATGGAGCAACAGCCTGGGTTTGATGATTTTTCAGATGATGAGTTACATGCCGTCAATCAAATGATGGATTGGCTTCCAATGCTAATGCCATTAATTACACTAGCTATTTGCGTTCAATCAGTAGCCTATATGGGTTATGGGTTGGCGGTGGTGCGCAATTACAGCCGCTAGTCATCTGAGTTACAAAATGGTTGCTTGGCGTCAAACAGGTTGGTTAACAGCTGTGCCAATACCATTTCTGCTTTTTCTAGTAGGCCTGTTGTTAATTCTATTTCCTTTTTTCTAGCGTTTTCACTTGGTTTTTCACCCACACTAAGCACGCCGTCTTGATGTGCCTTAAGTGCAATAATTCCTGCTTGCGTCGCCTTTAAATCGGGGTAAGCATCGTTCCACAACAACGCATAAATAAGAACTTGGCGGGCCTGCCCATAATCGGAGTTTGTTACCAGTTCAGACCAATTATAAATTCCCAGTTTCCCTTTGTCAACTTTTCCTGTTTTATAATCCAATACTCGTATAGCACCATTATACCGGTCCACACGGTCTATCGTTCCACGGATACCTATCGGAATTTCTATGCCAGGAATAGAGCGAGTCATTGTTAGGGCTTTCTCTAATGCCAATAATTCAATGGTGTTCCCTTTTTCTAGCTGCTCTCTTTCTGTGGAAATACTGTTCTGAATCGTTCTTTTAATTGCAGCAAGCGCAAGGACATTTTTCCCGCTAATCTTTTGAGCATAGATAGCGCGTACCTGCTTTTCTACCACTTCTTCCACGGCTGCTATCATCTGATTGCAATTGGCTGTTGTTAGCTGCTTACCAAGGTATGCTCCATACAATTCCTCTAGGCAGTTATGAATAATTGTACCGTAGGTTTTATAAGAGAATGTAGTTTCTAAATCATCCTCTTCTTTAAGGCCAAGAAGATAGCGCATATAAAAGCCATACCCATCTTTTACAAATAGGTTTAGTGCGGATGGTGAAAACCCAAATTGGGCACGTTCTTGCAGCTTTTGAAGAACCGCTGTAGTTTTTGGAACTTGCTTCATTGGTTTGGTCGGTGGAATAAAGGTTGCCTCCTGAATGAATTCTTCCCACTGGTGGGTTGGTGGTCGCTCAAATGCCCATTGCCGAATAAATCGACTCGGTTCGCCAACTTGAATTCCATCGGTAGTGCCGTTGTACAATAAAAAAACTTCCTTTGCTCGATACATTAAACGGTAGAAGTGGTAGGTAAATATTGCGTCCTGTTCTTCTTGTGTAGGCAAGCCGTATTCCTTTTTCACGTCATATGGAATCCAGGACGGCTGCCCGCTGGTACCTGGTAAAATTCCTTCATTTACACCAGCCATTAGAACACGATCAAAATCGATTGTTCTTGTTTCAAGCATTCCCAAAATTTGAAGCCCTTCCAAAGGTGCGCCAACAAAATGTAGCTTTTGTCCTGCGCTTAGCTGCGTATATAAATTACGTAAAAGAGGATACGTAACTTCAATGGCTAACTCGGTCAGTACAGATTTAATTTGATGAAACAGCGTAATAAACTTTTCTGCTGCAACAGTATATACTTGTGTCAGCGGCTGAGTTTGTTGGATGGCATAAAACATGGGGATAAGTGCTAACACATCATCCATCCATTGTTCGGGTGTACGGTCTTGACCAAACAATTTGGTTGTTACGTCTCGTAAAGCTGATACCGTATACTCTTCTATAAATGAGTAGCTTATATAAGTCATATGTGCCTTTTTTGCACTTTGTAACACTGTCGTACAAAAAGCAGTGTCATGTGAAGAAAAAAGAGCTTGTGTTTCTGGCAGAGAAAGTAAGATTTCAACATCCGTATAATAAAACCCTTTTGTAGTTTGCCTTAGTGCCATTGTCAAAAAAGCGCTTACAAAAACCGCCAATGGATGTTGCTCTAAGGGAAAGCCCATGGTTATATTAAGCTGTTTAATGGATTTTGGCAGCGCATAAAGCAGGGGAAGCAATAAAGATTCATCGGCCAATACTACCGCTGTTTTAGACCAATCTTCAGGTTCTTCTAGGGTGTCTAAAAGCGCTCCTAATTGTTTGGCTTGACCCAATTGCTGCTGTACTTCAATTACCTGAATTTTTTTTGGATGATCAAAGATGTCGTGAGAATGATCAAACTTATGCGCTTTGTAATACGGCCATGTAGTAGCATAATTCCTAATAAATCTTCCTGCTTGATGAAAGTCACTTTGTAACATTTTCGAATCAATATCCCAGTAAATTTGAGCTCGGCCTTGAGCCAACAACTCCTGTATGATTTGTTCTTCACTTGGGCTAAGGGCGTTAAACCCGCAAAAGACAAACTGTGTTGAGGCCTTATGTTGCAAAAAATTTTCTAATAGCGAAGTAGCCGATCGATAACACATTCCTGGTGTTGCCTGCCCTGATTGTTCCAACCGCATTGCAAAATCTTGATACATCTCGGGGAGTTGTTGCCAAAACGCTGTGTAATTTTGAACAATTGTATCGGGGTCTTTTCCCCAAGATCGTAGTTTGTGTAAAGACGTGAGGTATGAAAAAAAAGTCGAGCGGTCTAGTAAGTACTGATCCATTGTATTTAGATCTTTTAGTAGTACCGATGACCATCCTAAAAAAGTTTCAAAAGAATCTGGTGTATTGGTTTTAGATGTTGCACAGTAACTTTGATACAAAGCGCGTTGTTGAACCAATTCTGGCGCTGGTATTAGTGTGCTTATTGATGATACAAAATCATCAATACTTACCATTTCGGGCAAGATAAGCGGCCCTGTTAAAGTATCTGTCAGTTCTTTTTGTAAAAACAGCCGTGCCCTGCGGTTTGGAAGAACAATGCAAAGGTTTTTCCAGTTTGGCTTTTGGGCTTTAAGGTTTTGTACTACGCTACTTAAGAATGACGATGGCATACCCCCTAAAATAAAAAAACGCGGTGAATACACCGCGTTTTTATACTGTTATTTAATTGTTGTTTCCTTATTCAACAACGATAAACTCAACACGTCGGTTGATTGCACGACCTTCTTCAGTGTCGTTGCTCGCTTTAGGCATAGACTCACCAAAAGCTTTAGTGCTCAAACGATCTGCGTCAACTCCTACATTTACTAAGTAATCTTTAATAGAAGAAGCGCGGTTATTTGAAAGTGGGTTGTTAAAAGATTCCTCACCTGTATTATCTGCGTGTCCTTGTATGCTAATGTTAGCGTTTGAGTTTGCAAGTAAAACTTTAATTACTGTTGAAAGACGTTGAACATCTTGAGAATCGATGTTGTACTTTTCAAGTTCAAAGTTAATGTTGTAATCCGCTAGCATAGATAGTGGGTATTCTGGACATCCGTTATTTGAAGCAGGTCCAGCAACAGCAGGACATTTATCGTCCTTGTCCGCTACAGAATCTCCATCAGCATCAGGACAACCGTTTAATGCGGCTAATCCAGCATTATTAGGACAAGCGTCATCAGCATCAGTAATACCATCGCCATCAGCATCTGGGCAACCGTTTAACGCTGCAACTCCAGCAACATTAGGACAAGCATCGTCGCTGTCTTTAATGCCATCACTGTCTGCGTCTGGACAACCGTTTAATGCCGCTAAACCAGCAGTCATTGGACAGTCATCAGCACTGTTCTTTATGCCATCGCCATCGTCATCTGGACATCCGTTTAGACTTTCTAAACCAGGAACTTCTGGACATTCGTCTAGGCTATCTTTAACGCCGTCACGGTCAGTGTCGCCATCTCCGAAAGCAAAAGAAAATCCTGCAGTGTGCTGCATGTGCGTATCTCCGCCAGCGCCATTGCCTAAAAGATCATCAATTTCTGATGAATATCCTTTAAATGTAGATTTAATAGTTAAAGCAAGTGCGTCGCTAAACCAATAGTTAAGACCAAGTCCTGCATATGAAACCAAGAAAGATTCGCTGTCAATAGAGTTGTACCCTATTCCTGCATGAATTGTTGGTTCAAAGTTTCCTAAATCAATAATTTGCCTAGAAGACAACGCAGCTCCTAAATCAAGTGCGTAATATAAGTGGTCTTCACCGCTCAAACGCTCAAGGTTGTTAAGTGTTCCTGTTAACTCAACAGAAAAACCGGATCCTATATAGCGAGAAACTCCTAAATAAGATAGCATTGGTGAAACCTGTAATTCTTCGACATCTTGAAATCCATCAAGATCAACTCCGTTAGTCCCAAGAGTTAGTTTCCAAGGGTTTGCGTCGTTTTGTGCCATAACACCGGTTGAAATACCAGCCAACATTAGTAGAGAAAATAAATAGTTTTTCATTTTAGTAGATTATACATTTCGACAAATTTAATAAACTTCTACCAATTGGTGCTTTTTTTCAGTATAAACAATCATTTTTTGTTTAATTGTGATTCCACTTTTGGTTAAATTACTTGCATAATTGTTTAATTGATCCTGGTGTGATTTGTTATAATCCCCCGTTTTATAGTCAATTAAAAGCCCTTCGTTATCCTTCGTTATTACAAAACGGTCGGGTCGAACGATTGTTCCGCTTTCAGTAAGCACCGGTCGTTCACAATAATGCGTGTGGGCTGGATTAAAAAATTCGCGCAACTTTGGGTCGGTTACAACTTTCGTTACCTGGTCTACAAGCTTTTCAAATCCTTTTGCCCCTATACGATCCTTCGCATTAGTCAATGCCAGTGCATGCTCAACGTCCTGCGGAACCGTAATTTGAGCCATTACTTCATGAAACAATACCCCAAATTGTGCTTCCTCTGTTTTATCTGAGTTAATGGCCATCGCATTACTAACATGCGAAGCGTTAAAGCTCCAAGGAGTCGATTTTGTTTTTGTTGGAATTGACTGGGCGAGCTCCGATTGGTTACGTGCACCTATCGTTATTGTTTGGTTTTGGATGTCTGGAAACTGTTGGCTAAAAATATCTGCAAGGCTTTTAGGTGTATCCTTCACCTCTCTAAATTGTGTCAAAATATGAAGCTCGTCTACTGGGCGTGTCATTCCAACATACAACGTATTAAGTGTGTCTAAAACTGCTTGTGCGTAAAAGGTATTGAATGTTTGTTGAGCGCCTGCCCCAAGGTCCATAAGTCTTTTAGACACGGGAAGTAACATCTCTTCAAAAGGAGCGTAGGCGTCTTCGGGCAAAGGAAACCAGGCATACTTAGTGTTTCCATCCATCCAGGCACTGTCAGCAAATGGAAGAATAACAACTGGAAATGCAAGTCCTTTTGCTTTGTGAACAGTCATTATACGTACTGCATTTCTCCCATCAGGAGGTCGAACAGTCAAGGTTTCCTTCTGCTGTTCCCAATAAGCAAGTAGCTGGGTTGTTGTGGCTTCTTTTTTTGCTTGTAATTTTAATACTTCGTCCAAAAAAGCTTGAATGTGCGCTGTTAGTTCGCCTGTTAGAGCAAATGCCCAAATCGCATATTCCAGCGCTGCATATAATGTGAGTTGTTGAAAGACATCAAAGTCAAATTTATTATTTGTTAATGATGCCAATACTTCCTTAAAGGGGCGTTTGGCTTGAGAAAGAGTCCATGTAAAAGGGTCTTCTTTTTCAAGGGCAATCTTTTCTAAAACGGCATATTGGTGCTGCTTATTTTGTGGGGTTAAACGAAGCTTTACAAGCTGTATTAAAAACTGAACTTCGGGGCTTTGAGAAATGAGTAGAGACTCGGATGAAGTAATCGGAATTCCTGCTTCTGTAAGCGCCTTTGCCATTTGAATGCCTTGTTGGTTTTTTCTGACTAAAACACAAATGTCTAGAGGATTATATCCCTGAGAAATACAGTCTTGTACCCGCGTCAAAACTGCTGCTTGGTACGACATTAGCTGTTCTTCTTTATTGTTCCCTTCTATAGCCGATAAGGTTACATAGCCGCCATCTTTGGAATTCGCTTGCTGATTACACGTATCTACATAAAGGTGTTGTTGAGCGTCTAGGGGCAAAACTTGGGCGGCTTGCGTGAAAAACGCATTATTAAATGTAATAATTTCTGCTCCGCTACGGTAATTGGTTGGTAATGTCTCTACTTCAGGCGCCGTGCTAAAAGGGGTTTTCTTGCTAGCTAATTCCATAAACTGTTCTGGGTCTCCTCCGCGCCAGCGGTAAATGGACTGCTTCGCATCTCCAACCAACAGCAAAGATCCGTTGCCTTGACCATCTTCCAATGCATGGGAAAATAATGGATTTAGATTTGACCATTGAAGTTTAGAGGTGTCTTGAAATTCATCCACAAAAAAATGCTGGTACCTAACACCTAAACGTTCGTAAATAAACGGAGTTGCCGTATCTTTAATAGTGTCTGCAATATGCTTGTTGAAAAACCCCAACAAACGGCTATTGCGTTCTTGTTGAAGCGACGTCACCTCGTGCCCAATGCGCTGCATAAGGGACAAGGGGATAATGTTTTTTCGCAACATCACAAGCAGCGTGTATTGTCGCCATAGTTGTTTGTAACTGCTAAGTAAGTCTACAATTGGGTCCAATTGAGTTTCAAATGCTGCTTGTAGCGCTGGTGAAACAGAGGCTTTTAAGAAAGTCCTTTTTTCTAGGTGTTTTATAAGTGTTCGCTTTAGCGGTTCGTTAGGCCATTTGCCGCATTCCAATTGCTTTAACAATTTTGGCAACAATTGATATGGAAAATGCTCGTGGCTAATATTGGACTGGTCTAGGGCTTGTATTATTTTCCTTGCGCTATCTTTTATTGGATTTTTAATCGTGTTTAGTTGGGCTTCGATCTTTCTATCAAGTGTTGTGAATGCCTCTAAGGGTTTTTCTGTAAGAGCCGCAAGGGACTGCATGTGATTTTCGTTTAGAAACATTTCAGCAATCGTACTAATGTCCTGAGTTATGTCCCAAGATTTTAGTTCGTCTGCCTTTTGTAATACATAATCAACCAACACCTTTGTTAGCGCTAGATCCTCTCCAGCCTTGCTTAATACGCGATCCACAACCTCCGCCATAAAAGCTTTGCCGTCAAGAGCAACTTCAAATCGTGCGTTTATGCCTAAATCACGGGCAAAGGTGCGAATCACTTGATGCGTAAGTTTGTCAATTGTCGCTACGTTTAGTTGTCCAAAATGATGTAATGTATATAGGTAGGTGTTTCGTGCCCGTTTATGTAATTCGTTGGGTGAGATTCCCACCATATCGGCCAACTCCAAAAACATACTATCCTGTTTAGCAACATGCGTGTCTTGAGAAAAACGTAGCAGTTGAGTCAAGATACGGTCTTTCATTTCTTGAGCTGCTTTATTCGTAAAAGTAATGGCAAGTAACCGCTGTAACTGATTTGGATAAGGACTACTAAGTAGTCTAAATAAATACGCTCGGACTAGCGCATAGGTTTTTCCAGCTCCAGCAGAGGCATTATAAATTAAAAACGGCGGTTGTTTATCTTTAGGCACAGTAAGGCTAACATTCGTTTATTAAATATAGGAATATATGCCTAAATTTGTACAAACTAAAAAAATATAACAATGGCTTTTGAACTCCCTCAACTACCTTATGCTACAAATGCATTGGAACCACACATTGACGCCCGCACTATGGAAATCCATCACGGGAAACACCACAACGGATATACCACAAAGCTAAATGCTGCTATTGATGGCACAGCTTTAGCTGGTAAAAGTATTGAAGCTATTTTAGGAGAACTAGATATGAGCAATGCTGCCGTTCGGAATAATGGTGGCGGATACTACAATCATTGCCTCTTTTGGGAAATTATGGGGCCAGACTCTGGTGAAATGTCTTCTGAATTAAGCAAGGCAATTGATGCTGCTTTTGGATCATTCGACGGCTTTAAAGATGCGTTTTCTACCGCTGCTGCAACACAATTTGGGTCTGGTTGGGCTTGGCTTTGTGTGCATGCCGATGGAGGCTTAGAGGTTTGTGCTACACCAAATCAAGATAATCCATTAATGGACGGTGTTGGTTGTAATGGCACTCCGTTGCTAGGTCTAGACGTATGGGAGCATGCCTACTACCTAAACTATCAAAACCGTCGCCCTGATTATATCAATGCTTTTTTTAACGTTGTAAATTGGAGTGAAGTAAGCAAGCGATACGCAGCGCGTTAATCCCCATTATTTATTAAAACAACAAAGAGGGCTAACACCCTCTTTTTTTTGTATAAAATAAAAAAGGTGGAAAGAATCCACCTTTTTTGCCCCAAATCTTACCATGAACTTAACCTACTTATGTTATGGCTTTGCTAATATACAAACTACTTTTACATTTCAAAGTAAAAACGCAAAAAAAAATTATGTTTCTATTTTAATAAGCGCGGCCTGTGTTGCCCTCGTAGAAATTGATGTACGCTTGGTTTACAACTTTGTTTCCTCCAGGAGTAGGATAGTTCCCTGTAAAATACCAGTCCCCTGAGTGGTCTGGGCAAGCCTTGTGAAGGTTGTCTACAGACTGAAAAATAACATCAACCTCAGCTTTTATTGACGGAGTACGTAACATCGCGGCGATTTTCGTTGATATTTCTTCGTCTGTAAACTGATTATACAACGATTGAACATAGTTCTCCTCTTTGCTAGTTCCAGAAGAAACACTCTCTTTTGCTTTATTGTAAACGTCTTTAAGTTGGGCTGTTCTTCCGTGGTCTTCCAATAGTGCAAGCATTGCTCTAAAGGCAATTAAATCTTCCAATCGAGCCATATCTATTCCGTAACAGTCTGGATATCGAATTTGCGGTGCACTCGAAACAACCGTAATTTTTTTAGGGTTTAGCCTGTCCAGAATACGAAGAATGCTTTTTTCCAATGTTGTTCCTCGTACAATGCTATCGTCTATAATCACTAGGTTGTCGTTGGGTTTCACCGACTCATAGGTGATGTCATAAACATGGGCCACTAGGTCGTCTCGACTACTGTCTTCTGTAATAAACGTCCGTAGCTTTGCGTCTTTAATTGTTACTTTTTCAATACGTGGTCTAGGTGAAAGTAGTGCCTTTAGTCGTTCTGGAGAAAGATTAGGTTCTTTCAGAATTGCAGCTTCAGATTCCTCAAGCATATAATCTTGTACCCGTTCAACAAGCCCATAAAATGAGGTTTCAGCAGTATTTGGAATATATGAGAATACCGTATTTCTTAAGTCCCCATTTACCGATTCATAAATCTTTGGAAACAACAACTTCCCTAATGCTTTTCGCTCTTTATAAATATCGGCATCATTTCCTCTAGAGAAATAAATCCGCTCAAAAGAACAGGAGCGGCGCTCCGTTGCCATGTTTATTTGTTCATGAGCTACTTTCCCCGATTTCTTGATGATTAAGGCTGCTCCTGGTTGAATTTCGTGCACATCCTTAATGGATACGTTAAAAACCGTTTGAATGGCTGGCCGTTCTGAAGCAACTACTACAACTTCGTCATCCTTATAATAAAATGCTGGCCGAATCCCTGCAGGATCGCGGAGCACAAAAGAGTCTCCATGACCGAGCAGTCCGCCCATCACATAACCACCGTCCCAATTCTTTGAAGCCTTTCTTAATATTTTTGCAATATTTAATCGTTTGGCAATTTCTGAAGAAGCCTCTTCCTTACCGAAGCCTTCCGTTTTAAGTTTTTTGTACAACTTAGCCACTGAGTCGTCTAGAAAATGTCCTATTTTTTCCATTATGGTAACCGTGTCCGCTTTTTCCTTTGGGTGTTGTCCTAGGGCAACAAGATTATCAAAAAGCTCCGAAACATTGGTAAGGTTAAAATTTCCAGCAACAATTAAATTCCTGTGCATCCAATTGTTTTGGCGTAAAAAAGGGTGAACGTTTTCAATGGTGTTTTTTCCGAAAGTGCCATACCTAAGGTGACCTAGCATCACTTCTCCCACATAGGGGAAGGCAGATTTCAATTCTTGTGATGACATAGAGGCTGCGTCTAGCTCTTCCTCAACTGCGTTGATCCTCTCGTTGATTGTTCCAAAGATGTCCTTAATTGGCTGTGCTTGCGAGGAGCGAACGCGACTCATAAACCGTTCGCCAGGTGCCATGTCGAGCTTAATACTTGCAAAACCAGCTCCATCTTGTCCACGGTTATGCTGCTTTTCCAGCATTAAATACATTTTTTGGAGCCCGTAAAACGAACTTCCGTATTTTTCTTTGTAAAAGTCTAGGGGTTTTAGCAGCCTTATTAGGGCAACTCCACATTCGTGCTTGATGGCATCACTCATTAGACAAAATTAACTAAAATTACGGTAGGTTCATCTATTTTCACGCAATCGTTCGCAATCTATTAAGTTTTTTTAATTGTTGTAAGAATGCCTCTTTGTCAGAGACCTCAAGCCCTTTGGTTCCCATGGCGCCAACACATAGCGAAGCTGCAGCGGTCCCTCTCAAAATTCCTTCTTTAAGAACTTCTGCAGACACCTCTTGCTGTGTTGCCAAATATCCCGATAATCCGCCAGCAAAACTATCCCCCGCTCCTGTTGGGTCAATGACTTGTTCTAAAGGTAGCGCCGGAGCATAAAAGGGGTGGTCCTTGTAAAACAACAACGCACCATGCTCTCCTTTTTTTATGATAACATATTTTGGTCCCATATTGTGAATGGTTTTTGCGGCTGTAACTAGATTAGATTCTCCACTTAACTGAATTGCTTCCTCATCGTTAATTGTAATCACGTCTACTTGCTTAATAACATTCTTTAACGGAGCTAGTTGCGAATCCATCCAAAAATTCATCGTGTCAAGCAATACAATCCTATCCTTATTTGGCGTTAGCTGATCCAACACTTTGTGCTGTACATTTGGATCAAGATTGCCAAGCATCACCACAGACGCGTCTAAAAAACGTTTGGGTACTGTAGGATTAAACGCGGCCAATACATTTAATTGAGTGTCCAAAGTGTCGCGCTTGTTCATGTTATCGTAGTACTTGCCTTTCCAGTAAAAAGATTTTCCGTCAGTAACCCTTTCTACTCCAGAAACATCGATCCCTCTTGACGTAAGTAAGTTTAAGTATTTCTCTGGAAAATCTGCGCCAATAACAGACACAACCCCTATTTCTGCGTCAGCATAAGATGCCGCTAACCCTATATAGGTGGCAGCGCCGCCCAGTACCTTGCCCGATTCCATAGTTGGGGTGATGATTTCGTCGAAAGCCATTGTTCCAATGGCGAGTAATTTGTTGTTCATATTGTGCTTGCTTTATATCCGTGATCTATTTTTTTGTTTTCTTTTTTTGATGCGGCTACGGCCAAGGCGTCGCAGCGCTCGTTTTGAGGGTGTTCGTTATGCCCTTTTATCCAACGAATACTTACGTGGTGTTTTCTAAATATTTTTAGAAAACGTTTCCACAAATCTTGGTTTTTTTGCTTTTTAAAGCCTTGTTTCTCCCAACGAAAGACCCATTTTTTTTCTACAGAGTCGCAAACATACTTGGAATCTGTAAAAACGGTAACCTCCAAAGGAAATTCCTTTAATAGCTCTAAACCCATAATAACAGCCAACAGCTCCATTCGATTATTTGTTGTGTGTTCAAAGCCTTCTGACCATTCTTTTTTATAGGACGTTCCTGGAAGCTCTAAAAGTAATCCATAGCCTCCTGGCCCTGGATTGCCGCGGGCTGAACCATCAGTATACAGGTGTACTTGTTTCATTAATCGCGCAATAATTGATGAATTTGTGGGGCAAAGTGCGTGTGCTCAAGGCGGTGCGTTTTTTGGGCGATATCTTCAACTGTGTCCGAGGAGGTTAATTGGGTGGCTGCTTGAAAAATAATCGCTCCTTCATCATAGGCCTCGTTTACAAAGTGGATGGTTATTCCAGTTTCAGTTTCGTTGTTGGCGACAATAGCATTAAACACGTGCTTGCCATACATCCCCTTGCCGCCATATTTGGGAAGCAATGCGGGGTGGATATTGATGATTTTGTTTGGAAATTCATCAATAATCTGTTTTGGAAATTTCCATAAAAACCCCGCCAATACAATAAGAGAGGGGCGGAATGTTTTTAGTTCGTCCAAAACTTCTGTTGTAAAAGCTGATCGATTAAACACTCGTGTGCCAACTCCTAGCTTAGCTGCCCTTTCAATGACCCCCGCATTAGGGTTGTTACAATAAACTTTTTGCACCGAAACTTCGGAAACAGCATCAAAATATGCTATTATTTTTTCTGCATTTGTGCCTGAACCAGAAGCAAAAACAAGGATGTTTTTCAAAATAAACTATACTTTTTACAAAATTACGCATTTAAAGTCGCTTTGCTCTATCCCATATAAATTAGATTTATTGCAAATAAAAATGTGTGTGCGTGAAAGTTTTTCTATTTTTGTCGGAAATATAAAAACCAAAATTATGTCTGATATTGCATCACGTGTAAAAGCCATTATTGTAGATAAACTAGGAGTTGACGAAAACGAAGTTGTTGTTGAAGCTAGCTTTACAAACGATTTAGGCGCAGACTCATTAGATACTGTAGAGCTCATTATGGAGTTTGAAAAGGAGTTTGACATTCAAATTCCTGACGACCAAGCAGAAAACATAGCTACTGTTGGTCAAGCTATTCAATATATAGAAGGAAACAAATAATCTTTTTTCATGCTTAGGCGACGCGTTGTCGTAACTGGAATTGGAGCGCTAACTCCTATCGGGAATAACCGAGAGGACTATTGGAGTGCCCTTGTGGCAGGAACTAGTGGAGCAGCTCCTATTACCTATTTCGACGCATCTAAATTTAAAACTCAATTTGCTTGTGAGGTCAAAAATTTTGACCCTCTCGATCACTTTGAGCGCAAAGAAGTCCGTAAAATGGACCGTTTTACTCAGTATGCAATAGTTGCTGCTGACGAGGCGGTGCTAGATGCGAAGTTTGATCTGGATGCTTTAGACAAATCTAAGGTTGGGGTAATTTGGGGTTCAGGAATTGGCGGTTTAGAAACCTTTCAAAATGAGGTGTTAAACTTTGCTGAGGGAGACGGAACGCCGCGTTTTAATCCATTCTTTATTCCTAAAATGATTGCGGATATTGCTCCTGGTATGATTTCCATTAAATATGGATTTCGCGGGCCAAATTTCACGACTGTTTCTGCTTGTGCCTCATCTGCAAATGCAATTATTGATGCGCTTAACTATATTCGATTAGGTTATGCCGATGTGATGGTTACTGGAGGTTCTGAAGCAGGTGTTGCCAAGGCAAGTATTGCTGGGTTTAATGCGCTTCATGCGTTGTCCACCCGCAATGATGATCCCGCTACGGCTTCCAGGCCTTTTGATAAAGACCGTAACGGCTTTGTTATGGGCGAAGGTGCTGGAGCACTAATCCTTGAAAGTTTAGAGCATGCGCAAGCGCGTGGCGCAACCATTTATGCAGAACTTACTGGAGGTGGCCTTTCTGCCGATGCTTATCACATAACAGCTCCACACCCCGAGGGTATTGGTGCAATAAGTGTTATGGAAAACTGTCTTGCAGATGCTGGCGTTTCTCCTCAAGATATTGATGCAATTAACATGCATGGTACTTCTACTCCGTTAGGAGACGTGGCAGAATCAAAAGCCCTTAAAGAAGTCTTTGGGGAGCACTTATATTCCATGAACATAACTTCTACAAAGTCTATGACTGGACACCTTCTCGGTGCCGCAGGTGCCGTAGAGGCGATTGCTTCAATAATGAGTATTAAGCATGGTGTCGTTCCGCCTACCATCAATCACGAAACAGCAGACGAAAACATAGACCCAAAGATTAACTTTACTTTTAATACGGCTCAAAAACGAGACGTATCCATGGCGATGAGTAACACCTTTGGCTTTGGTGGACACAATGCATGTGTGTTGTTTGCCAAAATGGATTAGTAATGAAGCTCCACAGGTTACTACCTTCGGGGCGGTCTAACAAACATGACCCTTTATTTAAAGCGGTATTATCTATAACTGGGCTTTTACCAAAAGACTTGTCTCTTTACAAGCGCGTATTTACGCACACCTCTATGGAAGAAGTGGATGCCTCAGGAAAAAAAGTTAATTACGAAAGACTTGAGTTTTTGGGCGATGCTGTGCTCAATACGGTAGTATCAGAGTATCTTTTTAATGAGCTTCCAGAGAATAACGAAGGGGCGTTAACACTTATGCGTTCCAAAATCGTTCGGAGAAGTTTTTTAAATGAGGTTGGAGCGGGATTAGGCCTTATTGACCACCTTTCTTCCAGTGTGCCTGAGGAAAAATACGGCCCTGATGTACATGGAAATGTCTTTGAGGCTTTGGTGGGAGCCGTATATTTAGACGTCGGATTTAAACAGTGTGCATCATTCATTCATAAAAGCATGATTGATGTTTATGTAGATTTAGAAAAACTTCAAAACAAGGTGCTAAGCCATAAAAGTCTTTTGGTAGATTGGTTTCAGAAAAAACACATGGATTATTGCTTTGACGTGATCGATGATAATGGAACTGAAAAGGTAAATTATTACAAGGCTTCGTTGTTGGTTGGCGGGAGCGTAGTCGCAACTGCACGAGCAACCAATAAAAAAAAGGCCGTTGAAAAGGTGTCAAAAAGAGGCTATTTTCACTTCCAAAGTCAAATTAAGTCTATTAAGAACAAGCATTAAAAAAATCCATTATACCTGCTACAAAATCCATATTCTATAAAATTGTACAGTATATTCGCATCAAGCAATTAATATGTTAAAACACAAGCTTAACTTGGAGCCTGTTGAAAACGACCAAGACGTTATCTGTGTAAACACGGTGTTACCTTCTTATTTATTTGTTTTTAACCTAAACCGACTCCTTGGGCTGTCGCTTCAAAGAAGCAACGAAGACATTGTCCTTTCGAAATCAAATCACTCTTTTGCGGTTTATGCGTACGATTGTTCAATAATGCAGCAGTCGTGGCACGTAGTAGAAAACTGTTATACCAAAGCCGAAAAAGCTTTTGCTAATTCGCTTTTTGATCAATTAGAACAGCGTGCCGTTTTATTCCCGCAGCTCGATCGTGTTGATCTTTTGGTTTGCGTTAATGGGCTAACAGATAGCTTGCTTAAAAAAATTCAATCCTTGGGGCGTGTATTATCATGCTACAGGTTGCCAAAAAAACTAAACAATATAAAAGAACAATTGACCTTTTAACAATGAGAAAAATTAAAAAAACTAAAATTGTAGCCACGCTTGGACCTGCATCTTCATCTCGTGAAATAATTGGAGCCATGATGGAAAACGGAGTTAATGTCTTCCGCATCAACTTTTCCCATGCAGATTACGAAGACGTATTAGAGCGCATCCAAATTATTCGAGAGCTTAATCAGAAGCTTGGGTTTCAAGTGGCCATCCTAGCAGATTTACAAGGCCCCAAGCTTCGTGTAGGTGTAATGACGCCTGGAACTCTTGTGGAAAAGGGGCAAGAAGTACGGTTTACTACTCAAAAAGTAGAACTAGGAACCGCCGACGCTATCTACATGAATTACAAACAATTTCCAAAAGATGTAAGCCCTGGTGAGCGCGTTCTTTTAGATGATGGAAAATTGATTTTTGAGGTAGTCAGCACCGATAAAAAAGAAAACGTAATCGCTCGTGTTATTCAAGGAGGTGAATTAAAGTCCAAAAAGGGAGTTAATTTACCAAACACCAACATTTCCTTACCAGCACTTACCAAAAAAGACATTGAAGATGCGCTTTTTGCAATTAAGCAAAATGTAGACTGGATTGCTCTTTCCTTTGTACGTCATAAACAAGATGTTGAAGATTTACGTGCATTAATCAAAGAACATGGTGAATTTGATATTCCTATTATTTCAAAAATCGAAAAGCCTGAAGCCCTTGAAAACATTGAAGAAATCGTACAAGCCAGTAATGGCCTTATGGTGGCTCGAGGTGATCTAGGTGTTGAAGTTCCCGCTGAGGAAGTTCCTTTGGTGCAAAAAGAACTTGTCCAGCATGCTAAGATGGCGCGTATTCCTGTCATTGTTGCTACGCAAATGATGGAGTCCATGATAGATGGGTTAACGCCAACGCGTGCAGAAGTAAATGACGTTGCAAACTCGGTAATGGATGGCGCCGACGCCGTAATGCTTTCTGGTGAAACTTCGGTTGGTAAATATCCTGTGGAAGTAATTGAAACAATGCGCCGTATTGTGGTAAGCGTTGAAAACTCACCTCTTATTCGTGTACCCCTACAAGCGCCTATTAATAAAAATGATCGGTTTATTACCAAATCTGTATGTTACCATGCTTCTATCATGGCAAACGAAATTGAGGCAAAAGCAATTTGTACGCTAACTAACAGTGGATATACTGCTTATCAAATTTCGGCTTGGCGACCAAAAGCATCAATTCTAGTCTTTACCTCTAACCCACGAATATTGGCACAAATAAACCTGTTATGGGGCGTTAAAGCTTATTTATATGAGGGTAATGGTTCAACAGATCAAACCGTTTTTGATATCAATAAAATAGCAAAAGACAAAGGGTATGTGACAGATGGAAGCACCCTTATCAATCTTTTGGCTATGCCTGTTGTTGAAAAGGGAATGGTAAACACCCTTCGGGTTTCTAGAATCTAAAATGTAAATTTTAGCTGTTCCTCTATTGGGTCCTGATCTTTTTCTGATTTAAAATTAGAAAGCGATATTCCCAATAAGCGCACCGAGTTTTGTAGTTTTTCTTGATACAATAAGGTTGTGGCCTCTTCCAAAATAAGACTCCCATCTGCAATATAAAAGGGAAGTGTTTTACTACGTGTCTGTACTACAAAGTCGGAGTATTTTATTTTAAGTGTGATTGTTTTTCCCGATACTTTGTTTTTTTCTATTCGTTTTTGAAGGGCCTTAACAATGTCCTTTAGTCGTTCTTCCATATAAATCTCACTCGACAGGTTTTCGGTAAATGTGCGTTCGGCCCCTACGGATTTGGCCTCACGAATTACACGAACAGGACTGCTGTGAATCCCTCGAACAACTTGATAGTAATATGCTCCCGACTTGCCAAACTTTTCCGAAAGTTCCTCTAATGATCGCTTTTTTAAGTCTGCCCCCGTATATATCCCAAGTCGATACATCTTATCTGCTGTTACTTTACCTATGCCATGGAACTTCCGGATATCAAGCGCTTCTAAAAAAGATAAAACCTCTTCTGGAGGTATTGTTTTTTGTCCGTTGGGCTTATTAAAATCACTTGCTACTTTAGCTAAAAATTTATTTATTGAAATCCCTGCAGAAGCTGTAAGTTGTGTCTTTTCATATATTTTATTGCGAATTTCAACCGCCACTTGGGAGGCAGAAACCATCCCTTTTTTGTTTTCGGTTACATCCAAATAGGCTTCGTCCAATGACAGCGGTTCAACTAGGTCGGTATACTGATAAAAAATCTCGCGGATTTGATTTGATGCTTCTTTATATCGGTCAAAATTTGAGGGGACAAAAATAAGCGCTGGGCATAGCTTTTTGGCTTGTCTTCCCGACATTGCGCTGCGCACTCCAAAGGGACGTGCTTCATAACTTGCTGCGGCAACCACGCCTCGTTCTGAGCCACCCCCTACGGCAATTGGCTTTCCTCGGAGCTCTGGGTTATCGCGTTGTTCAACCGATGCAAAAAAAGCATCCATATCAACATGAACAATTTTTCGAATAGGGAAATCCATATGTAAAAATACAGCTTTGGATGTGGTTTGGCTGGGTTATTAGTACTTTTGAGGCATGGAAACACAACGGCAAAAAAAAATTAATGCGCTTCTACAACAAGAAATCACCAATTTGCTTCAAGGAGCGATCCGAAAGGAAGGTGTGAAAAACCTTGTCCTTTCTATTTCAAAGGTGATTGTTGCGGCCGATCTTAGTGTGGCCAAAGTATATTTATCCATATTTCCTCACAACAAGGCTTCTGAAGTTTTGGGAGGGGTAAAACAAAATGCTACGCTTTTAAAACATGATTTGGCACAAAAGCTTCGCCATGATTTACGAAAAATCCCTGCGCTTTCTTTCTACCTTGATGATTCACTAGAATACATCGATGCTATTGAAAATTCCCTAACGCGTAAAAACGACCCTTTGAAAGAATAACATGCGCTTCTCTCACCTACTTGCTTTTCGGTATACCTTTGGGGTTCGCAAAAGAAACGCCGTGTCCCTTATCGGTCGCTTTGCTGCCTTTGTAGTAGGTGTGGCTGTGTTTGCTTTTTTTATCGTGCTATCTGTATTTGGTGGGCTTCGTGAATTTGGTTTAGAGTTTACCCATGCCTTTGATCCTGAATTGTATATTGAAGCTACCCTTGGTAATCAAATAGACATCCAAGACCCTACAATAATGGCTATTCAAAACCATCCTGAAGTGTTGGCTTTGTCGGCTACGCTAGCACAAGAAATGATGTTGCGTTTTGGAGATCAAACAGCCTTTGCCAATGTGATTGGTGTAGATAGCTTGTTCAATGCTGTTGTAGATGGGGAAACCTTGGTGGGCGAATGGGTACAGCCCAACGCTTACGAGCTGGTGTTAGGTATTGGGTTGTTGTCACAATTAGATAGCGCCGCTTATGATCACCCCGAAGGGATAACGTTACTCGTGCCAAACAAGCCTGGAAAAAGTGTGCTAAATCAACAGCCGTTTCGTTCACAAACCGCTCGGGTACGAGGCGTGTTTCAGTTAGGCGACACAGTAGACGAAACTACGGCTTTTGCTCCCTTAGAAATGGTTCAAGAGCTTTTAAGGCTTCCTGTACAAACCGCTAATGGGCTATACTTGAAGCTTAACCCTTTGGCAGATACACAGGTGGTGCAAAAAGACCTTCAGGTATTATTAGGTAAAGGGTTCAACGTGCGAACCAAGGCCCAGCTAAATCCCGCACTTTATAAAATGCTACAAACCGAACGCATCGCTGTTATTGCTATCCTAAGTCTTGTGCTGCTTATTGCGTTGTTTAATGTTGTGGGAGCCATTATTATGACGCTGTTAGAAAAGAAAAGTAATCTCCGAACGCTGTATCAATTGGGGGCGCCCTTACCCGAGCTTAGGCGAGTTTTTTTTATGCAAGGTCTGTTGCTTAGTGGTGCGGGAAGTGGCATCGGTCTTTTGCTCGCTTTTATTCTGGTTTTTGCTCAAAAAAGTTTTGCGCTTGTGCATATCCCTGGGTCTTATTTGCCCTATCCTGTTGCCTTAGAGTGGTCTACGCTATGGATTATTCTTGCGCTTGTTGGCGGGTTAAGCACGTTGGTTTCTTGGCTAACGTCACATGTGGTAAAGGGAGTGGTTGTTAAGCTGTAATCCCAAAAAGTTCTTCTACTTCATCTAATACCGCAAAAACATCTGCTGAATCATCTTCAGTAACAAGCCGTTGTCTGAAGGGCTTGAAGTCAGGAATTCCTTTAAAATAATTGGTATAATGGCGGCGTGTCTCAAAAACACCTAGCTTTTCGCCTTTCCAATCAATGGCCATTTCCAAATGACGCCTTGCCATTGCTGCGCGTTCTGCTAATGTGGGTGGTGTAGCATGCGTACCATGTTCAAAAAAGTGTTTTACCTCTCTAAAAAACCACGGGTTTCCAATGCTTGCCCTACCAATCATTGCGCCATCTAGGCCAAATTCGTCACGCATTTCTGCCGCACGCTCTGGAGAGTTTACATCACCATTACCAAAAACGGGTATGTGCATACGAGGGTTGTTTTTTACAGCTGCAATAAGGGTCCAATCCGCATCGCCCTTATACATTTGGGCGCGGGTTCTGCCATGAATCGAAATCGCCTTAGCGCCAACATCTTGCAGTCGTTCGGCCACCTCCACAATTTTAATACAGTCGTGATCCCACCCCAAGCGGGTTTTTACCGTTACCGGTAAATGTGTTCGCTTTACCATTTCTGCAGTTAGCGACACCATTAGCGGTATGTCTTTTAAAATTCCTGCACCTGCCCCTTTAGAAACTACTTTTTTTACCGGACAGCCAAAGTTTATATCAATAATATCTGGGTTGGTTTTTTCTACAATATCGATAGACTGCAACATAGAATCAAGATTCGCCCCAAAAATCTGAATCCCAACGGGCCGTTCAGCTTCATAAATATCCAGTTTCATTACGCTTTTTGCTGCATCACGAATTAGGCCTTCGCTAGAGATAAATTCTGTGTATACCACATCCGCGCCTTGCTCTTTGCACAGTGCACGAAAAGGAGGGTCGCTTACATCCTCCATAGGAGCAAGCAATAGCGGGAAGTCGCCAAGCGCTATGTCGCCAATCTTAACCATTAAGGTGTAAAAGTAGTTTGAATTCCTTCGCCAATATTTTCATCCCAAAATTGATTAACCTCGCCATCTTCAACCCAATATACTCTAGGGGGTGCACTGCCTATTAAATCGAAAAATGTATTTACGTCTATCATATGGTAAGGGAAATCCGATTGCGTTAACGCATTAAATTCTGCCACTGTTGTACCGCCTTCTTCAAAAAACAACGCAACCACTTGTGGAAGGGTTATGGATTGCTCTTGAAGTTGTGTGATTTCGCTTGCTGCTTCTTGGCAATGCTCGCAGCTTAAATTTAATACTGCTACTAGATATTCTCCCCGCGTTAAATCAATTGAGCTGCTTTGTTCAAATTGAGGAAATTTTGCTACTACTTCGTCTATTTTCGTGCTTACTGGCCAAATAAAAACAGCAGCAGCAAAAAGCGTGGGTAATAATGCCCAAGTAAACCAAGAGGGTTTGGATTCACGATAGCGGTATTGCAATAAAAACCCATTTGCCCCAATCAATACAATATTTTTTACCAGAGACTCTAAAGGAGACATGCTAATCATTTCTCCAAAGCATCCGCAATTTTCGGTATTTCCAATAGCAATTAAATACACAAGGTGCAATGAAAAAAATAACAGCATCCCAAAACTTAGGCGCAACAATAGGCGAGTGTAGAAAGGCAAAAGCAAGCCAATGGCCAACCATGTTTCTAGTGCAATAATGGCACGGGTTGCCCATGCGCCATAAAGACGATTGGGTACTAAGCCTTGTTGTTCAAGTAAGATTTCGAAAAATCCAGGAGCAATCGCTTTAGTGTAGGCTGAAAATAAAAAGACAGCGGCCAAAAAAAACTGTAGTATGGTGCGTAGGTGCGTCATGAATTTCTTTTTTTCAAAAATAAGTTTTTTATTGGCTTAATCGCTTCCTCTAGCCTTGCATCCCGTATCTTTGTCTACTAAGGCGTTTTCTATACTATGAAGCACATTCGAAATTTCTGTATTATCGCACACATCGATCACGGTAAAAGCACCCTTGCAGACCGCCTCCTTGATGCAACTGGCGCTGTTACAGATCGCGAAAAACAAGCTCAGCTTTTAGACAACATGGATTTGGAACGCGAACGTGGAATAACCATTAAGTCGCATGCTATTCAAATGGATTACACCCTTGATGGTGAAACTTATGTTTTTAACTTAATTGATACTCCTGGCCATGTTGATTTTTCTTACGAAGTTTCTCGGTCTATTGCTGCTTGCGAAGGTGCGCTCTTGGTAGTCGATGCAGCGCAAAGCATACAGGCACAAACCATATCGAACTTATATCTTGCTTTGGAAAATGACTTGGAGATAATTCCGGTTTTAAACAAGGTCGATTTACCTTCTGCCAACCCAGAAGAAGTAACCGATGATATTGTAGACTTACTTGGCTGTACTGCTGATGAAGTTATTCATGCATCTGCCAAAACTGGGTTAGGGATAGAAAACATTCTGCGTACTATTATTGAAAAAGTCCCTGCTCCTAAGGGAGATGTTGACGCGCCACTTCAAGCGCTTATTTTTGACTCCGTGTATAATCCTTTTCGAGGAGTAGAAACTTATTTCCGAATTTTAAATGGTAAAATCAGTAAAGGCGAGCACGTACAGTTTATGGCAACTGGCAAAAATTATTTTGCTGATGAAATTGGTGCATTAAAGTTAAAACAAGAACCGCGTAAGGAAATGCTTGCGGGTGATGTTGGCTATCTTATTACTGGTGTAAAAGAAGCCAAAGAGGTAAAAGTGGGAGATACCATCACTTCGGTATCGAAGCCCACTGATAAGGCTATTGAAGGTTTTGAAGAGGTTAAACCCATGGTTTTTGCTGGTATTTATCCTGTAGACACAGAGGAGTATGAAGAACTCCGTGCTTCTATGGAGCGTTTACAGCTTAATGATGCCTCATTGGTTTTTGCGCCTGAAAGTTCTGCTGCTCTTGGCTTTGGTTTCCGTTGTGGGTTTTTAGGAATGCTACACTTAGAAATTATACAAGAACGTTTGGAACGTGAATTTGATATGACTGTTATTACCACGGTTCCCAACGTTTCGTATCATTCGTACACTAGAAAAAATCCGCAAGAGATTGTGCTCGTTAACAATCCGTCCGATTTATTGGACCCCTCAGTAGTTGATCGTGTTGAAGAACCTTATATTAAGGCTACAATTATAACAAAGTCTGATTTTGTGGGGAATGTTATGGGGCTTTGTATTGAAAAACGAGGGGTGATTACAAACCAAAACTACTTGACTCCAGAACGAGTAGAACTTAGCTTTGATATGCCTTTGGCTGAAATTGTTTTTGATTTTTACGATCGCTTAAAATCTGTGTCTAAAGGGTATGCGTCATTTGATTATAGCCCTATTGGAATGCGCGTTTCAAAACTTGTTCGGGTAGACGTGTTACTAAACGGTAATTCTGTAGATGCGCTATCAGCACTTGTGCATACGGATAATGCTTATGGCCTTGGTAAAAAAATCTGTGAAAAGCTGCAAAAAATGATTCCGCGTCAACAGTTTGATATTCCTATTCAAGCAGCCATTGGTGCTAAAATTATTGCTCGAGAAACCGTTAAGGCTGTACGAAAAGATGTTACTGCAAAATGCTACGGAGGGGATATTACTAGAAAACGAAAGCTTCTTGAAAAACAGAAAAAAGGGAAAAAGAAAATGCGCCAAATAGGAAATGTAGAAATTCCGCAACAAGCATTTATGGCAGTCCTTAAGCTTAATGATTAGGCGTTGGGGTTTGTTCCTGCTTTTTAATTTGTCTGTTTTTATTTAAAATTAAAATCCTCTTTTTTTTATTTTTTTACCCCCTGTAATAACATTTTTCCTATATTTCAAAACATGCACAATAGCGTATACAACACCATAGTCGTTGGGGTGGCGTTTTCTCCCAATTTGCAAGCAAATGTTTTTGAGGCGCTTCGGATGAGTGTTCTTTTCAATGCCGAACTTGTACTCGTTCACGTGGGTGAAAAATCTGCTGATAAAGAGGCTTCTCTATCTAAAATTATTGCTGGCTTCACAGATGAATTTCCGACGTATCGTGTGTTGTGGAAAGCGGGAAATCCTGTTGAAGTATTACTAAATGCATGTGTTTCTGAAAAAGCTGACCTCCTTATCCTTGGAGCTATCCAGCGTGAAGGTTTGCTAAAATATTATTTAGGTTCTGTTGCTCGAAAACTTACTCGAAAATGTCCTTGTGATGTGTTATTACTTATAAAACCTTCCATTGATAGAATTCAATGTGCCTATGGAGTTGTTAACGGGCTAGCTCATGAAAAAACAGAAACGGCTATTTCAAGAGCCTTTTATTTTTTAACCGCATTGGGGGCAAATCGGCTTACTATTGTTGAAGAAATTCCCGAAGACAGCGTTGCTGTTAAGGTTGATGACGATCGCAGTCTAAGAAAATCAACCATTATAAAAGAGCGCATCAGGCTTCGAGAAAACACACGTGTGCAAAACATCTTGGGTCATATTTCTGAAGAAAATAAAACCACCATTGATTATGATGTACAGCCTATTTTTGGAAAGCGCGGCTATTCTATTGGGCATTTTGCTCGAGTAGTTCGTGCCGATTTATTGGTTATGAATGCGCCACAAACAAACTCTATTTGGGATCGAATATTTCCGCACGATTTAGAATATATTTTATCTGATTTACCCACTGATGTATTAATCGTTCGCTAATGGCACATTCAAAACCTTCATTGTTTACTGGGCTACGCAGCAATATTTTTGCTGGCTTTGTGGTTTCGCTTATTGCATTGCCTTTAGCGCTTGGATTGGCTATTGCTTCAGGGTTTCCCCCTATTGCTGGTATTATTGCTTCTGTCGTTGGAGGCGTACTGGTTGCTGTTTTGGGTGGTTCGTATGTTACTATTACTGGGCCTGGAAATGGTTTGGTTGTTGTTTTGCTTGGAGCGGTTACCGTGCTAGGAGAGGGTAATGCTCAGGCGGGGTATTTATATGCTTTGGCTGCAGTTATTTTTTCTGGTGTATTGTTGCTAATTTTTGGTTTTTTGCGTTTTGGCGCCCTTAGTGACTTTTTCCCGGCAACAGCCATACAGGGGATGCTTTCGGCTATTGGAATTACCATTTTACTTAAACAATTTTATGTAATGCTTGGCGACTTAGAAACCAAAGGGTCGGCACTAGAGCTCGTAATTGGTATTCCTGAATTGCTTCTTCGGTTACTTTCGGAGGCTTCTTCGGGTCAATTATACGCTGCTGCCATTGGGGTGTTAAGTTTACTCATAATGGTGTTTTACAGTAAAATTACCAATCGTTTTTTTCACCTTGTTCCAGCCCCCATGTGGGTGGTTGTTTTAGCCCTTGGTTTTGATGCTTACGCAACCTATCTAGGAGACGGAAACCCTATAAGTGATGTGCTATTGATTTCATTGCCAGATAACTTACTGACTTCTGTTCCTTCGCCCAACTTTTCAAAGTGGCAAGAGCCTGCTTTTTGGGGTGTTGTTCTTTCAATAACCCTTATTTCTAGTATAGAATCGCTGTTGAGTATTAAGGCTGTTGATAAATTAGACCCCGAAAAACGTCGTTCCAACACCAACAAAGACATGAAAGCGCTGGGTGTGGCCACTATTGTAAGTGGGTTTTTAGGAGGGATGAATGTGGTAACGGTGATTGCGCGAAGCTCTGTGAACGTAAATAACCAAGCAACAAAGCGTATTTCTAACTTTTTCCATGCGTTGTTTCTTTTTGTGATGGTGCTTGTTTTTCAAGAACAACTAAGGCGAATTCCACTTACTGCTTTGGCGGCAATCTTAGTATATACAGGGTATAAGCTTTCGGCTCCAGAAATCTTCGTTCGTATGTATCGAATTGGAAAAGAACAGCTCTTTATTTTCCTTACCACGCTTGTTGCTACGCTGCTTACAGATTTAATTACAGGAATATTGATTGGGTTGCTCGCTACTTTTGTTGTGCATGTGGTGTTGAATAAGGCATTCTGGTTGTTTTCTCGAAACTTACTAAAACCCAATGTACTCATGTACAAAGAAGGTGAAACTCAAAAATATTATGTGGGAATTATACATTTTTGCACTTTTTTAAACTTCTACAAACTCAAAGCAAAGCTTGATAAAATTCCACAAAACGCACAAGCTGTTGTAGACTTTTCCCTTTGTTCTTTTGTAGATCACACCGTACAGGAAAGCCTTAATAATTACGAGGAATTATTTGTGAGAAAGGGAGGGAGTGTAGAAATCATTGGACTGGATGTACATCAAACGGACTCCAGTCATCCTTTTGCTGTGCGAACACTGCGCCCAATGGAAAAGCTGCGTGTTTTTGGCGGAGGTCGTACCAAACGTCAGCAACAACTAGAAGCGTTGGCTGGAGAGAAAGGGTGGGGGTATCAAGATGCGCCCAAAACCAAAAAACTTCTACTGCAAAAGTACATTGGATATGAAACCACTTCTGTTGAGCGTGTGTACAATCAATTGTCTAATGCAGAAAATAGCATTTCATTATTTGACATAAAATACAGTGAAGGCGTGTTTATTGCGAAAGAAAGTGTGCAAACTACCTTTTTACATATAAAGCTCAAAAATACCGTTCCTGTATTCTCTTTTGATCGCGAAATGCTTCTTGAAAAACTATCAAATCTGGCTGGGTTTCATGACATAGATTTTCCGAAAAACCCGACTTTTTCAAGAGATTTTTATGTTCGCGGGGATAATCCCAGTGCTGTCCGTGATTTCTTTTCGGAAGAGCTTATTTCCTTCTTTTCAGCCTACGGTTTCTATCATGTTATGTCAAATGGTAATGAGCTAATTGTTCGTCAGTTTTTGCGGACCGCTACTCCTGCCGAGGCAACGGCAATGATTGAATTTGGGTTGGCACTAAAGAAAAAAATAGAAGGCTAAAACTTTCGTACTTTCGTTGGGTATGACACTTCACACTATAGAAACGGGTTTTTTTAGGCTTGATGGCGGCGCTATGTTTGGAGTGGTCCCAAAAGCTTTGTGGGAACGAACTAATCCAGCAGATGAAAAAAACCGTATTGAACTTGCTGCTCGTTCGCTGTTAATTGAAGATGGTGATCGCCTTATTTTAATTGATACGGGAATGGGAAATAAGCAAAACGATCGTTTTTTTAACCATTTTGGTTTGTGGGGCGATGCTTCTTTAGATAATTCTCTTATAAAGGCTGGGTTTTCTCGAAACGATATTACAGATGTTTTTTTAACTCATTTGCATTTTGATCATTGTGGAGGTGCTGTGCGCTGGAATAATTCTAAAACTGCATATGAATTATCTTTTCCTAATGCTCGGTACTGGTCAAATGAAACGCATTGGAATTGGGCTATACGTCCTAATGCTAGAGAAAAAGCTTCTTTTTTAAAAGAAAATCTTCTCCCTATTGAAGAGAGTGGGCAACTTCATTTTGTGTCTCGTAACAACGAGTCGTTTCAAAAGAATACTGCGCTTGGTTTTGATGTGTTGTTTGTTGATGGTCATACAGAAAAGCAAATGATACCCCACATAAAACTCAATGGGAAAACTGTTGTTTTTATGGCAGATCTTTTACCAACTGTAGGGCACCTGCCTTTGCCTTATGTTATGGGGTATGACATTCGCCCGTTGGAAACCCTTAAAGAGAAGGCATTGTTCTTAGATCAAGCCGCAACCAATAATTCTCTGCTCTTTATGCAGCACGACGCTAAAAACCCCTTAATAACCGTAAAACATACTGATAGAGGGGTTCGCTTAAATGAATCTATTCCTTTTAACTCCCTAAATCAATTATGAAATTATTTGTTTGTTTTCTTGCTAGTCTATCTGTCTTTGCACAGTCACAAAGTGGGTATTGGCAACAACATGTAGATTATACCATGGACGTTTCTATAGACGTTAAACGCTTTAAGTATGAAGGAACTCAAGATTTAGTTTACACCAATAAATCTCCTGACACCTTGAAGCGTGTGTTTTATCATCTCTACTTTAATGCCTTTCAGCCCAATAGTGAAATGGATGTTCGCTCAAGATCGATTGCAGATCCAGATAGCAGAGTAGGTGCGCGTATTGAGAAATTAACCCCTAAAGAAATCGGTTTTTTACACGCTAAATCGCTTTTACAAGACGGAGTTCCTTTGGTGTTTAAAGAAGAAGAAACTATCCTGGTGGTGCCTCTTGCTGTACCGCTTCCTCCAGGCGAAAGCACAACGTTGTCTATGGTTTTTGAGGGTCAAATACCTAAACAAATAAGAAGAAGTGGCCGTGATAGCGCAGAAGGTGTTGCGCTTTCTATGACTCAATGGTATCCAAAATTAGCTGAGTATGATCATGAGGGATGGCATGCAAATCCATACGTGGGGCGTGAATTTCATGGTGTATGGGGAAACTTTGACGTCTCCCTAACATTAGACAAAAGCTATATTGTTGGTGGTACGGGATACCTACAAAACCCAGAAGAAGTTGGTCATGGCTACGGAGATAAAAAAGGAAAAACAAAAGGAAAAAACTTGACCTGGCGTTTTATAGCGCCAAATGTTCATGATTTTGCATGGGCCGCTGATCCCAATTATATCCATGATACATTTGAGGGACCAAATGGTGTTTCCCTTCATTTTTTATATAAAAACAACCCTAAAATCATAAAAAACTGGAAGCGTCTTCAAGCTGATACCGCAGCTTTGATGACTTTTTTTAACGAAGCTGTTGGGCAGTATCCGTATAAACAGTACACGGTTTTACAAGGGGGTGACGGGGGTATGGAGTACGCAATGTGTACGCTTATAACAGGTGAGCGTACGTATGAAAGCTTGTATGGGGTTACTTCGCACGAACTTGCTCATTCATGGTTTCAACATGTGTTGGCATTTAACGAATCTAAATATGCCTGGATGGATGAAGGGTTTACATCGTTTATTGATGCATTAGGCGAACAGCAGTTAAAAAGGGTTGAAAATCCTTTTAGTAGGGCATACAATGATTACCGCTTTGTTGTTAAAAATAATTTGGAAGAACCTTTGACCACGCATGCAGATCGATTTAATACCAATACCGCTTACGGAGTAGCTAGTTATGATAAAGGGGCCGTTTTTTTAAGTCAATTAGCATATATCATCGGACCAGATGCTGTCATGCAATCCTTAAAAAAATTCTATCGTGAATTTGCGTTTAAACACCCAACACCTAATGATTTTAAGCGGATTGCTGAAAAGATTTCTGGAATCCAGTTGGAATGGTATGTAAATGATTGGGCGCGTACAACAGCAGTTGTTGATTACCGAATAAAAGAGGTCTCAGCAAAAGGAAAACAAACTGAAATTGTGTTAGAGCGCGTTGGTACTATTGGAATGCCTATCGATTTAGGTGTGTTTTACAACGACACGCGAGTCGAAATACATTATATCCCTCTTCAAATGATGTTTGGTGAAAAACCTCCCCTTGAAGGAATTCGCCAATGGAAAAAAGAAAAAGATTGGGCTTGGGCAAGACCAAAATATACATTGCTGATTGATGCGCCATATGAAACCATTTCACAAATCCGTATTGACCCTACAGGGTTAATGGCTGATATAAATTTAGATGATAATGTTTTCGAAAATAAAAAATGAAGTTGCTCGACTTAAAAGTAAAAAGGAAATAGAGCTCCTTTTTGTAGAGGGTACACATTTTAAAAAAGGGCCTCTTAAACTTGTAGGGGTAAAAAACAACAAACACACTCTTTATGTTGGGTTTGGTGTATCAAAACGTTCTTTTCCTAAAGCAGTTGACAGAAATCGCATCAAGCGATTAATGCGTGAACAATTCAAACAACTGCGTTCTCGCGAAGGTTACATTCCAGTATATGGAAATGTTTTTTTTCTTTTTCTAGGGAAACAAATCCCTCATTTAAAAGAGTTACAAAAGCCGATGCTAAATATTATGAATCAATGGGTAATCGAGGGGAAAGAGTCATAGGAATATGAGGAATGCCATCTTCAAGATAGCCTTCACCTGATTGAGAAAAACCGATCGAACCGTAAAAGTTTTTTAAGTGTTCTTGTGCTGAAATATAAATTTTTTCATGTTTAGGTATTTCTCTTATACTTTCATTCAAAACTTTTTTTCCAATGCTGCGATTTCTATATTTTTCTTTCACAAGAACACGGCCTATAACGCAAGAGCCGGTGTTTTTAAAAACACGGGCATAGGCTATGATTTCGTTTTCCTTGTGCCCTAAAACATGAACCGCCATTTCATCTTTTCCATCAAGATCTTGATAAACACACGCCTGTTCTACGACAAACACTTCAGAGCGAAGTTGGAGTATCTCATAAAGTTGCTCTTTAGTTAATTCGTTCCATTTTTTAGTTTGCCATTTTATCGACATTGTGTTATTTTATTTACTCTTCCTTCATGCCTTCCGCCTTCAAAAGGGGTATTAATAAATTTATCTACCATTGCTAGCGCTATTTCTTCCGAAACAAAACGAGCTGGAATACTTAAAATATTTGCATTATTATGTTGTCTTGCTAAAGCACTAATTTCTGGTGTCCAACACAAAGCTGATCTAATTTCAGCGTATTTATTTGCTGTCATATTTGCTCCATTTCCGCTTCCACAAATTATTATTCCTAATACTGCTTTACCATCTCTAACATCAGCTGCTACTGGATGAACGTGATCTGGATAATCAACACTATCTATAGTATCTGTACCATGATTTGTATATGTATGATGATGTGCTTCTAAATAAGAAAAGATGATTTTTTTTAGTTCTGGGCCTGCGTGGTCATTACCTATTGAAATATGCATTTATGTAATTTTAAAACTAAAATACATTTTTTGATTTGTTAATAAGCTTTTTAATGAACCTTATCTTTTTTACGCCTAATGTTTATAACTAAGTAAAGTAGTTTTAATAACTATTTAACTGTGTTTTATTAAAAAAATGTATTACTAAAACTTTTATAATAATCTGAAATAAAAGATAATAAATTGCAGTAAAGTATTTAACAAGATAATAGTGGTTATAAACAATTATAAATGTATATAAATCCTCTACAATATATTGATTATTAATATGTTACATAGGTATTTATAAACTTACTTCATTTATAAACACACCATAATAACCACCATTTATAAATTAAATTAAAAATAAAAGATTATATAATTATTTAAAAAGTTAATAAAGATTGCTGTCGAAACTTTAAGCGTACATTTGTTATATGGGTAAAAAAAAGAAAGTGCTTTCAATTCAAAAGAGTATTCTAAATATTTTAGAACAAAATCCCACTCAAAGTTTTACCTATAAACAGGTTGGCTCACGTTTAGGAATAAATGATCCTAGCGGCAGAAACCATATAATAAAAAGCCTTAAAAAACTTGAAGATATTAAACTTATAGAACAAGTAAAAAGGGGGAATTATCAGCTTACTCAAAAGAAGAAATATCACGAGGGTATTTTGGATTTATCAGGAAAAGGTATTGGATATATTATTTCAGAAGATTTTGAGAATGATATTGTGATTTCATCAAACCAACACCATAAAGCTTTTGGTGGTGATACCGTTCAATTTTATGTTTACCCATCCCGAGGAAAGAGAAGACAAGAAGGAAAAATAACAGCAATTTTATCAAGGAAAAGAAAACAATTTGTTGGAACATTACAAAAGAAGAATAACACACTTTTCGTTAAAGTAAACCCAAGGATATCATCTACAGATTTTTATATTGATAAAGAGCCCGAAGTAGATACAAAAGATGGAGATCGTGTTTTGATAGAATTTACAGAATGGAATGAATCAAAATCACCTCAAGCAAAAATTCTTGAAGTTTTAGGTATTCCAGGTGAACTAGGAACAGAAATTCATACCATACTTGCTGAATATGGACTTCCATATAAATTTGATAATCATATAGAAGTAGAAGCAGAAAAAATTGAAACTACTTTATCTACTAAAGAAATAGATAAACGTATGGATTATAGAGATGTATTAACATTTACTATTGACCCAACAGATGCAAAAGATTTGGATGATGCACTATCGTTTAAAACTTTAGAAAATAATTTATTTGAGGTAGGTATTCATATTGCAGATGTATCACATTATGTAACACCAGGCTCTATTTTAGACGATGAAGCCTATCAACGAGCAACATCAGTTTATTTAGTAGACAGAGTAGTTCCTATGCTACCAGAAAAACTTTCAAATAAAGTTTGCTCTCTTCGTCCAAACGAAGAAAAATTTACATTTTCAGCTATTTTTACTTTAGATAAAGAGGGAAACGTACACAACCAAAAATTTGGAAGAACTGTTATAAACTCAAATTATAGATTTGCTTATCACGAAGCTCAACATATAATTGAAACAGAAAAAGGAACTATTCCCACAGAGCTGTCTTTAACCAATAAGTCTTACACAGCAAGCGACGCTGTTGTTGAAGCAATATTACAATTAAACGATACAGCAAAAACACTTCGTAAAAAACGCATGCAAAGCGGTGCTATTTCATTTGATAAAGAAGAAGTTAAATTCAAACTAGACAAAGAAAGTAATCCTACTGAAGTTTATGTGAAAACAAGTAAAGAAGCCAATAAACTTATAGAGGAATATATGTTACTTGCTAATAAAAAAGTATCAGAATTTATAGCAAAACAAGACCCAAAAAAAACATTTGTATTTCGGGTTCATGACGAACCAGATGAAGAAAAATTAGACCAACTAAAAAATGTGATTGCAAGTTTTGGTTATTCTTTAAATTTAGCATCTCCAGAAACCACAGCACATTCCATAAATAAATTACTTAACGATATTCGTAATAAAAAGGAGCAAAACCTCATTGATACACTTACTATTCGTACCATGAGCAAAGCAATTTATAGCACGAATAATATTGGTCATTACGGATTAGCATTTGAATATTATACCCATTTTACATCACCAATCCGTAGGTATCCAGATGTTGTTGCCCATAGACTACTACAACATTATTTGGATGAAAAAAAATCACCTCAGCAAGCCACTTATGAGTCTGTCATGAAACACTGTTCTTCTATGGAGGTTTTAGCAACAAAAGCAGAACGAGATTCTATAAAGTTTATGCAAGTAAAATATATGGAAGAACGCATAGGTCAAGAATTTATAGGGGTAATATCGGGAGTTGTTGAACGGGGTATTTATATAGAAATTGAAGAAAACAAATGCGAAGGCATGGCAAGACCTCAAGACATTTCTGGTGATTATTATAGTTATAATGAAAGAGATTATTCTTTTGTTGGAGAAAAAACAAAGACAGTATTTCAACTAGGGGATCGTGTTCTTGTTGAAGTAACAGCAGCAGACCCTATTAAAAGACACTTAGACTTTTTACTATTAAGACAGGCGGAATAATTATTATATTTGATAAACTCTTATTCAATGCGCCTAATTTTTTTTCTTCTCTTTTCAACTTATTTTCTACAGGCACAAGCCATACGCTTAGGTCAATTTGATGAAATAAAGGTTTTTGACGGACTTCGCGTAACAATCATTCCATCTGAAGTAGATTCTTTGGTAGTTGAAGGAGAAAACAAAGAATATCTTTCAGTAAAAAACAAAAATGGCCGCCTTTATTTGCGGTTGAAACTCAACAAAAAACTCAGTGGTTTTAATACATCAATTGCTCTTTTTACATCAAACACACTCGAGCTTATAGATGCAAATGAAGGATCTTTTGTTTCTTGTCAAGATGTTTTATTTCAGTCAAGCATTGTTTTAAAAACACAAGAAGGCGCAGAAATAGACGCCCTTCTTGACGTGCAGAAAGTTTCTACTAAAACCATTTCTGGCGGCATTGTAAATCTAAAAGGCGCAGCAGTTACTCAATACCATCGTTTAAGCGCAGGAGGGGTTGTTAACGGGGCTTCCCTTGATTCAGAACAAGCAACTGTAAAAGTTAAGGCGGGAGGAAAAGCCGCTATTAAAGCTTCTGAGCTTGTTGAAGCAACGGTTTCTTTTGGAGGTAATATTCAAATTTACGGAGAACCAAAAAAAATAATTAAAAAAGTAGCTGTTGGAGGCTCAATTGATATTATTGAAACTGTAGCTGAAATAAAAAAAAATGAGTGAATTTGTAACAGCACTTCCTTTCTCGCTGCTACTTGCTATTTCTACAGGCCCTGTTTTTTTTGTAATTATTGAAACAAGCATTTCGAATGGAATTAAACGTGCTCTATGTGTTGATTTTGGTGCAATTCTAGCCGACATTGTTTTTATACTTATTGCTTCATTTGGAGCCACGGCAGTTCTTCAACAACTAGAAGGGAATCCACGATGGTACTTATTAGGTGGTGTTGTTTTGTTTATGTATGGGATTACCTCTTTTGCTCGAACGAATAAAAATAAAAATCAACTTGTTTTTCATTCTGAAGAGTTACCCCAAGGAAACTTCTTTTTTTATATAGGAAAAGGGTTTTTACTTAATATTATTAATATAGGAACGTTTCTTTTTTGGCTTGGACTAACCGTTGTTTTTGGCACAAAGTTTTCTATGGATGATGGTAAAATGAATCGTTTTTTTCTTTTTATAATACTTGGTTATTTAGCTATTGACATACTTAAGATGTACCTAGCGAAACAATTAAAAAACAAACTAACGCCGATTGTTATTTACAAACTAAAACAAAGCGTTCACGTTATTTTAATATTTTTTGGACTCGTGTTTGTGTTTCAAGGAACCTTTCCAAATCAAAAAGAAATAGCTTTAATGTGGTGGGAACAACACTGGAAGTAGAGGCACCGAGCGGATTCGAACCGCTGTACAAGCTTTTGCAGAGCTCTGCCTAGCCACTCGGCCACGGTGCCATTAGGAATGCAAAAGTAGTGCTTTTTGTTGTTTCAATGTTACAGAAAAAAAGGAACCACTTTATTTAAATATCAAACCCCTTAACGTTGTTGGTGTATCTCTACAGCCACTGACTGCACGTGCTCCCCTATGGGAGGATTTATCTTTGCCACTTTTACGGTAGCATTTTCAACCAAAGGCACTTCATTAAAAATGCGCTTAAGTATTCTTTTAGCCACATGCTCCAAAAGTTTTGAAGGAACATTCATTTCTTCACGCACAAACGCACACAACAACACATAGTCTACCGTATCTTTTAAATCGTCCGATGCCGCAGAAGGCTGTAAGTTTGCCGACACACTCAAATCTACCCGATAATCACTACCAATAAGCGTTTCCTCAGGTAAACAACCGTGATAGGCATACACTTGAATATTTTCTACATATACTTTTCCCATAGGTTGTCAAAGATAAAAACTTAATCTGTTGAGTTAGCCTAAATAATTACCTTTGCGCAAATCAATTTTCTGATGAGCGAAACGCACAGCAAACATTTTATAGAACATCTTATAGATGAAGACCTTTTACAAGGCCTGAGCCCTAAGGATTTGCGTTTTCGTTTTCCACCAGAACCAAACGGGTATTTACACATTGGTCATGTAAAAGCAATATGCCTAAATTTTGAATTAGGTAAACGATATAACGCACCAGTTAATTTAAGATTTGATGACACCAACCCTGCGAAGGAAGAGCAACATTTTGTTGATGCTATTAAAAAGGACGTTTTGTGGCTTGGATATCAATGGGATAAGGAGTGTTATGCTTCTGATTATTTTGAACAACTTTACAACTGGGCAATTTTGCTTATTCAACAAGGAAAGGCATATGTTGACCCACAATCTCCTGAACAAATTGCTGAACAAAAAGGGACACCCACTAATCCTGGTATAGATAGTCCCTACCGCAATCAACCTATTGAAGAATCATTGCGGATATTCAAGGAAATGAAAGCAGGCAAGCACAAAGACGGTGCTTTTACACTTCGTTTTAAAGGCGATATGAGCGCACCCAACATGCTTCTTCGCGATCCAGTGATGTATCGAATTTTAAAAAGAGCCCACCACAGAACAAAAGAGGACTGGTGTATATACCCAATGTACGATTGGGCACACGGCCAATCTGATTTTGTGGAACAAATTTCACATTCACTTTGCACCCTAGAATTTAAACCGCATCGTGATTTATATGAAGCTTTTTTAGATTCGCTTACACTCAAAGGACTTCGCCCAAAACAACGCGAATTTGCTCGTCTTAACTTAAATTATACCATTACAAGTAAACGCAAACTGCAGCGCCTTGTTGAAACAGGAAAAGTTACTGGTTGGGATGATCCAAGGATGCCTACAATTAGCGGATTAAGGCGTCGCGGTTATACCCCTGCATCGCTTCGCAAATTTGCAGAGACCGTGGGTATTGCAAAAAGAGAAAACATTATCGACGCGTCACTATTGGAGTTTTGCGCAAGAGAAGATTTAAACAAAATAGCCACTCGAGCCATGGCTGTATTACATCCACTAAAAGTAGTTATTACAAATTATCCCGAAGGACAAACAGAACAGTTAGAAACGGATAATAACCCAGAAGATGAATCAGCAGGATCTAGGAAGATCCCTTTTGGAAAAACACTACTTATAGAGAAAGAAGATTTCTTAGAACATCCAAACAATAAGTTTTTTCGCCTGACGATTGGAGGCGAGGTTCGACTAAAAAGCGCATATATTATTAAAGCAGATCGTATTGATAAGGATGAAAACGGCAATCCTTCCACCGTATATTGTACCTATGATCCAAAAAGCCTTAGCGGCAGCGGCTCCATGGAAAGCCAACGTAGAGTAAAAGCTACTATTCATTGGGTTTCCTATGAACATGCACAACCAATTGAGGTTCGTGATTACGACCGTCTTTTTAAAGTGCCTAGTCCAGACGGCGACAAGGAAGTTGATTTCATGAGTCATTTAAATGAGGATTCTTTTACTATTGAAACAGCATATGCAGAGCCGATGTTGGCAGAAGCAAACCCAGGAGCGCATGTTCAATTTCAACGCCTTGGATATTTTATTTGTGACCAAGATAGCACCGCTACCAAAAGAGTATTTAATAAAACAGTTGCGCTACGAGATACTTGGTCTAAACAACAACAACCAAAGGCTACGCTGCCGAAGCAACAAGACAAACCAATGGATATCCTCCGTAGAGTTGGTAAAAAGTACACGAACCTTTCTGAAGATAAACAGAAGGATGCTAGAGCTCAAATCGAAGCCCTTTCCTCGAGCATATCTTTAGAAGAATTAACACCACTTTTTAATACCGCAGCAAAAAAAATAGGTACTCGTATAGCCGTTGTTTTTGTTTTAAATCAACTCTTATTGTCTGGTACTAAACAAACGGAAGAAATGACAGCTTTTATTACAAAAGCCAAAGAAGATAACAACCAATTATTAGCAACGTATGCACAAGAGATTTCTTTATAGCGCCTTACTTTTTTGTTCATTAACCACAGCAATAGTTCATTCCCAAAATGAAACAGGCTCTTGGCTTATTTACAAGAATAAACTTCCCCTAAACGAAAAAACGAGTATCAATACTCAATATCAATTAAGGAGTTTTACCCTTGATTTTTCTGAAGACCAAACCCTTGTTACAGCAGGATTAAATCATGTTTTGATTCCAAATTTTTCTATTGCTGCTGGATACAGAAGGCTTAGTACGAGTACGTTTTTAGAAAACGGCATGTATCAAAAGCTGTCATTAAGCTCGACCTTTGGCGCACTTAAGCTTACCAATACCTTTATGCTTGAAGAACGCTGGATTGATGATGATTTTGCTCTGCGTTATCGAGTAGGTTTTTCTTTACTTATTCCTATAGCCTCTCAGACGGCTGTTATTGTTTCTGAAGAAGCATTTTTACAAAACACGGGCACAAGTTTTAACCAAAACAGGGTTGCTATTAAACTTGCTCATACAGTATCAAAAAAAATTCAATTTACCACAGGCATTATGCATTGGCAATTTAGCAACCTCAAACGCTGGGTTCTTTTGGCCACCCTAAGTCATACGCTATAAAAAAACCCGCCACATATTTAGTGGCGGGTCTAAACTATATTTTTTAAGCCTTAATTTTATTTACCTTCTGAGGAGGCTTTGTTTTTCATCGCCTCACCTATTTGATTACTAGCCGTAAAGGAAGCTACCATATTATTTAACATTTCAGATCCAGCTTGCGGCGAATTGGGCAATAAAATAAGGTTACTGTTTGTTTCTCCACCAATAGATTGTAGCGTGTCGTAGTGTTGCGTTACTACTATAAGGGCAGAAGCCTCTTGAGAGTTGATACCGACTTTATTTAACACTTCAACCGATTCTTCAAGCCCTCTAGCAATTTCCCTACGCTGATCGGCGATACCTTGACCCTGTAGACGCTTAGACTCTGCTTCTGCAATTGCTTTTTCTACAATTAATATTCGCGCAGCATCTCCTTCATATTGTGCAGCAATTTTCTCTCTTTCTGCAGCATTAATTCGGTTCATCGCTTCTTTTACCTGTAAGTCGGGATCTATATCAGTCACAAGAGTTTTAATAATATCATAGCCATAGTTTATCATAGCGTCGTTTAATTCCCCTTTTACCGCAATTGCAATATCATCCTTACGTTCAAAAACATCATCCAAGCGCATTTTAGGCACTTCTGCTCGCACTACGTCAAAAACATAAGAGGTAATTTGGTCGTGCGGATAATCGAGCTTGTAAAAGGCATCATAAACTTTTTCCTTGATAACCATGTACTGTACAGAAACTTTAAGTTTTACAAAAACATCATCCTTTGTTTTGGTTTCAACAATAACATCAAGTTGCTGGATTTTTAAACTAAGCCGCCCCGCAATACGGTCAACGACAGGAATACGCATTTGAAAACCCGATTGACGGATGCTTTGAAAACGACCAAAACGCTCAACAATCGCTGCCGACTGTTGTTTTACAATAAAGATTGCCGATGACACAAAAAGGACAGCAAAAAAAGCAAAAAGAATATTCAATAGAAACCCCATAGTTTATAGATTTAAGATAATTTTAAATGTAGTAATTTATCGCTTAAGTTTGGTTAAAGCCGTGTTAATTCTTGCGACACTTTCTTTCTTTCCAATGGCATTGCAAATTTCAAAAACATCGGGCCCACGCATCGAACCCACTAGGGCTAACCTAAGGGGCGCCATTAGCGCACCAATACGAACCCCCTTGTTTTCAGCCCATTCTTTTACTTCCTTGCCTAGCGCATCAGCGGAAGTGCGTTCACTTTTTTGAAGCACTTCAACAACTCCGCTTAGAATAAGCGGTGTTTCTTCTTTCCATTGTTTTTTCACAGCCTTTTCATCGTAACTTTTAGGGGCTTCAAAAAACAAGCTTGCTTCGTCCCAGAGATCTGTTAATAGCGTAATCCTGTTTCTAATTAGACCCGACACTACTTCAAGAGAGACGGTGTTTTCATTTAAATTTTTTGTTGTCAGCACCTCTTTTAATAAGTGCACTAATTCTGGAATAGGAAGTAGATGTGCATATTGCTGATTAAACCATTTACAGCGTTCGGGATCAAAACGCCCTCCAGATTTTGTGATATTGTTCAAGGAAAATGAACGGATAAGTTCATCCATTGTAAACAGCTCTTTTTCTCCTCCAGGACTCCAGCCTAGAAGCGCTAAATAGTTTATAAGCGCTTCTGGAATATATCCAGCTTCTTTAAACCCCAATGTAGCCTTCCCCCAGTTTAAAGGAAACACTGGAAAGCCAAGCGCATCTCCATCCCGTTTTGATAATTTCCCTTTTCCTGATGGTTTTAGGATTAATGGCACATGTGCAAACACAGGCGCCACCCACCCAAATGCTTTATATAGCAGAACATGCAACGGCATTGAGGGAAGCCATTCTTCTCCTCTTATAACATGCGTTATTTCCATTAGATGATCATCAACGATGTTTGCAAAATGATATGTAGGCATTCCATCCTGTTTGAGGAGAATTTTATCATCTAAAAGAGATTTATCAACTGTTATTTCTCCTCGAACAGTATCTTGTAGTGTAATGTTTTCTTCTTCTCCTGAAGTATGTGTTTTAAAACGCACCACATACGGAGTTTTATTTTTAACCAGCGACTCACATGCTTCTTTACTTAGGCTAAGGCTGTTTCGTAAGCCCTGACGGTTTTTCCAGTTGTAGGTAAAAGTCTCGCCGCGCAATTCTGCTTCTTTTCTTAACGCCTGTAATTCATCAGGAGTATCAAACGCCATATAAGCCTTTTCACTACTTAAAATAATTTTTATGTTGTTGATATACAGCTCTTTACGCTCACTTTGTCGGTACGGCCCATGCCTTTCTACAATTCCAGGACCTTCATCTGGCTCAATCCCCAGCCACCTTAAAGAGTTTACGATGTAGTTTTCAGCTTCTTTAACATAGCGCTCTTGATCGGTGTCCTCAATACGCAATATGAATGTACCGTTGTTCTTCTTTGCATACAAATAGTTGTACAAGGCGGTGCGTACACCACCTATATGAAGCGGCCCTGTAGGGCTTGGAGCAAAACGTACACGAACAGACATAATTTATTTTGTTCAAATATACAATCCATTGGTCGCATCTTATACGTGTCTAAATGAATATATTTGCGTGATGGAATCGCAAATTGAATATATATACGAAACAGACTTCTCTTTAAATGAGGAAAATCGATATTCTTCATGGTTGGTTCGTTGCTCTAATCGTTATGGTGCGGACTCATTATTCCTTGCTTTTGCCTTTATGGACGATAAAGCTCTTCATGCGCTAAACCTTCAGCACCTTCAACACGACACACTTACCGATATAATTGCATTTGATGATTCGGTAGGTAAAGAAATTTGCGCCAACATTGCTATTTCCGTCGAAAGAATAAAAGCTAATGCTTTAACATATTCTGTTTCTTTTGAAACGGAGTTGCTTCGGGTTATGGCCCATGGCTTGTTGCATTGCTTGGGTTTCTCGGACAAGACTTCTGCGGCGGTTAAAGAAATGCGAGCAGAAGAGGATTTTTGTATCAGCTTGTTCCACGTGGAACACAAAAATGCCACAGATGTTTAATCAACAATATGACGTCATTGTTGTTGGCGGCGGGCATGCTGGAGCAGAGGCCGCAGCCGCAGCCGCAAATCTTGGCAGCAGCACCTTATTAGTCACAATGAATCTCCAAAACATCGGCCAAATGTCGTGCAACCCAGCTATGGGCGGCATTGCTAAAGGTCAAATTGTAAGAGAGATTGACGCTCTTGGAGGGTATAGCGGAATTGTTTCTGATAAGACAGCCATTCAGTTTAAAATGCTGAATCGTTCTAAAGGACCCGCCATGTGGAGCCCACGTGTTCAATCTGACCGCATGTTGTTTGCCGCCGAATGGCGGTTAATGTTGGAACAAACACCAAACCTTGATTTCTATCAGGACATGGTCTCAGACCTGTTGTTTGAAGGAGACAGGGTCGCTGGGGTAAAGACCTCATTGGGCATAGAGATTAAGTCAAGATCAGTCGTCTTAACAAGCGGTACATTTCTTAATGGCCTTATACACATTGGAGAAAAACAATTTGGAGGCGGCAGAGCAGGAGAAAGCGCCTCGTTTGGCATCACAGAACGCCTTTCTTCTTTAGGGTTTGAACACGGCCGCATGAAAACAGGAACACCACCACGGGTAGATGGTCGATCGTTGGATTATTCCAAAATGGTTGAACAGCCAGGGGATATTAACCCCTCAACATTTTCTTATTTGGATCATACCGCTCCCTTAAAAGAGCAGCGCTCCTGCCACATGACCTATACAAACCTGCAGGTACATGATTTATTACGGGAAGGTTTTGACCGCTCCCCCATGTTTAACGGCAGGATTAAAAGCATTGGCCCCAGGTATTGCCCATCTGTAGAAGATAAAATTAATCGTTTTGCTGACAAAAGCCGGCATCAAATTTTTGTTGAGCCAGAAGGATGGAACACGGTTGAAGTTTATGTTAATGGGTTCTCAACCTCTCTTCCAGAAGAAATTCAATTCAAGGCATTACGTGCAGTTGAGGGTTTTGAAGCGGTGAAGTTTTTTAGACCAGGCTATGCGATTGAGTATGATTATTTTCCGCCTACTCAGCTAAAACATACATTGGAAACAAAGCCTATTAAAGGCTTGTTTTTTGCCGGTCAAATTAACGGAACTACTGGATATGAAGAGGCAGCCTCTCAAGGCTTGATGGCTGGGATTAATGCACACCAACATACCATTAACGCTGACCCTTTTATTCTTTCAAGAGATGAAGCATATATTGGGGTTTTGATAGACGACCTTATCACAAAAGGAACGGAGGAGCCCTATAGAATGTTCACCTCACGCGCCGAGTATCGTACGCTTTTACGACAAGACAACGCAGATTCCCGACTAACCCCTAAGGCATACGCGCTAGGCCTCGCCTCAGAAGACCGCTTGCGTCAAATGGAAAATCAGGCAGCTAAATCGGACGGATTACTTTCTTTTTTTAAAAAAACCAGCATCCTTCCAGCGGATATAAACCCAATTTTAACAGAAAAAAACTCTGCTCCTGTCAATCAATCATTAAAGATGAGCAAGGTTTTATCGCGACCAAACATAACGATTGATGACTTTCTCTCTCACGATCAGGTTGCCTCCTTTGTTGCTGATAACGAGATTGATAAAACCGTATTAGAGCAGGTAGAAATTCAAGTAAAGTATGCGGGATATATTGCTAAAGAAAAACTACAAGCCGACAAGCTTACCCAACTTGAGCACGTACCCATCCCTGAAAATTTTGACTATGTTAAGGTCAAATCGCTTTCCTATGAGGCAAGGCAAAAACTCACACAAATTAAACCAGTTACCATTGCACAAGCATCGCGAATTAGCGGGGTTTCTCCTAGCGACCTCTCTGTCTTACTTGTCTATATGGGGCGTTAAATGTTCCACGTGAAACCTTTTGATGTTGTAGATCACTTAGTGTCAAAAACTTCTTTTCGCTTAGCGTATGATAACAAACGTAAAGCTTGGAAAACCCAACCGGTGCTTTCTGAAGAGTTACTTCAAGCGTATTACCCTAACGAAACATATGCGTCGCATATAGATAAGGCAACGGATGTTAAGTCGCTATTTTATATGTGGATTAAAAAGCGAAATATTAAAAAGAAACTCTCTTGGCTCCGTCCTTTTTATTCTCAGGGAAAGCTATTGGATTTTGGCGCAGGAAATGGCGCATTTGCACTTCAAGCTAAAAATAGCGGTTGGGATGTTTCGACATATGACGCTTCTGTTGTGGCAAAAAAACGGCTTGCCCACAAGAAGCTTAATACCACCAGCATACCACTAACGGATAGTTATGATGTTATTACATTATGGCATGTGTTTGAGCATTTACCAAATCCAGAAGAACAACTTAACATGTTTTTTAAAGCACTATCTCCTGGTGGTATTTTGGTTTTGGCCCTTCCCAACTATGACTCTTGGGACGCAAAACACTACGGAGCTAAATGGGCAGCATATGACGTTCCACGACATTTATGGCATTACAACAAAGAGGCTGTTGCGCTGATGGCTAACGAAACAGGGTTTAAACAAATAGGGATTCGCAATATGTTTTGGGGTGCGTTTTATATTTCATTGCTTTCAGAACAGTACCGCAATTCAGTTTTAACTTGGCCATTGGCATTTTTTAAAGGGCTATACTCAAATGTGGTCGGATGGAATAAAAAGAACACGTCTTCACTTGTTTTTTTACTCCAAAAACCAAAATAAAGGGTTTTAAGCACGATTTACTGGCGTGGGCACTACCAGGGCTTTTTGTTTTCGACAAAACCCATAACTACGCTAAAAACACCGCCACCACCATAGACAGGGCCTATTGCGAAACAGGAAGTCAAAAGAAAACGCTTATGCGGCTTTTTGGTGTAATAATCGGGTAAGCTTAAAGGAAAGATCGGTAAAAATCATTTGAGCATTTCCGTTGCGTTCCAAGTGATATGCACTTTCTTCAAGTGCTTGAATAATGGGTAATATGTTTGCCCCGTGGATGTAGGCGGCAAATTTGTTTAGCTTAAAGTCGGAATGCAAGTGGCTAACAGAAAGACTACTCAGCTCGTAATGTTCGAGAAGTGCAAAACGGAACATTCCAATGGCAAAACCAATAAATTCTTTTTGGGTTTCCACGCCTTTTGCGGACAGTTCTTGACTCCACGCAGTTAACTCAAGTACAACGCCTTTATTTCCTTTTGCACGAAACGCGGTTCTCACCCAAGCTACAAACCAATCTTCGTAGACTCCATGGCTGCTTTGTTTATCAAATAGTGCAATTGCTGCACCAAGATTTCCTTTGGCTTGAACCGTTATGGCATTTGCAATTTCTGGGCTTGCCCCTTTTTCTTTCAAATGCTCAGCAATAGTATTTGAGGGGATTTTTCCTAAAAAAGTTCTTTGACAACGTGAACGAATTGTGTCGATAAGTTGATTTTCATTTGGACATAAAAGGAGAAACAATGTTTTAGCAGGAGGCTCCTCAATACTTTTTAGAAGCTTATTTGATGCGGCAACAGTTAATTTTTCTGCATGCCATACGATTACACATTTCCATCCTCCTTCAAAAGATTTTAAACTTACTCTTTGCATAAGCTGTAAGGCATCATTTACACCTATAACAGCTTGCTTATTTTCAACACCCAAAAAAGACGACCAATCATAGAGAGTACCATAAGGATATTCATGAACAAACTGCCTCCACTCTTTTACAAATGCAATAGAGGTGGGTTTAGATGTAACTTCAGTTGTAGTAGCGGTAGGGAAAACGAGGTGAATGTCAGGGTGAATTAATTGATTGGCTTTGATTCTTGCAGCAGCATTTTCGCCCTTTTCTTCTTTACAAACCAAAGCGTTTGCATATGCTAAGGCCATAGAAAGTAATCCACATCCATCAGCTCCTTCAAAAAGCTGCGCATGAGGAATGCGGCCAGAAGCTACGCTTTGTGCCAATGCTTTTTTTTCTGCCTCATGCCCAATAATGTCATCAAAACGCATGCCTAAAGATACAAACTGTGTTATAACTAAAACGTAACACACAAACCCATTTCTTATTGTATTTTTGCGCAAAGAATTAATTTGATGAACACCCTAGAAAACCTCTCCTTTACCAACGAACGCGCAATTATTCGCGTTGATTTTAATGTTCCTCTTGACAAAAATGGGAATGTAACTGATGCAACCCGGATAGCGGCAGCCATGCCTACAATAAAGTATATTTTAGATCAAGGAGGGAGCTGTGTTTTACTGTCCCATTTAGGGCGACCAAAAGGAAAGGATCTTACGCTAAGTTTAAGTCAAATTATACCAGCTCTTGAAGATCATCTTGGAAAGAAGGTTCAATTTAGCCCTGAAGTGATAGGCACAGCCGCAATTCAGAAAGCAGGAGCCTTACAGCCTGGCGAGGTTTTGTTAATGGAAAACCTACGATTCCATGAAGAGGAGACGCAAGGCGATGAAGCGTTTACCGCAGCCCTAGCTAACCTAGGAAGTGTTTATGTAAATGACGCTTTTGGAACAGCACACAGAGCACACGCATCTACAACTATAGTGGCGCAGCACTTTCCAAATAAGAAGTGTTTTGGGCGCTTGTTGGCGGGTGAAATAAAAGCGATTAATAAGGTAATGTCAACAGGCGATAAGCCGGTTTTAGCTATTTTAGGCGGAGCCAAGGTCTCTTCCAAAATCACCATTATTGAAAATATTTTGAGTAAAATAGACCACCTTATTATTGGAGGAGGGATGGCCTTTACTTTTATTAAGGCACAAGGAGGTTCTATCGGAAAATCGATTTGTGAGGATGATAAGATGCCATTAGCGCTTTCCATTTTGGAGCAAGCTAAAAAGTTAGGTGTCCAAATACACCTTCCCGTAGACGTTCGTGCAGGACAAGATTTTTCAAACGACACCCCCCAACAAGTCTTTCCTATAAATCAAATACCAGATGATTGGGAAGGAATGGATGCGGGGCCTGCCTCGGAAGAAAAGTTTGATGCCGTTGTAAAACAATCCAAAACGATTTTGTGGAATGGACCACTTGGTGTCTTTGAGTTTTCTAATTTTGCAGCAGGGACTCGCGCATTGGGCGATAGTATTGTTGGACAGACTAAGGCAGGAGCGTTTTCTCTTGTTGGCGGCGGAGACTCTGTGGCAGCCGTAAAGCAATTCGATTTACAAGACGATGTTAGCTATGTATCTACAGGTGGTGGTGCAATGCTGGAAAGCCTTGAAGGGAAAACACTTCCTGGGATTGCTGCTATGTTGGCGTAATATTTGATAACATTTACACATGCGTTTACTGTATCTTTTTTTAGCAGCATGGGTAGTAGGTTGTACAAGCCGTCCAGCACAACCATTACTGAAAATATCGAGCGGAAACATCAACACCATTTCTGTTGTAATGCCAGATTTGCTTTGGCAAACGGAAATTGGCGATGCCGTTCGCGCAGCGTTTGCCTATCCTGCTGAGGGGCTTCCTCAGCAAGAGCCGTTATTTGACTTACGGCAAATGCCACCAGAAGTTTTTTCGGGATTTGCACGCTCTAGCCGCTCGATTTTATGGGTAGGATTTAGCGATGAGATTGTATTAAGAACAGACACAAACCCCTATGCAAAACCACAACAGATGGCCGTATTTAGCGCTCCAGATACGGCATCCTTGGTTGAAATGATTTTATCACAATCGGAAGCTGTCATAGCATCATTTAAAGCAGCTGAAATTAAAGAAAGACAGCGACGTACAGCAAAATCTGTTTTAAAACAAGAAACACTAAAAGAACGTTTTGGAATCGAGCTTTCGCTTCCTTCTGCGTATTCATTACTCAAACAAGATAATAATACCGTTTGGTTTCAGCGACAAATCCAAAAAGGGCACGTAAACCTTTTGGTGTATACGCTGCCACGCACAATAAAAATTAACAAGGAGTCTCCTCTTAGGGATATTATTCGAATTCGTGATTCTGTTGGAAAAGCCTTTGTTCCAGGACGACTAAAAGGAGGTTATTTGATAACAGAAGCCGCTTATGAGCCTTACATATATACTTCTAAAATAGGAGTTCTTTCAGCAATTGAGACACGAGGAACCTGGGAAGTCAAAGGAGATTTTATGGCAGGCCCTTTTCTGCAGTATTTACTAGATGATGAGGAAAACAATAGAATTTTGGTAATGGAGGGATTTGTTTTTGCTCCAACCGAAGCAAAAAGAGATTATATTTTTGAAACAGAGGCAATTATACGCTCGATGAAGCAAGTTAAAGAAAATTAAGACTTTGTTGAGTCCTCTTCTTTTTCTTCTTCCTTAGTTGCGTTTTTAAATTCTTTGATTCCTGTCCCAAGACCTTTCATAAGTTCTGGGATTTTACGACCACCAAAAAGCAACAAAATAACAAGCGCTATAACAAGAATTTGTACGGGACTAATAGCAAGAAACATAGTTTGAGTTTTAAACAAAGGTAACAAAGAAAATCGATTTGTTACACGGTTCGACTGAAGTACAACACAACTGACTATCTTTGTAGCAAATGAGCACTAAAAAGAAAAAAAAGGCAACATTCTGGAAGCGATGGCTTGCTACCTATCGTTTTGTGATTTTAAGAGAGGAAACCTTTGAGGAGCGTTTTTCTCTTAAGCTCAATCGGCTAAACGTGTTTCTTGTAGTAAGCCTATCTGTAATTATTCTTATTTCTGCAACGTTTCTCGTTATTTCTCGAACCCCACTAAAAGAATACATTCCTGGCTACGACTCTTCTGAACTACGACGCCAAGCAATACGAAATAATTACCGCCTAGATTTATTACAGCAAACATTGCTTCGAAATCAGCAGTATATTACATCAGTAAACAAGGTACTTCGCGGCGATTTAAACCTTAAAGAATTAGAGGCCCAACGCTATGTAGATTCACTACAAATCGATACTACTTTAGTAGACTTCCCTACTTCAGAAGCAGATTCATTGCTTCGCGTAGATGTAGCCCAGGATGACAAATACAACGTTTTAGAATCGGCAATTCAAACAGTTCCTTTTGTGTTATTTCCGCCTGTTTCAGGAACGATTAGTCAAGAATACGACCCAAGCGTGGAACACTATGCTGTTGATATTGTTGTTCCGCGCAGCAGCCCAGTAAAAGCAGTTGCAGAGGGGAATGTTATTTTTTCGGGCTGGACTACTGAAACAGGATATGTTATAATCATTAATCACCCGTATAATATTATTTCGGTCTATAAACATAACGCATCTCTTAATGTTAAACAAGGAGAAGCGGTAGAGACAGGTCAGGTAATTGCCATTGCGGGAAATTCTGGAACCATGACCACTGGTCCACACTTACACTTTGAGCTTTGGAGCGATGGCTACGCGCTCAATCCGGTTGAATTTATAGAATTTGAATGAAAAGCGTAAAACAATACATCGCCAAAAAATGGGCAAAACGCGCAGTTAAAGAAACTCAAAAATGGGCAAATAATCCCATTGAAATGCAACAACAGGTTTTAAAGAAACTTGTGCATAAAGCAAAACACACGGAATTTGGTAAGGATCATGATTTTGAACAAATTAACTCCTATGAGGACTTTTCAGCGCGAGTTCCAATTAGAGATTATGAAGGGTTACGCCCCTATATAGACAAGGTTGTTGCTGGAGACCCAGACATTTTGTGGCCAAACAAGCCGCTATATTTTTCCAAGACTTCAGGAACTACTTCAGGAGTAAAGTATATTCCTATTTCTAAGGAATCGATGCCGACCCATATAAAAGTAGCTCAAAACGCCCTTTTTCATTATATGTATCACTCAGGAAATACGACTTTTGTTGATGGCAAAATGATTTTTCTTCAAGGCAGTCCTGTTTTATCCAAAACAAACGGCATTGACACAGGGAGATTATCGGGGATTGTTGCACATTATATCCCGTCATATCTTCAGCGCAATAGGATGCCTTCTTGGCAGACGAATTGTATTGAAGATTGGGAACAGAAAGTAGACGCAATTGTTTCCGAAACAGCCGCTGAAGATATGCGGCTTATAAGCGGGATTCCACCATGGGTAAAAATGTATTTTGAAAGCTTAAAAGCGAAAACAGGAAAGCCTATTGCTGAGTTGTTTCCTAACTTTTCATTATTTGTTTACGGAGGTGTAAATTATGCCCCATATAGAGGGGCTTTGGAAGAGCTTGTTGGGAAAAAAATTGATAGTGTTGAACTGTACCCTGCTTCTGAAGGATTTATTGCATTTCAAGATCAGCTTGAAGGGCCGGGAATGTTGTTGCAACTTGATGCGGGAATTTTTTATGAGTTTATTGAAGCAGATAGGGTTTTTGAAGAAAACCCACCAAGGATTTCATTAGCAGCTGTAAAGAAAGGTGTGAATTACGCCCTAATCATGAGTACTTCTGCAGGCTTATGGGGGTATAATATCGGCGATACGATTCAGTTTGTAAGCCTATCTCCCTATCGTATTATTGTTTCTGGTCGAATTAAACACTTTATTTCTGCTTTTGGAGAACATGTCATAGGGAAAGAGGTGGAGCGCGCCATGGAGGATACCTTAGCCCAGCATCAGGCTACTGTTTCCGAATTTTCGGTTGCTCCTCAAGTAACCCCAAATGAAGGATTGCCACACCATGAATGGTGGGTTGCTTTTGAGCACCAACCAACCAACTTAGCCAGTTTTTCAGCAACACTTGATACGGAAATGCGCAAGCAAAACACCTATTACGACGATTTGGTTTCAGGAGGCGTACTTTGCCCTTTGGTTGTAAAGGCACTACCAGCAGACGGCTTTGAAACATACATGAAAAGCGTTGGAAAACTTGGCGGTCAAAACAAAACCCCGCGCCTAACAAACGACAGAAAGATTGCGGACACATTAATTAAATTGTTTCCTAGAAAATAAATACCTTGCACAATCGTTCTAATTGTACCAAAACCAATTGCACTAATTTAGAAGAACCATGAGCACAGCTACACCAAACAAGCCTGACGAGAAAGAAGAAATAGACCTTGGGGTATTATTTAATGCTATTGGAAATGGCATTTCTAAACTTTTTAATGTTATATCAAGTACGATACTGTTTATTCTGAACGGTATCCTAACCTTCGTCATTTTTGTTCGTAGGCACATCGTTTATTACGCCCTTGCATGTGGATTAGGCTTAGCAATTGGAATAACGGTAGAATTAACCCTACCTAAAAAATATACAGGAGTCGCCACGGTTCAACCTTATTTTGAAAGTGCGCGCCAATTGTACAGCAACATAAATTATCTTAACGGATTGACTACACAAAAAGATTCAATTCAGCTTTCCAAATTTTTTGGAATTTCAACCAAAGAGGCAGCCTCACTAAGAAACATTGAAATAACACCCTTTGTTTCCCAAATTAAGAGTAGACAGGCGTACAACAATTACGTAACCAATCTAGACTCTATTGTTGCTTCTGAAATAACGTTTGAGGACTACGAAAAGCAGCTCGGCATATTTGACAGCAAAGTACACCTTATAAAGGTTAAAGCAACAGATAAAGAAATTTTCCAATCTCTTTTGGACCCAATTTTAGCTTCTGTTTCGGAACAGGATTATTTTATGCAACAACAACAAACAACACTTCAAAATTTAGAATTAAACGATTCTATCACGCAGGTATCGATGGTTCAGACCGACACCTTGCTTAAATTATTTGAAGAGGTTAGAAAAGTTGAGGCGAATAAAGAGTTTTCAAACGGTACAAATCTTTATATGTCAGACAATTCGGAGGATAATGCGGAAATTGCATTGCTTGAGCGTAAGATTACACTCTCCGAACGCCTTGAAGCGGTTAGACAATTAAAACTTGAAGCGATGCGTGTTGTAGATGTTATTGCTCAATTTCCAGAAGTAGGATACGAAGAAAAGGGACTTTTAAAGAACAAAAAATTTCAAGGGGTTGCCACAGGTTTTGTTCTGTTGAGTTTGTTTTACTTTATTTTATACATCGACCCTTTGATTACTGCAAGAGATTCTAAGAAATGAATATTTTAGTTACAGGCGGAGCCGGCTTTATTGGTTCGCATGTAGTCAAACACTTTCTAAAGACAGGAAGGCATCATGTTTTTAATTTAGATGCGCTTACTTATGCAGGAAACTTAGACAACCTACAAGGCTTAGATCAGCAAGAAAACTATACGTTTATACAGGGCGACATAACAGACTATTCGTTTATTAAGGCGCTGTTTTTAAAGCATGCTTTTGACTATGTTATTCACTTGGCAGCAGAGTCTCACGTAGATCGCTCCATTGAAGATCCTTTTATTTTTGCCAAAACAAATATCATTGGCACCCTAAATCTTTTACACTGCTTTAAAGAACACCGGGGGCAATTGTTTTATCATGTCAGCACCGACGAGGTTTATGGTTCCCTAGGACAAACAGGGCTATTTACAGAGACTTCTCCCTATAAACCGAACTCGCCTTACTCAGCCTCAAAAGCAAGCTCCGATCATTTTGTAAGAGCGTATGGAGAGACCTATAAGCTTCCAATTGTTATTTCTAACTGCTCCAATAATTATGGACCAAATCAATTTCCCGAAAAGCTGATTCCCGTTTGTATTCAAGCGATTGTCAATAATGAGAAAATCCCAATTTATGGCGACGGAAACTACACCAGAGATTGGTTGTATGTTGAAGATCACGCCGAGGCAATTCAAACAGTTTTGGAGCAAGGCAAGGCAGGAGAAACATACAATATTGGCGGATTGAATGAATGGAAAAACATTGATTTGGTTAAGCTTTTGATTCGTGAAACCGACAAAGCACTTGGCCGATCTGAAGGGAGTTCACTTTCGTTAATTGAATTTGTAAAAGACCGCCCGGGGCATGACAAGCGATACGCCATAGACAACTCAAAAATAAAACGTGAACTAGACTGGTCACCAAAACACAGCTTTGAAGCAGGGATTGTAAAAACAATAAACTGGTATCTTAGCAATCAAGCGTGGATAACCGCCATTGAAGACGGTTCATACAGAAAGATAAAAACACAATGAAAGGAATTATACTTGCTGGAGGATCAGGCACACGGCTTCACCCGATAACTTTATCGGTAAGCAAACAGCTTATGCCTGTTTATGACAAGCCAATGATTTATTACCCACTTTCGACCTTAATGAGCGCAGGTATTCGGGATATTTTAATTATATCTACCCCTCAAGACCTGCCTCTTTTTGAGCGCCTTTTGGGAGATGGAAGTCAACTAGGCTGTTCATTTTCATATGCGGTTCAGCAAGAACCTAAAGGACTGGCACAAGCATTTTTAATTGGCGAATCTTTTATTGGAAACGATTCGGTTACGCTAATTTTAGGCGATAATATTTTTTATGGTTCAGGGCTAAGAAGGAAGTTACAAGAAAGCATAAACCCTAACGGAGGAACAATATTTGCCTACAGCGTACATGACCCTGAACGCTATGGAGTTGTTACATTTGACAACGATGGAAAAGCAATTTCGTTGGAAGAAAAGCCAAAGCAACCAAAATCGAATTTTGCAATTCCAGGGATTTATTTTTATGACAATGAGGTTGTTTCAATTGCTAAAAGCATTAGCCCTAGCAAAAGAGGAGAATTGGAAATAACAGATATTAATAGAGCCTATCTGCAACGAAACAAACTTCAGGTTAAGGTATTGGATCGAGGAACTGCTTGGTTAGATACGGGCACCTTTTCCTCGTTAATGCAAGCCGCGCAATATGTACAAGTGATGCAAGAAAGACAAGGGCTACGTATTGGCGCCATAGAAGATGTTGCGCTGCAAATGGGATATATTGACGAAAAGCAACATGATGAAGCTGTTAGCCCATTTATTAAAAGCGGCTACGCAAAAAGATAAGGATGCAAATAAAAGAGACCATACTTAAAGATTGCTTTGTGATAACACCGGATGTTCACAAGGATGGACGTGGTTACTTTATGGAAACCTACCGCCAATCATGGACGGATGCATTAGGCGAACTTACAGATGAGTTTGTTCAAGACAATCAGTCGCTTTCTCATTACGGAACTATAAGAGGACTACATATTCAAACTGGCGAACATGCCCAAGCCAAATTGGTTCGTGTAGTTTCAGGTAAAATTTTAGATGTTGCAGTAGATCTTCGGAAAGAGTCTTTAACTTTTGGCGAACACATTTCTGTAGAGCTTTCTGCTGAAAACAACCGGCAGCTTTGGATTCCTAAAGGCTTCGCACACGGATTTTCTGTACTCTCTACAGAGGCGGTTGTATGCTATAAGTGCGATGCCTATTACAACAAAGAATCCGAGTCGGGGATTCACCCTCTTGACCCTACGTTAGCAATCGATTGGCAGTTACCAATAGAGGCACACCGGATTTCTGAAAAGGATTTAGTACTGAGCAACTTTAACAAAAACTAAGGATGAAAAAGATTTTAGTTACAGGGGCAAATGGCCAGTTGGGGCTTTCCATTAAGGCAGTGGGAAAAAATTACCCGAGTATGATTTTTACATTTACGGATGTTGAAGATTTAGACATTACAAACAGCAAAGAAGTAATATCTTTTTTTGAAAACAATAAATTTGATTATTGTGTCAATTGCGCTGCATATACCGCGGTTGATAAAGCAGAGGAGGATGTTGAGAATGCGTTTTCAATTAATGCCACAGCGGTTAAGAACCTTTCTATAGCATGTAAAAATTCTAACGTTGTTTTAATCCACGTATCAACAGATTTTGTTTTTGATGGTTTGAAAAAAACTCCTTATTCTGAAGAGGATTTGCCAAATCCACTAAGTGTTTATGGGTCATCAAAATTAAAAGGAGAACAATTTATCCAAGATATTTTAGACAGTTATTTTATTGTACGAACTTCTTGGCTTTATTCTGAATATGGAAACAACTTTGTCAAAACAATGCTGCGCTTATCAGAAACATATAAAGAAATTAATGTTGTTGATGATCAAATAGGATCACCAACTTACGCAGGAGACTTGGCTGAATTCATAATATCAGTAATTTCATTAGAATCAGAATTATATGGCGTCTATCATTTTTCTAACGAAGGGAACATAAGCTGGTATGACTTTGCAGTTGAGATATTTGAAAAAAGCCAAAGACAGATAAAGGTGAATCCAATAGAATCAACGTCATATCCCACAGCAGCAAAACGTCCAGCCTATAGTGTTTTGGGCACAACGAAAGCAAAAAAATTAGGTCAAATAAAAATTAAAAACTGGAAGGAAAGCCTATCCATGTTTAATTAAGCATACTATAGGTTACAACTGGAGCTAATGAAAAGTAGTAGTTTGTCTAAAATAGCAATTATAAGAGGATTCACCTCTTTCCAGTCAATTACTAATTATAATTCACAAGAATTGGGACTTGCTAGAGCGCTCTTAAAAAGAGGAGTTCAAACAGATATCTTTTACGCTTCAAAAGACAGTAAGGCTACGTCAATTCAAATAGATCAAGGACTTAATGTTAATTATTTACCGGTAATTAACATTGTTGGACATCAAGGAATAATGCTAGGGTTAAACAAGATTATCAAACAAAAAAAATATGATTTAGTCCAAGTCACAGAAGAAAGTTCTATTATTTCTTTTTTTGCAGCAGTATGCGCAAAAAAATATTCCATCCCCGTCATATTATCGCAAGGAATGTATGAGAGTCATAAAGGTTTTTTTGCGTCAATTTTGCAAAAAAGCTACAATTTTATTTTTACTGCGCCCTTTAGAAAGAGTGTAACGTCATCAATTGCCAAAACACAAATGGCTAAGGAATACTTAAACTCAAAAAATTTTAAAAATGTTGAAGTTTTACCGATAGGTTTGTCTACACACAATTTCAATATCCTAGATGAAAATAAAATTTCTAAACCTTCAAAAAAGGTAGTGCTTTATATTGGTAAACTTGAGAACAGGCGAAATCCTCTTTTTATACTAGAGTTGGCGAAAAGGTACCTTGATAATAGCAATGTGTTGTTTCTATGTATAGGAAGTGGTCCTATGGCCAAAGAAGTTATTGAGAATAAGCCAAAAAACGTACAAGTCATTGAAAACGTACTACAAAAGGAGATAAAAAACTATTATTCTATGGCAGACGTTTTTATTTTGCCAACAGATTATGAAATTTTTGGAATGGTTTATTTAGAAAGCATTTATTTTGGGGTGCCAATAGTAACCACGATAAATGCCGGATCTCAGGATATTTTGAAAAACAAGACATACTCTTTTTTAGAAAAATCTCTAGACAGCAAACGGTGGATGCAAAAAATCGATAAATTTTTGTTTGATGAAGAGTTAATAAAAAAGGTTAAAAGAGATCTGTCAAAAGACAAGCTCACAGTTACTTGGGAGAGTCTAGTCGACGACTACATAAGAGCTTATAAGAAATCATTAAAACGAAATCATTGAAATTTAACTTTACAAGTGCATTTTCTGAGTTAGTTTCAAAAGGCTTTAATTTTTTAACAATATTGATATTGATAAAAATAGTTTCTGCCGAAAATTATGGTGTTTATTCTTATGCAATATCGATAGCTAGTGTAGCGATAATTTTTTCTGACTTGGGCTTTTCATGGTACGCATTTAACGATTCTTTGAACACTAAATCGAATATTGTATTAAATAAAATAATTTCCTTTAAGGCAATTTTTTCTAGTGTAGTAGTTTTTTTAGCGCCATTAATATTTGTGCGCACTTATGAACTATTCATTCTTTTTTTCTTGGTTTTAGCCTCTTTGTCTATTACGTCATTTAATAGAAACATATTGATGATTCACCGGGCCAAAATGAACATTTTTGAAGACAATATCCTCATCCTTTTCGAACCAACGCTTCGATTAGCTCTAATGGTTGTTTTATGGAGTTTTTTCAATGACGTGTCTATTTCAATAATATGCATGGGATTTTTGGGCATAGGTGTTTTAAGCTTAAGCATTAATTATTTTATAAGCAGCAAGTTGCTTTTAAAATTTCAAACTCTTAACAGAAGAGAAATAATAGAGCTGCTTAAAAAGACTTCCCCGTTCTTTTTTTATTATCTATTCCATGTTTCTATAGTTAGAATAGATATAATTTTTTTAGAAAAGTTTGCAAACTATCAAAGTGTTGCGCAGTACAGCGCTTCTTTTACAATATTATTGACTATAGTAATGGTTTTCAACGCAACAATATCCTCTAACTTTTTGAAGTCTATTAAGCTTACATTTTTTAAGGTGGGACAATTTATTTTATTGGCTTCAATTCCTACAATTATATGCACACGTTTATTTTCAGCAGACATATTCGGCTTATTGTTTCCAGAAGCATACTCATCTTCCAGCCAAATTATTAATAACTTAATTCTTTCTATTCCATTTACAACTGCAACGTTTTGGTTTACAATTAGAAACAATTTTCTCAAAAGACAAAATATAAACGTGGTCGTTTATTTCATTTCGTTTGTTTTAAAACTAGCTTTTTTGCTTTATTACAAACCAAATGATCCTCTTATTTTTTCTAAATTATATATTGGCTTTGAGGTAATTACCCTAATTTTAATGCTTGTCATAGTAAAGTTCAAAAAATGAAGATTCTACAGGTAAACAAATTTTTAAAACCGGTAGGCGGAGCCGAAACATATATGTTTTCTTTGGCTAACGCACTGAAGGAACTGGATCACGAGGTCGAATTTTGGGGGATGTATGACGAAGACAATAGCGTTGATGATACATACAACACTTTTGTTAGAAACATTAAGCTCAATGGCAAAAAACCAATGGTTAATTATATAAATGAAGCATTCAACTTAATTTATTCATTCAAGAATAAAAATAAGTTTAAAAAAATAATATCTCTATTTCAGCCAGACGTTATTCACGTACATAATTTTAACTATCAGCTCACCCCATCATTTCTTAGCGAGGCTAATAAAGCAGGTATACGTGTGATCCACACAATTCATGATTCACAATTAGTTTGTCCAAATCACCAGCTTTATATTCCACACAAAAATGAGATATGTTATAAATGTATTGGCGGCAAGTATCAAAACGCTGTCTATAATAAATGCATAAAAAAATCATATGCTAAGAGCGCATTGGGGATGTTGGAATCTTACATTCATCATAACATATTAAACACCTACAATAAATACTTTAACACGTTAATTAGCCCGAGCAATTTCTATAAAAAAATTGTTCAAACAAATATAAAAAAGGAAATAATTAGGCAACCAAATTTTATTCATTTTGATAACCCTGTTCAACAAGAAAGAGATAATTATGTGCTATATTTTGGGAGAATTTCAAGCGAAAAGGGTGTTGAGAGGCTACTTAAGATTTTCAAGAAGTTAGATTATAAACTAATTTTGGTTGGAAAAGGAGATATCAAAATTGAGTCTAATAACAACATTGAATATTTAGGACCAAAATATGGGCAAGAATTAATATCGTTAATTAAAAAAGCTAAGTTTACTATTCACCCTTCAATATGGCATGATAATTTCCCTATGTCTATTTTGGAGTCTTTAGCGCAAGGAACTCCGGTTATCGCGTCAAACCATTCCGGGTTTCTTGAAACTATCAATAAGACTAACGGATATTTATTAGATTTTGATGGAGTTAATATTGTAGAAAAAATGAATACAATATTATCAACGAATGATTATTTAGACGTGAATCGAATTGCGCTAGATGCAAGAAAAAAATACGGTAAGGACGATCATGTTAAGGAAATTATAAATATTTATAAACGCTCATGATTAATAAACTTATTTCTAATCTTAAAGGGGAAAAATATGAAGGAAATTACAAGTTCAATTTCCTAGAAATAACAGTTGTTTTATTTTCTAAGGCCATTGAACTTATTCGAGGCTTTTATATTAAAATTTTTCTTTCGAAGGCGGGATTAATTTTTGCGAAAAGAGGAGCTAGGGTCACCCATGGAAAAAAGATTAGATGTGGTAAAAACTTAAGTCTCGGGAGGTTCTCTCATATTAATGCCTTAAGTCAAGGAGGTGTTGAAATTGGAGATAATTTTTCTGTTGGGGATTTTTCCACGATTGAGTGCACGGGGATTTACAGAGCAGTAGGGGAAAGCCTTAAAATAGGAGATAATGTTGGGATTAATAGTTATTGTTTTATTGGAGTAAGAGGTGAAGTAGTCATAGGAAATAATGTAATTTTTGGACCTAGGGTAACAATCCTTTCAGAACAGCACAACTATACCAATATAGATAAGATAATTAAACAACAAGGGGAAAAACGGTATAAAACGGTAATAGAAGACAATGTTTGGATAGGTGCAGGAGTTACAATTATGCCAGGCGTTACAATCAAAAGCGGTACAGTTGTTGGTGCAGGCGCAGTTGTTACAAGAGACACTGAATCAAACGCTGTTGTAATAGGAGTTCCAGCAAAAAAAATAAAAAGCCGGAATGATTAAAAAGGGAATAATCTTTTTGGTTCTAATTTCAGGATGCTCTAAAAGCTATACTGAAGTTTTTAATATTGCGCTAATCGAAGACACTGTAATTACCTTTCCTGTTATAAACGAAAATTTTTCTAAAGCAAAAGAAATTAACATATATTCTGATACTAGATTAAACAAGAGACATGTGACCGCAGCGCTTTTAAAGTTTAATGATATTTTAATTCCAGAACACTATAAAATAGACTCTATTTTTCTTTATCTGTATTATAATGCTAGATCAGGGTTTTACAAAGAAAATGTTGAAGGGCATAAAGGCTTACCATCATTACAGGTTTATAATATAAAGTCTAATTGGAACCCCAAAACAATAGCCTGGAGCGATAGTTTAGAGCTTGCCGAAGAAAGTGCGCTAGCAGTAGTTAAAATGCCATTTCAAGACATTAAAATTGAGCTTAGTAATGTATTGCTAAACAATGAAGGCCTGTTAGTTTCATCAAAAGGCCTATACTTAAAGCTAAAAGATGAAAACAGAACGAATTATGTGCATCTTACTAGCCTAGACGGGTATGAGAAACAAAGGATAACAAAATTGAAAGTATATGCTAGTTACAATTAAATCTTCTCTTTTTTCATTGTCAAAGCACATCTTTGGTAATAAATTTACAAGAAGCCTACATAGAGTATATAAAAAATGGATAACAAAAACACTTAAAAGTGATCTTGAAATAATTGAAAAAGTTTCTGAATTCATACACCAAGGGGACTTAGTGCTTGATATCGGCGCAAATATTGGTCAATGGACAGTCCCGTTAAGCAAAAAAGTTGGTCAACAAGGAAGTGTGATTTCGTTTGAGCCGAACCAAGAAACGATAAGTATTCTTAGACTTAAAACTAAAAGATTAAAAAACTTAAGGATAGTCCCTTTTGGACTATCAGACAAAGAGGAATCTGTAGAGATGCTTATACCTGAAGAAATTAGCTGCCCTCCCAATGCAACAATTGCTCAAACAGCGAGTCATATAGACAAGCAAAGCAACATGAAAGTCACAAAGATTAGAGTAAAGAAACTAGACTCTGTAGTATCAGAACTAGATTTAAAAGACATTTCGTTTATTAAGATTGATGTGGAAGGACATGAGTCAAATGTTTTAAGAGGATTTAGCACAGAGATCGAAAAAAACTACCCATTGATTTTTATGGAAATTCTTAAGTCTAAATGGATAGATGAATCTCCGAAAAAGTCGGAAAGCGCTATTTTTCTCATAGAAAGAGGGTATCAAATGCTACAATATAGCTCGAATTCTAAGGAATTTGAACAAGACAAAAAATTCAATAAGGATGATTTAAACTTCCTTTTTACTCACCCAAACAGAATTTAAATTGGGTTTATTCCCATTGGGAAAGACGATGTTTATCAAATACATATAAGGTAAAATATTAAGGGGATAAACAAATGAAAAGCTAACCACTACTAACACATAAAAAAGAAAGAAATAAGAAGTTTTTCGATTATTATTTGGAGGCACTAACACTAAAAAATATAAAAACAACCCAACAACACCAAATTCAACTAGCGCTACAAAAAAAAAGTTTTCTGGGCCGACTTTTTTGTTTCGGGTTTCCATAATATCAATCCATCTTTCGGGGATATTAATTTCATCGTAGATTGGGGAGTCATATTTTACGGACTCTGCACCTCCGAAGGAACCAATACCTGTTCCAAGAATGAAATTGTCAGGAGTTAATAATAAAGGGGCGCCTTCTATTAGCGCAATACGTCTTAAATTATCAGCGTCTTTTAAATTAATATATGTAGAAAGAAAAAATAATGATATAAAAATTAAGGGATAGCTAGCTAAAAAAAGTTTTCGCGTATTGTAGTGAACTCGGTTGAATTTTACAGAGCTAACAATTAATAAACGGTAGAATATATATATAGGTAAATAGACGATTACAAACCTAGTTCCAGAAGCGAGAAGCGCTAAAATTAAAATTAAAGTTATTAAGCTTATTTTCTTTTTTAAGATCTCTGTACCAATCAGAATTCCAACAAACGACATAGTGGCCAACGAAATGGGATGTCCAGTTAGTGAGGAGGCTCTAAACACCCCAAAACGCCAAGACATAGAGAGGTATTGAACATAGGAGTTATCCACATAATTAATAAAATAAAATTCAATAAGCGAAAAACAAGAAAGGACTACAATTAAATTATATATTAAAACAATTGTTTTTCGTGTTATAAATTGAGAGCTTAAATAACTAATAAAAACAAAAATAAAAAGAGGCTTAGCGTAATAAAAAGATTTCAGAAAAAAAGCGGGTAGACTATAAAAGTTGTATAAAAAAGAAAAAATTAAAAAAATGATAAGGGATAACGCATAAAGTATTTTTTTTGGGGAATAACTTGAATTAAAGTCAATATTAAACACTGCAATTAGTACTAATATCACAAGAATAAAGTCGTCAATTAATAAATATGTGGGCCAGAAATTTGCAATTGCTTGCGTTGACACAACAAAAAACGTTAACAACAGTAAAAAATTGACAATCCGTTTCAAAAAAAAGCTTTATAGTTTTTTAAATAAATCAAAGTATTGACTAGCAATATCACTCCAACTGTAGTTTTTATTTACATGAGCAAACGCAGCACTAGAATAACGAAGTAAGTCTTTTTTATTGTTATACGTGGAAATTAATTTACGCGTTAAATCTCCATAATTGTTTTTTTCAAAGTAACACACAGTATCTTGAGCCGTAGCAATATTTTCAGGAATTCCATTTACAAGGCATGGTACTTTGGCTTTCATAGCCATTAATAGTGATGGAGACGTTCCCTCAAGCTCACTCGCAGAGACATACATTAAAGCATTTTTCAATAACATTTCATAATGACTACCATAAATATAGCCAAGTAACTTAATTCTGGGGTTGTCTTTATATTGATTAAAAATTTGGTTTCGATATTCACTATTACTAGAGTCGTCACCAACTATGACCAAAGGAATTTCAATAGAGGTTTTTAAATAGGATTCTATTAGATTTAAAACTCCCTTTTCAGGGACAAACCGCCCAATAAATATATAATAACAATTTTTTTTTAAGCTATAGGATTTAAGTAATTCCAATTCTTTTTTAGCATTTGAGCAAACGCTCTTTGCTCCATACGCGATTTGATTCGTATGTTTATTGTAAGTGTTCAAATAATAATCATAGACTACACTATTATCGGTTACGATTGCATTAGAAGATTTGACAGAAAAAAAGGCGCCTATTTTAAAAAATGTCCGACCTATAAAAGACCATTTTTTTCTTTTCCACTCAATACCATCAACAGAAATTACTGTTTTAAAACCGAAGAGCCTGAGAAGTGGAATAAATAACCCATTCGCACAATTATACAAATGGATAATTTTATAAGAACGATTAAAAAAAATTAAATGTAGACAGCATAAAAAAGTGTGGGATAATGTTTCCAATGATTTTGAGCTCAAGCAAGGAATATAAGCCATATTAACGCCATGCTCGTTTGTATCAATTTTTTTATCATAGAGCCGTTTCCTACAGTATACCAATACCTCAGCATCTTTTGCCCAATAGGAGGTTGTGTTGGCTGCACATGTTTCAAAACCACTATATTTATCTGGTAATCCGCGAATCCCAATTACTGCAATTTTCAATAAAAATTATTTTTTCAATTCTTTGATAAACTCAGTTGAATATGCTTCCAATGCATCTTTCCAATGCGGCATAACATTAAGTCCTCTTGCCCCAAGCTTTAGATTAACTAATTTCTCAGAAGCAGGTCTAGTTGCAAAGTAATCGGATTTAAAATAATCTGAATCAACTTTTGTAATTTTAACAGTATTGTCAAGGTCTAGTAATTTTACAAACTCTTTCGCAACATCGTACCTACTGCATTCTCCCTCACAAACTTGATTATATACTCCGTACAATCCACTTTCAACTACGTTTAAAATACCCTTTGCAAAACTTTTCGTGTAAGTAGGAGTACCTAATTTATCATCAACCACAAAAAGCTCTTTAGCACCAGAGTTTAATTGCTTAAAAAGTTTATTTATGAATTTCTTATCCTTTTGAGGCCCCCCTCCCATCATCCATCCGGCTCGAAAAACAAAATGTTTTTTTAAAAAAGAAGTTGTAAAAAGTTCGCCATGATATTTTGCCTTAGCATATAAGCTTAATGGATTTGGCTTATCAAAATCATTATAAACGTCTTGAAGCCCGTCTACTATTCCAGCAGTACTAATATACACTAAAGGGATATCAAGATAATCTGCGATTAGCGCGGTGTTTTCAGGGCCAAGGGCATTTGTAAGCCAAGTGTTTTCTGGATTTTTTTCACAATACTCCAAGTCGGTTAGTGCAGCTAGGTTTATAATCAAATCGGGCTTAAAATCTAAAGCAACTTTCTTTACGCTGTCATAATCTCTTACGTCAGCAAATGAAAGCCACTCTTCATTTGGGGTTAAATCTGTTGCAAGAACAGTTGCGTTTTCAGAAAAGAGCCTGTAAACAGAATCTCCCAGCATGCCGCCACATCCGAAAATTAATACATTAGTTGATTTATCTATTTTCATGTATATTTAGTTTTCACAAATTTAACGCTCTTTGAAACAACTTTCCTTAAGTGCATCGTATTATTTTTTCTTCTTATCACTCAGTGCGTCTTTTTTTTCTTTCTTCTTAAGCTCACTTTTTTTAGGCGCTTCGCTTGTGTTTTCATTTTTCAATCCGAGAAGAGAAGCTTTATCAAAAAAAAACAAGTGTTTTTTTTTCTTTTTAACACTTCCGTTTATTTTCACATTAATTTCTACAGCTCAATCTTCTAATTTAACAAGTGCATTTGATTTGTTATTGAAAAAAACGCCTTTTTTAATGTGTCCCTTCATATTATTTAAGTTTAATAAGCTAAAAAGCCACCAATTAAGAACATTTAAAATATTTATTACCATACCTGTTTTGTTTATTGCCTTAGAGGGGGTAATTAATGGCTTCATTTTTTATTTTGAAAAAGGGCTTTTTTTCCCACAGTTTGCATTTAATCATATTTTTAGAATTCAACATACATATTTAGCCCTATACCTTTTGTTTTGCACAATTCTTTGGTTTTTTAGTAAACCTCATTTGGAAAAACATGAAAAGATTTTTGCCATTATTGTGGCCTCAATGACTATCATAGTAGTTGTGCTTGTCAAAGCAAGGTTTGCTTTTTTCTTTCTTCTTTTTTCTTTTTTCTTATTTGTGTTAAAAAGAGCAAGTTATAGCTATTTGATCCCTTTTCTTTTAGCAATAGCGGTGTCATTTTTTTTTATGGGGGATAAATTTCATTCTATTTTATCTGGAAATGAGGCGAGAATTTTATTTTGGGAATGTGCTATATCATTAATTAATAACAACACCTTTTTTTCGGGAATTCCCGTGGGAGATCTTCAAGAATTGTTGAACTCGTGTTATTATAATGAAACAATGCAATTAGGCTTTGAAAATAAAAACACACACAATCAACTTTTAGACCTATTAGTTACAGGGGGAATTTTCGCTTTTCTTTTATACTGCTATGTGGCGGTTAAAGTTTTTATTTCACACAAACCCCTTTTATTCAGGTTGCCTTTTATTTTAATTTTTATTATGTCGTTAACTGAAAATATTTTTGAAAGACAATTTGGAATTCTGTTTATTTGCATATGCATAAGCTTAACCTTTATTTACTCCGAAAATGAAAATAACCGTAATAGGCACTGGCTACGTAGGCTTAGTAACAGGGACTTGCTTAGCAGAAGCAGGCAATGATGTTCTTTGTGTAGACATTGACAAAGCTAAAGTAGCAAAAATGCAAAATGGCGAGGTGCCTATCTACGAGCCGCATTTAGAGACCTACTTTGAACGCAATATTAAAGCAGGTCGCCTCCGTTTTTCAACCAAAACAGTAGAGGGAGTTGATCATGGAGATGTGATTTTTTTAGCACTGCCCACACCTGAAGATGAAGATGGATCTGCCGACTTGTCCTACGTTCTTGGAGTTACCAATCAAATTGGCGGGCTTATGAAAGATTATAAAATTATTGTAGGTAAGAGCACCGTTCCAGTTGGCACAGGGGAAAAAGTAAAAGCAGCATTAAAATCAAAAACCAATGTTCCTTTTGACGTGGTATCAAACCCAGAATTTTTACGAGAAGGCTTCGCTGTTGAGGATTTTATGAAACCAGACCGCATAGTCTTGGGGGTAGAGTCTGAACGCGCTAGAAAGGTGATGGACAAGCTTTACAAAAACTTTGTTCGTTCAGGGAATCCAATTGTGTTTATGGATATTAAATCAGCCGAGCTTACGAAATATGCAGCCAATGCATTTTTAGCGACTAAAATTACATACATGAACGAAATTGCAAACTACTGCGAAAAAGTAGGCGCTAATGTTGATGATGTGCGTATTGGTATGGGTCTTGACGCCCGTATTGGCAAACGTTTTTTATTCCCTGGAATTGGCTATGGCGGATCGTGTTTTCCAAAAGATGTCAAAGCATTACATAAATCAGGAAAAGACGCAAATCTTGAGTTCGCTATTTTAGACAGTGTCATACAAGTGAACGAGAACCAAAAAACAGTACTATTCCCAAAAATAAAGAGCCATTTCAACGGGGACCTTAAGGATAAAAAAATAGCCGTTTGGGGGCTTGCTTTTAAGCCAGACACGGACGATATTCGTGAAGCACCTGCCTTGTACATGATAGATAAATTACTAGCTTCAGGCGCAGCAATTACTGCTTTTGATCCGGAAGCCATGGATAATGTTAAAGCTAAATTGGGCGATACGATTTCATTTGCTTCAAGCATGATGGAAGCAGTAGAAGGCGCCGATGCCCTGCTTATTTGTACGGAATGGCATGCCTTTAGAAATCCAAACTTTGATAAACTTAAAACGGCATTAAAAAACAACGTTATTTTTGATGGAAGAAATATTTATAGCCCTTCCGAAATGAATATTTTAGGGTTCGATTATTACTCAATAGGAAGATAAATGAAACGAGCCTTAGTAACTGGAGCAGCAGGTTTTTTGGGATCACATTTATGTGACAAATTACTAGCAAATAATATTGCTGTAATTGGTATGGACAACCTAATTACAGGATCGATGTCCAACATTGCCCACCTTCAAGAAAATATAAATTTCAGTTTTGTTAACCACGATGTTTGTGAATACATTGATATTGACGGAGAATTAGATTTTATTCTACATTTTGCTTCGCCTGCAAGCCCTATAGACTATTTAAAAATTCCTATTCAAACTCTTAAAGTAGGCGCGTTAGGAACGCATAATGTTTTAGGGCTTGCTCGCGCTAAAAACGCACGTATTCTTGTTGCATCTACTTCAGAAATTTATGGAGACCCGCTTATTCACCCACAAACGGAAGACTATTTCGGAAATGTAAATACCATTGGACCTAGAGGAGTTTATGATGAAGCAAAGCGCTATTTAGAATCCATTACCATGGCGTATCATCGTTATCACGGAGTCGACACACGCATTGTACGTATTTTTAATACCTATGGGCCTAGAATGCGCCTAAACGATGGCCGGGTCATTCCAGCCTTTATGGGACAAGCCTTAAGAGGAGAGGATTTAACTGTTTTTGGTGATGGGTCACAAACACGCTCTTTCTGTTTTGTAGATGATGAAATAGAAGGGATATACCGATTGCTGATGAGCGATTATCACCTACCTGTTAATATTGGCAATCCCGATGAAATCACCATTTTAGATTTTGCAAAAGAGATTATTCACCTAACGGGGACAGATCAAAAAATCGTATTTAAACCACTCCCAAAAAATGATCCGCTTCAACGAAAACCAGATATTACAAAGGCCATTGAAATAATTAAATGGCAACCCCAAGTAGGTCGCAGTGAAGGCATGAAGAAAACCTTCGCATACTTTAATTCGCTTTCTCAAAAAGAGCTTAAAAAAGTAGAGCATAGAGAATTTTCATCATTTAAGAATTAAAAACAACAATAACGAGCAAACAAACTCGTTATATTATTAACCAACCTTTTTTAAATATTGAATACTTCTACAAAACGAAGTCTGCGAGTTCTGTTATACCTACCCTTCTGGATTTTTGAGTGGGGAGCCCTTTTTTTGTTTGTTAAATCTATTCTTTTTCAAAGTACTCAAGAGAGCGATCAAAATACAATCCAGTTTAAGGCTGTTGTTTTAATCGCATGGGCATTAAGTGCATTAGTGTCTAAACTTTATCATTACGAGCGTAACTTAACATTCACAAAGTTATTCCAGCGGTATTTGTTATTTTGTATTTCTTGGGGGCTTTTGGTTTATTCTCTAACAAAGCTTCTTGTATTACCCTTTTCTTGGAGAATTGTAGAGGCAGCATCTTTTTTATCAGGAGTTTTAATTTTAAAAGGGATTTCAGTAGTGATACTTTTTAGATTAAGACGCTTTGCCCCACTATATCAGCGACGTATACTAGTTTATGAATCTTCTACAGGAGAAAATTTCATTAATGATCTTCAAGGCCTTAAACGGACCGGTTATCGTGCTGTAAAAGTAAAAAAGCAGTTGTTTGAAAAATCAGCAATTGAGACCCTTATGTCAACCATTAAAGCAAACAAAACCAATATACTCTATATCCCTTTTGATGCGGTTTCAAAAAAAAAGAGAGAACATATTTTTACATTAAGTTGGAATAAACGGGTTGAATTGTACTTCATTAATGATTTTAATGCACCATTTGTAGGGGAGAATGCTAGATTTTTCGGATTTTCTCAAGTTGTAAAGCACTATACCAGTCCACTAGACGCAAAAGGAAAGGTTGTCTTAAAAAGAATATTTGATATTGTATTTTCTGTTTTGGTTTTTTTACTTCTTCTGTCTTGGTTTTTGCCTCTCATGGCAATTCTTATTAGAATCGATTCAAAAGGCCCGACGTTTTTTATTCAAAAAAGACCAGGTCGAGACGGAAAATCATTTCACTGTTTCAAGTTTCGATCTATGGCAATAAACCGCAGTACGGAAATAGAAGCAAGTAGAGATGACGCAAGAGTCACTCGTGTGGGAAAGTTTATTCGCAAAACCAGTATCGATGAACTTCCACAGTTTTTAAACGTTTTGCTTGGTCAAATGTCTGTGGTAGGTCCTAGGCCTAATCTTAATTCTCAAAACGATTATTATGTCAAAGTGTTTGAGGAATATTCCAAAAGAATGTATTTAAAGCCTGGAATTACCGGACTTGCACAAGTAAGTGGCGCACGAGGTGGAATTGAAAACGAGATTGAAATGAAGCATCGCGTCAAATACGACATATTCTATATTCGAAACTGGTCCTTTGCCTTGGACATTAAAATTATTATTCGCACAATAATTAATGTTTTTAGAGGAGAAGAAAAAGCCTATTAGCTAGGCGCTTCGTACCGCTTGGTTACTAAGTAAACCCCCGCCACTACTACTACAGCAGCAACGACTTTAGAAACCGTAAACTCATCTGCGCCAACGGCAATAGCATACGCAATACCAATAAGGGGTTGCAGGTATGTAAATACACCAATTGTACTGGCCTTTAATTGCTTTAGCGCGTATACATTTAGCAAGTAAGTCAAAAAGGTTGTTCCTAAAACTACATATCCAAACCGCCAAATTGCTTCAAAAGGGAGTTCCGACCACGAAACCACACCAAACTCCTTGTAGGTGAATGGCAAAGCCATCAAAAACCCAAATGAAAACAACCATTTGAGCAAGTGAACTGTAGTATATTTTGCAGAAAGTGACTTAACCAATACCAAATACATCCCAAAACTAGCAGCGTTAAATAAAAACAACGTATTGCCCAACGGGATATTGGGCGCATCCTGCCGAAGCTCGTTTCCAAATAAAATCAATACTACAGCTCCTAGAAACCCCAGTAATACCCCTACAACTCTTGACAGACCCAATCGCTCTTTGATAAGAAAAACCGAAAAAACAAACACCAATATGGGAGTTATGGTAATTAAAACCGCACTGTTTATGGGAGTAGAAAATTCAATTCCTTTAAAAAAACAGAGCATGTTTACCGCCATCCCCAGCAAGGCACAAAGCAACATCCTAGGTAAATCGGTACGAGCAATGGATTGCTTAGGAATAAAGAAACTAAAAAACCAAAAAAGAATAGCAGCACCCAATAACCGAACTTGCACAAAACCGAACCCCTGAATATAGGTTGGCATTACTTCTTTTGCAATGGTATGATTTAGCCCGTAGATGGTTGTAGCTCCAAGCGCAGCGAGTAGCGCTAACTTTCTTTTATCCATCTAAGGCAACTTTCATAGCGGCCACAGTAGCCTTAGCGTTTCCTATAAACAGCGATCCATTCCATAGTAGAATAGGCCTTTTAAGACAGCTATATTCCGTTTCAAGTAATGATTTACACACGGCTTCAGTAAATACAGTGCCCTCACTTTTTAGACGGGCATAAACACGCCCTCTTTTGTTTATCAACGCTTCATAACTTTGTGTATGTGCGTATAAATATGCCAATTGTTCAGCAGTTATTAGTTGCTCTTTTACATCTTGTAAGTAAGAAGCGCCTTCAATTTCTAATGATTTTATAATCCGAATACAGGTAGAACAACTCGATAGGTATAGAAACGTATTTTTCATAATGCGACAAAGGTCTGTGAAATAAATGAAATAATGGAGATGCTTTTGCCAAACTTAAATACATTTGTGTTTTACTTTCAGCTATGGCAAACGATAAATTAAAATTTAACTCACGGACCATTCACGGTGGACAACAACCAGATAAGGCTTACGGCTCGGTAATGCCCCCCGTTTATCTAACGTCTACATACGCCCAAACAAAGCCAGGAGCGCACCTTGGCTATGAATACAGCAGGTCGCATAACCCAACACGAACCGCTCTTGAAAACTCTTTAGCAAGTATCGAATCTGGCAAGCATGCGCTTGCCTTTGCTTCTGGGATGGCAGCGATTGATGCCGTAATTAAATTGCTTCAGCCAGGAGATGAAGTGATTTCCACCAATGATTTATATGGAGGCACCTACCGCATTTTTACAAAGATTTTTGCCAACTATGGTATAAAATTTCATTTTGTCCCGATGGGAGAGCTAGATCAAGTAGAAAAGCATATTAATAAAAACACCAAGTTGTTGTGGGTAGAAACGCCAACGAATCCGCTTATGCAGATCGTAGATATTAAAGCGATGAAAGCCATAGCAAAAGCAAACGGGTTGCTGCTTGCTGTAGACAACACTTTCGCTTCCCCATACTTACAACGCCCTTTAGAGTTGGGTGCCGATATTGTCATGCATTCTGCTACAAAATACCTGGGGGGGCATAGTGATGTGGTCCTAGGGGCATTGGTGTTGAAAGATGACGAACTCACAGAACGACTGGCGTTTATTCAAAATGCAAGTGGTGCCGTACCAGGACCGCTAGATGCATTTTTGGTATTAAGGGGAATTAAAACCCTCCATGTACGCATGCAGCGTCATTGTGAAAACGGACGCGCTGTTGCCGAATTTTTAGCGGCTAACCCTGCAATTGAAAAGGTATATTGGCCTGGATTTGAACACCATCCAAATCATGAGGTGGCAAAAGCTCAAATGGATGATTTTGGCGGAATGATTTCATTTATTCATAAAGACAGTACGCTAGAAAAAGCTGTTGCGATTGTTTCTGCACTCAAGGTTTTTACACTTGCCGAGTCTTTAGGTGGCGTAGAGAGTCTTGCGGGTCATCCCGCTAGTATGACCCACGCATCTATTCCAAAAGAAGCACGTGAAAAAACAGGAATTACAGATGGGTTAATCCGACTAAGCATCGGAATCGAAGACAGCGAGGATTTACTTGCTGACCTTGCTCAAGCGATAAACTAAGTTCTAAATAAAACGTACATTCGGGTACCAAACGTATTTCTTATGGATCAAATTGTAAGGAGTTTCTTAAACGAAGTGGGCAGCAGAAACACGCATGAACCTGAGTTTATGCAAGCTGTCACAGAAGTAGCCCAAACCGTAATTCCGTATATCGTAGCTAACGACATCTATCATGGTAAAAACATTCTAATGCGGATGGTTGAACCAGAAAGGGTGGTGATGTTTCGCGTTCCCTGGGTTGATGATAAAGGCGAAATTCGAGTGAATAGGGGATATCGCATTGAAATGAATTCTGCCATTGGCCCCTACAAAGGAGGTTTGCGATTTCATGAATCGGTCAATATGAGTATTTTAAAATTTTTGGCGTTTGAACAAGTATTCAAAAATGCCCTTACAACGCTTCCTATGGGTGGAGGAAAAGGAGGTGCAGATTTTAATCCAAAGGGTAAATCAGACGCAGAGGTAATGCGTTTTTGTCAAAGCTTTATGACTGAATTATTCCGTCATATCGGCCCAAACCGCGACATTCCTGCTGGAGACATAGGCGTGGGAGGTCGTGAAATCGGCTATATGTTTGGTCAATACAAACGATTAAAAAATGAGTTTACAGGAGTGTTAACAGGCAAGGGAATCTCATGGGGTGGATCCCTTATTCGCCCTGAAGCTACAGGATATGGTGCTGTTTATTTTGCCCAAAACATGTTGCAAACAAGAGGAGAGTCTATTGAAGGGAAGACGGTAGTTATTTCGGGTTCTGGTAATGTTGCACAATATGCCGCCGAAAAAGCCATTCAACTTGGGGCAACGGTTCTTACGCTCTCTGATTCATCTGGATTCATCTACGACCCAGACGGCATCGATCAAGAAAAACTAGCCTATGTTATGCAGCTCAAAAACATTGATCGCAAGCGAATCCACGAATACGTAGAACGATATCCAAAGGCAAGCTTCAATAAAGCTCAAAAACCCTGGGGTATTGCTTGTGAGGTTGCGATGCCTTGTGCAACACAGAACGAACTCGATGAAAAAAGCGCAAAACAGCTGGTTGAAAACGGTTGTTACTGTATTAGCGAAGGAGCAAACATGCCCTCAACTCCAGAAGCGATCATTCAATTTCATGAAAACAAAGTATTATATGCTCCCGGCAAAGCGTCTAACGCCGGCGGAGTTGCTGTTTCTGGCCTTGAGATGGCACAAAACTCCTTACGGTATAATTGGACCCGTCAAGAAGTTGATAAACGCCTACAAGACATTATGGAAGACATTCACAAGGCGTGTATGGAATATGGGGCCGAAAACGGCAGTATAAATTATGAAAAAGGCGCCAACATAGCAGGGTTTGTTAAGGTTGCTGATGCCATGCTTGCACAAGGGGTTGTATAATATACCATAGCCATGATTTCACCGTTTCTTATATGATGATAACAATCAGGCAGTTAATTAATTTGTTGTTCCTAACACTATGTGTTAATGTTCTTATTGCCCAAAACAGGCAATGGGAATCTATGTACTCGTATAACAACACAACACTTGCGATAGTCTTAGACGACAAGATCGTAGCAGCTGCTGATAATGCTATTTTTGTGTACAACACAACACAAAATACTTTCGAAACAATTACAACTATAGAAGGTTTATCTGGAGAAAATTTCTCAGCGATAGAAATCTACGAAAATTTCATTTTGGCAGGACAAGAAAACGGAACGGTTGCTAAAGTGAATAGCATTTCAAAAGAAGTTAAGCTAGATAGCTCCATCGAACGGAATTCCGCCATAAACGCCAACGAAAAATCCATTAACGACATTTATGTAACAGATGACACAGCCTATTTATCTACCGGATTTGGTATTGTTGAACTAAACCCCTTAACACTAGAATTTGGAGACACGTATTATTTTGGATCCACCAGCAGCAGAATAGCTGTAATGCAAACAGTGGTTTATCAAGACCAACTTTATGCAGCCACAGATCAAGGAATTTATCGAACGTCTTTAAACAATGCACAACGCCTTCAATTCTCAAGCTGGGAACAAGTATCATCTGGGAAATGGGCTGCCATTTGGAATCAAGATGGGAACGTATTTGCCGCTCAGGACTTGGGTAATGCGGTTAGCTTCCACCAATGCACACCAACCTTGGTAGAAAAAGTGCGTTTTTCAGGCGCTGTTAAACATGTTGAACCACATGAAAATGGGGTTGTGTTAACGCTTTCAAAAGTGTATAAACTCGATAAGACATTTCTTGTTAAAGAGACGATTTCAGATATTGAAGAAGTTAGCAACAATACTTACACTTTTGGAATCGTATATAATGGCGAGACATGGCTTGGAACTTCAGACCAAGGGTTGATTCGATATACATCACCAGAAAACTACAATTTTGTAAGCCCACAAGGGCCTCTAAAAAACAGCATTTTTGACATTGAGTCTTTATCAAACGAATTATGGATAGCACACGGAGATTACACGTTGTTTTACGATCCTTCGCCAGGTAGAAGATACGGCTTAAGCCATTCCAAAGAAGGGCAATGGATTAACATTAAAAACAGTGCGCTTTTTAACGCAATAAACCTTTCTAGGGTAGTTGTACATCCTACTATTATTGGAACTGCTTATGCGTGTTCTTTTACTAGCGGTATCGTACTTTTAGAAGACAATACCCCAGCAGTTTTGTGGAATCAAAATAATAGCGGCCTAGAGAGTCTGTCTTTTGAAGGGCCAGATTATGTCAGTATTCGTGTACGAGACGTAGTTGTTGATGAACAAGGCAACCTTTGGTCCATAACCACATTTGTGAAAGAGGGATTAAAAAAACTCAGCCCTACAGGCCAATGGACGTCTTTTGATTTGTCTGAAGTTGTATTGGATTATAAAAAAGAGGCAGGGTACTCAAATTTAGAGCTATTTAATAACAAATACTTGTTCTTTGGCAGCTTAAATAGTGGACTTATAGGTGTAGACATATCTCAATCACCTCCACAGATGAAACGAATTATGGGCGGCGATAATGGCTTACCAAGCGATGATATTCGTAGTATCCGCTTAGACAAAGACAATCGATTATGGGTTGGCACGCGTGAAGGAATTGCTGTATTGTATGCACCCAACCGTTTTTTTGAAGATGACACTGAGCTTCGTTCAATCGTAATTTCAGAAGGTGGAAACCTTCGAGAATTGTTGAGCGGTCAACTAATAACAGATATTGAGGTAGATGGTAATAATCAGAAATGGATAAGTACAGCAAATTCTGGCGTGTTTTTGGTTAGCCCAGACGGCACAGAAACCTTACAATATTTCACAAAAGAGAATAGCCCCCTTCCAACATCTTCGGTCAAAACAATAGGGATTGATAACAGCACAGGGAAAGTGTTTTTGGGGACTCTAAAAGGAATGGTTTCTTTTCAAGGAGACGCATACCAAGAGTCTGAATCTCTTGATCAGGTTAGTGTGTTTCCCAACCCTGTTAGACCCAATTATACGGGAAAATTGACCATTAGAGGCTTGCAGCAAAATGCACGTATAAAAATCACAGATATTGCAGGAAACTTAGTCCATGACACTTCTAGTGAAGGAGGAAGTATTAGCTGGGATTTACGCTCATTTTCTGGAAAACGTGTAGCCTCTGGCGTATATTTGATTTTTGTTTCTACAAAAGACGGGCTAGACAGCACGGTAAAAAAAGTAATGATCATAAATTGATGGAACAACCGTCGAAAGCGTTTGTGTTACACACCATAAAATACGGGGAGACGAGTATCATCCTTCACTGCTATACACAGCGGCATGGAATTAGAGCTTATGTTGTTAAAGGCGTGCGCTCAGTTAAGCGCAACAAAGCGTTTTCTATGGGGATGTTTCAACCCCTGACGCAATTAGAAGTTGTAGCGACTTCACCCAATCGTTCAGGACTTTCAGTATTAAAATCTGCAAAAATTACAAACCCCTACTCTACGGTCAATGTTGAGATTACAAAATCGAGCGTTTGTATGTTTTTGGCTGAAGTTTTTCGATCAGTGTTAAACGAGGAAGAAGAAAACCTGGCCCTTTATGCCTTTTTAGAGCACGCATTCTATTGGTTAGACAGTCAAGAACAAATAGCAAACTTCCATCTTTTTGTTATGATTCATCTAACCAAGTATTTAGGTTTTTTCCCTGATGTAACAAGCGTAAATTATCCGTATTTTGACCTACAAAGTGGACAGTTTTCCGAACATGCTGTAAGTAAGGACTGCATTAGCGGAGATGAAATAGTTTTATTAAAACAATACTTAGGTATAAAATTTGATAGGATAAAAGAAGTTTTGGTTTCATCTGAACAACGAAGAAAGCTTTTGAACGTGTTATTACGATACTATCACTTGCATATCCAAGAGTTTAAAACACCAAAATCATTAGAGGTTTTATATGAAGTATTTCATAAATAGTTTATTTCTTGCTTTTGGGCTGAGTTGTTTCGCTCAACGCGTAGTGCTTAAAGATGCGGTAACGAATCAAGCACTTCCGAACGTAACTGTTGTAGATACTGAAAAAGAGCGCTATACTACCTCAGACTCTCTTGGAATAGTACATTTAGATTCTTTTTCCAATAAAGATCAGATCAGATTTATTCATATGGGCTACAGTATATATGAAAAGCGTAAGGATCAGATCAAGTCAAATCAAATAATTTGGATGAATCCTGATGCTGAAAACCTCAACGAAATTGTGTTATCAGTCTCTCGAATGACTGTAAATAAACAACGCCTAGCACAACAAGTAGGAATTTTAACCCAAGATGAAATTCAAAAGCAAAACCCGGAGAATACTGCGGTTATGTTACGTGAAGTTCCTGGAGTTCGTGTACAGCAATCACAAGGAGGCGGGGGAAGCCCCGTTTTACGTGGTTTTGAAGCAAATCGTGTACTTTTAGTGGTAGACGGTGTACGTCTAAACAACGCGATTTCTCGCTCAGGACACGCGCACAACGCACTCACGATTGATCCCCTTAGTTTAAGCCGAACAGAAATTATCTTTGGCCCCTCTTCTGTAGGGTATGGCTCCGATGCGCTTGGAGGAGTTATACATTTTTATACCAAAACCCCATTAATTAATCAAGAAAAGAAAATACATCTTTCAGGATCTTCATCCTATGATTTTCGACAAAACACATTAAAACAATCAGCACAGTTTGAGTATAGCGCCACCAAATGGGCGATGCTTCATCAGCTTTCATTTTCTAGTTTTGGTGATATTGTAATGGGAAGCCGTAGAGCCCACGGGTATAACGATTGGGGGAAAGTACATCAATACTCTCAAAACAGTAATTATTACTTCAATGCCACGCCCTCTAAAAATGCGGATCCGTTAGTACAACGTAATTCTGGGTACCAACAACTTGATCTTTTACAAAAATGGATTTATCACACCCCCAACGGAGTCAAATTCACGCTCAACCTTCAAGGATCAATAACTGAAAACATTCCACGGTTTGATAAGCTTACAGAAAAATGGGAAGGCGACCTGCGCTTTGCCCGTTGGGAATATGGCCCACAAAAACGAGTTCTGATTTCCCCTCAAATTAGTTTTATAGGCAATACTGCGTTGATGGATTCTGGAAAGATTGTAGCAGCAGTACAGCTTATAGAAGAGTCTAGAATACAAAGAAAATTTTCTAGTTTCGACCGTCAAACTCAAAAAGAGCAAGTGAATGTGTATAGCTTAAATGCAGATTTTAAAGCCAAAGCATCAAACAAAAGTGAACTTTCATATGGTGCTGAAATAACTCACAACCTTATCCGTTCTACTGCCTTTGCTGAACAACTTGAGGTCGATGGTAATACAATTTTGTCTCTTGGCGCTAAAACGGCAATTGCTACCCGCTATCCCAGTGCGGGAAGCACGTATTCAACAATTGCAGCTTATATGGATTATCGTAAGTATTTGACCTCAAAAAGCACCCTTACCTTAGGCGCACGCTATACGCTAACAGAAATAGATGCACGTTGGTCCGAACAACCCCTTATAGATGCAGGTCTTGGGCATGTTTATCAAAATCATCAATCGTCAAATGTAACGATAGGGTACAATTATCAATCTAATAAACAATGGCAACTCAAGGCCTTATTTTCTACAGGCTTTAGAGCTCCAAATATTGATGATTTAGGAAAGACCCGCGAAAACAATGGCATATTGTCTGTTCCAAATTTGCAACTCAAACCAGAATATATTTATAGCACCGACCTAGGTGTAAAAAAACAGTGGGGAGACGGCTCATACATTGAGGGCAACGGCTATTTTGCTTTTGTAAACGACTATATCGCCCGTGGCCCTTACATGTTTCTACACGATGCTTCTACCTCCGATCCAAAAACCTTGATTTTTTCTGGGGATGAAGTAATGACAACTGCCAATATTAATGTCGGATTAGTTAAAGTGGCGGGTTTCAGCACACAAGCCAAATGGCAGCTCAGCTCAAAGCTTTCATACCAAGGGTCTGCCACACTAACCAAAGGTTGGGGAAATACAAAAAGTGGAAACCTTCCATCAATTAGCCCTTTATTTCTTGCACAAAAACTGAAATGGGATCTGCTCAAGGGGGAAGTCTCTTTGCGATGGCATCACGCTAGAGCAAAAGCAGCACATAACTTTAGCCCTTGGGGAGAGGACGGCCTTGAAGAAACGCCCCTGCTTTCAAATGAAATGGAAACGCCGATCTATGCAGGTGCCCCATCCTGGCATCGTTGGGATATTGAAGCAGGGTTTCCATTAAGCAACGCTGTAAAGCTTTCAGCAGGCATTTTTAACCTATGGGACACGCATTACCGTGAATTTGCTTCAGGCATTTCAGCACCAGGGCGCACCCTTAAGCTTGTTGTTCGCTATGATTTGTAACTATTCACTTCAAGAAGAACACAACTTTTTGGGCTAAAATGGTTACTTTCGCAAGCATAATTTTTAGCTCAATCGTTTGTTTCCGACATACTCACATCTTGATTTAACAACCACCGCAACGGAAATAGCTTCCTTTTGGGATGAACACCTTGTTTTTGAGGCTAGTGTTGAAACACGAGAAGGAATGCCCCCTTTTGTTTTCTTTGAAGGACCGCCTTCAGCCAATGGTTTACCTGGAATTCATCATGTTTTAGCACGCGCATTAAAGGATATTTTTTGTAGGTATAAAACTCAGCAAGGGTTTCAAGTTAAGCGTAAAGCTGGTTGGGATACCCATGGACTTCCTGTTGAACTAGGTGTAGAAAAAGAACTGGGAATCACTAAGGAAGATATTGGGAAAACCATAAGTGTTTCAGAATATAATAAGGCTTGCCGAGAAGCTGTAATGCGGTATACAGACGTTTGGAATGACCTAACAAAAAAAATGGGCTACTGGGTAGATATGGAAGACCCATATATTACTTATGATGCCAAGTACATGGAATCTGTATGGTGGTTGCTAGCCACACTGTACGATAAAGGACTTATTTATAAGGGCTATACCATTCAGCCGTATTCACCTATGGCAGGGACAGGGCTTTCTTCACACGAACTTAATCAGCCAGGCTGCTATCGAGATGTTAGCGATACGTCAGTAACTGCACAGTTTAAAACAGACGGAGCATCTTTACCAGAATCACTTCGTGGAAGTCTGCCGCTTCATATTTTAGCCTGGACCACCACTCCTTGGACACTCCCCTCAAATACAGCACTTACAGTAGGACCCAAAATCATGTATGCCGTTGTACAAACCTACAACCAGTACACACATGAGCCTATACGCGTTTTGTTGGCCGAAAAACTTATTTCAAAACAGTTTGGTAAGAAATTCAATCAGGTTGATAATAAAGAAGAGCTTTCTAGTTTTAACAATACATCCAAAAACATCCCTTTTTGGATAGAACAAACAATTTTAGGAGTTGACCTTGTTGGAATAACATACGAACAATTATGGGCTGAGGCCCCACTGCCATACCAAAATCCTGAGAACGCATTTCGCATTATATCTGGAAACTTTGTAACAACCGAAGATGGTACTGGGATTGTACACACGGCACCCACTTTTGGCGCAGATGATGCATTGGTTGCTAAAGAAGCCAAACCTCCAATACCTCCGTTATTGGTGTTAGACGAGAATGAACAGCCCGTACCACTGGTAGACTTACAAGGTAAGTTTAGACCTGAAGTAGGTCTTGTTGGCGGAAAACGCATCAAAAATGAATTTTACCCTAAAGGAGAGGCTCCTGAAAAATCAGTCGATGTAGAGATTGCGATTCGTTTAAAGGAAGAAAACAAAGCTTTTAATGTAGAAAAATATGTGCATAGCTACCCACACTGTTGGCGCACCGACGCACCCATTTTGTATTATCCGCTAGATTCTTGGTTTATTAATGTACAAGGGCACAAGGACCAAATGGTTGCATTGAATAAAACCATTCAGTGGAAGCCCACAAAAACAGGCGAAGGACGTTTTGGAAACTGGCTGTCCAACGCAAACGACTGGAATCTGTCACGCTCTCGTTTTTGGGGAATTCCATTACCTATTTGGCGTACTTCTGACGGAGATGAGACTCGTGTTATTGGATCTGCAGAAGCGTTGAAAAACGCCGTTGAAGAGGCAGTTGCTGCCGGATTAATGTCTTATAATTCCTTGAGCAGTTTTGTTCCTGGAGATATGTCTGAAAAAAATTATCAGCAGCTAGATTTACACAAAGATATTGTTGATGAATTGATCTTGGTTAGTGAATCTGGAAAACCGATGTATCGAGAATCCGATCTTATTGACGTTTGGTTTGACTCTGGAGCGATGCCTTATGCCCAATGGCATTATCCATTTGAAAATAAAGAAAAAATTGATGGGGGAACAGCATTTCCAGCGGATTATATCGCCGAAGGAGTAGACCAAACACGCGGTTGGTTTTATACCTTACACACCATTGCAACACTTGTTTTTGATAGTGTTGCGTATAAAAATGTAGTTTCCAATGGGTTGGTACTAGACAAAAATGGTCAAAAAATGTCCAAACGCCTTGGAAATGCTGCAGATCCGTTTGAGACTTTAGAAAAATACAGCCCCGACGCCACCCGATGGTATATGATTAGCAATGCCAACCCATGGGACAATCTAAAATTTGACCTAGAAGGAATTGAGGAAGTAAGGAGAAAATTCTTTGGAACACTGTATAACACCTATTCGTTTTTTGTTCTTTACGCTAATATTGATGGATTTACCTACTCCGAAGAAGACATCCCTGTAGCAGAACGTCCAGAAATAGATCAATGGATACTGTCAGAACTACATAGCCTTGTTCAAAAAACAACGGATTATTTTGACTCCTATGAACCAACACGAGCATGCCGTGCCATAGCGCATTTTGTTACAGAAGATTTGAGCAATTGGTATGTGAGGTTGTGCCGTCGCCGTTTTTGGAAAGGCAGCTATGAAGCAGATAAAATAGCGGCTTATCAGACATTGTATGAATGTTTATTAACGGTGGCAAAAATGATGGCACCCGTTGCTCCGTTCTACGCAGACCGTTTATACCAAGATTTAAATGGAATCACCAATAGGGAGACAGCATCCTCAGTACACCTAGCCTATTATCCAAAAGTAAATACGTCCTATATTGATGTGGAGCTTGAGCAAAAAATGCAACGTGCACAGAAAATCACTTCGTTGGTATTATCGTTACGAAAGCGGGAAAAAATAAAAGTACGACAACCTTTACAGCGTATTATGATACCTGTTTTGGACGCTACTGAGCGTAAACAAATACAAGCAATATCGGGACTCATAGCCGCTGAGGTTAATGTAAAGGCTGTTGAATTGCTTGATGATACAGCTTCTATTTTAGTTAAAGAGGTAAAGCCAAACTTTAAAGCATTAGGGCCTCGTTTTGGAAAGGACATGAAAAAAGTTGCTCAAGCCATTCAATTGCTTGAGGCAAATCAAGTGCAATCTTTAGAACAAAAAGGAAGCTTAAGCCTTGAAATTGACGACAAAATCATTAATTTAGAGCTAACCGATGTGGTGATAAGCTCTAAAGATGTGGCGGGCTGGTTGGTCGCCTCAGAACAAGGAATCACTGTAGCCTTGGATGTTCAAATGAACGAGGAACTTCGTTTAGAAGGGATGGCTCGCGAACTTGTAAATAGGTTGCAAAACATGCGTAAGGACAAGGGCTTAGCGGTAACTGACACCATTGAAGTTACCCTACAAGAAAGTGGGGAGTTGAATGCCATTTTAAAACAAAACAAAACGTATATTCAACATGAAATTTTAGCCACTACGATTCATGTGGTAAATGAGTTAAAAAAGAACGCAACGGACCTGTCATTTGATTCGTTGCAGACTAAAGTTGAAATGATTAAATCTTTATAGCACAAGACTATGGAACAAACAAATCGATATTCCGACGAAGCGCTCTTAGAATTCAAGGAGCTGATTGAGCAAAAAATCGCAAAGGCACAAAAAGACCTTGACCTTATTCGCAGCGCATACATGAATGACGGCAACAACGGTACTGACGATACAGCACCTACATTTAAAGCGTTTGAAGAGGGCTCTGAGACGATGTCTAAAGAGGCCAACACACAGCTCGCTATTAGACAAGAAAAGTTTATTAGAGACTTAAAAAATGCCTTAATCCGTATTGAGAATAAAACCTACGGAGTATGCCGTGTTACAGGGAAACTAATCAACACGGAGCGCTTAAAGCTTGTACCACATGCAACGCTAAGCATCGAGGCTAAAAACATGCAGCGTTAATACATGACGCTACGTAAAATTTTTTGGATAGTTTTTGTGGTCTTGGTCATCGACCAAGTACTTAAGGCTTACATAAAGCTCAATTACTCACTAACTTTTTATGGAAGCGATGCCATTATTGACTGGGGATGGTTTCGGTTGTTATTTGTTGAAAATAAAGGAATGGCATGGGGTGCACGACTCAATGATATTCTTCCATTTATATCTGATCATACGGCAAAACTACTGCTTAGCAGTTTCCGTCTTTTAGCAGTTTCTGGAATTGGTTATTGGTTAGTTCGTGCTGTAAAACAACACGCCCCAAAAGGGCAATTGATAGCTGTATCCTTAATTTTTGCGGGAGCATTGGGGAACATTATAGATTCGGTTTTTTATGGCCTTCTTTTTTCGAACAGCTTTGGTCAAATTGCGACCTTCCTACCTGCTGAAGGAGGATATGCCCCATTGATGTTTGGTCATGTAGTAGACATGTTTCAGTTTCCTTTAGTTTCTTGGACATGGCCGCAATGGATTCCAGGTTTTGGCGGAAATAGTTTTACCTTTTTTGAACCTGTTTTTAATGTGGCAGACAGCGCCATAAGTATCGGCGTTGTTTTGTTGTTATTACAACAACGAAAGGCAGTGACTCAAAACGAATAAACCTTAGTTGGCGTCACAATTGCATCAAGGGCGCGATCTGTATTTTCTATTCCTTCAATCACGCGAATTGCATCAAAATATGAAACCCCAATAGTTTTTACTCTTTTGGAACAACGCCCCAAAAACCGATCGTAATATCCTTTTCCATATCCTACCCGATGCCCAAGTTTATCAAAACACAATAGCGGGACAATAACTGTTGTAATGTTTGTTGGCTCAATGATTACTTCATTTACAGGCTCCGGAATACCCCATTTGTTTAATGCTAGAGGAGCATTTTTTTGCCACAACACAGCCTCCATATGCCCAGCGTCATTACTCACTTTTGGAACACAAATTTGGTGCTCACTTAGTAAATCAAACCAGTGCTTTGTAGGAAGTTCTTGACTTACAGAATGGTATAGCATTACGAACGCTCCCTCAATAAGTTTTTTTGAAATTATAGCAGTAAGAATAGCTTGACTAGCACGCTCTAATTCTGAGGGAGAAAGTACGTTTCTTTTATTGTGATAGTGCTGCCGTAAGAACTTCTTATTGTGCATGTCTAAATATAACAGTTTCGCAGGGAAGTTTTTGTATTTTAGTGTCCATGACTAAGGAGGTCCTAAAACAACAAGTTTCTTCTCTTCCAAACGAGCCGGGGGTATATCAATACTACAACGAGCAACTTGATATCATTTATGTAGGTAAGGCAAAAGATCTTAAAAAAAGGGTATCGTCGTATTTTAGAAAAAATGTGGATTCTCGAAAGACCAAAAACTTAGTCAATGCAATTCATACGTTAAAGCACATTGTTGTTCCTACCGAGTCGGATGCTTTAATTTTGGAAAATACACTTATAAAAGAACACCAACCCAAGTACAATATTTTATTGCGTGACGATAAAACATACCCTTGGATTTGTATCAAAAAAGAACGCTACCCTAGAGTATTTGCAACGCGTAAAGTTATCCAAGACGGGTCAGAATATTTTGGTCCTTTTACAAACGCAAAGACGATTCGAGTTTTACTCGATTTAATTAATGAGCTGTATCCATTGCGAACATGTCACTATGATTTAAATCAAGAAAACATTGCTAGTGAAAAGTACAAGGTATGTTTAGAATATCACATTGGAAACTGTTTGGCACCCTGTATTGGCAAGCAAACCACAACGCATTATGAAGAAGCTATTGGCCATATTCGAGCAATCTTACAAGGGAAATTTAATCAGGTAAAGGATGCTTTTAAAAAAGAAATGACTGCTGCTGCCGAAACCCTTCAGTTTGAACACGCCCAAAAAGTCAAACTAAAAATGGAAGCATTACAGCATTATCAAGCCAAGTCAGCTGTGGTAAGCGCCAAAATTAATGCCGTTGATGTTTGTACGATTGTTTCTGACGAGACGACAGCTTTTATCAATTTTCTTCAAGTAGCATATGGTTCCATTGTGCGGTTTCATAGCCTTAGCCTTAAAAAGAAACTCGATGAAACAGATGAAGAAATCCTCCGCGTTGCAATCGTTGAATTACGACGACGTTTTCAGTCTACCTCTAAAGAGGTGTTACTCCCTTTTCAAGTTGATTTAGGCGAAGATGTCCGAGTAACCGTTCCCAAAATTGGCGATAAAAAACACCTCTTGAGTTTATCCCTGCGCAATGCCAAGCAAAACCGACTAGAGCAATTAAAACAGATTAAGCTAACCGATCCAGAACAACACGCACAGCGGATTATGGCTCAAATGCAGCGTGACTTACGTTTATCAGAATTACCAACTCACATTGAATGCTTTGACAACTCCAATATTCAAGGGAGTAACCCAGTTGCTGCATGTGTGGTTTTTCGCCAGGGGAAACCCAGCAAAAAAGAATACCGTCATTACGGTATTAAAACGGTGGAAGGCCCTGATGATTACGCTTCAATGGAAGAGGTGGTTTATCGAAGGTATAAACGGCTATTAAATGAAGGCCATCCCTTGCCTCAGCTGGTTGTTATTGATGGCGGGAAAGGACAGTTAAGTGCTGCAATCAAAAGCTTTGATGTGTTGGGGATTCGTGGGAAAGTGGCCATATTGGGTATTGCAAAACGTTTGGAAGAACTCTATTTTCCCGACGATCCAATTCCCTTATATTTGGACAAGCGCTCCGAAACCCTACGGATAGTACAACAACTTCGTAATGAAGCACATCGGTTTGGCATTCGGTTGCATCGGAATAAGCGTAGTAAAGGAGCTATTCACTCCACATTAGAGTCTATCCCTGGTGTTGGAGAAAAAACAATAATAGAGCTATTAAAAAAATTTAAATCTGTAAAGCGGATTAAAGCTGCTTCAAAAGAGGCCCTAACTCAAATTCTTGGCCCCAAAAAAGCCAAGATCGTATATGAACACCTACATAATGAAACAACTTAGTTTTTTATTTTTATTTTTCACAGCTATTGCGACAGCACAACACGCAACGGAAGATCTCAAAGTAGGCTTAATTCTTAGTGGAGGGGGCGCCAAAGGCATGGCACATGTGGGTGTATTAAAAGAAATTGAACGCGCCGGGGTTCGTATTGACTACATTGGTGGAACAAGTATGGGAGCTATAGTGGGAGGGTTGTATGCATGTGGATATTCTGCAATTCAGTTGGAGCAACTATTAATAGAGTCCGATCTAAACGCCTTGATTAATGATAGCTTTGATCGAGATTTTAAGTCTTTTGATGATAAAGAAGATAGCGAACGTTATGCGATAACCCTGCCACTTCTAAAAGGCAAAATACAGTTCCCTATTTCTTTTTCAAAAGGCCAAAACATCTATAATTTGTTTGTGCAACTTATGCATGATCAGCGCAATATTCAAGACTTTAGCCAGCTACCGATTCCTTTTTATTGTATGGCAACAGACGTGGATACAGGAGAAAAGGTACTGTTAGACAAAGGGTTTTTGCCCTTAGCAGTAAACGCAAGTAGTGCGTTACCAACATTGTTTTCACCGGTTAAAATTGGCAATCGATCGCTAATTGACGGAGGAGTTTCTGATAATTATCCTATTGAAGAAATGCTTGAAAAGGATATTGATGTTATAATAGGTGTAGATGTACAGCCAAGCTTAAATAAAGAAGAAGAGGCAACATCATTTTCAGAAATATTACTTCGTATTAGTAGTTTCCAAACCGAAAAGGAAATGGCACCAAAAAAAGAAAAAACAGATATTTATATTCATCCTAAACTAAGTGAATATAACCTGTTCTCATTTTCCGATCAACAAGCAATAATTGCCCTTGGAACACAGGCCGCTAAAGATGCCGAAGATCAATTAGTGGCGTTGGCAAACAAGCAACAATCAAAAGCCCGACCAGTTAAAAATATACCAACTTCTTTTCAGCTAGACGTACTGTCTCTATCAAAACCTAAGAATTATAATTACAATTATTTAAAAGGGAAAATAAGGTTAGAAGCTTCTTCACATTATCCATTTAAAAAATTGCATGGGGGGATGACTAATTTGGCAGCTACTCAAAATTTCGAGGCTTTTCGCTATTCACTTACAACACAAAATGGTAAAGAGACACTATCACTTAAGCTAACAGAAGCGAAGCACAAGTCGATTTTTCGAGGGAGTATAAATTACAATGATTTAATGGGCGCTTCTGCACTTGTAAATCTAACACGAAGGCACTTGTTATTAAAAAACGACGAGGCATCATTAGATATTATTTTTGGGGAGTACTTTAGGTATGCGTTCTCCTATTTTATTGATAAAGGGCGGTTTTGGAGTATTGGATTAAGCTCAACGTTAGACCAATTTGAAACGCAAACCCCCTTTGTGGTTAGGTCCGTAGATTCCAAAACTACTTTTGAAGCATCACAAATAAATGTCTTTTCACAACGAAGTATGTTCTACGTTCAAACGTTGTTTAGAGAAGAAATGGTCTTAGGGGCTGGATTGGGATACCAACGAAATAGACTTAAAACAAATGTATTTGATAGTCAAAACAACATGCTTTTATATGCTGATGATGCAGGATATTACAGCGCCCTTGGGTACCTTAAAATAGACACAAGAGACGATGCTTTTTTTCCAAAACGAGGAGGTTTTTTTGATGGTTCGATGGAATATTATTATGGCGTAAACACTTTTGATCACGAAATAAATTTTAGCCCTTTTGTAATTGGAAAGGCACAAATGGGCGTAACAATGCCACTGAGAAAAAAATGGACACTTTCATTAAACACCATGGGTGGGTTTACTGTAGGCAGTGCAAATGTCTCCACTTTTGATTTTAGACTTGGCGGATACGGCAATGCTCCTGTATTGAATTACCAACCATTTGTTGGTTTAACACAACACCAAGTAGGGGGAGATAGTTTTATTAAAGGAGAAATTATAGTAGACTATGAATTTATCCCAAAGCACCACACAAAACTCTTAATACATACAGGAATCATTGCAGATGATATATTTCAATCGGATGATTGGATTAATACGCCCGACTATTTTGGAACAGCACTAGCATATGGATTGGAAACCTTTTCAGGCCCTATAGAATTTATTGCCGCATATAGCCCACAGATTAAACGCATGGCTTATCACATAAGTCTTGGCTGGAGATTTTAGTGCTTTAGATTGATGCTTTTGCGTATTTTTGTTCTTATGATGATTAAACAGTGGTTATGGTTGGTTGCACTTGTTTGCACAAATCCGCTTTTTGCTCAAGAAGTTTTAGGAAGTGCTGTTGATCAAGAAGCTCAAAACGAGCCGATCCGCGAGTCTTTTCAGGGAGGAGAATGGTTCAAATTTCGGATACACTATGGTATTTTTAATGCAAGCTATGCCACTATTGCCGTCGATGAAGAAATTTGGGAAGGTAAACCTGTTTATCACGCAAAAGGAATTGGACGAACCACAGGATTAGCTCGATGGTTTTTTAAAGTAGACGATTTTTACGACTCATACTTTACAAAAGACACGATTAGCCCGTTAAATTTTATTCGAAATATTAACGAAGGAGGCTATAAAAAACACGTCATCATTCGCTTTGACCATGAAAATTCTCAAGCCAATGTTAACGACTTGCTAAAAAAGAAGAAGGGGACATTTAGCACAGCACCTCAAGTACAAGATCTTATTTCCTGCTTTTATTTTTTACGCAATCAACTGGATGTTTCGTCTATTAACAAAGGGGAATTTATTGTTGTAAACTTGTTTTTTGATGAATCGAACTATGCGTTTAAGTTTAAATACTTAGGAAAAGAGCAATTAAAAACGAAATTTGGTTATGTTAATACACTTAAATTCCGCCCTTATGTCCAATCGGGACGGGTTTTTAAAAGTAGCGAAAGCATTACTCTTTGGGTAAGCGATGATCACAATAAAATACCGCTGCGCATGCAAGCTGCGTTACGTGTTGGAAGTATAACGGCCGACCTAGAAGCATTTAAAGGACTCAAAAACCCATTTGAAATTGTTGTTAAAAATTAATCACATTTTACTGCTTTGCGCAGTATTAGCGACACTTTCATGTAGTCGCAATAAGGATAAAGCGATTGAAACGATTACCCCTAACCCAGAGCCTGAAGTATTTTCCTTTGGATTTCGACTTAATGACTTTGAAGTAGTTAGGGATACAGTTCGCAAAGGAGATACCTTTGCAGATATTTTTCTTTCAAAAGGATTTAATTATCAGCAGATTTACGATATCAATAGAAAAACAAAGAAGCGTTATAATTTTAGAAAAATCCAACCCAAAAGACCCTATTCATTTTTATTTGCAAAAGATTCTTTAGCAACTCCAGTTGCGTTTGTTTACCAACCATCCATGCTCGAATATGTGGTGGTACACCTCAAAGACTCCATCTATGCAGAACAAAACATAAAGGAAGTTAAATTACGCACTTTTGAAGCACAAGGTGTTATTACCAGTTCGTTATCTGAAACCCTAGACGCCCAGCGCCTAAGCCCACTTTTGGCCTATGATTTATCTGATATATACGCTTGGAGTATCGATTTTTTCCGTTTAGAAAAAGGAGATCGATTCAAAATTGTTTATACCCAAAAATATGTAGATGATTCAATCTATGTTGGGCTAAATCGCATTCACGCTGCGTATTTTGAACACCGAAAAAATCCCTATTACGCGATTGAATTTGAATCGGATCCTGAAAAGGGTATTACGGAGTTTTTTGATGAAGATGGCAAAAATTTACGAAGGGCTTTCTTGCAATCACCAGTTCAATTCTCTCGAATTTCTTCTCGCTACAGTAAGCGTCGACGTATTTCGTATTATGGCAAAACAAAGCCGCATTACGGAACAGATTTTGCTGCTCCCGTCGGCACTCCAATTCGAGCTACCGCAAGCGGGACTGTTGTGGCCTCAGGGTATACCCGTGGTAACGGAAATTATGTCACGCTAAGACATAACGGCACCTATAGGACACAATATTTACACATGAAAAAGCGGAAAGTTCGCAAAGGGCAAAATGTTCAGCAAGGCGACTTGATAGGCACTGTTGGCATGACCGGATATACTTCTGGACCACATGTGTGTTATCGCTTTTGGAAAAACGGCAAACAAGTGGACCCCTTTAGACAAAAATTACCTGAAGCTAAGCCAATTGCTCCAGCATTAAAAAAACAATATATGGTAGAGATGCAACCACTAAAAGAAGCACTAGACTGTATCGAGTTTCACCTTTCAGAACCAACATCATAATATGTCATTTACAAACACAAATCCAACGGCTACAACAAGTTGGAAAAACCTAGAAAAACTCGCTGACAATAGAAGCACTTTACAAGCGTACTTTAATGCGGATTTAGAACGTGCTTCTGCATTTTCTATTGATTGGAATCAGTTTTTTGTGGATTATTCCAAAACCCATATCGATGCTGAGATTAAAGCAAGCTTGGTTTCACTTGCCAAGGAAGTAGGTTTAGAAGGTGCACGAGAGGCGTATTTTGGTGGCACAACGATCAATCAAACTGAAGGCCGTGCGGTGCTTCATACAGCTTTACGAGCAAAGAAAGATGCGGATATTCGCGTGGATGGGGCCAATGTTGTACCAGGAGTTTATGCTGTACGAAAAAAGATTCGTGCGTTTAGCGAGTCAATTATTGACGGTACTAAAAAAAGTAGTTCGGGACAGGCATTTACCGATGTAGTAAATATTGGAATCGGAGGGTCTGATTTGGGCCCCGCCATGATTACCGAAGCGCTAGGATATTATAAAAACCATCTTAATGTTCACTTTATTTCGAATGTAGACGGGGATCATGTGATGGAAGTCCTAAAAAAAGTGAACCCTAAGACCACACTATTCGTGGTTGTCTCCAAAACCTTTAGCACACAAGAGACATTGACCAATGCTACTACTGCCAAGCAGTGGCTGGTGAATGAATTAGGAGCGGCTGCTGTGGGAGATCATTTCGTAGCAGTGTCTACCAATCTTTCGGCTATTGAAGCTTTTGGCATTCAAGCTGAAAATGTATTTTCTATGAATGATTGGGTGGGAGGACGGTTTTCGTTGTGGAGCGCTGTTGGACTCTCGATTGCACTTGCTGTTGGCCCGGATAATTTTGAAGCATTGCTTGAAGGCGCCAACAATATGGATGAACATTTTGCAACTACTCCGTTAGAGAACAACATCCCTGTAATGTTAGCCCTAATTACTGTGTGGTACAACAACTTTTTGGATGCACAATCCGAAGCAATAATTCCATATTCGCAATACCTGCATCGCCTTCCGGCCTATTTGCAGCAAGGGATTATGGAAAGTAATGGAAAATCGGTTGACCGAGATGGCATACCGGTTACCTACGATACAGGGAATATTATTTGGGGCGAACCAGGGACCAACTCTCAACATGCATTTTTTCAGCTCATGCACCAAGGGACCAAATTGATACCAGCTCATTTTATTGGATTTACGAATCCGCTTCATGGAAACCAAGACCACCACGACAAGTTGATGGCCAATTTTTTTGCACAAACCGAAGCCTTGATGCAAGGTAAAACTGAGGCACAGGTTCGTGAAGAATTGGAAAAAAAGGGAATTACAGGACAAGCGTTAGAAAAATTAGTTCCGTTTAAAATATTTCATGGAGATAATCCCACCACAACACTTCTTATTGAGAAATTAACCCCCAAAACATTAGGAGCACTTGTTGCTATGTATGAGCACAAGATTTTTGTTGAAGGTGTGGTATGGAATATTTACAGCTATGATCAATGGGGCGTAGAACTTGGAAAACAATTGGCCAATGTGATTCTTAAGGAGTTTTCTTCTAAGGAAGAAGTTTCCCATGATGCATCAACAGCACAATTACTTGCACGATACAAACGCTAGTGGCTTTTAGTTTATTGAATATCCTTTATTCGAAGCTGTAACGAAACATTCCCCTGCCAGGTATTTTCTTCCAAAGCGAATGCAACCTGCAAGGGGCTCCCTGATTTCAGTAAATGGATAGAACTTCCAAGGCCAAATCCAATAGCGTCTATAGCATTGCTCTTCCCTTGACTAAGTCGTGCTTTTAGGTGCGTTTTATCGTTGCCTATTAATTTTGCAGAACCACGATCTGTAATCCCTTTAGCGAAAAATACGGGACTTCTGTTTTCCGGTCCAAAAGGCTCCATTTGCTTAAGCAGCCGTAATAATTTGGGCGATATTGCGTCGAATGAAAGCGCTGCATCAACATCTAAGACACGCTCTTTTTGCTCAGGCATTATAGTCTTTTTCACTTCAGCGTCAAATGCTTTTTTAAACGCCTCGTATTCATTTTCTTTTAGTGTAACCCCAGCAGCATATTTGTGCCCACCAAATTGAATAATATGTGCACTACAGGCTTCAATGGCCTTATACACATCAAATCCATGAACTGAGCGAGCAGATGCCGCTAGGACCCCTTCGCTTGCGCGCGTAAAAACAAGTGTAGGTCTGTAATATGTTTCAATAAGCCTTGAAGCAACGATGCCAATAACTCCTTTGTGCCAGTGCGAGGCATAGACAACAGTTGTCACACGGTTATGCTCATTATTTTCCTCAATTTGCGTTAAAGCTTCTTGCGTAATTTCTTGTTCTACCGTTCGGCGAGATGTGTTAAAGATCTCAATTTCTTTTGCCATATGTTGTGCCAAATCCTCCGTGGGAGCCAACATCAATTCTACGGCATAAAGCCCGTGCTTCATGCGCCCTGCGGCATTAATTCTGGGCGCAATACCAAAGACCACATCTGAAATGAGTTGTTCGCTAGGCTTATCTCGCATGAGGGCTTTTAGCCCCGGTCTCGCATTTTCATTGAGCCGTTGAAGCCCCAAAAATGCTAAGGCTCTATTTTCATTCGTGATGGGCACAATGTCTGCTGCTATTGCTACAGCAACAAAATCCAAATATTCAATCAATAAATTCTTACCTCCTCCTTGCTGCGCAATAATCCCTTGTATTAACTTAAACCCAACACCACACCCACAAAGCTCTTTGTAAGGATATTTGCAAACGCTACGTTTGGGATCCAAAACTGCAAAAGCTTCTGGCAGGATTTTTCCTGGCGTATGGTGATCACAAACAATGACATCTATTCCTAAGGATTTTGCGTAGGCAATTTGTTCGATGGCTTTAATTCCACAGTCTAAGGCGATCATACAGCGAATGTTCTGCTTGTGGGCAGCATCAATTCCCTGTATTGAAAGACCGTATCCTTCTGCATATCGATCCGGAATATATGGCGTAGCATCAACATTCTGACTACGTAAAAAATGGGTAAGCATACTTACTGAAGTGGTTCCATCTACGTCATAATCGCCATAGACCATAATGGGCTCTTTTTGATTTATAGCTAGTTGAACCCGACCTACGGCTTTTGCCATGTCTTGCATTAAGAAAGGGTCGTGAAGTTGCTCCCAATTTGGTCTAAAAAAAGCTTTGGCTTCCTCAAATGTTGAGATGCCACGTTGTACTAATAATACAGCAACAACCTTAGAAACACCGAGGCATTCCATGAGATGCTCAACACGTTCATTTTCTGGAGTTGTTTTTATTTTCCAACGCATATCAAGCCCCTTCAACAATAAGCACAAACTCTCCTTTGGGAGGGTGTTCTGTAAAATGTTCTTTCAGTGATGCTAGAGATCCGCGCACGGTTTCTTCAAACTTTTTAGTCAGTTCTCTTGAAGCACTTGCTTTCCGTTCTTTTCCAAGGACATCAGCAAGCTGCGTTAGTGTTTTTACGATTCGGTGTGGAGATTCATAAAAAACCAATGTTCTAGTTTCTTCGGCCAATGCAGTAAGCCTTGTTTGTCGCCCTTTTTTTTGGGGAAGAAAACCTTCAAAAACAAAGCGTTCTGAGGGTAATCCGCTAAGCGTAAGCGCTGGTATAAGCGCCGTAGCTCCAGGAAGCGCATGAACGGGAATTCGTTGTTCTAAGCAACTACGAACCAATAAAAAACCAGGGTCTGAAATTCCAGGGCTTCCTGCATCAGAAATTAAAGCGATTTTTTTCCCCTGAGAAAGTTCAAGAGTAATTGTTGATACCGCTTTATGTTCATTATGCATATGATACGAACGCATTGGGGAACTAATATCATAATGTTTTAGAAGTTTCCCAGAAGTACGGGTGTCTTCTGCTAAGATTAAATCAGCCGAACGAAGAACATCTAAGGCTCTAAGCGTGATATCAGCTAGATTTCCAATAGGCGTAGGCACGAGCCACAATCCCCAATCGTCTGTATGTTCTATTTGGTTTTCCAATGGCTTATGATAAAACTTATGCCTTGTATAGGCTATTTATATAATCAATAAAAGCACGCACTTCTTTTTCTTTTTCACTCCAATCATAATCAGGTTGCACCTGCTTCTTGATAAAGAGCTGTGCTTCTTCTGCATTTTCTTTGGAGTTTAGCATAGACATAATACGCTGATAGTCTGTATTATTCCCCTCAAAAAGACTGTCAACAAACACATCTTCAACAGTTTTGAATTCCGCTTCTACTACAGGTTCTTGTAACGCTTGTTCCAATGCTGTAGGTGCTGGTTTTATTTCATTCACAGGAGGGCTTATGTTTGTCTCTTTAGGAGCGAGGAGGGCAATAATTTCTTGAGCTTTTTGATGGATTTCCTCATCGCTTATTCTATTACGCTTACGTAAAATTTCGTGCGCTAAACTCATCAAAGCAGCTTCAGAGGTTTTTTGAATAACTTTTTTTTCCATCATAATTTTTGCTGTCTAAATTTAATACTTTTGAATGGTTTGTGCATAGAAAAGCGCAACAAGTATAAAACAACAACAATGTTTCTTGAAAACACACCACATCAAAAGGAATCGTTTGGCTGGATTGAAGTCATAACAGGCTCTATGTTTTCGGGTAAAACAGAAGAACTTATACGTCGATTAAAACGGGCAACCTTTGCCAAGCAAAACGTTACTATATTCAAACCCGAGATTGACAGCCGTTACGATCAAAATAAGGTAGTATCACACGATGCTAACGAAATTATGTCAACAGCAGTACCCGCAGCTACAAATATTCGCCTTTTGGCAGATAATTGTGATGTGGTAGGTATTGATGAAGCACAATTTTTTGACGACGAAATTGTTCGGGTATGTAATGATTTGGCAAATCGAGGGATTCGTGTTATTGTAGCGGGACTTGATATGGATTTTAAAGGAAATCCATTTGGTCCTATGCCACAGCTTATGGCAATTGCAGAGCACGTTACTAAAGTACATGCTATTTGCACCCGGACAGGACAGCTTGCGAACAATAGCTTTAGAAAAAACGAGAATGAACGCTTGGTTATGTTAGGAGAAACAGAAGAATATGAGCCGCTTAGTCGCGCAGCTTTTTACAAGGCGATGCTAAGTGAGAAGGTTCGTAAAATGGATGTAATCGTTGAAGAAATACACCCTAATAAAAGTAAAAAGGCCTGAGTCTTATGAGTGAAACCTTACTTGAAATACACCTTCCTCATTTAAAGCATAATTATCATTTCCTGAAAAATCGCTTAACACCAACCACAAAACTTTTGGCTGTAGTTAAAGCCTTTGGATATGGAAGCGATGCTGTTGCAGTTGCCAAATGTCTTGCTCAAGAAGGAGTTGATTATTTTGGGGTTGCTTATGTAAATGAAGGGATACACCTTCGTAAAGCAGGAATTACTAAACCCATTTTAGTCTTACATCCACAGCGTATTAATTTGCAAAAACTAATAGCACACGATTTAGAGCCAAGTATATATAGTCAAAGATTGTTCGAGGCTTTTTTAGCGGAATTAAAACAAGCTGGTAAAAAGAATTACCCCATTCACTTAAAGTTTAATACAGGCTTAAATAGGTTAGGCTTAAATCCAGATGAGTGTTTATCCATCTTAACCCAATTGGAAAACAGCAAAGAACACATGCGTTTGCAAGGAGTGTTTTCGCATTTGGCGGCATCAGACGATTTGACAGAAGACCCTTTTACTACTTCACAGTTAAATACGTTTAAGCGGGTTGTTGACTTGGTAAAGCCGAAACACCCCAATGCTATTGTACATACACTTAACACATCAGGGGTAATTCATTATCCACATGCGCAATATGATATGGTTCGTACAGGGATAAGTCTCTATGGCTATGGAAACGCAGCTGAAGTAGATGCTCAATTAAAACCGGTACTAAGACTTACAACTATAATTTCTCAAATACACCACCTTGAAGCTGGAGATTCGCTGGGATACAACCGTGGGTTTATTGCAGAAAAATCCACACAAACAGCTACGTTACCGCTAGGGCATGCCGATGGAATTGGCCGTATATATGGAAACGGGAATGGCTTTGTATTCATTCATGGAAAAAAAGCACCTATTCTAGGTAATGTGTGTATGGATATGATTATGGTAGATGTTACTAACATCGATTGTGAAGAAGGAGATGAGGTGCTTGTCATTGGTCCAAATGCTACAGCTGAGAACTTGGCGAACTCCGCAGGAACCATTTCTTATGAACTTATTACGGGGCTTTCACAACGAATCCAACGTCGTATAATTACAGAATAGTTATAAATATAACAATTTGTTAATTTTTTGATAAAGCCTTTATTCTATGTTGGTTTAAATGACTTATGCCGTACATTCGCAGCAAAATTTAAATTATGCGTGTAGCTGTAGTTGGTGCAACCGGAATGGTTGGTGAAGTAATGTTACAAGTTTTGGCCGAGCGTCAGTTTCCTATTAGTGAATTAATTCCCGTAGCGTCGGCACGCTCAGTTGGAAAAAAATTAGACTACAACGGAAATACGTATACGGTTGTTGGCTTAGAGGACGCCGTCAGCATGAAGCCTGATGTAGCGTTGTTTTCCGCTGGCGGAGAGACTTCTTTAACTTGGGCTCCTAAGTTTGCAGAAGTAGGCTGTACAGTTATTGATAATTCTTCGGCTTGGCGAATGCATCCAGACCATAAACTAATTGTCCCTGAAATTAATGCAAACGAGCTTACGGCTGAAGATAAAATTATCGCAAACCCAAATTGCTCTACCATTCAAATGGTAATGGCACTGGCACCAATTCACAAAGCTTTTGGAATTGAGCGGGTTGTTGTTTCTACCTATCAATCTATCACAGGAACGGGTGTTAAAGCTGTCCAACAACTTGAAAATGAATACAAGGGTATCAAAGGGGATAAGGCTTATCCGCATGCGATTCATCGAAACGCATTGCCTCATTGTGATGTGTTTTTAGACAATGATTACACCAAAGAGGAAATGAAACTGGTTAACGAAACACATAAAATATTAGATCCTAATATCCGTGTTACAGCCACAGCAGTACGAATTCCAGTAGTTGGGGGACACAGTGAGGCGATTAACCTTACGCTTACTAAGCCTGTAAATGTTGATGAAGTTCGTAGATTACTATCTGCATCACCAGGTGTAGTAGTACAAGATAATTTAGAGGCCAACGACTATCCGATGCCTCTAGCCGCTCACGGAAAGGACGAAGTTTTTGTAGGTCGTATCCGAAAAGATAATTCTCAAGAAAATGGACTCAACCTTTGGATTGTAGCAGACAACCTCCGCAAAGGAGCTGCTACAAATACGGTTCAAATTGCAGAATATTTAGCTGCAGAAAACTTGATATAGCCTATTGTTGGTCTTCCATTTCAAAGGATTCCATAAACTTGGTCGTATAATCTCCTGCTACATAATCGGGGTGGTCCATTAACTGACGGTGAAATGGAATCGTAGTTTTTATTCCTTCAATCACAAATTCATCTAGAGCTCGCTTCATTTTACTAATGGCCTCTTCACGAGTTTGTGCGGTTGTAATTAACTTAGCAATCATGGAATCGTAATGTGGAGGGATCATATACCCACTATAAACATGCGTATCAAGCCGGACACCATGCCCACCTGGTGTATGCAGCGTTTTTATCATTCCAGGAGAAGGTCTAAAATCGTTGTAGGGATCTTCAGCGTTTATTCTACACTCAATAGAGTGTAATTCTGGAAAGTAGTTTTTTCCTTCAATTGGAATTCCTGCGGCTACTTTTATTTGCTCAGCAATCAAGTCAAAATTGATTACTTGTTCAGTTATAGGATGCTCTACCTGGATTCGAGTATTCATTTCCATAAAGTAGAAGTTACGATGCTTATCCACCAAAAACTCTACGGTACCTGCACCTTCATATTTGATATACTCGGCGGCCTTTACAGCAGCAGCACCCATATCCTTACGAAGTTTATCGGTCATAAAAGGACTAGGAGTTTCTTCTGTTAATTTTTGATGACGTCGCTGAACAGAGCAATCACGTTCAGACAAATGACATGCTTTTCCAAAAGAGTCTCCCACAATTTGTATTTCGATATGCCTTGGCTCTTCAATGAGCTTTTCCATATACATGTCGTCGTTACCAAAGGCAGCTTTAGATTCTTGTCGCGCGTCTTCCCAAGCCTTCTCTAGGTTTTCCTCACTCCAAACAGCACGCATTCCTTTTCCGCCACCACCAGCAGTGGCCTTTAACATAACGGGATACCCTACTTCCTTAGCAAGTTTTATACAGTCTTTAAAAGAATCAATAATTCCTTCAGAACCCGGTATGGTTGGAACGCCTGCTTCTTTCATGGTAGCTTTAGCCGTTGCTTTATCACCCATTTGTTGGATCATTTGAGCAGAAGCCCCAATAAATTTGATTTTATGCTCTTCGCAGATTTTAGAAAACTTAGCGTTTTCTGACAAAAAACCATAGCCCGGATGAATGGCATCTGCATTGGTGATTTCTGCAGCAGCAATAATATTAGGTATTTTCAAATAAGACTCACTACTTGCAGCGGGGCCAATACAGACTGCTTCATCAGCGAATCGTATGTGTAAACTATCGGCATCCGCTTTGGAATAAACTGCTACTGTTTTGATTCCCATTTCGCGGCATGTTCTAATAACACGCAGTGCGATTTCGCCTCTATTGGCGATTAGAATTTTTTTAAACATAGGTATGATTTAGGATGGATCGATTACAAATAAAGGCTGATCAAATTCAACAGGGGTAGAGTCATCAATCAATATTTTCACGATAGTTCCACTGGTTTCAGCTTCAATTTCATTGAAAAGCTTCATAGCCTCTATAACACAAAGTGTGTCACCTTCGTTTACATGATCACCAATTTCTACAAAATTGGCTTTGTCTGGAGAAGGTCTGCGGTAAAAGGTTCCAATAATAGGAGACTTAACAGTCTGATGACTTGATACTTCTTCTTCTACAGCTGCATTGGCCGCGACAGGGGCTACAGGTGCTGGAGCAACAGCTTCTGGCGCTGGAGCAATTGCGACTGGGACAGCTTGGTGAACGGGAGCTATTGGAGCCATTCCTTCGCCTTTATCTGTTTTGATGGTGATTTTAATTTCACCCATTTCAAGGCTTACTTCACTGGCGCCTGATTTGGCAACAAACTTTATTAGGTTTTGGATTTCTTTTAATTCCATGAGTTATTGTTTTAGTTATTGTATGCCCACGTTAGATAAGTAGCTCCCCAAGTGAAGCCACCACCAAACGCGGTAAATAATAGTTTTTGGTTCTTTTTTAATTTGGATTCATAATCCCACAACAAAAGGGGTAATGTAGCGGCCGTTGTGTTTCCATAACGTTCAATATTGGTCAGCATTTGGCCGTAATCCAATTCAAGGTTTTTGGCAATAGCATCTAAGATCCGTTTGTTTGCTTGATGCGCAACCACATAATCAATGTCTTTATTAGCGAGTTGGTTTTGTTGCAAGACTTGATCGATGGCGCTACTCATATTCGACACCGCAAATTTAAATACCTGTCGTCCTTCTTGATGAAGGAAATGTTGTCTTTTGGAAACCGTTTCAGACGAAGCAGGTAGCATAGAGCCTCCAGCTTCAATTTTTAAGAACTCCCGCCCTTTACCGTCAACGCGAAGTACTTCATCTTGTAGACCTAAGCCCTCTTCGTTGGGTTCAAATAAAACAGCTCCTGCACCATCTCCAAAAATCACACAGGTTGTACGATCTGTATAGTCAATAATCGAGGACATGGTATCAGCACCAATCAATAATACTTTCTTATAACGACCAGAAACAATATGTGCCGATGCTGCAGACATACCAAATAAAAATCCAGAGCATGCTCCCTGTAAGTCATACCCAAAGGCATTTGTAGCCCCCAAGCTTGTAGCTACATAGGCTGCTGTAGAAGAAACGGGCATGTCGGGTGTAGTTGTACTAACAATCACTAAATCGATTGTTGCAGGGTCTATATGTTTTTTCTTGATAAGGTCGCGTCCAGCCGCAATAGCCATGTAAGATGTTCCTAACGATGCAGGTTTTAAAATACGTCGTTCTTTGATTCCTGTGCGTGATACAATCCATTCATCATTTGTATCAACCATATGCGCTAATGCGGCATTAGTAAGCACATGCTCAGGGACGTAGCCTCCAACGGCGGTTATGGCTGCAGTTTTTGTAGTCATGAAAACTATTTTGCAAAAAAGCGCAATTCTACAATTTTGGCGAAAATTAGTAAAAAACAGCGCATTTTGACCAAAAAATTAGCAAAATTTGTTAAAAAAGCATAAAAAAAGCACCTTTTACGAAAGGCGCTAATTTTTTTTTTGTGGAATAATTGACTAAGCTTCCGCTTCAACCGAATTATCAATTAAAACTTTTCCGCGATAATACAATTTCCCTTCATGCCAATGAGCACGGTGGTATAAATGTGCTTCTCCAGTAGTATTGCATGTAGCAATTTGTGGAGCAACGGCTTTGTAGTGTGTGCGGCGCTTGTCGCGACGCGGTTTGGAGAGTTTTCGTTTAGGATGTGCCCTAACAGCTGTTTTTGTCTGTCTTTAATTTTTTTAACGCATCCCATCGGGGATCAGTTACTTCTGTTTCATTGGTGCTTTCGCTTGGAGATAAATCATCCAACCGTTCTAACAAGTCTGATTGCAGACTTCCATTTTCTATACCTGGGTGAATTCGTTTCTGAGGGACAGCCAAAACAATGGTTTCAAACAATGTTTGAGCAACATCAACTTGATGTGACCCATGGGGCAGCACAAGTAAATGCTCATTTTCATTATTAAATGCCGATCCAAAATTGACTACAAGCTCATGTGTTGGGCTTAGTGGCAAATCAAAAGGCTCGTTGGTTAAATCACAACCAACAGTAACGGTTCCCGAAATAGAAAACTCCATTTCAAGCATGGTCGCTTTTTTATTTAGTTCAATATGAACTTTTAACGCAACATTGTCAAACTCGGTATAATCAAAAGCATCAAAGAACGTTGTCGTAATGTCTCGGTCAAAATGATGTATTCCTTCCTTAAGGCCAGCAAATGCTAGGACAAAAGGAGCTAGTACATTTTTTGCTTCGTACATTACAGTCGGCAAATATATAAAATTTGGCGGTACAGCCTTGCTTTTATAGATTCTTTTGACGGGTATTCCAAATTGTACACGCCATTTTTACGGCAGCAGCAAAAGAAGCATGGTTTGCAATTCCTTTTCCAGCTATATCAAAAGCGGTTCCATGATCTGGAGAGGTACGAACATGTGGCAGCCCAGCAGTTACGTTTACCCCTTTGCCAAAAGCGAGTGTTTTAAAACCAACCAAGCCTTGGTCGTGATAACATGACAGCACGGCATCAAAGTCAACATAGCTTTTTTGTCCAAAAAAACCATCTGCGGCAAAAGGGCCTTTAATTCGTATCCCTTCTTGATTTAGTTCTTCAATAATAGGTTTTAATAATAGATCATCTTCTGACCCAATAACTCCTTGATCACCCGCATGCGGATTAACTCCCAAAAGCGCAATTTTAGGCGCGTCGCACCCAAAGTCACTCTTAAGGCTTTTATAAAGCTGCCGTGCTTTTTCTAATAGAAGTGATTTGGATAGCTTTTTAGTTACTTCCGATAACGGAATATGATCGGTTACTAAAGCTACACGCAAGTTATCGTGAACCAGTACCATGAGCGCTTTATTTCCCCAAAGATTTGCCAAATAGTGTGTGTGACCAGCAAATGGAAACGCATCACTTTTTATAGAAGCCTTGTGGATGGGCGCTGTTACTAGCGCATTTGCCTCACCATCTTGTACAGCAAGTGCAGCTGCTTGTAACGACAAAAAAGCAACCCGACCCGCTTCAGGTACTTGTGCGCCATAAACAACATCAGGGACTTGACCCAAAATCGATTTCACATACAGAAATCCTTTTGAAGGAGCCCCTTCTAAGGCAGCGATGGGTACAGCTGTTCCAAAATGCTGTTGTTGTTGTTTTACGTACTCAAAATCCCCATAAACGACAGGGATACAGCAATCAAATAGGCTAGGGTGGTTAAACGTCTTTAAGATTACTTCAAGACCAACCCCATTTGGATCACCAATAGAAATTGCAATAACAGGTAAAGCAGACATTTGCGTATTTTTGTGCAACAAAGGTATCAATTCATAAGCTATGTTTACAGGGATTATAGAAACTATGGGCACGATAAAGCACATCGAACACGAAGGATCAAACGTGCATTACACGCTCTCAAGTGAAATTACGAATGAATTAAAAATTGATCAAAGCTTGGCGCATAATGGCGTTTGCCTAACTGTAATTGCAATTAATAACGATAAATACACTGTAACAGCCATCCAAGAAACCTTAGAAAAGACAGCACTAAAGCAATGGCAAGTTGGACATAAAATCAATTTGGAACGTGCAATGCGCTTAGGCGATCGTTTGGATGGTCATATGGTGCAAGGCCATGTTGACGAGGTCGCTAGCTGTACTCATATTGAAGATCAAAATGGGAGTTGGTTGTTTCGTTTTGAATACAACAAGGCATCCAAAAATATCACTATAGAGAAAGGCTCTATTTGTGTGAATGGAACGAGTCTAACCGTAGTAGGTTCGGAAGACAACACTTTTGGGGTTGCCATTATTCCGTATACGTATGAGCATACCGTTTTTCACCAACTAAAGCTGGGTGATTTGGTCAATATTGAATTTGATATGGTAGGAAAGTATATCGCAAAGCTTACATAGTACGCTATTTAACACGGGGTTATTGCAGATTTTTTTATAATTTTATGGTATCCAAATTTATAAATCATGAAAAAAATCCTACTTTTTTTAGGGGTTGTTTTTTTGGGACCCCATGTTTTATCACAAACCATTTTCATCAATGAAATTGACGCAGACACTCCTGGTAGTGACACAGAAGAGTTTGTGGAGTTATATTCTACAACACCAAGCCAAAGTTTAGACGGCTATGTCCTTGTCTTTTTTAATGGTTCAGATGACGCTAGTTATGCCGCTTTTGACTTAGACGGTTATTCTACAAATAACACAGGTCTTTTCGTGCTTGGAAACCCAGGAGTTACAGGTACCTCTATTAACTTTAATGCTTCTGTATTTCAAAACGGCCCTGACGCCTTAGCCCTGTATCAAGGGGATAAATCCGATTTTCCAAATGACACACCAGCTACTACTGCAAATATTGTAGATGCTGTTGCCTATGGCGTAAACGATCCGGACGATACCGCACTACTAACAGCATTAGGAGAGACCATTCAGTACAATGAAGACGAAAACAACGATCGCGAAAACCATTCATTACAGCGCCAAGCAGATGGCAGTTTTAAAACTGGCTCTCCAACCCCTATCGTGTCTAATTTGGTGTTAAGCGCGCCTTTTTCTCAAGACCCTTTCTATACTATTTATCCTAATCCTGTGACGAATACCGTTTATATTCAGGGCTTAAAAGGTGTTGCAACAGCTCATATTTTTAATATTGCGGGGCAGCGTATTGTGAAACAAAATGTTCGTAATAGCCTCGATGTTTCATTACTTACTTCAGGAATTTATATGCTTGAAATAACACAAGGAGATAAAAAAGCATCGTACAAATTAATAAAACAATAGCAGGGTTTTATAAGTTCATTTGATAGAGCCAAAGCGCAGGATTTTGTGGCGCAGTATTTTGAAACAAACTGAATTGGAGGATAGTTTTATTGGTGTCTTCGTTGGTAAAAATTCGCCCAATAATTTGTTTTGAAACGATACGGTCTCCTTTTTTTACATACACCTTACTGAGGTTTTTGTAGCTGGTGATATAATTACCGTGTTGTATAAGAACAATGGGGTTACTCCCCTTAAATTGTACAATATTTAGCACTTTACCTTCAAATACCGCACGCGCATCGGACCCTTTTGGAGCCGAAAGGCTAACGCCGTTACTTTTAATGGTAGTTGTACGAACTACTGGGTGCCGTTGTGTGCCAAAGCGCTGTACCACAATCCCTTTTTCAACAGGCCAAGGCAAACGGCCTTTATTGGCTACAAAGCTAGCAGCTAATGCTTTTGCTTCTGGAGTTAAAACAAAGTTGGTTGTTTTTGTACCAGCTTTTTTATTTGATGCCGCGATAGCCTCCCGAATAATTCGATTGATTTCTTTATCAATGGCATCGCTTTGTTTCTGTTTCTTTTTTATTTGGGCCGCATAGCTTTTTTCTTTTCTTTTTAACTCTTGCATTAACGAGTTTTGACGCTTACGCACCGATTCAAGCTCTTGTTGTGCGATGCGATTTTCGTTTATAAGCTGTTCTTTATCCTTGCGTTGAACCACCAAATCATTCGTATACTGTTGAAGTGTTTTCGTTTTGGCAGCAATTTGTTCCCCTTGTTGCTTACGGTATGCAGCATATTGTTTCATATATGCCATTCGTTTATACGCCTGCCAAAAACTTTCTGATGAGAGCAAGAACATGAGCCGGTTTTGGTTAGACTGATTTTTTCTTGAAGCAATTATCATTTCAGCATAGTCTTTTTTGAGTATTGTGAGTTCCTTACGAAGCGCATCAATATTGCGGAGGTTTAGACTAATCTCTTGGTTTAAACGATTAATTTGGCTGTTGGTTAGTCGAATCAAGGCGTCTTGCCGATCCATTTTTAACTGTACATTTTCTACTTGTGTAAGAATGTTTCCCCTTTTTTTTGTGCTCGATGATATAAGCACATTAATCTGAACAATTTCTTGTTGAAGACGCTTTTTTTGAGCTTCTAACGCTGCTTTTTTGCCCTGAGCCAAGCCCAAAACAGGAATAAGTATCAAAAGCCATATAATCCGTCTCATGGAATACGAATAGTTTTATACCCTTTTGGTATTTCGAAGGGCATTTTTAGAGGTCGGTTAAGTTGAGTTTGTTTGGCGCGTAGTGTTAGTGCCCCTACATTTTCATTCCCAACTAGGCGGAGTTTTACCTCTTCAGGAAACCATTGGCTTCCTAATTTTTTATAGAAATCATAGGTTACGCTTAGTATTGATTTTCCAACACGAAGGGTTTGTTCAATAAGCCTCATGTTTGTGTCATATACAAAGCGCATTTCAATCCCTTTTCGGCGATTGGTCAATATATAGGTGTCTTTTGTGTAAGTCAATGCTGCACGCTTTAGCATTCTTGTATCCACCGCCTTGGCCGATAGTATGTTTTCAATTGTGGAATAGCTAACCGAAACCCCAAGTAGCTCACCAAGTTTTTGGTAGTCTATTTGAGCGGATTGCTGATTTATTTTTTCGTAGAATTGAAGCTGCTTAGGGGTAATAAAAATTCGAGCTAATGGTACAATCACAGCGCCATTTAGCCAAATTCCTTCTCCTTGTTTTAATCGAGAGGTTATGCTTATTTTTTGACGCTTTCCCCCTCGTTCTAATTGTGCTTGACCTCTCCATTGTAAGGACTCAAACGCCAATGCTTTCTCGCTAATGAGTTGCTTTACGATTCTTGGACGTAACGTTTCATCTACTACATTCTCACTAGCAACAGGCGGAAGGGTTTTACACCCTACCATTAAAATTAAACAAACACTAAGTAGTTGTAGTTTTTGCATTGTATTATTCTAATACGGAGTGATCACCAATACTGACATGTGTAAAGGAGCCATTGAAGTGCACATGGTTTCCAATCATTGCGTTGTTTAGGGTGGCGTCTTTAATAGCACAGTGTGTTTGGATAATGCTATTTTTTACCTCACTATTAGTAAGTGTTGTGCCTGCTCCAATAGACGCATGTGGACCCACCGTACTATTGGTAAGCGTTACATTATCCCCAATAAAACAAGGCGGTATAATGGTGCTATTTTGAAGGGTTACATTTCCAACAAGAGCTTCATTCTCTGTTGCCAGAAAATCAAGCATTTGCTTGTTTGTTTGCAAAGTAACCTTCGCGTTTCCGCAGTCCATCCACGCCAAAACCTCCCCAGGAACAAAGCGCTTTCCGCTTTGCATCATGCGCAAGATTCCATCGTTGATTTGATATTCCCCACCATGAGTAAGCTTTTCATTCAGCACTCCTTCTAATGCTTCTTTTAGAAACGCAATATTTTTAAAGTAGTAAATACCAATGACCGCTAAGTCGGAAACAAAATCCTTAGGTTTTTCTACTAAGGAATTAATGGCTCCCGTATCATCTAGCTGTACTACACCAAATTGCTCTGGATTATTTACTTTTTTCACCCAAATTACGCTGTCTGCCTCAGGGTCTAAAGTTAAGTTGGCACGAATAAGTGTATCAGCATAGGCCACTACTGCAGGCCCCGAGAGTGAGGGCGCGGCACAAATTAATGCATGTCCCGTACCAAGAGGTTCATCTTGACGGTAAATACTTGTTTTAGCACCCAAGCTATCTGAAAGTTCGGTAAGGGAAGCAACCACATCTGCCCCAAAAAAGGCAGGGTCTCCAAGAATATAGGCAATTTCTGTGACCGCTTCTGGGAGTAGCTGTGCAATATCACGAACCAAACGATGTACGATAGGCATACCAGCCACTGGGATTAAAGGTTTCGGAACGCTAAGGGTATGTGGCCGAAGTCGAGAGCCACGACCTGCCATGGGAACTATAATTTTCATAATCTAATGTATTCCTGTACTTCCAAAACCTCCCGCACCACGAGATGTTTCTGTTAATGATTTCACTTCTTCCCATTCGCCTCGTTCGTGTTTGGCAATAACCAATTGGGCAATGCGATCACCTGATGCAATGGTAAATGGCTCCTTGGAAAGATTTATAAGGATAACGCCAATTTCTCCTCTATAGTCTGCATCAATTGTTCCGGGCGCGTTTAGGACCGTAATTCCTTTTTTAAGCGCCAATCCACTGCGTGGACGCACTTGTGCTTCTATGCCCACAGGAAGCTCCAAAAACAAACCTGTTTTAATAAGTCCGCGCTCTAGTGGTTGAAGTGTTATGGGCGTTTCGTTATGAGCACGCAGGTCCATTCCTGCAGAGGCTAGGGTTTCATAGGATGGAAGCGCATGGGGCGATTGATTGACAATGCGTATGTTCATACGTACAAAAATACAAAAAGCACACGTCATCTACCCCTCCGTCAGGAATGCATGTTTAAAGCTATGTAGTGGACTAAAAAAAGCGTACTACACTTAGGAATAGTTGTTGAAATAAAAGCATACGTTTTTTAATGATTTGGATTACTATAAAATCATTTTCCTAGTCTAAAACGCACGGTAACGCGAACTGCTATTTTATGAGGTTTAAATTGAACTTCTGGAGCATCATCACTGGCACTTTTGGCCCTAGTTGAGTACATAACCATTTCGTTCTGTCTGTAGCCAACAAAGCCTGTATTTGTATCCGATATAAAAATGGCTTCTTCTACAAGTTGCCCTAGAGGTTTAGCCATTGCGTTAGCGCGCTGTTTGGCTTTGGCAACGGCTTCCCCCAAAAGGTGAAGTTTTAATGCGTCTATATTGCTATAGTCTGTTTTTAAAAGATTGACGTTAGCAATACCCTTTTCCTCCAGGGCCTCTAAAACACGCCCTGCGGTTGTGGCGTTTTTGAGCTTTAGCTCAAAACGTTTACGCTTTTTTATGTCTTTTCGGCGCAGCAAATAGGTTTTGATATCGCTCGATAAGTCCGCCAACTTGAGTTGTTTTTCTATATTAATATCCAGTTGTTCTAACGTTTCTAGCATCCGCTTTTCAAGGTCTTCAACGGAAACATTCTTTCGTTCATCGTGTTCACGTAGTTGGATGCTAAGGAAAATTTCGTCAGGGACGACCAAGGAATCTGCTTTCGCAGAAGTTTCGATATACGGAATGTGATTTTCGGCTTGAGGTTGTGCCAACAGATACATTGGCGTTAGTAAAAGTAGTAGCAGGTGGGGTTTCATGATTTTAGATTTCTAATCATATAATCAAAAACAACGCCAAAGAAGGTAGCCGTTAAAGCTAAAGCATAAAAAAAAGCGCCAATTGGCGCCTTAATGTCTTCTCGAAAAATTAGTTAACCATTTAAAGCTTCAGCTCCGCCAACAATTTCTAAAATCTCGTTGGTAATTGCTGCCTGACGTGCTTTGTTGTAGGTCAGTTTTAACTGATCTCTCAGGTCTGTGGCGTTGTCGGTTGCTTTGTGCATGGCTGTCATTCGTGCGCCATGCTCACTAGCAAAAGAATCACGCAGGGCCTTAAACAATTGCATTTTTAATGCCTTGGGCAATAAGGTTGTGAAGATGTCCTCTTGACTTGGCTCATAAATATAATCCACCTCATTTGTGTCTGTAGCTTCAGCTACAAGGGGTAAGAACGGCTCAACAGTTACCAATTGTGTGGCAGCATTTTTAAAACGATTGTACACAAGGTGAACCTCATCATATTCAGATGCAGCAAAGCCATCCATGAGTTGTTGTGCAACCTTTGCAGCATTGGCATAGGTAAGATCATCAAAAACGGCGACCTCATGCCCAACTACTTCATGCTCTTTGCTAAGAATATCATTCCCTTTTTTACCAATAGTAAATACAGCACAAGATGCTTCATTGGTTGCAACACGCGCTTTAACTTCTTTGATAATATTTGAATTAAACCCACCACAAAGCCCTCGGTTTGAGGTAATGGCTATATAAAGTACGCGTTTTACTGGCCGTACTTTGGTATATGGGTTTTCGATATCGTCTTGAACAGCTCCACTTAAGTTTTGTAACAATTCGGTTAGCTTAGCAGCATAAGGGCGCATGGCTGTAATAGCATCTTGCGCTTTCTTAAGTTTTGCCGCAGACACCATTTTCATGGCACTGGTAATCTGCATCGTAGACGAGACAGAACTTATTCGATTGCGTATTTCCTTAAGGTTTGCCATTGATTATACGTATTGTTCGGATAAATCAGCAGCGACTTTGGTCAATGTGTCAATGACCTCATCAGTTAATTTTCCTGCTTTAAGGGTATCGAGAACGTCACGATGCTTGGCGTTAAGCAGTTCCAAATAACTTTGTTGGAATTCTTTCACTTTGTTTACAGGAACTTTACGCAATAAGTTACGCGATCCAGCAAAGATTATCGCAATTTGGTCTTCAACGGCAAACGGATCGTTTTGCGCTTGTTTTAGGATTTCTACGTTGCGCTTTCCTTTTTCAATCACGTTGAGTGTGGCAGCATCAAGGTCAGAACCAAACTTTGCAAAAGCTTCCAATTCACGGAATTGTGCTTGGTCTAGTTTTAGCGTTCCTGCAACTTTTTTCATGGATTTAATCTGTGCAGATCCACCAACACGCGACACGGAAATACCTACGTTAATTGCCGGTCGAACCCCAGAGTTAAATAAATCAGATTCCAAGAAAATTTGTCCATCAGTAATCGAAATTACGTTGGTAGGGATATAGGCTGAAACATCTCCCGCTTGGGTTTCAATAATAGGTAACGCGGTTAACGAACCGCCGCCTTTAACAATTGGTTTTAAACCTTCGGGTAAATCATTCATTTGTTTAGCAATGCCATCATCAGCAATCACTTTAGCAGCACGCTCTAATAAACGGGAATGTAAGTAAAATACATCTCCAGGGTAAGCCTCACGTCCTGGTGGACGACGAAGCAATAAAGATACCTCACGATATGCAACTGCTTGTTTTGATAAATCATCAAAAATAATTAGGGCAGGACGACCAGTATCACGGAAATATTCTCCGATAGCAGCACCTGCAAATGGCGCATACACCTGCATTGCTGCAGGATCAGAAGCATTTGCAGCTACAATAGTGGTATATGCCATTGCTCCTTTTTCTTGTAGGGTGTTTGCAATTCCTGCTACAGTAGATGCCTTTTGCCCAATTGCTACATAAATACAATAAACGGGCTCACCTGCATCAAAAAATTCTTTTTGATTTAGAATAGTATCTATACAAACCGTAGTTTTTCCTGTTTGGCGGTCACCAATTACCAATTCACGTTGTCCACGACCTACAGGAATCATGGCATCGATAGACTTTATACCCGTTTGCAAGGGTTCGTTAACGGGTTGACGATAGATTACTCCAGGGGCTTTACGCTCCAAGGGCATCTCCAATGTTTTTCCTTCAATCGGGCCTTTACCGTCTATAGGGGCACCAAGTGTATTTAATACACGACCAACAACGCCTTCGCCAACATTAATGGAGGCAATTCGTTGGGTACGCTTTACAGTATCTCCTTCTTTAATTCCTTTAGATGGACCAAGGAGAACTACTCCAACATTGTCTTCTTCTAAGTTTAGAACGATTCCTTCTAGTCCATTGTCAAAGGTGACCAATTCACCATATTGTACATTGGAAAGTCCATATACACGAGCAATTCCGTCTCCAACTTGAAGTACGGATCCAACTTCTTCTAGAGAGACACTGTTGTCGAACCCTGTTAATTGTTGTTTTAGAATAGCGGATACTTCCGCAGCTTTTACTTCTGCCATGATTTTGCGTTTGAGCGTAACGTTTGTTTTAATGTATTTAGCTGATGGGCCACACTTGCGTTTAGTTGCACATCATCAAGCCTAAGGATAAAACCACCAATTATGGTAGGATCAACCTTATTAACGAGGGTCACTTTTTTGTTAGTGAGACTCGCTATTTTTGTCAAAATTTCTTTTTCCAATTCAGGGGTAATCGGCACGGCTGTTGTTGCAACAGCTTCAACCAAACCCAAATGTTCTTGATATAATTCTTTTACCTTAAAGGAAATACCATCTAAGTGTTTTGTACGGTTGTTTTCGGCTACAAGACGCAACAAGTTTTTCCCCGTTGGACTGCATTGAGCAAAAACAGCTTGAAGCGTATTATGTTTCAATTCAGCACTTATAACGGGGCTTTGCAACACGGCCTCTAAGTCACGGTTGTTTTGTACAGTATCATATACCGTTTCCATGTCTTGTGCAAGGACGTCCAATTGACCATCTTCAATGGCTTTTTGAACTGCCGCTTTGGCGTATCGCAATGCTGATCGAGTACCTATCATGCTTTGAAATCTACTTCTTTAAGTAGCTTTTGAACTAATTCGGTTTGCTTCTTATCTGACGAAAGGGTTTCTTTTGTTAGCTGTTCAGCAATTTGAAGTGACAAATCTGCAACCTCATTTTTGAGTGAAGTAATGGCAATTTGCTTTTCACTTTCGATGGCTTCTTTCGCTTGCGAAATAAGTTGTTCTCCTTGTGCTTTAGCCTCTTCTTTAGCCTCATCAATCATCTTCTGGCGCAATTCTCTGGCCTCCTTCAAAAGACTTTCGCGTTCACCGCGTGCTTCTTTGAGGATACGCTCGTTGTCCGTTTGCAGGTTCTGCATCTCTTGACGTGCTTGCGCTGCAGCTTCCATAGCCGAACGGATACCTTCTTCTCTGTCGTTAATGGTGTTTAAAATAGGCTTCCATGCAAACTTGCGCAGCAACAAGAGAAGCGCAACAACAATAAGGGTTTGCCATATAAACAAGCCAAACGAAAATTCGCCTAGTAATTTTTCCATACGCTTTAAATTTCAGTAGCACTAGCAATAGCCTAGCTATAGCTAGTGCTCTGGGTTTTAATAATTATACAGCAAATAATGCAGCAAATCCGATCCCCTCAATAAGGGCGGCTGCAATCAACATAGCTGTTTGAATTTTCCCGTATGCTTCTGGTTGACGCGCAATTGCTTCCATAGCTGAGCTACCGATTTTTCCGATCCCTACACCTACGCCGATTACGACTAGTCCTGCACCTACGATTAATGGAATTTCCATATATATATATTTAATTGTTAATGTTTATTTTTAATGCGCTTCATCATGATGTTCTTCTACGGCAAACCCAAAATAGAGTGCCGACAGCATGGTAAATATATAGGCCTGTAATAAGGCCACTAATAATTCGATAATTGAGATTGAAAATGCTAATGCAAACGAAAGGCTACTTCCAAGCCAGTTGTTAAAAATAAACATTAGCCCAATTAGGCTCATAAGTACAATGTGTCCAGCTTGCATGTTGGCATACAAACGAATTAATAACGAAAAAGGCTTAATAACAACCCCTAATAACTCAATAGGGATTAATGCAATTTTCATAAGAACAGGAACTCCTGGCATCCAAAAAATATGCGCCCAATAGTTTTTGTTTGCGGTTAAATTTGTTAGTAGAAATGTAATTAATGCCAAACCAAATGTTACTGCAATGTTTCCTGTAACGTTAATACCAAGAGGGGTTAACCCTAAAAGGTTTAAAAACCAGATAAAGAAGAATACAGTGAGCAGAAAACTCATATAACGTCCGTGATGCTTTTCTCCAATATTAGGAATCGCAATATCATCGCGGATGTAGATTATAATGGGTTCAAAGAAACGGCCAATCCCTTTAGCGATGTTTCCATTGGTACCGTAGGAGCGTGCTAGTGATCGAAACAAAAAGAACATAAATAAGGCTGTTAACAGCATGGTTATTACACTCTTTGTCATCGATAAATCGAGAGGTTTTTCGTTTGTTGGATGATGATCGGCATCGTATACAATAGATCCATCAGCATCAGTTATGTAAATTTTGCCATGATAAAGTTTGTAGTAATTACTTCCTTTTTGGACCACGGCTTTACCGTGCTTAAACTTGGCTGATGAAAAATAGTGTAATCCGTTATCCCAAAGAATCACGGGAAGGCCTATGTATCCGACATAATGTTTTTTACCTGCCTCTTTGTAAGAGCCTAGGTAAAAATCATGAGAGTCTTTGAGGTGGTGTTGGACGTAAGCTTTTATTTCATCTTTCAGAGACCCTTTTTTTTCACCTTCTTTAGATGTAGAAGAAGCAAAAGCGTTACTTGCGAGACTAAGCGTAAAAAGGACTAAAAGCGTTCGTTTCAAAGTTTATGTTTAAAGCACCAATAGGCTGTATTAAAACAGCTGCAAATGTACACTTTTAACCAAAAGAAAAAAAGCTAAAATGCCGAAAATCATCATGCTGTTTTTGGCGGTGCATTTAGAATGTTTGCCAGTACCCAAATTTCCCAAATAAGACTAATTACATAGGGAACAAATACATGCATAAACACCTCCTTTGGGTTAGTAACAGCCAGGAAACCATTATCTAAGAACAAAACATATAACACGCCAAATTTCACGAAGCTTCCTAGTAAAAAGGCGAAACCTTCGGCTTGGGTTTTAAGAGCATACATAAAACGAATCCCTAAATACCCAAAAACAGCGAGGCCTGCATTAACGCTGTACATGACAAAAAGTTGTAAGAATGTAACGTTATAATTAAACTTAAGTATAGTGATTAAATGTATGCTTCCAACAAGACATATCACAGCAATAAGCTGCACCAAATGTTGAACGATGCTCTTCACGAATTAAAGCGATCTAGATATTTTACAAGGGCATACATGTTAGCAAATAACACAAGGATTAAAACGATTAAAGTAAAGGTTCTGCCCGTTTCCCATTGTGCATCAAGATATTTACCAGCACGGGACGCAAAGTAGAGCGAGACGCCCATTTGGGCGGCAACACCAGAAAGTACTGCCCAAGACTTAGGCCGTTTTTTCGGTTTTTTTGGATTTGTCATCTACAAGTGATTTTACTGAAGATGCTTTCATGCTACATTGGGCATTCAGCGTTGCTCCAGACTCTACAGCAAGTTTACCAACCGTAATTTGTCCTTCAACAATTCCGTCTGATTTAATGGTTAACAATCCATTTACAGAAAGATTTCCATTAAAGTTACCCATAATATCGGCATAACCACAATGAACTTCACCCTGTACAGTTCCTTCTTTTCCAATAACCACACGACCACTTGTGTTAATTTTTCCTTCTAAATGGCCATCAATACGAAAGTCAGATTTGGATTCAATTTCACCAACAATACGCGTGTTGGGTTCAATAAAGTTTATTTTTACAGCGTTTTTACTCGTGTCCATATCTTTTTGTTTTTTATTTGAGAACATTGGTATTTAATTTTCAAGCGCGTCCAAACGTTTGTGTATAAGGGCATTGCGATAATCGGACGCCAAAATTACAATATTTTTGGTTGCCAGCAAACGGGGGTTTTCTTTCCTCAGTAATATTTGAGTTTCAAGAGCACTTGAGGAAGTGTTAAATCCATGAATGACAAGCGTTTCTGTCGCTCTATCAAACACATCAATGGATACAGAAACCTCTGTTTCTATCCCTTGCGTTTCAAGCCATGCTTCTATCCAGACCTTGTCTTCCATCGATTTTTTATGCTCATCCTTAGTACGTACAAACACTAGCTTAGCAGGTTCATCTTTTCTAGACGCAATGGTATCGTAAACGGCAAATCCATTAAGTTGTTTCTGAGCTTTTTTAGCACTTTGAGTTTTTGGATAGGTTTGAACAAGATTCGTTAAGGCTTCTTTATAGGGTGTAAGGCCGTCTAATCTACCAACGGAAATAGCACGGAGCATCGCCCATTGGCCTTGAAGTTCCTTATCAGTTAACATAGGGATTTGCTGTTCGCTTTGCGCAATAATTGCTGTATATTTTTGTGCTGCCAATTGTTTTTTTGCAGCCGCCAGTAATGCTTCATTTTTTTCTTTGGATTGCGTTAAGGCACCTGGGTTGCGAAGCATTTTTGCATAATCACCATCTGGATATTCCTTCAAAAGGCGATTGCTGAATTTGCGTTGTTCGTTAGGATTGTTGTTGTATAATTGATATAAATGATAAAGTGTTGGCGGGATGTATCTAGTTTCAGGGGAGGCATTTAATAAGGATGTAAATCGAGCAACGGCAACCTCTTTGATGTTAAACTGTTCTTTGTAAGCCAACCCTGCTTGGAAATAAGCTTCGTGCTGTAGTTGCTGGATACTGTCCTTTGCTTCCATAGGAGGAATTTTATCCAAATAGGTTTGCGGATTATAGATTGGATTTTCTTTATCAACCGCTTCATTATCAGATTTTGTGGATACAATTACTGCATTAGAAGTTGGATTATATTTCCAATTGTCGGAAAGTTGAATAGTTCCCCAGTCACGTTGAAAGGCTTGTTTCCCCGCTTCAACTTCTCGGCTGTTATAAAAATAAAAGCTCCCCATTTTTAATACGGCTCCCACTTCTTGGGTATTGGCTGCGGCCTCTGCTTTTGCTTCTTCTGCTTTGAGCTGCTCTATGAAATTTACTGCCTGAACACGTTGCTCTTCAGGGCTCATTGCCATAAGACGTAAAATACTATCTGTTGAAACTATTGTTTTTTCGTAAGAAATAATGTCGTCAAGTTTGGCTCGCTTTCGTGTTAATTTTCGATGGCGCCTTGTTTTGGCTTCTAAATTTTGAAGGGTACTGTCCAAATATGCACCTGCACGTACAAAGTCCACTTGATCTAAACGATTGGCGGCAAATTGCTCATATATTAAAGACTTTAAATAACGGTCTTTGGTATTGGTTTGCAATGATGCATTAAGAGCCAATTCGCTGCTTAGTGTATCTTCTCCTTTTAACAAGTAGCTGCCATAGAAGTAATTAATTTTATCACGAAACCTTCGGTCTTCATCGCTTCGCAATAATTTGCGATATGCAAGTAGGGTACTGCTTTGGTTAGGGGAATTGTTTTTAAGCTGCGCAAGTCGAGCATGAATCCATAATTCTCGTGGAATTCTACGATTTAAATCCAAAACCTGCTGATAGGCCACAATAGCCGAATCGGCATAAGAAAGCTTCTCGTAGACTTGCCCCAACAAATATGCGTAACGCCCACGTTTTTGAGCTGATTTTTCGGTAGCATAAGCAAGGCGAAGTGGATGGGTTGCCAAAGAGTCATTTCTTTCACGCAACAAGGCATCTGCTAGGGATGCTTGGGCAATTGCATATTGACTTGTGGATAACACATCATTGACACTAATGTTGGTAAGCTCACGGGCAGCACGTTCGTGTTGCCCCATAGCCAAATATGTTTTGGCGCGCCACAGCTCAGCTTCTTTCGCTTGTTCGCTATCGCCCATGTTTTTGATAAGGTATGTTAACGCTTCTACTGCTTGTGGGTAACGCCCATTAAAATACCGTGCCTTTCCTAAAAGCAAATAAGCTTTAGCAATTTGTTTGTTGCGTTGTTCTCCTGCAATAAGCATGGAGTGTTTTTGAACCGTCAGAATCGCTTTTTCTTCGGCTCTGTCAAAGAATTCGTTTGAAATACTATCAAGGTCAAAAGGGTCTTTTAGCGCATAGGGATCTACGGGGAGTTGCAACCAATAATTATCCTCATAACGCTGCGTGATGTCTAAAACACCATAGCGCAGGGCTTCATTACCATTAAATAAAGGGTTGAATTTTGCCGTTGTACTGTGATAGGCTCGACTAATAAAACGGTCTTTTTTTGTAGAACAGCCGGCAGCTACCAAACACAAGGCACAAGAAATAATAAGATTTTTCATGAATATCGTACAGCTGTAAAACTAAAAAAATTAGGCTTTAGTATGTACACATTAAAGCTGTTCTCTAAAAAAGAGTTCTAATTCTTGTAATGTTGTGGGTGAAGTTTGTTCGTCACGCACTATTTTTCCTTTGTTGAGGACTACAATTCGGTCACAAACTTCGGTTACGTGTTGCAAGTCGTGGCTTGAAATTAAAAATGTTTTTCCGGTTGTGCTTGCCTCTTCTTTAAGTAAGTTTTTTAATCGAATCTGCGTTGTAGGGTCTAAGTTTGCAAAAGGTTCATCCAAAATAACAACGGGTGTATTGGATAGCAAGGCTGCCACGATCCCTACCTTTTTTTGGTTTCCTTTTGAAAGATCCCGAATGTATTTTTTTTGCCCCAATACTTCCCCGTGAAAAAAGTCTTCATACGTAGTTAAGGCTGCTGTTACTACGTCTTTTTTAATTTCTCGTAATCCGCCAATAAAGTAAAAGTACTCTTCGGGGGTTAGGTATCCTATTAAAAACTGCTCGTCTATAAAAGCAGCGGTGTTTGGTTTCCATGCTTCACTATCAGCCACAACAACGCCGTTATTTTTCACATGCCCTGTTGAAGGAGAAATTAGGTCTAGAATTAGGCTAAACAGGGTGGTTTTTCCTGCACCATTATTTCCTACTAGGCCAAAGGTTTGTCCGCTAGGAATATGTAATTCATCTATGTTAAGAACGGTTTGGTCACCGTATTTTTTTGAGAGAAGACTTATATTAATCATGCGTTTCGTTGTTTGTAAGCGTCTAAGGTTTGATATTTTTCATGTTGGTAGATTTGCTCAATCCATTTAAAAACAGCGTTGCGAAGGGCAACACCAAGAACCCCGACCAAAGCAATAAGGCCAAAGCCAACAAGCTTGCTATGGAGTAAAACCCCTACATAGAAAATAAACATAGGCAAGATAATTTTAGGGATGCTAAGCAAGAGAGTTTTTATATTGAAGGATTTTTTATCACCAAACGCACCTTGCATGGAGTTCAGATCAATAGGTGTTCGGGTATAGGCTCCCGAAAGCAATACGAGATGTGCATTAACTCCCATATTATAGATTCCTCCTGCCAAAATAGCCAGATAGGTTTCCCAACTAAAGAACAGGTAAAAACTTGCTAGTGGTAAGCTAATTAACGTACCTACCACCACCAGCCACCACTTCGATATAAGGTATTCTTTATAAGGTACGTTTTGTGTCATCATTAGGGGATAATAGCCGCTGTCCCAACTGGGAACAAACTGACCAAAACTGAATAAAAACCCACCACTTACAAAAACCCCTATAAATACCTGCCAAACAGCTCCGCTATAAAGGTCACTCATAAAAATTAGCCCATAAAACAAAAAGGCAAACCCCATCCAAACGGACATGCGCGCTCGTTTGTTTCGTACGATGAGACGAATGTCATTTTTTAGAAAAAAAGCAATGCGGCCAAAGCCATCAAGCCATCCTAGCTCTCCAGCCCGATGGGTTTCTTTTTTCTGATGCATCACTTCATTATCAAGATACAGGCTAGCACGAAAATGCGAAAGACTCCATTGATAAGTGACTACGGCAAGGGCCACTGGAATCAACGCCCAAAACGGTTGTTGATATACAGCCATAAAAAACGGCCCCACAACAGCTGTGATATCAAACATCTCATAATGTTGTAAGCCATAAACACCAAGCAGTAGCACACCAACAGCCACCAATACTTTGTCTTTGCTGTTGAGTATGATATTGAGAAAATTCGTTGACAAGATGATACTCCCCACAGCTATTAACCACCCGATTACTCCTATGGGGTTATAGCCTTCTTTAAGCAGAATAATTCCAAAAGGAACAAAAAAGAATAGGTTTACGATGTTAAAAAAACTGAAAACTGTTTTTAAGAGTCCAAAGCGCGCAATATTTACTCTAGCAATGGGCATTGCTAGCAACGGCTTTACGTGGATTAAAGGCATTTTTTGGATAAAGTATCGCGCTACTACCCAAATAGCCAATGCATAAAACAGAAAACCGCTCACAATTGGCAAAGGATCTTCACCAATTTCTTCTTGAATTCCAAAAAACGCAATAAATGCAAGTCCCGTAAAAACAAAGGCAAAATAGAGCCACACAAAAACCAAAAGGATTTTATGTAGCATTTTCGTTGCAACCCCTGCTGCTCTAAAGAAAGATTTCCATTGTAAATAAATGAAGCGTTTTATCATAGAAAAGAGACTAGTTACAAAGGTACTATTTTTATAAGACCAATTTATTTTTGAAGGATATCCAGTGCTGCTTCTATCACTGCTTTGGGGACAATAGTTCGCATGGCATCTTTATATCCGCGGTGTGTTTTATTTCCATAGACCGAGCTTGGCAAAAAAGGAAATACTGTTCGGTCGGGAGTAAGGCTCTGTTGAATGGGCTGTTCAAAAGGCGCAAATCCCAAACACGGATGTGTAGCTCCCCATAGGGTAAGGACAGGCACGCCATAATTTGCGGCTAGGTGACCATTGGCAGAGTCCATAGAAATCATAAGATCGAGTTGGGCAATTAAACGAAGCTCGGCATCAAAAGTGTAAACGCCAGCCGCATTGGAAACATTCCCATAGGCGTTAGACCAAATGTCGAGTTGTTGCATTTCTTTGGTTCCAAATCCAAACAAAATCACTTGGTAGTCTTGTTGCAAAAAAGCAACTACTTGCTGCATCAAATCTAGTGGATATTGTTTGCCTTGGTGCGCTGCAAAAGGAGCAATTCCTATCCACTTTTTGTTTTGATCGAGTTTTAATGCTTCAATATTAGGGCAAAGTGGAGGGGGTGGAAATTCGTGCTCACTTAGGGTTATGGGAAAGCCTAGGCGTTCAAATACCTGTGCATAGCGGTGTATTTGTGGAATAAGTGGAACTAGCGTTTTGGCCTTGGCTTTGGTCAGTCTTTTTTTATCGGCTCTGCCTTTGTCGAGTCGGGCTTTGCGTATCCAAACGAATGGCGCAAAAAACAACATTAGAGTTTTGGTTCGCAGTACTTGATGAAGGTCTGCAATATGGGTTGGTTTAAGTTTTTTTAAGATGCTAAACAATCGGTAAAGCCCAGAAATTCCTTTGTGGGTTCCGTAGAGATCGGGGGTAACAAAAGCCGTATTTGGGATTGATTCGAACAACGGAACAAAACGCTTTCTCGTAACGATGGTGATTTTAAGGTTGGGGTAGGTGTGCGTAAGACAGCGCAACACCGGAATGACCATGGCGACATCGCCCAAGGCCGATAAGCGAAACACTAAAATGTGTTTTGCCGCCATTATGAATTTTTCTTGTACAAGACTGGATTAAGCGATTCGTCGTTGTACATTTTCATTTGTTTATACTCCTTCATGTACTTTTTCCCGGCTGCCATATCGGCAAGGAGTTGGTCTATAGCGGTAGAAAGGTCAATTTTTTGTTCTTGGAGTACAGCAAGTTTTGTGGCACATGCAGCACGGTGAGCATCGGAGGCCGAAGGTCGTGTAGCCTCTTCGTTCATGTGGTAGATTTTGAGTGCTAAAATAGACAAGCGATCGATGGCCCAAGCGGGACTTTCGGTATTGATTGTAGCATCAGTTAGCGGGGTTACGTCTTCAAAATGTTTTAAGAAATAGCTGTCAATATACTCAACCATATCGGTGCGGTCTTGGTTGGAAGCATCAATTTTGCGTTTTAAAGCAACAGCATCTACTGGGTCTATACTAGGCTCTCTGATAAGGTCTTCGTAATGCCATTGTACGGTATCAATCCAATTTTTACGATAGAGTAAATGCTCTAAGGTTTTTGCATCAAACGGATTTTCAAAAGCTTGATCAACCGAATCGAGGACATGGTATGTACGAATACTCTGTTCAAAAATATTGAAGGCTTGTGCGCTAGTCATGCAAATTGTTTTGACAAAGATAGGTCAAAATACAAAAGTTACAGGCACTTGCATCGAGTCGATTTTAGGCGTACTTTTGTCTTGCAAAATCAAGATTATGAAAGCCTTATTTGAAGCCATTGCCTACCTGTTTGAAGAGATCCTTTTTATTCCGCTTAACATGCTGCGTGAGTTAGAGCTTACGAGCTGGTTTTTTGCAAGTGCCCTTAACTGGTTGTTTTTGGCGATTGGTTTCGCAGGCTTATTCTATTGGCTGGGTCAGTTGAAGAAATTTAATGACAACAACGAAGAAGACCTCGACTCGACATCGCATTCGTTCTTATAAATCGAAACCTAAATCAGTTCGATAATACATTCCCTCAAACGAAACCTTAGTCAGCGTTTTATAAGCGTTTTGTAGTGCTTCATGTACGTCTGTGCCAAATCCTGTAGACGAAAGCACCCGTCCTCCGTTGGTTTGTAGCTTCCCGTCTTTTACAGCAGTTCCTGCATGGATAATAAGACCATTGTCTACGCCTGTAATTTCTTTTCCTTTTTCATAGGCTTCGGGGTATCCACCTGCCACTCCCACAACGGTTGCTGCAGCTTGGGAGCTGATGCGCAGCGCTACTTCAGCCAATTGTTTTTTGGCTGTGGCACTTAATAGGTCTACCAAATCATTTTCGATTCGCGGAAGGACGACTTGTGTTTCGGGATCGCCCATACGGACATTGTATTCAATAACAAACGGATCGTCGCCCACTCGAATAAGTCCAATAAACACAAAACCGACAAAGTCAATCGCATCTTTTTTAAACCCCGATAGGGTAGGTGCTATAATTCGTTCATGAATTTTTTGGGTAAAGGCCGCATCGTTAAAGGGCACGGGAGATACGGCGCCCATTCCTCCGGTGTTTAAGCCAGTATCGCCTTCGCCTATGCGCTTGTAATCTTTGGCAAAAGGAAAGGTAACATGGCCTTCGCCATCAGTAAGGACAAAACAAGAGAGTTCAATTCCGTCTAAAAAGCCTTCAATGACCACTTGCTCGCTGGCGGCACCAAATTTCTTATTCGCCAACATATCGGTAAGTGCAACTTTGGCTTCTTCTAAGTCGTTGATGATAAGCACGCCCTTTCCTGCGGCTAATCCATCGGCTTTTAGCACATAGGGTGCAGGGATCGTTTCTAGATAATCCAATCCTTGGTTTAGGGTATCGGCAGTAAATTGTTTGTAAGGTGCAGTTGGGATGTTATGCCGTTCCATAAAGGCTTTGGCGTATGCCTTGCTTCCTTCCAGCTGTGCAGCTTCCTTTTTTGGTCCGATCACAGGAATGTGGCTTAGGTTAGGGTGGGCAGCAATAAAATCGTGAATACCCGCAACTAGTGGCGCTTCCGGGCCAACAACAATAAGGTCAATGTTGTTTGTGGTTACGGCAGCAGCAACGGCCTCAAAATCAGTAGGCTCAAAGGGAAGGTTGGTGCCTAGTTGTGCGGTTCCTGCATTACCAGGTGCAATAAATACGTTGGGTTGTTGCGGACTTTGGGCGAGTTTCCAGCAAAAGGTGTGCTCTCTCCCGCCACTGCCAAGAATAAGAATATTCATGTAAAATTTTTCACAAAAATAGAAAAACGAATCCGATAAGTTGACACGTTTGGGCGCCCTCTTTTATGCCATAAAGATGCCTTGTCAATTTGTCTTTAGACATGTGAGTGGCTAATTACAGCCTCTTGGCATGATTTATGGTAAATTAGCAGCAAGCGAAATCTATTAAAACCCTCAACAATGAATCCTTTTAGACGAATTATATGTACTGCGTTGCTGATGCTCTCGTTTCAATGTCAATCGGAAGATGAAACTCGCTCAATATGTTACACAGATCCAATACCAAACGCTGTGTGTACTGAAGAATATATGCCTGTTTGTGGCTGTGATACCATTACCTATGGCAATCGCTGTAAGGCAGACATTGCCGGAGTACTCGAATATACGCCCGGAGCATGTAGTACTGTTGAAGTGGAAACTGCCTTTCGCCAATGGATTGCCAGCGGAATAACTTCGTATCGGTTTGAGCTTTATATTTCGTGTTTTTGTGTTTATTACGAACCGTTTCGGATTCGTGTTGAAGATGGTATAGTGGTTGAAGTTTTAGGAAACGGGAATATTTCTAGCGCTGGCTTACCCCTAACCATTGACGCGTTATTTCTCGAGATTAAGCAACGCCTGAGTGCAAATCCAGATGCTGCAAGGGTTGAATTTGATCCAGACTTCGGTTATCCGTTTTTAGCGAGTTTTGATATGGATTTTAGAATTGCTGATGAGGAAATTTCGTATCAAGTCAACGAGTTTTATATCGATTAATGCCTCCTGCGTATTGCTCTAAATAACGTACAGATACACCATAAAAAAATGGCAACTTGCTCCACCAAGAACAAACAAATGCCAGATAACATGATTAAAAGGAATTTTCTGAATCACGTAAAATAGTATACCCAACGTATAGGCCAATCCTCCGGCAAACAACCACAATATAGCAGCGGGATCTAAGGCAGTAGAAAGCTCTGAAAAAGGAATAATAATTAACCAGCCCATGGCGAGGTACAACAGCGTTGAAAAGCGCTCGAACCTTCCCGTAAAAAAGAGTTTGAGTAGAAACCCAAAAGCGGCAATGCCCCATACGGTCCAAAATAGTTTCCAGCCCAAATCATTGGGAAGCACCAACAGCAGCACAGGGGTGTAGGTGCCTGCAATAAGAAAGTAAATGCTGATGTGATCGGCGACTCTAAAGTAGTGTTTGCGTTTGGCTCCTTTTACGGCATGGTAACAAGTAGATGCCAAAAATAAGAGAACGATAGAACTCCCATAAACAAGCACACTAAACAGGCCCCAGGGGTTGTTTGTTTGGTCTACGGCCAGTATAAGCAAGACCAAGGCAGCAATACCGAGCAGTGCACCGATGCCATGCGACCATGCGTTCAGTTGTTCTTCCAATACACTTTGTTCTCGCATAAGGGCTGTTTTAAGGGCTATTTTTGCCGCTTAAAAGTACGTCTTTTTAGGCTGGGATTTGGTAGTTAATTGGTGCGCAGCAAACAGGGCTGTATAACCGGCAGAAAGAAAAAACAGTTACATAAACTATTTATTGCCTAGTTAACATACACCACCTCAACCAGCACTTCATTGCGGCGGTTGTAAAATTTATACGGACTGTCGTAGCCCAAAAACTCAACACTTCCCGAAGCTTCAACCCCGTTGGCTTCTAGTATTTCTAAAAGCTGCTTTTTGTATGCGGCTTCTTTTGTAGCGTTTGTATAGCCCGAGTATCGGATAGCGGCTACATGGCGTGGTTCAGTAACCTGAAGCGAAACGTTTTCACCTTTTGGTACAGGGGCTCCTTTTTGATGTACATCCAAAGGCATGACAAATGCCATTTCAGACTTGCTTTCATTCATATACACCGGTGCAGTCATGGCAATTTTTTCTTCCGATGCGTTGTTGCCCGAAATGTATCGGAATAGTTTTCCAAAGTTGTTGTCTCCACGGGTCTTTACCAAAGTTGCGCTTGGGTAAAAACGAATTTCTACACTATCGATTTTTTTGATGACTTCGTATGCTTGAATTTCAGTGTCTTGTGCCATTACAACGGATTGGAGTATGCATGTAGTTAAAAAGAAAATGTAGAAACTGGATTTCATGCGTTCTAGCGTGTTTTTTTAATATCTTTCTTGATGTCTTTTCGGACAGTTTCCAGGTATTTTTTTCGTTTGGCATCGCTAACAAAAGGCACCGACCAAAATTGCTTTGTTTTTGTAAAAAGCGATAATTTCCATCCAAATACAAAGGAGTAAACACCCATCACCAAACGCAGTTTAACAGAATTAAGATAGAGTATTTTCACCGGTAGCGCAGGCGCTCCATGGGTTACATAAGTACGGACTTTTTTGTCTTTTAAGAATGGTTTTGGGTAGGCATACAGCTTGGTAATATTAACAAATTGATAGGCAAAGCCAGGAGTAAGGACTTCATCAAAAAAGATTTCCATCCGTGGGGTAAGCCGAAACCACCAAACGGGGGAGATGATGTAAATTCGATCGGACCACGTAACAAGTTCTTTGTATTTTGAAATGACGTCGGTTCTAGGCCGTGTAAAGCTATCGCGGTATAAATCAATAACCTCCACATCTTCGCCTGACTGTTCTAAATTCTCTTTGACCGTTTTAAAGATTCCATTATAGCAGAAGGAAGCTTGGTCCGGGTGACCAATGATAACCAGATTTTTCATAAGCAATTTTAACAAAGGTAAGATTTTGAATGTAAGCATCTGTTTTTATGGCGTTAAATTGGTAGCAGATTCGCAATCGTATAAAATCTATTTTAGTAGTAGGAAAGAACCCCATTGTTTTAGTATTTTAGTGCTGCTATGAAATTTGATCTTTCCGCTACCGGACTGAGGTTTACCCAACACACGCCCAAGCACCAAACTCCGTTTGAACGCTTGTTTGAGGTATTTAAAGAATTGATTACCCACACCTCTGGCGATTTTGATGAGGCAATCGATTGGCTTCGCGAACTAGACCGAGAATATAAACTCACCAACAGCGACTACACCATAGACGACTTTGTCGAAGACTTGCTCAAGCGGGCCTACATCCAGCCCAAAGGGGATGGTACGGGCGATGGCTCGGGAATGGGGCTCACCTCTAAAACAGAGAAACTTCTTAGAGAACATGCACTAAAGCAAGTGTTTGGAAAGCTAAAAAAAGCGGGTTCGGGAAACCATAAAACCAAAAGCACGGGGCAAGGTGCTGATGATACAGGCGAGTTTAAAGCCTATCAATTTGGCGATCCCCTCGAAAAAATTTCGATGACTGAAAGCATCCGCAATGCACAAATTCGAACCGCAGGCATGGACTTTACCCTTCAGCATGACGATCTGGTAGTTGAGGATAGTTTTTACAACACCCAAATGAGTACAGTGTTGATGATTGATATCAGCCATAGCATGATTTTGTACGGCGAAGACCGGATTACTCCAGCCAAAAAAGTTGCCATGGCGCTAGCCGAGTTTATCACCACCCGCTACCCCAAAGACACTCTAGACATCTTGGTGTTTGGTAACGATGCCTGGCCCATTGCGCTCAAAGAAATTCCTTACCTGCAAGTAGGACCCTACCACACCAATACTGTGGCGGGACTTTCCCTAGCAATGGACCTGTTGAGGCGTCGAAAAAACAGTAATAAGCAGATTTTTATGATTACAGATGGCAAACCCAGCTGCCTGAAAAATCCCGATGGAACCTATTATAAAAACAGCAATGGCCTCGATGATTTTATTGTAGACAAATGCTACAACATGGCGCGCCAAGCCCGAAAACTACACATTCCCATTACGACCTTTATGATTGCACAAGACTCGTATTTAAAAGAATTTGTACGAAACTTTACAGAAGCCAATAAGGGTAAAGCTTTCTTTACAGGCTTAAAAGGATTGGGAGAAATGATTTTTGAAGACTATGAACAAAACAGAAAAAAACGATTAGGATAAATGAATAAAAGCACAACACTAGGGGCATTAAAAAAAACCAACTACACCCCCCAATCCATACAAAGCGAATTGGCAAACAATTTACGCACACGTATTAAAAGCGGGAAGCCAACTTTTGAAGGGCTATTGGGGTATGAACATACGGTAATTCCAGATGTTGAACGCGCTATTTTATCGGGGCATAGCATGAATTTATTAGGACTTCGAGGTCAAGCAAAAACGAGATTAGCACGTCAAATGACACAGCTTTTAGACGAGTGGATTCCCGTAGTGTCTGGGTCAGAAATTAATGACGATCCATTAGACCCTATCAGCCGACAAGCAAAAGAAATAATTGCAAAACATGGCGACGATACACCCATTGAGTGGTTGCATCGCAGTGATCGTTTTTTTGAAAAACTAGCCACTCCAGATGTAACCGTAGCCGATCTTATTGGCGATGTGGATCCCATAAAAGCCGCCAACCTAAAGTTGTCGTATGCCGATGAGCGCGTGATTCATTTTGGAATGATTCCAAGAGCGCACCGCTGTATTTTTGTACTTAACGAATTACCCGATTTACAAGCCCGTATTCAAGTGGCGCTGTTTTCTATTTTGCAAGAAAAAGAAATCCAAATACGTGGGTTTAAATTGAGACTACCTATTGAAACACAATTTGTATTTACCGCTAACCCAGAGGATTACACCAATCGTGGAAGCATCGTAACGCCACTTAAAGATCGAATAGGCTCACAAATTTTAACACACTATCCGCATACACTCGAAATTGCCAAAGCGATTACCCAGCAAGAAGCCCCAATTGATGCGGCTATAGCTACATCCATTCACATTCCCGAATTGGCACGAGACGTATTGGAGCAAATAGGTTTTGAAGCCCGAAAAAGCACCTATGTTGATGCGAAAAGTGGGGTTAGTGCCCGAATGAGTATTACTGCGTTTGAAAATTTAATAAGCACTGCCGAGCGTCGTATGCTTATGAGCGGCGAGACAGAAACGAGTGTTCGTATGTCGGACTTTCTTGGCATTATAGCAGCCATAAATGGCAAGGTAGAATTGGTGTATGAAGGGGAACAAGAAGGCGCTGAACAAATTTCTTTTCACTTGATAAATGAAGCGGTAAAAACCTTGTTTTCATCCTATTTCCCAGAAATTAAAAAACTTGAAAAACAAGATGAAGAGGGGCCATATGATGACTTGCTGGGATGGTTTTATGGTGATAATGAATTATTTATTGAGGACAGCCTGACAGACAATGTGTTTCGTGATACGCTTAAATCGGTTCCAGATTTGGAAGCACTTATTGCTACGCATCAACCGGATAGCCTGCCCGAAGATAAGTTCTTCCTTATGGAGTTTTTGTTATGGGGTCTTGAAGCGCACAAAAAACTAAACAAATACCGTACCCTAGAGGGATTTCAGTTTAAAGATGGCTTGGGCAATTTACTTGCCGGACTTTAATTAAAGTTTAGCGCATTGTCAATAAGCGCCAAGTGCGAGTAAGCTTGCGGGAAATTTCCTAGTAAGCGCTTTGAATTAAAATCGATGTCTTCACTAAACAAGCCCAAATGATTGCCGTGTGATAGCAGTTGGTCGAAAAGGATTTTTGCCTTTTCTTCCTCTCCAATTTTAAATACACTGTTAATAAACCAAAAGGTACAGACGGTAAAGGAGGAGCTAGGCAGTCCAAAATCGTCTTCATTTTTGTAGCGATATAGCAAGCCCTCGTGCATGAGTTCTTTTTCAATCGCATTGACTGTTTTTATGTATTTGGGATCTTTGGCATCGATAAACCCGTAGTATTCCATGAGTAAAACAGAAGCGTCTAGATGCTCGGATTGATACGACTGTGTAAAGGCTTGTTTTTTCTCGTTCCATGCATGTTCCATGATGTCTTGATGGATTTCGTCACGCAATGCACTCCATTTGTCAACAGACTTTCCACCTTGAATAAGCGTTGAAATTTTGATTGCACGATCAATAGCCACCCAGCAAAGTAGTTTAGAAAATGTAAAATGACGGTCTTCGTGGCGGAATTCCCAAATTCCTTTGTCAGCCAACTTCCAGTTATTACTTACTACCCAAACAACAGATTTTACAATAGACCAAAGCTCTTCATGCTTCTCATCATCATCGGTGAAGTTTTCAATTTGATAATGAATCACGTCCATTAAGATTCCGTAAATATCATTTTGTTTTTGGGTAAAAGCTGCATTTCCAACGCGAACAGGTCGAGACCCTTTGTAGCCGTCTAAGTGATCCAAAACTTCTTCTGTCAAGGTTTTTTCTCCACGAATGCCATACATGATTTGTAGCTTCTCGTTTTTATCGGGAATTAAATCGATGATATAGCGAATAAAATTTTTGACAATTTTGGCATGGCCAAGTTTTGCAATCACCTTAATAACCATCGAGGCATCTCGAATCCAACAAAAGCGGTAATCCCAGTTACGAACCTCTCCAATAGTTTCGGGTAGGGATGTAGTTGCAGCTGCCAATACCGCACCCGTTTTTTCAAAAGTGAGTAACTTAAGGGTCATGGCACTGCGTAAAATTTCTTCGTTGTAATGCTTAAAATGAGGGGTTTTGTGGCACCAATTAAGCCAGTATACTTTGGTGCGTTCAAACTCAAATAAGGTATTTTCTAGAGTAGGAGGGTTAATTTTTTCATTATATGAAACACTTAGAAAACGATCTTGCGTTAGCGTTAGCTCTTTTCCATGCAGCACGGCGTTTTTGTCTAAATCGGTATATAAAAATAAGGTGTCGTATTTTTTGTCATCAACGATACTAACAATAAAGTGTTCTTTGATGTAGTTTTTGGTAACCCCTTCGGCATATTCTAGCTTTGGGTCATAAAGCACACGAAACCTTGGTTTCCCCTTAAGATACTTTAAAACACGCGTTATTTCTGGGGGCGCATAGTACACATCGCCTTCTTTTTCGTATCGCGGCATATAGTCAAGCACCTCAAAAGCGTCAGTTTCGTTAGAAAAAAGCGTGCGTAAGATACTTGTGTTCTTAATATAAGACTGTTTAATTTGGTAAGAGTTGTCGCAATCAATTTTAAAATTACCACCAATTTTTTCGTCAATGATTTTTCCAAAAACAGATGCAGAATCAAATTGTGGTAAACAGCACCAGTCTATTGAGGAATCTTCATTTATTAGGGCTGCAGATTTACAATTTCCAATGATTCCTAAGTTTAACGTGTCAGAAAGAGCTTCCCCATTTTTTTTTGGCATACATTGTGATTCTTAAGATTGTTAAAATTTTTCCCAATGGCTAAGAATATTATTGTTTCAAACCGCCTACCCATTCGTATATCTAAGGTAGACAATTCTTATAAATTTACACCAACAAGTGGTGGATTGGCTACGGGAATGAAATCCGTACACGAACATGAGAACTCACTTTGGATCGGTTGGCCTGGAATTGGGCGGGATGAAATCGCTGATGAGGCTTGGATTCCCTTGGAAAAAGGATTGATTGAAAAAAATTATGCCCCAGTTTCCTTAAATGCGGATGAGGTTGAGGACTTTTATTATGGATTGGCAAACAAGTGTTTGTGGCCGTTGTTTCATTATTTTATTGAGTTTTCCATATTTAGTGAGTCCCATTGGGAAACTTACGTTGAAGTTAACAGAAAATTTAGCGAACGTGTACTCGAAAATATCGCCCCAGGAGATACGGTTTGGATTCACGATTATCAGCTATTGCTTTGTCCAAAAATGATAAAGGACGCACGCCCCGATGTAAACATTGGTTTTTTCTTGCATATTCCTTTTCCTTCATTTGAGATTTTTAGAATTTTCCCGTGGCGCGAGGAACTTCTTGAAGGCATGCTGGGTGCCGATTTAATTGGATTTCATACCTACGATTATGAGCGTCACTTTTTAAGCTCTGTAAAACGTATTCTTCGTTTGGAGGTAGAATTTAACAGAGTACATAATGGCATAAGAGAGGTGGTTGTAAATACCTTTCCTATGGGAATTGATTATGAGAAATTTCACGATGCTGCCAAAAGACATCTTACACAAAAAAACGCAGAGCAATCGGAGTTAAAAAAGCAGTTAGAGCTTCATAAAAAAGGGGCCGATTCGAGTAAGTTGATTTTGTCTATTGATCGTTTGGACTATACAAAAGGTGTTGTAAATCGCATTAAGGCCTTTGATCTTTTTCTTACAAAATATCCAGAATATTTAGAAAAAGTACGACTGGTGATGCTTACAGTACCTTCAAGATCCAATGTGCCCGAATACATGCAATTGAAAAAGGAAACCGACGAGCTTGTAGGCAGAATAAACGGAAAATACGCCTCGGTAAACTGGACACCCATTTGGTATTTTTACAGGGCCATGAGTTTTGATGACCTTATCGATTTATACATGACTTCTGATATCGCTATGATTACCCCTGTTCGGGATGGAATGAATTTGGTTGCGAAAGAATTTGTTGCCACCCGCGTAGAAGGGGATGGGGTTTTAATTTTGAGCGAGATGGCGGGTGCCTCCAAAGAGCTTTTTGAAGCAATTTTGGTCAATCCATTTGACAGAAATGCTATGGCTGATGCAATTCATCAGGCCATAATAATGCCAGTAGAACAGCAAAAAAAGCGCAACGCGGGAATGCAAAAACGCCTAAGCCGCTACACTGTTGAACACTGGGCGAACGAGTTTATGACTGCGTTGCAATTAAATCAAGAGATAAAAGAAGAAATAGTAGTTCCAAAAATTGACGACGTTATTCAACATGCAATTGCTAGCGCATTTGGTGCCGCATCAAAAAAGATGCTTTTTTTGGACTACGATGGGACGCTTGTTGCGTTTAATGAAAAACCTGATTTGGCAACCCCAGATGATCGTTTGATGGCGCTTATAACAGCATTAAGTCAACTGCCTAACACACACCTGGCGATTGTTAGTGGACGGGACAAGGGTTTTCTGGACAAATGGTTCGATACATTACCCATTACCCTTGCTGCTGAGCACGGGCACTATATTAAATACAAAGGGCAAGACTGGAAGGATAGTGGAAACGTTCAAAAAGATTGGATGGATGATGTGATTCCTATTTTCGAAGCATTTACAGATCGAACTCCAGGAACCTTTATTGAAGAGAAAAATAATAGTGTCGTTTGGCACTACCGAAAAACAGACCCTGAACTGGCTACAGAAAGAGTAGTAGAACTCAAGACAGTATTGTCTAGCCTTATTACCGATCAACTCACTATTTTGGATATGGACAAAGCCCTCGAAGTTGTTGACCGACAATTAAATAAAGGGACTGCGGTTTCTGAAATTAACAATAGGGACAATTATGATTTTGTTCTTTGTGTAGGAGACGATGTCACCGATGAAAATATGTTTATTAATTTACCTGAAGATGCAGTGACTATAAAAGTTGGGCGTAAGGCAACAGCCGCCAAATACTTTATAGAGAACATCGCTCATGTAAAAAGCTTATTGTCCAAATTGTTACCGCAATAGACTATATGGACAAACAGCAGTTTTTACTTACCCTTAAAAGGGTTTTCCAAGCAATTATTCAAGCACCTGAATCTGCTTCCTATGACGACATAAGAAGGTTGAGCGCAACGCAGATCCAAGAAATTTTCAAAGATTTAGATATTGAAATAAAGGGGTCTGAGCACCTTCCTTACGAGCAAAATGCCATATTTATTTATAACCACCTCGATAACCACCCCTCCTTGCTTGTTGCAGATGACTTTCAAATCACCTTAGACAGTCATTTTATTAGCAGCATGCTTTATAAGTATTATAAAAACCCAGGAACACGTGTAGCGCGTCATTCGTTACCTAATGAAAAAAGCCACAGCGGATATTATGATAAATTCAACTACATCAGGGTTTGGGCAAAAGGATTTATTCCCGATTTCTTGAGTAAGAATGATTTAAAAATAGAAAACAGCAAATTTTATTTGAAAGCGAGCGAGGCCTTAAACAATAATATAGGACTGGTTTTTAGTCCGGAGGGATCATCACATAAAACGAAAGATTCCCCCGGGCCGTTTAACAATGGGATTTTCAAACTGGCATGTGGTTTAACTGTAGAACCTAAAATTGTTCCTTTGGTTATGGCCAATTTTGATATGCTCCCGCACGAGACCACTTACAAATGCCAAATTATGCCACCCTTTAAAATGAGTGATTACGGAATTACTGATCCCAATGATCCCAAATTACCTGATGTGGTTGCCAAAATTAATACCCAATACAAAGTTTGGGTCAAAGAATTGTGTTTGGAAGAAAAGAACTTTGAACGAGAAATAGCCACATTAAAAGATCGTATTACTCAAAAGAAAAACAAAGAGGACTTAGTTGTTTTTTACGGTAGCTCTACCATACGTCTTTGGGACCATTTGGAAACAGACATTCCTAAACACAACACCATTAATTTGGGATTTGGAGGAGCTTTTATTCATTCTTTGACACATTATTTTGACACGCTTTTTGAAGACTTGCGCCCAAAGGTTATATTCCTTTATTTGGGAGGGAATGATCTAACATTAGGATTTAGCGCCGACAAAATTATTTCTGAAATCAGCTCATTTATAGCAATGATTCATGAAAAATTTCCTGAAACTGTAATCTATAATATTTCCATTAAGCCTTCCTTTGAGCGTAAGAAAGATTTAAAGCTTATTGAAGAGATAAATTCAGGGGTGACACAATTAGCCAATACACTGCCGCATTTCAACCAGCTAGGGCTTTACGAGCAGTTAATAGGCAAAGACAATCAAATAAATAAAGAAGCCTTTCTTCAAGATGGCCTCCATTTAAATGCCCTAGGATATAAACTGTTGAAAACACTGGTATTAGGGGCTTTAGATAAATCCCCTTTGTAAAAATAACAATGTTTTTTAAGCAGCGCTGTTTTGTTGCTTGATCAAGTTTAGCGCAGAGCCTGCCTTAAACCATTCAATTTGCGCTTCGTTATAGGTGTGATTTGCCATAACAATATCAATAGCGCCATCAGAGTGGACTACTTCAACGGTTAAGGGTTTACCAGCAGCAAAGTCTTTTAAATCTGTAAGGTTGATGGTGTCATCTTCTTGAATCAAATCATAATCAGCCTCATTGACAAAAGTTATTCCTAACATTCCTTGTTTTTTAAGATTCGTTTCATGAATACGCGCAAACGACTTTACCAATACAACTTTAACACCAAGATGACGTGGCTCCATGGCAGCGTGTTCTCTTGAAGACCCTTCCCCATAGTTGTGATCTCCTACGACAATGGTTTCAATTCCAGCGGCCTTGTAGGCACGTTGTACATCGGGAACTCCGCCATACTCTCCAGTGAGTTGATTTTTAACAAAATTTGTTTGTTGATTAAAGGCATTCACAGCACCAATCAAACAGTTATTAGATATGTTGTCCAAGTGTCCCCTGTAGCGCAACCATGGACCAGCCATAGAAATGTGGTCTGTGGTACATTTTCCGTGAGCCTTTATTATCAGTTTAGCTCCTGTAAGATTCGCTCCGTCCCACGGTGCAAACGGATCGAGTAATTGCAGGCGTTCTGATTTTTCAGCGACTGCTACTACAACTCCAGAGCCATCGGCTTCAGGTGCCAGGTAGCCGTTATCTTCTACATCAAAACCACTTGGTGGAAGCTCAAGACCAGTAGGCGCTTCTAGGCGCACCTCTTGTCCATCTTCGTTGGTGAGACTGTCATTTAACGGATCAAAATCCAATCTGCCAGAAATAGCCACTGCAGCTACCATTTCGGGTGAAGCAACAAAAGCATGTGTGTTTGGATTTCCATCAGCTCTTTTGGAAAAGTTTCGGTTAAACGAGTGAATAATCGAATTTTTTTCTTGTTTATCAGCTCCTTCACGTGCCCATTGACCAATACAAGGGCCACAAGCATTGGTAAATATTTTGGCATTCAGGTCTTCAAAAATTTGAAGCAAACCATCACGTTCAGCGGTATAACGTACTTGCTCTGATCCAGGATTAATTCCAAACGAAGCTTTGGTAACTAGCTTTTTATCTACGGCTTGTTTTGCAATAGATGCTGCTCGAGCCAAATCTTCATATGAAGAGTTGGTACACGATCCAATTAAGCCCCATTCTATATCTAAAGGCCATCCATTTTCAGACGCTTTTTCTTTCATTTCAGAAACTGGCGTTGCTAAATCTGGCGTAAACGGACCATTAATATGCGGACGTAAGGTATCTAAGTTTATCTCAATGACTTGGTCAAAGTACTGTTCAGGATTTTGGTAAACTTCTGGATCGGCAGTAAGGTGTTCTTTTACTTGGTTGGCAGCATCAGCCACATCATCTCTTCCCGTTGCACGTAAGTAGCGTTCCATAGAATCGTCATAGCCAAAAGTAGAAGTAGTAGCACCTACTTCGGCACCCATATTACAAATGGTTCCTTTTCCAGTACACGACATGGATTCTGCACCTTCTCCAAAGTATTCAATAATGGCACCTGTTCCTCCTTTTACGGTTAAGATTCCTGCAACTTTTAAGATTACATCTTTTGGAGCCGTCCAACCGTTTAATTTTCCAGTAAGTTTTACGCCAATTAGTTTCGGGAATTTTAATTCCCAAGGCATATCGGCCATAACATCTACAGCATCTGCACCACCAACCCCAATGGCGAGCATGCCTAATCCGCCTGCGTTTACCGTGTGTGAGTCGGTACCAATCATCATACCACCTGGGAAAGCGTAATTTTCAAGAACTACTTGGTGAATTATTCCTGCACCTGGCTTCCAAAAGCCAATACCATATCGGTTGGATACCGATTGTAGAAAATCAAAAACTTCAGCGGAAGTGTCGTTTGCAGATTTTAAATCGACATTTGCACCTTCTTTAGCTTGAATTAGGTGATCACAATGTACCGTTGTTGGCACGGCAACTTTAGACTTACCGGCTTGCATAAACTGCAAAAGTGCCATTTGCGCGGTAGCATCTTGGCAGGCAATACGGTCTGGCGCAAAGTCAACATAATCAGCACCACGTTCATATGTTTTATTGGCCGCTCCTCCCCACAAGTGCGTATATAAAATTTTCTCAGAGGCTGTAAGGGGCTTGTTCGTTACTTTTCTTGCTTCTGCTACACGTTCTGCTAATCGGTTGTAGACCGCTTGAATCATCGCTATATCAAATGCCATTTTGGTTGCGTTTATTATTGAGTGCAAAAATATAAAATAGTTTACTGTTATTGATAGCATTTAATAGATTAAATCCATAGCTGTATTGCTGTGGGTTTAGTAAACACTATTTTTTCACTATTTCATGCTATTTTTTATAACAGAGAACAAAAAACATAAAGAATTTACCCAACAACACACGATTAATTTAGCAACAGTTTTAAATTAGCGGGATTAAATTTGAGTTTTAATAGAATAAACGCAATAGCATGAAATTATTAAAGGAGTTTAAAGAGTTTGCAGTGAAGGGAAACATGATGGACATGGCCATAGGGATTATTTTAGGCGCATCGTTTAACTCGGTGATAGATGTTTTAGTAAAAAAGATTTTACTACCACCATTGTCGTTACTCTCAAATGGTATAAACCTGGAAAGCAGAAAATGGGTGTTACGCGCTTCACAAACAGACGCTTTAGGAAATCCAATATCCGATGAGGTGTCAATAAGCTATGGCTTATTTATTGAAACCTTCACGGACTTTCTTATTGTAGGATTTACCATTTTTGTTGTTGTAAAGTTTATTAATAGACTGAACAAAAGAGCAGAAGACCCCAAAGACACTACAGTATCTACGCCCAAAAACATTGAGCTATTGGCTAGAACCAATGCCTTACTTGAAGAACAAAATCAGTTGTTGCGGTCCAAATAAACAAGCGTTTATTCTTCAACCCTCATGACGGATTTTTTTTGAGGTAAACTTATTTTTTGGATTTAATGGTGTAGGTATAATTCACACTTAAAATACGATACTCTAAGGGGTTTTCAATCTTTACATCTCGTTGGTAGATATATTTAAGCGCAATACTACTGGAGTCGTTTAACTTTCTTTTAGTCCCAAAAGAAAACCGGAATTTATCATAAGCATTAGGATGATAAAAGTCATCAAGCATAAAAAACTCAATGCCTATGCTAGGGTCGAGTTTCCAATTAGGAATATTATAACCCGAAGAAAATTTAAACCTCCAGCGTGTGTTATTTTTTGGATCTTCAAGTACTTTGCGCTGTTTCTTGATTTGATGTAACAAGCGCAATCCAAAATCAAACCGCCCCAGGCCTCCATCAATCTTTAAAAACCCAAAAAAACGATCGAATTTTTCATGCCCTTGCTTTTTTCCTACATCATCCAGCTTGTCGGAGTTTCGATACCCCCCCCCGACAGCCAAAAAAGGAAACGGCTCATATTCTGCCTGAGCTTCAATAAAAGAGGCTTTATAGGTTTCTCCATAGGATTTTAGGCGTGCCTGACCTTCTACACTCAAGTTTATGTTTTGAAGCAATTGATAATTAATCGTAACACCATTCCAACTTTCAAGGCGCTGCTCTTGATCGATTGCAGCTTCTTGTTGTGAAAAGGCAGCAACACAAAAAATCAACATGACAAAAGCAAGGGCATTTTTATTAAACATCTTGTGATTCATGTTCTAGTGTATTGATATATGCCGTTAGTTCGGCATAATTTTCCACTTGATTGATTTTTTTAATCTTGAAATGCGTTATTTTTCTTCCAATGAGTCCCTCTATTTTTTCAGCCATAGCTTCTTTTGATAGCGAGACTGTTTTATCAAAATCTTGAAGCGTAACCCCAACCGTTTCTTTTTTTGGTAAGGGTTGTTTTGCAGACAGTCCTTCCAAATACCAAACAAAAAAAATGACGACTCCATTGGCAACTAATAACTCGGCGTAACTTACTTTTTTGTTTGCCAATGCATTGATAACTGCCACGCCAATAACGACAAAGAGGTAGGTCATTTCTTTGATAGGAATTGTACCTGTACGAAAGCGAATAATCGTAAAAATCGCAAATAACCCCAAGGCAAACCCAAGGTCTAATTTTATACTACTAAGAAGAAAACACAGCAAAAATGTAACCAACGCAATGGTGGTATAGCCAAAATAAAAGTTTGTGGAGTGATTGTTTTTTAAATACACTTTTTTTGAAATCCAGTACACCACAAAAGTGTTTAATAACAGGCGTAAAACGAGGTCCAAAAAATCTTCAGCATTAATAAGCTTTATCCCTAAAAAACGAAGCTCTTCAATATATTCCATATAATTTTAATAATATCGTAAACATACTCAAAGAATTTTAAACTTAAACAACATAATGTGGTGAGCTTATGTTTGTCTATGATAGCGTTAATTTTTTTATATTAACTATTAATATTTAAATATGGAAAAACTACTTTATATATTCGTTTTGTTACTTATCATTTCATGTGATAGTAGCGATTCTGAAGGGGCTTTACCTGTTGAAACGCCCAACGAAACTATGGTTTTAGATGCAACAGGTACGTTGGCAGAGGAAACAATTGAAGAGGCCAAAAAAATTATTTTTGGGAGATGGAATCTGTCCAATAACGCGGTTGGCGGCGGTTTAAGGCCAGCAATAGTTACAACGAGTATCGTTGCCAATTCAACTTCGTGTGAGTTTGAATTTATTGAATTTACGGATGATGACTATATTTTGGAATTTGATCTTGATGGAGAATCCATAGCTGCATTTGGGAGCTATGTGCTAAATGAAGATTCTGATGGATTTGTTACAAGCGTTGATCTTTATTACGAAGTCGAAGGTTTAGACATAATCATTGCCACCTTGACTGATATTATTGTTACTGAGCAAAACAACGAATTCACGGCAACTTTTACGATTGAATTACAAATTCCAGATAGCTTTGAAATATGCAATAATCTAGAAGGAACATATAATGGGCAGAAAGAAGAACCGATGGACGAAACCAATTCGGCTGATGCGAACTCAAATCATTTTCGTTTATTAAAAACATGGACCTTAGTGAGTATCATTGAAGAGGGAGGGAATGACATTACCTCAGATTTCAACGACGACATTTGTTTGGTTTACAACGAAGCCACTGGAGTTGATGATTATATTGTTGGATGTACACCTACTACAAAACTAACACTCACTTTCTCTCCCTATGGAACCTACACCTTTGTAGAAACAGGAAGCTCTGAAGGAACCTATGTTGATACAGATACTTGGGAATGGTCTGATGAAAGTCAAACTGCCTTTTATGTGGGAGAATTAGATGAACTATTTCTTATTACTATTGAATCATTGAATGAATCAGATGTTGTGTTTTCTGCAGAAGAAGACGGAAAAAAACTTTTTTACACATTTAGCATACTGTAATTAAATTCATTTATCTATTTAAAAGCCCCGCAATATTGTGGGGCTTTATTTTTTTAGTTTTTCTCTCCAATCGCAAACACAAAAATGATTACAGAACAAGGGATGCGTATGCAGCAACTTTCTAGTGCTGCAATTGCTAAAGTTTCTGAAAAATCTAACCCTGAACGCATCAGCGTATCCCTGCCTTTAAATACAACTCTTACGTATAAGGGTATGTTTTACTAAACCATCAAGTGTTAATGGCCAAACACGCAAGCCGATAAGAGCATGCTACACGATTTACAGCAAACGGTTTTTTAACGCGAACCTTAGCTACCTCTGCCGGCTTTTCTAACACCCGCTGCTTTAGGCTTATTGCTTTTGTTAGACATTTTTTGTTTTCCATCTTTTTTTTCAGATGAATTTTTATTTAGGCTGTTACCAAAAAACTTACTTGACATCGTATTGATTTTATTTAAAGGTAAAAAAATATTAGAACCAATCGCATAAATTTTTTATTTCAGGAATTAAGAAGCATTAGTAATATTAAAAAAAATAGGTTTTGTACGTAGGATGCAAAGAGTTATGAAACGCTCAAGGTTAAATGAATCGCATGTTTATTTAATAAGGATTAGAAAGTAGTGTTATTATTTTTGTATTATTAAAATATTAAGATGAAAAAACTGCTTTTGTTGCTAATGGTTCTATCTCATGGGCTTTCTTTTGCGAATGAATCTACATTTGATTACATATTCTTAAAGAATGGAGTGTCTATTCAAGGTCAAATAGTTAAAATTGGAAAAAACCGCTTCAATATCAAAGTGGATAATAAGAATTATAGCATCATTAATAAAGCTGTTTTAGGTGTTGTTTTTGACCAGGAGCTTACGCCAGAAGAAAAGTATAAACTTGGATATTTAGATGGCAAAAGGTTCGCAAAAAATCAAACAGGTAATTTTCTTTTTGGCACAATCTCTATGTTAACTATGGGGCTTCCAATTGCAATTGTATATGTTACCTCAAAACAAGTTCCCCACAGCAATGGATTAACAGTAAAGAATACATTAATTATTGATGATGAAAATTATCTAAGAGGATATAAAAGAGGAGCCAAAGCATAATCTACATTCGAAGCATTCAAAGGAGGATTAGTTGGACTAGGCGCTCTTTTTTTAATTGCAGCATATGGATTGACACTAGCCCCGTAAGAGGTTAATAAGTAAACAGCACTAAAAGAAGCGGGTATGGGTATTTTTAATCTGAATCAAATCAACCTAATTCTCATAGGTTTCCAAGTCCAAAAGAGCCGCTTCCCATGTATTTATATTTTCTGATAATGCGTCTTTGGCGTTGTTATAATCGTTAAAAAAAGCGGGTGTTAGGGTATTGTATACCGTTGCTATAAGTACATCTTTTTCCTTTATATCGGCTTCGAGAGATGAAATCTTTCGTTCTATTGAACTGACCTTATTTTTAAGTTGGCGGTATGCTTTTGATTGTTTGGGATCCGATATTTTGGTTTTGGTCTCCTCACGGGTAGGCTGTGCAAGTGTGTCGAGAGATGCCGATCCCTTATGCGCAAGGTACTGATCGATATCACCAAGAAAGACCTTAACCTGTTTGTCGCTAAAAGCGTATACTTTGTCTGCTAGGCCCTGAAGAAACTCACGATCGTGAGATACCAAGATCAGCGTGCCTTCATAGGCAGCAAGAGCTTCTTTCAAAACGTTTTTAGATTGGATGTCCAAATGATTGGTGGGTTCATCCATTACAAGCACATTAAAGGGTTGCAACATCAGCTTACAAAGCGCCAATCGATTTCGTTCTCCTCCAGAAAGAACGCGGACCTTTTTGTCAACAGCCTCTCCTCTAAATAAAAAAGCTCCCAAATAGTCTCTAACCTTAGATCGATTTGTTTCGTTTGAACTGGCAATAGCTGCTTCCAATACAGTTTCTGATCCGTTGAGGTGGTCTGCTTGGTTTTGGGCAAAATATCCCAACAATACATTATGCCCCAGCGAACAGGTGCCGTTATAATCCAATTCGCGTACAATGGCCTTGGCCAACGTACTCTTGCCTTGCCCATTCTGACCGACAAAGGCAATTTTATCTCCTCGTTCTACGGTCATATTTACGTGCTTAAGCACCTCTTTGACGCCATAAGACTTGCTGAGGTTCTCTACATTAATGACCACCTTTCCTGGTCGAATTGCAGTGGGAAAGCGTAGTTTCATCGTTTGGGTTTCTTCGGCATCAACCTCTATTCGTTCAATTTTGTCCAATCTTTTGACCAGCGATTGCGCCATACTTGCCTTAGAAGCCTTGGCTCGAAAGCGATCGATTAGTTGTTCGGTTCGTGCAATTACTTTGGCTTGGTTTTTTTGAGTGGCACGCTGTTGGGTACGGATTTCGTCTCGTAAAACTAAAAACTGCGAATAAGGCTTCTTAAAATCGTATAAGCCTTGACCCGAAATCTCCATGGTTCGGTTGGTAACATTGTCCAAGAACATCTTGTCGTGAGAAACCAGCAATAACCCCCCTTTAAACTTTTTTAAAAACCCTTCAAACCACAAAATAGACTCAATATCCAAATGGTTTGTAGGCTCATCAAGAAGCAATAAATCGTTGTCTTGCAAAAGAAGTTTGGCCAGCTCGATGCGCATGCGCCATCCTCCTGAAAAACTCGAAGTCTGTTGGTCGAGATCTGCTGTTTTAAAACCCAACCCCAAAAGTATTTTTTCGGCTTCTCCTTCAAAAGTATACCCTCCCAATTGTTGAAACTGTTCACTGTACTCACTCACCTTGTGTAAAAGATCGTTATAATCTTCGCTTTCGTAATCGGTTCGTGTGGTGAGTTCCTGATTGATTTGAGCAATGCTTTTTTCAAGACTTAATAATTTTGGGAATGCCGAACGGGCTTCCTGACGTACGGTACGTCCAACTACAAAATCGATATCCTGACGCAGAAACCCAAGTTGTATGGCTTTTTCGGTTGCAAGTTGTCCTGAATCTACAGCGAGATCTCCTGCAATTATTTTAAGTAAGGTCGATTTACCAGCCCCATTCTTTCCAATCAGTCCTACGCGATCTCCTGCGCCCAATCGAAAAGAGAGGTCTTCAAAAAGGGGCGTACCGCCAAAAAAGAGGCTCAGTTTATGGGCATTAAGCATTGGGCATATGGATTACTTTTAGTTTGCCAAAAATAACAGATTATTCATCATGAAAGGGACAAAAACTGCTTATACTTAGTTTAGTATCCAAAGAGGCAAAGAGTTAACTTTCTTTTTTCTTTAATTTCCTTTATGAATACAGCAAACTGTCTTTCAATCCAGGCATCCAAAACCAACAAAGCCCGTACAAATAAATTTGCTGGGCTTATTATGATGTTGTCCACAGCTTTGCTGTGCTTTAAAGTGGAGGCTAGGGGAGTTAAATCTAACTATTTTGGGCAGGATTTAACTTTTTTGCTAAAAAGTTGTTTCCAAGAATAAATTATTATTCCCGGAAATAATTTGTGGAGATTAGGGGAGTGAAATCGAAATTTTTTAGAATTGATTTGTTTAAAATTGTAAGCAACTTGTCTTAGGTGTTTTGGCTCTACCGTCTGTCTTTTTGGGTTGTTTCCGAAACAATTTTTAAATCAATTAAAGAGAAAGAAATATATAGTTTCCTTATTCTCGAATTCGTAAAGCTTCTTGAAATAAAATATTCCTAACTTCATTTACACTTAGTGATGCATCGACCAATAAATTGTTTCTTTCGTAAGGGTCGTTTTTTAAATCATACATCGACTCTGCTCCATCAGCATCGACGATCAGCTTATATTGAGAATTTCTAACGGCATAACTCACATTTCCATCTGTTGATTTTTCAGCATACGCATATGTTCTTAGGTCAATATTTGTGTCGCTAAGTAAGGGGTGGAAGCTTTTGCTGTTGTGTTTTTCTGAAATAGTAGAACCTGCCATTTGCGCAATTGTAGTAAATAAGTCTGTTGATTGAATTAAAGCATCCTCACGTTCCCCTTTTCTTGTTACACCTACTCCAGAGATAACCATGGGGACATTTATACCGCCTTGAAAAATACTTCCCTTAGCTCTTCTAGTTCCATAAGGAGATTGGACAACTTGACTAGGCGTTCCATTGTCTCCCAAAAACACCACAATAGTATTCTCTAGACCATTTGGAATTGATTCAATAATTCGGCCCAATTCAGTATCAAGGGCTTCGATTGCTGAAAAATAATATGGTAGGGGGTTAGCCTCTATCATCGCCTCATCTTCTGACAAATTCCCTTGATTATGTAAGTTCGTTGGGGCAAGATGAAAAGGGGTGTGTGGCGCATTGTATGCAAGCCATAAAAACCATGGCTTGGATCTTTGACTAATCCATTGAACTGCCTGATTAGAAAATTCAGTTGTTGTA
>JAQWGN010000001.1 GCA_029238215.1 Flavobacteriaceae bacterium
TGTTACCGCTACGATGAATGAGGCAACAACAGTAGATACAGCAGGCGGTACACCAACCTATACCATTGATGTGGGCGGTGTTTCCAAAACAGCTACTTATGTATCGGGTACGGGTACAACAGCCTTGGTATTTAGTTATACAATTCTTCCCGGTGATGAGGATATTGCCGATGGTATTACAGCCGGTACAGCGGCTCTAGCACTTGCTGGGGGTACCTTAAAAGATGCAGTGGGTAATAATGCTGTTTTAACAACGCCAGAAGTTGTTGCAGGCGATAACACCATAGTTGTGGATATGGTCCTTACGGCCGCTGCTGATAGTAGCGTAGCTGAAAACGCAGCGTATACCTCAACAGCGCCTTCAATATCTGGTAATGACCCATCAGGAACTATTACTTACAGTCTAACGGGAGCCGATGCTGGTGATTTTACCGTAAATGCCACCACTGGCGTGGTGAGTATGGTAGCACGTGACTTTGAAACCCCTGCTGATGCAGACATGGACAATGTGTATAACTACACCTTAGTGGCTACCGATACTGGTGGCGACACAGCTACTGATGCTGTGGTGGTAACGGTAACCAATGTTGTGGTGGAGATGACACTTACGGCCGCTGCTGATAGTAGTGTAGCTGAAAACGCAGCATATACCTCAGCGGCACCTACTTTAGGTGGTGATGCACCAGTAGGTACAGTGACGTATACCCTAAGTGGTGATGATGCCGGCGACTTTACCGTAAATGCTTCTACAGGTGTAGTAAGCATGGTAGCACGTGACTTTGAAAACCCAGCTGACGCAGACACCGACAATGTGTATAACTACACCTTAGTGGTGACCGATACCGCTGGCAATACGGCTAGTGATGCCGTGGTGGTAACGGTAACGAATGTGGCGATAACGCTTACAGCTGCTGCTGATAGTAGTGTAGCTGAAAACGCAGCATATACCTCAGCGGCACCTACCTTAGGAGGCGATGCAACAAGTGGCACAGTTACTTATACGTTAACTGGTGCTGATGCCGCTCAGTTTACCGTAAATGCTTCTACAGGTGTAGTAAGCATGGTGGGACGTGACTTTGAAAACCCTGCTGATGCAGGCACAAACAATGTGTATAACTACAACTTAGTGGCTACCGCTACTGGTGGCGACACAGCTAGTGATGCTGTGGTAGTGACGGTAACTAATAGACTTGAAATAGATGTCACCTTGGCGGGACCAAGACTCGTACTAAGAGACTCTGCAGCTACAAATACTACAGTTGCTAGTTTTTCAACGGATGATGGTACTGCTACAGTAGCCTTTACTCCAGGCTCTAATGTCGATGGTTATTATAACATTTCTGGTACTAATGTTCGCTTAACAGCTGCCGGTGCTACATTTGCTTTTGGAGGTGGAGTTTTACCAGCCATTAGCTTGACTGTAACAGACGCTACTGATTCAGCGAAGACAGATGTTGATACGGCTACTCCTGTAGTTTCAGCACTTCCTCTTGATTTAGCCGATATGACTGTTCCATGTGATGGGTGTCGTAATCAAGGAAGTTATAGTGTTGCAGCACTTTTCGATGATGTTGTTAGTTCAGGTACTAATGGTTATTTAACTAACGCAAAAACCTTCCGCCCAGTTTTTAACACACCATTAGAAATAGATTATATTCTTTTTGGTAAGACTTCAAACTCTCAATTTATTAATGGTTCTGTACTTACAGCATATGCAGATGCTGCTCGTACGATACCCATTGACCTTACTCTTACTACGTTAGTTGCAGACAACCCCGATTTTCTAACGATAGTTGGAGGACAGGTTGAGATAAATGGTCATAACGCTACTACAGATGTTGTGCTTGACTTCAGCGGAGTTACAACTCTAATTAATGCAATTAGTCTAACGGGATCGGATACTAGCTATATGCTATTCTCAGAGTTTGATGTATATCTTAAACCTTAAAGAAGACGGAGATACTACGGGAATTAATTAAGAAAAGGGGGGAGTGGGTTTACCACTCCCCCCCTTTTTTTATGTGGTGGTTGTACTTGTATGTGGGTTATTTTTTCATGAGGGTTTATATTTAAATAAACTAACAATAGTTATCGAATTACTAATAATTATTAGTATATTTACATTATTGCAGGTATATATTTAAATAAAATAAACACCTATGAGGCAGTTGTAAAGCCGCTCCTTAGTGGCTGTTTTTACAAAAAATAAAGTCTTTTTTGTCCCAACCTCAAGTCATGCCGCATTAGTCTACAAATAGAAGGTGCTTTATAAGTCAACGGTGGCCTAAGCCTGAATCGCATAGCTCCACAGGGTGTTGCTTTAATTGCTGTAAAAGCAAAAACAGCGGTATAAGGTCCTAGGTTATCTCAGCCTTTTGTTGATTGTTGCAGGTCGGTTTGGTTTACTCCAGTAAATCCGGCCTTTTTTCTTGGGTGCTTTTAAGGGCTTGTTCTTCCCGCCATGCATCTACTTTCGGCGTATTTCCCGAGGTAAGTATTTCGGGAACCTTATGGCCTTTATAGGCTGCTGGTCGGGTATATACAGGAGGTGCTAGTAAACCGTCTTGAAACGAATCGGTTAGGGCAGAGGTTTCATTGCCCAACACCCCAGGAATGAGGCGTATAATACTGTCGCAAAGTACCGCCGCTGCGAGTTCACCGCCCGACAACACATAATCGCCAATAGAAATTTCATGGGTAACAAACAGGTCGCGTACCCGTTGGTCTACTCCTTTATAATGCCCGCAAAGCACAATCACATTGTTAAGTAAGGATAACTTGTTAGCAGCTTGTTGGTTCAGTACATCCCCATCGGGTGTCATATAAATAACGGCATCGTAATCACGTGCAGCTTTAAGTGCGCTAATGCATTTGTCAATGGGTTCAACCATAAGTACCATTCCCGCACCGCCACCGTATGGGTAATCATCTACTTGTTTGTAAGCATTGGAGGTGTAATCTCTAAGGTTGTGAAAGTGTATTTCAACCAAAGCGGCTTGCTGTGCGCGTTTCATAATGGAGCCCGCAAAAGGGCTGTGCATCAGTTCTGGCACCACACTAATGATATCTATTCGCATGGGGTAAATATAGGAATTATGAGTTGAGAAATTATTAGTGAATACATTATGAATTACGAATGAGTAATTTGAAATTCCCTGAGTTGTAATTAAATCATTCGTAATTAATTTCTCGTATTTTTAAGAAGTAAAACCTAAATCCATGAACGATGAACCACAGCATAGCATATATTGAGAAAAACTTGATAAGCATTCAGGGTCAAAAGGTCCTTATAGACCGTGATGTAGCACAACTGTATGGGGTAGAAACCAAGCGAATCAATGAGGCAGTAAAAAACAATTTAGATAAGTTCCCTACTGATTATTTAATTGAACTCTCTAAAAGCGAATGGAATGATTTGCGGTCGAAATTTTCGACCGCAAATTTTTCAAAAACGAGAGTGACACCCAAGGCCTTTACAGAAAAGGGCTTGTATATGCTGGCTACGATTTTAAAAAGCAAACAAGCTACTCAAACCACTTTTTTGATTATCGAAACCTTTGCCAAGATACGTGCCTTGCAAGAAGCAGTTTCTGAACTCTCGAGTCCTGAGCTTCCTAAAGGTCGAAAAAAGAATTCATTACTTAAAAAAAGCGGAGAACTCATGGCCGACTTGTTAGATCACGACCTTACCGAAATAGAATCGGAAACCACCTTAGAATTGAACTTTGCGGTGCTAAAACTCAAACACACCACAAAGCGAAAAAAGGAATAGTTATCTATTCGAATATAAAACGCATTTTTTCGTTGTCTTGATTTAAGAATTCAATTTCATAAATACTGTCTTCATCCAATTTCAATACGTCCTCTGTAGTTGAAAGTTCTTCTCCGTTAATAGCCAATAGAACGTCTCCGTCTTGCACGCCACGTCGAAACAAACGTGTGTTTAGCACTGCCGTAATCTTAACACCAGATTTTAGGTCAAAGGCTTTGGCTTCTTCTTTTGTTAAATCCCGTAAACGCATCCCATAATAATTCACAAAAGGAGTTCGTTTTAAGGGGACTGTTAAGATGCGTTCTTTGCCATCTCTAAGCAGGGTTACTTGCACCTTGTCACCCGGGCGTTTTGAGCCCAAATAACCTGTGAGGTCTGAAAAGCGGCGAATGCGTGCGTTGTCAACCTTAATAATAACATCTGCTTCTTTAATTCCGGCTTCTTTGGCACCCATGCCGTCTTCAACTCCTGCGACATAAAACCCTTCCGTTTCTTCAATGCCAAGGTCTTCGGCAATACGTGCATTCAGCCCACTTCCATTAACACCCAACAGCGCTTTTTGAACGTTTCCATACTCCAAAATATCCTCGTAAATTTTTCGAGCAATATTGCTAGGCACGGCAAATGAATAGCCAATAAAAGTTCCCATACCATTGCTGGTAATGGCAGTATTGATTCCAATCAGATCACCGTCTAGGTTTACCAAGGCACCGCCACTATTCCCTTGATTAACAGCAGCATCCGTTTGAATAAACGACTGGTTTTTCCCATCATAATTGCTCAAATCGCGCGATTTTGCGCTGATAATTCCAGCCGTTACTGTAGAGTTTAGGTTGTAGGGATTTCCCACGGCAAGTACCCATTCACCAATACGAGTTAGGTCAGAATTGGCAAAACGCACATAAGGAAAGGATGAAGCGCCTTTTATTTTGAGAACAGCAATATCGGCATTGGTGTCTGTACCTATAAGCTCGGCTTTATAGACTTTGTTGTCGTTTGTGGTCACTTCGAGTTCGGTTGCATTCTCAATCACGTGGTTGTTGGTAATTATATACCCGTCCGAAGATACAATGACCCCTGAGCCCATGCCAATACGCGGATACTCACGGGAAGGGCTGTTATAAAAATATTCCCAAATGCTATTGGGTTGTTGCGCCCGTCCTGAGCTCGTGTTGGTAATATGAACCACAGCATCGATTGTTTTACCAGCAGCAGTAGTAAAATCGGTACTCATGGCACTCACTGTTGTGGCTGGCATCGAGAAAGCAGTGTTTACTACTTGGGCCTGCTCAGGAATAAAAACGGGGTTGTTTTGTTGAAACTTACTAAATGTCCATACGGCAGCAAAGGCTGCAATAAAGGCGACAAAACTGTATTTAATGACTGTTTTCATGATGATTCATTTGTATGTTACCATCAAAAGTACATGTTGTTTTTATTTGATAAAAGTGCTTTAACGCATTTTTAACAGCTTACTCGCATCCTAAATTGGTTATATTTGCCCATGCTTTTTCCGTTTGTAAAATATCAAGGTACTGGGAATGATTTTGTTATCATGGATAATCGCGATAAGCAGTTTCCCATTGGCAATCACGAAGCGGTTGTACAAATTTGCCATCGAAATTTCGGTATTGGCGCCGATGGGTTTATTCTCATAGAGAAAGACCCTAAGGCCGATTTTTATATGCGCTATTTTAACGCCGACGGATACGAAGGAAGTTTGTGTGGAAATGGATCTCGCTGTGCAATTCACTACGCCAAAAGTTTGGGACTAACCAACGAAACCCTCACATTTTCAGCAGCCGATGGCTTGCATCATGCCCAGTGTATTGGGGATTCCATAGCCTTAGAACTCCATGATGTTTATTCATGGGAAATGCGTGACGAAGCACTTTTTTTAAATACCGGTTCACCACATCACGTTGTTTTTGTGGCTGACATTAATGCAGTTGATGTGGCTACGCAAGGACCTTTAATTGCACATGGAGCACCCTATTTTTCAGATGGCACTAATGTTAATTTTGTTCAAGTTTTGGACGAAAACACCATGGCAATTCGCACCTATGAACGTGGTGTTGAAGCAGAAACACTATCCTGTGGAACAGGAGTAACAGCCGCCGCCTTAGCAGTACATATTATGCAAAAAACTGAAAAAACAACCCTGAGTTTTGAAACTCGAGGAGGAAATTTGCAGGTTTCTTTTAACCCAGGAGATAATGTGTATGAATCCATTGTGTTGCAGGGCCCTGCAGCAGCTGTTTATACTGGTAATTGGGAGCTGGTATGAAAATGATTCAGCGCGTACTAATTGCTACAGTACTTTTTTGTTTGCTCATCGGCGGGCTATTTGTAACTCATTTTTATCGTGTTTTTTTTGCGTCAAACACCTCTTTTGAAACACCCGCTAAAGAAATTTTAATCCCTTCAGAAAACACAAAAGCTGCTGCATACGACACCCTGACAACTGTTGTAAAACGTATTGACCATTTTCAACAAGCTGCTTCTCGTAAGGGGTACAGTCCAATTCCAGGACGTTTTTTGTTTAACGCCGGGATGAGCAATAACGAAATGATTAATCGGTTACGTGTCGATAACCGTCCGTTGAAACTCACAATCAACAATCAAAAAACACTGATGCACTTGGCTCGTTTTGTGGCGACAAAAATAGAAGCGGATAGCGCATCGATTGTAGCTGCATTTTTGGAGCCTGAATTTTTGAAGGAACACGGTTTTAATATAGAAAACGTGTATTCGATTTGTATTCCCAACTCTTATGAATTGTTTTGGAACTCATCTGCGGAAGAATTTCGAGACCGCATGCTTTTCGAGTATAAGCGCTTTTGGAATAACAAGCGTGAGAAGGCGCGTAAGTCCATTGGTCTAAGCCGTACAGAAACCATTGCATTGGCTGCTATTGTGCACCTTGAATCTGCACGTGTTGATGAACGCCCTACAGTAGCAGGTGTTTATTTAAATCGGATTCGTAAACGGATGCGTTTGCAAGCAGATCCAACAGTGATTTATGTCTTAAAACGCAAGGCAAACAATTATGACTTGGATATTCGACGGGTGCTGTATAAAGATTTAAAAATCAACTCACCGTACAACACATACCGAAAGCGAGGCGTTCCCCCCGGACCAATCACCATGCCAGATGTAAGTGCCATTGATGCAGTACTGTATCCGCAAAATCACAATTACCTTTATTTTGTAGCTGATCCAAGTCGTGCAGGATATCATTTATTCGCAACCAATTTATCAGATCACAATAAGAACAAGAAAAAGTATACTTCTTGGTTACGCGACAAAAACATTTATCGTTAAGAAGCTAAAAGCGAAAATACGACTGGTCTTCGTAGAAAATCCTCATTATTTTGCTTCCAGTATTCAACCGCAGCGGTTTTAATATACTCTGTTGGTAGCGTGATGTCACAAGCAATACTAAGCTGTGTTTTTGGATTTAGTGTTTTACAAAATTCTTCGAGTAATACATTGTTTCGATAAGGTGTTTCAATAAAGACTTGAGTTTGCTGAAACTCTTTCGATTTCTTTTCAAACATCTTAATGGTCTTTTTCCGTTCTGCTTTATCAATCGGGAGGTACCCGTTAAAAGCAAAGGATTGTCCGTTTAACCCCGAACTCATAACTGCTAATAGAATGGACGATGGACCAACAAGGGGAACAACGCGTATGTTATTTTGATGTGCGAGTGCAACAAGTTCAGAACCTGGGTCTGCAACGCCTGGGCAACCTGCATCTGTAATCAGTCCGATGTCATTACCTGCTAAAAGCGTAGAAATCATTTCTTGAATTTCTTCAGCAGCTGAAAACTTATTAAGTAAAAAAACGGTGATGTTATTTTGTGAAATGTTTGGGTTTATGCGTTTTAAAAAAGCCCGTCCTGCCTTTTCTTTCTCAAACACAAAATGGCTAAGCTGCTCTGTAGTTTTCTTTACAGACAAAGGAATTACTTCCAAAGGAGCGGTGTCGCCCAAGACATTGGGGATTAAAAAAAGAATTCCTTTTTTGCTTTCCATACTTACTGTTTAGCCAACCACAATGTACAAGAATCATGCAACAAGGAAAAAACATAGTTAAAATTTTCTTCATCTCCGTAGTAAGGATCGGGGATATCCATAGCGTCAACGCCACTTGCCGCAGTAATCAAGGCTACTTTTTTTTGTTGCTTTTCAGAATTACATAGTGCCAAAACATCGATTAGATTTTGTTGATCCATAACAAGAATGTGGTCAAAAAAGTCTAAATCCGCAGTAGAAATTTGCCTTGCTTGTTGTTTGCTAATGTCAATACCATTTTTGGCGGCTATGGCAATACTTCTTGAGTCAGGTTTGGCTCCCGGGTGGTAATTTGAAGTTCCTGCCGAATCTATGTGGTACGCTTTGTTTTGTGTAAGATTATGCAGAATGCCTTCGGCTAATGGCGATCGGCAAATATTGCCAAGACACACCATAAGCACCTTAGTTGACATGTTCTAGTTGGAGAGTTTCTTCGTTAAGTCGTCGACATACTTTCTGAACTGCTTATCCGTAAATGCAAGATTGTCAACTGTTTTACAAGCGTGTAAAACGGTAGCATGATCACGGTGTCCAATTTTGGCACCAATACTAGCCAAAGAAGCTTTAGTCATTTTCTTTGAAAAGAACATGGCCAGTTGTCTAGCTTGTACAATATGGCGTTTACGTGTTTTGGATTGTAATGTAGTGACGTCCATTTGGAAGTACTCTGACACCACTTTTTGAATGTGATCGATAGAAATTTCTCTTTTGGTGTTTCGGACAAATTTCTCAACAACCTGTCTAGCTAGATCAAGGGTTACTTCACGACGGTTAAAGGATGCTTGGGCGATAAGTGAAATAATAGCACCTTCAAGTTCGCGCACATTTGTTTTTACTGACTTTGCAACAAAATCAATAATATCTTCTGGAAGCTCAACGCCGTCTCTGTATAACTTATTTTTTAAAATAGATACACGGGTTTCATAATCCGGGCGCTGAAGTTCAGCAGAAAGGCCCCACTTAAAGCGTGAAAGCAAGCGTTGCTCGATATCTTGCATATCTACAGGCGCTTTGTCTGAAGTCAAAATTACTTGCTTACCGTTTTGGTGCAAGTGGTTGAAAATATGGAAAAAGACGTCTTGTGTTCCTGATTTTCCAGAAAAGAATTGGACGTCATCAATGATTAAAACATCCATCACTTGATAAAAGTGAATAAAATCGTTTCGGTTATTTTTCTTTACCGCTTCTATATATTGTTGGGTAAATTTCTCAGCAGATATATATAGGACTGTTTTATCGGGGTATTTGCTTTTAATATCTACTCCAATTGCATGCGCTAAGTGTGTTTTTCCCAAACCAACCCCTCCAAAAATAAGTAATGGATTAAAGGATGTTCCTCCAGGCTTGTTTGCAACAGCAATTCCAGCTGATCGTGCTAGCCTATTGGCATCGCCTTCAAGGAAATTTTCAAAATTATAATTGGGGTTTAGTTGCGACTCAACTTTTAAATTACGTATTCCAGGGATAACAAAAGGATTCTTTAATTCTGTTGTTTGTGATCGTAATGGCGCATCAACATCTTGTACTTTAATAAGTCCTTTGTTTTGACTGGGTATTTGCTCTGTAAAGGGTTTTTTGTTTCCAAAAGTGTTTTCCATTCGGATCACATAAACCAATCGGGCGTTGGTTCCCAACTCTTTAGTGAGTGCTACTTTCAGGATTTTCACATAATGCTCTTCGAGCCATTCATAAAAAAACTTACTTGGAACTTCAACGCTTAAGGCGTCTCCGTTTAATTTTATCGGTTTAATAGGATCAAACCAAGTTTTAAATGCCTGAATATGAATGTTATCCCTAACAAAATCTAAACAGTTATCCCAAACGCTCTCAGCGGATTGTTGCATTTTTTTTTTTGGTTCTATGTTGTTTTACATAAACAAATAGGGCATATAAGATGGGGAGCACATTGCCTAATTGTTCGATACAAATATGCGTGCAAATTTTTTAAAAAAAAAGTTGTTTTCCTATTGAATTATCAGAAAGTTTTATGCATATTAAAAAGCTTTTAAACACGATATTTTTGACAAATAAAACTCACTATGTGTAGTAAAAAACTTACAATGCGGGCTCAGGTTCATTATCATCAGGTAGACCAAATGGGAATTGTACATCACGCACAGTATGCGTATTTTTTGGAGCAAGCTAGAATACAATGGCTTACTGACCAAGGGATTAGCTATGCGGCCTTGGAAAAAGACGGTATTTTACTGCCCTTACGAGATATTTCCATTCATTACAGTCAGCCATTGCGTTTTGAGGACAACTTTCTTGTCCATCTTGTTTTGGAAAAAACTACAGACTACGCCATTGATTTTTTCTATACGATTGAACGTGAAGATGGCATTAAAATAGCCACTGCATCGACCAAATTAGTATATGTAGATGCTGTCTCTCGAAAGGCCATAAAGTGCCCAGCGGTGTTACAGGCTATCTTTCAGGATAAATAATTTGTAAGCGGTCTCCTACAATCTCTTTTTCTACCGATATTCCAGCGGGTATGTTGGGGCTTTGCAGCCCTTTTCCTAACGACTTAGCACACAAGATAATACGGCATTCGTCCCATGTATTTTTTTCTAAAAATGTGGATAAAGTTTTTCCTCCTCCTTCAACCAATATGGACTGTATTTCCATAGCATAGCATTTTTGTAGTACACTTCGAAGTGTTTCTTTTTCATCAACTACTTTCCACTCCAAATTCTTTTCTTTCAGTTTTTTTGAATAATTAAAAAGAACAGTTTTACTGTCTGAATTCATTATTGCTGCATTTTTTGAAATCGAATTATTGGGATCTATAACCAATCGAATTGGGTTGTTTCCTTTCCATTTTCTTGTTGTTAATTGTGGATTATCAAGCTCAACCGTCTTGCTACCTACCAGTATGGCATGTTCTTCTGCTCTCCATTTGTGCGCAAGTTGTTGACTATGCGTGTCACTAATCCAAGACACAGATCCTTTAACATCATCTATAGGGGCTATAAAACCATCTGCAGATTGTGCCCATTTTAATACTACATAAGGCCTTTTATGGGTGTGGTAACAGTAAAATCGTTTGTTCAGTTCCTGGCATTCATTTTCTAACACCCCGCAAATAACCTCAATACCTGCATCTTCCATCGCTTTAATTCCTTTACCCGCTGTTTTTGGATTTGGGTCTATGGCGCCAACGACCACTTTTTTAACACCTTTCGAAATAATTAGATTGCAGCAAGGTGCTGTTTTACCGGTATGCGCACAGGGCTCTAAGTTTACAAAGAGTGTTCCATGGGCAAGATCATCGGAGTTTATATTTTTTAATGCGTGTACTTCAGCGTGAGGTTCCCCAGCTTTATGGTGCCATCCTTCTCCAATAATACGATCATTTCTGACAAACACTGCTCCTACCATAGGGTTGGGATAGGTGTTTCCTCTTGCTTTCTGAGCAAGGGTGAGGCAGCGACGCATAAAAGAGCTGTGAGAGCTATGCAATGGGATTGTGTATTTTAGCAAAAATATCAATAATCTTCATGCAATCGGAATTTAGTATTCGTCCTTTGCGGTCTTCAGATAATAAACCACTAGCTGCTGTCCTGCGCGAGGTCTTGGTAGAGTTTGGAGTGCCCAAAGTCGGAACTGCGTATGCCGACCCCGTCCTTGACATGATGTTTGATGGGTATTCCTTACCACGCCACGCATATTGGGTAGTGGTTGATAAGCAACAAATTCTTGGCGGTGGAGGAATTGCCCCGCTAAATAATGAATCAGAAACTATTTGTGAATTGCAAAAAATGTATTTTCACGTAAAAGCTAGAGGAAAAGGGTTGGGACAAAAACTCATTACCCAATTATTACAACTAGCAAAATCATTTGACTATACAACGTGTTATCTAGAAACAATGCCAAATATGATTGACGCACAAAAGCTTTATGAAAAGCATGGGTTTTCTTATATAAATGCCCCCATGGGAAATACAGGACATTATTCTTGTCCTGTTTGGATGACAAAATCATTGGTGTGACTTTAGGCGAACTACGAAATGTATATGAACAAGAATTGTTGGGTGTTTACGAACGCTCAGAAATTCGTCAGCACTTTGCCCAATTATGTGAAGCGTACTTTGGCTACCAGCCTGCGGATGTCGTATTAGCACTTCCTTCACGGGTTAACGACTCTAATGAGACATTGCTTTTAAACGCATTAAAAGCACTTAAGGACCACAAGCCAATACAATATATAATAGGACAGGTTTTATTTGCTAAAACAACGCTACAGGTTAATACTTCTGTGTTAATACCGCGCCCTGAAACGGAAGAACTTGTACATAGGGTCTTAGGAGAATGGCCAAACGATAGAAATCTTAAAGTCCTTGATATTGGTACTGGAAGCGGGTGTATAGCTATCGCATTAAAACATGCACGTCCTTCTTGGGATGTTACAGCATGGGATATCGACACTGCTGCACTAGAAGTAGCCAAGCGCAATAGTCAAATCAATAATACTACAATTGATTTTGAAGAAATGGATATTTTACGTCCCAACCTTCCAAAAAAGGATTGGGATATTATGGTTTCAAATCCGCCGTATGTTCCAGAGCAATGGAAAAAAAACACCAAGTCTCATGTACTTTCTCAAGAGCCTAATCATGCAATTTTTGTTCCAGATGATTCGCCGCTGCTATTTTACATACATATAGCGGCTTACGCCAAAGAACAATTAAAGCCTTCGGGACAGCTTTACCTAGAGGGACATGCGCCATTTATGTCTGATGTAGAAATGCTTTTAAAAAAGACAGGATTTTCGGATATTGTCATTGAAAACGATTTTAGAAACAACCCACGTTTTATACGTGCTACCAATTCATGACAGCAGAAGAACAAATTAATGCCTTGCGAAGCGAACTCCACGATCATAACAAACGTTATTACGTTGAAGATGCACCAATAATTAGTGATCAAGAATTTGATGAAAAGTTGGCTGAATTAATAGCGTTGGAGGCGTTGAACCCTCAGTTATTTGACCCAAATTCACCAACGCAACGCGTAGGGGGGACGATTACTAAAAACTTTAACACGGTGATGCACAAGCATCGCATGTACTCATTAGACAATTCTTACAACCGACAAGATTTATTGGATTGGGAGGCTCGGATGTGTAAAAATTTGGGTGTAGCCCAACTCGATTACACTTGTGAATTAAAATATGACGGCGCTTCTATTAGTTTAACGTATAAAAAAGGGGCGTTGGTTCAAGCGGTTACCCGGGGTGATGGCTTTCAAGGAGATGATGTTACTCAAAACATAAAAACCATTCGTTCGGTTCCTTTAAAAATAGCTTCTAATACCTTTCCAGAGCAATTTACTATTCGAGGAGAAATTATGTTGCCCATTGCAGGGTTTAAAGCCATGAATGTATTGCGGATAAAAGCAGGTGAAGAGCCTTATATGAATCCACGAAATACAGCTTCTGGAAGTTTAAAACTTCAAGACAGTAGTCTGGTTGCCGCCCGTCCTCTAGTGTGTTTTTTATATCAAATTGTTGCCGACCGTAGTTATTTTGATACACAGCTTGAAACTTTAAACGCAGCTACGAAATGGGGATTTAATGTGCCAAAACATTACACGCATGCAGCATCTATGGATAGGGTGTTTGCTTTTTTAGATCAATGGGAAACAAAACGCACCTCCTTACCTTATGAAATAGATGGTGTTGTAATAAAGGTTAATTCATTAGCGTATCAAGAACAGCTAGGGTATACAGCAAAGTCACCGCGTTGGGCGATGGCCTATAAATTTAAGGCAGAGGCTGTAGAAACATCATTAGAAGATGTGGTATATCAAGTAGGGAGAACCGGGGCAATTACGCCTGTTGCACAGCTTAAACCAGTTTTATTAGGAGGTACTATAGTAAAAAGGGCATCGCTTCATAATGCAGCTTTTATAACAGGTTTGGGGTTGCATTACAACGATTCTGTTTTTGTTGAAAAAGGAGGGGAGATTATACCAAAAATAACTGCTATAAACGCCGAAAAGCGTCAAATAAATAGCCATCCCATTGCATATGCTACCGTATGTCCAGAATGCGCCACCCCCCTAGAGCGAAATCTTGATGAAGCACAGCATTATTGCCCAAATGTTTTAGGATGCATGCCCCAACGTATTGGCAGGGTAGCGCACTTTATTTCTAGAAAAGCGATGGATATTGATGGCTTGGGCGCAGAGACTATTCAGTTGTTAATGCAACATGGATTAATCGATACATTTGCTGATTTGTATACGCTAAGAGAAGAAGATTTGATTCCTCTTGAGCGCATAGCCGAAAAATCAGCACAAAATATTGTGCAAGCCATTGCAAACTCTGTCCAGGTGCCTTTTGCTCGAGTACTTTTTGGTTTAGGCATCCGCTATGTTGGGCAGACTGTTGCAAAAAAATTAGCGCAGCATTTCGGTTCAATAGATGCCTTGTCAAATGCATCGCTTGAAACTTTAGAAGGAGTAGATGAGATAGGAACTCGTATTGCTCATAGTATTGTTGCATATTTTAAGTCTGATCAATCTAGGAAGTTGATATTACAGCTTCGTCAAGCCGGACTACAATTGGAACAACAAATAATTCAAACACCTACTTCAGCGCTGCTTAAAGATCTTCGATTTGTAGTATCAGGAGTTTTTGAACGTTACTCTAGAGATGAGCTTAAAGAGGTTATTGAGCAAAATGGGGGTAAGATTGTCTCTTCAATTTCAGCAAAAACCAGTTATTTAGTAGCAGGAGATAAAATGGGGCCTGCGAAGAAGATTAAGGCAGAAACATTAGGTGTTTCCATTCTTTCTGAAGCTGATTTGGTCGCTATGTTAGCGTCTTAATTGTTAGTTTTGTAACATTCCGTTAGTTTTTTATAATATAAATAGAAATAGGTCAAAGCACATGTGTTTAAAGTAGTACTTTTGCATCCTATGAAATTTTTTGCCAAACGTATCGTTTCAAAGCAGCTCAATGCTCTTGTGCATCGCACTGCATTTAAACCAAAATCGGTTCGAAGGTTGCTTTTTATTCATGATATAGAATTGGGTTTAACAGAAGCACAGTTTGAGCAAATGTGTATGTTGTTTTCATCAGAATACGACGCTATAGACCGTGTTCATTACAGCAATAATAAAAAAATGCTTGAGGGTGTCCCAAAGCCACATTTGCATCCTCAAAGTTTGGATTGGCGCGGGCGTATTGTTGGTGAGGATTTAAAATTTGTTTTGGAAAAAAATTACGATATAGTGATTCATTTTATTGACCATATCAGCCTTCCGCTCCAGTCTTTTTCTGCTCAATTAAATGCGCATTTTAAAATTGGGCCATCAACCATGGATTCACAATTAAACGACTTGGTGCTTTCTCCTAAAAATGATTTCGGGTCCTTTTTTTCAGATTTAAAAAAATATTTCATCAAAATAAACCCCAATGAGCGTATTTAAAAGTACAGCAACAGGCGTAGCAGTAATTACTCCGTTTAACAACAAAGGGGCGGTTGATTTTGATGCCTTATCTCGGATTATTCACTATTTAATTGATAGTGGCATAGATTTTCTTGTTGCTTTGGGCACTACAGGAGAATCGGTAACGCTTACCAATGAAGAACGAAATGCAGTGTTTTCCACATTTGTATCTGAGGTTAATGGAAAGGTGCCATTGGTAATGGGATTGGGAGGTAATAATACGCAAAGTCTCGTTTCAGAATTTACCCATATTGATACTAAGGGTTTTGATGCTATTCTTTCTGTAACGCCTTATTACAACCGGCCTTCACAAGAAGGTCTTTATCGGCATTTTATGGCTCTTGATGCGGTAACAAAATTACCCATAATAATGTATAACGTTCCTGCAAGAACTGGCGTGAACATGACTGCAGCGACAACACTCCGTTTAGATAAAGAAGCAAGTAATATTATTGGTATCAAAGATGCAAGTGGTGATTTAAGCCAAGGTAAAGCCATAATTGAAAATAGCTCGGATGACTTTATTGTTTATTCTGGTGATGATGAAACAGCTATTGAGCTAACCTTGCTAGGAGGAGACGGCGTTATCTCTGTAGCGGCTGGATGTTTTCCAATTACGTTCTCTAAGGGAATTCAAGCAGCTTTGGCAGGAAACACTAAAGAAGCAGAAGCAATTTCAGCTCGCCTTAACCCAGCTGTAAATTTATTGTTTCAAGAAGGTAATCCAGCTGGAATTAAAGCAGTCTCAAAGCTTAAAGGACTTTCAGATGATTCTGTTCGATTACCACTAGTTAAAGCTTCTGACGCGCTTGTTGAAGCGCTACAACCCTTTGCGGAGGATTTAGATTAAACACTAGTCCTAAACGCACTCCTAAGGTGTTATGGCCTGAATTTGGGAATTTAAGGTCTGCATTTGACTCATGCCGCAAAACCATGCTATTGTCCAACCACGTGTTTCTAGTTAACCTAAGTTTATATCCGATGCCAATATTATCTGAAAAGGCAAATCCAGCTGCTAATCGCTCAGTTTGCTTTGAAGTCCACAAAGGTCCAATTGCTGAATAAAAATAGATCATTATGCGCTGTTTTACATAGTAGCTTAACTCTGCTGCTAGATGAATTGCTAGTTGATGCAAGTCCTTTTCTTTAAGCATTTGCTGTTGAAAATCGTCTGGAAAACCATCAAACTTATCGGTGCCTGCAAACCATTTGTTTATGAGTTTGTGCTGTCCCTTATAGTATCCACCCTCTGCCAAAATGCTTAAGTTTATTTTATTCAACTGAAAGTTTTTCAATTGTATTTGACCTAAAATGAATGCGTTTTGATAGTCATAATCTAAGGAGTGAAAGGGTTTGGCTTGCTGTGTACCAAGTCCAAATTGAACGCCCCAGCGTTTAGCTGTTTTTTTTTCTTGAGACTGTATAGTAAATAAATTAAAAAGCACACATAAGAGAGATAAAGAAATTAAACGCATTCTATAAAGCTTGTTGATGGAAATTAATTAAATTCGCGAGTATGAAAGTAACAAATTACACGGTCATTCTACTATCCTTATTTATTTTGGGGTGTAGTGATTTTCAAAAGGCATTAAAAAACGACGATGTTGCAAAAAAATCTGAACTAGCGTCTGCTCTTTATGAACAAGGTAAATACAGAAAGGCAACACAACTCTATGCACAACTTAAGGAGACTTATAGAGGGAAGCCTCAAGCGGAGCGTATTGTGTTTTTTTATGCAAACTCTCTTTTAGAATCGAAAAACCATGTTTTGGCTGCGTATGAATTTGAGACTTTTGTAAAGGCATTCCCAAAAAGCCAAAAAGCAGACGAGGCATATTTTTTAATGGGCTATGCACATTACTTAAGCTCTCCTACTTTTAGTCTAGATCAGACGGAAACACAAGAAGCATTGGATAAGCTACAGGAATTCATAAACAGATACCCTGAAAGTGAACGTATGGAAAACGCCAACTCAATGGTGAAAGAACTTCGCGAAAAAACAGAACGTAAAGGATTTGAAATTGCAAAGCAGTACAATACCATTCGAGATTATAAGGCTTCTATAACGGCACTTGACAACTTTATCGCTGACAATCCAGGGACATCCTTTAGAGAGGCAGCACTTTTTGTTCAATTTTCTGCTACTAGTACTCTAGCAATTAATAGTGTGTACTATAAAAAGGAACAACGATTGAATGACGCCAAGTCAAAATTTGAAAATTTCAGTAGATTGTATCCAAACTCAAAGCATATGGAAAAGGCGACTGAAATGATGAATGATATTGAACAAGAAATCCGTACTTTTGCATCCAATTAATTTGTAACCATGGACTTAAAAAACACACAAGCTGCTGAAACAACAAAAACGTATAACCGAAATGAGTTAGACGTAAGCACCGGGAATATTTATGAAACTATAGCTATTTTGGCCAAGCGTGCAGTTCAAATTAATGAAGACATTAAGGTTGAATTATTTGATAAACTTGAAGAATTTGCCACTCCAACTGAAAATTTAGAAGAGATTTTCGAAAACAAGGAACAAATTGAAGTGTCCAAGTTTTATGAAAAACTTCCTAAACCTCAAGCCATTGCTATTGAACAATGGTTACAGGAAAAAATATACTACCGTCACACAGATGCTGATACGGAAGAATAGAAATGTCTGTGCTGCATGATAAGCGAATTCTGCTAGGGATATCGGGAAGCATAGCTGCCTTTAAAACCCCTACACTCGTTCGTTTACTTGCCAAAGCTGGCGCAGAAGTCCAGGTTATTATGACCGACGCTGCAAAAACATTTGTTACCCCGCTTACTTTATCGACAGTTTCTAATAAGGAAGTGCTAAGCGCTTTCACTCAAGAGGATAATGAGGACGCTGTGTGGAATAATCATGTAGATCTTGGTCTTTGGGCTGATGCGATGTTGGTGGCTCCTGCTTCAGCAAATACACTTTCAAAAATGGCAAATGCTAACTCGGATAACTTGTTAGTTGCCACGTACTTATCTGCAAAATGCCCTGTTTTTTTTGCTCCTGCCATGGATTTGGATATGCACAAACACCCAGCCAACAAAAAAAATATTGACACCTTAATTTCCAATGGGAATATCCATATTCCTGCCACAACAGGCGCATTGGCTAGTGGATTGGAAGGTGAAGGTCGAATGGAAGAACCCGAACAACTTTTAGCGGCACTTGAAGCATATTTCTTAGAAAAGTCTCCTTTTTCAAGAAAAAAAATCCTAATTACTGCAGGTCCTACATACGAACCTATTGATCCTGTTCGTTTTATAGGTAATCATTCATCCGGAAAAATGGGATATGCTCTTGCCAATAGTGCAGCACAACAAGGTGCCGATGTTACTCTTATATGTGGGCCAACTGCAGGTAATGAAGCACATCCAAATGTCAAGATCGTTTCTGTAACCACTGCCGATGAAATGTTATCCGCATGTTTAGAAGCTTACCCTGCCACAGACGCAGTTATCATGGCTGCTGCCGTTGCAGATTTCAAACCATCCAACGTGCATAGTCATAAAATTAAAAAACAAGCGGGTGTCGATGCGCTCACTCTTGAGCCAACTACAGATATTTTAGCAACATTAGGTGCGTCCAAAAAAAATCAAATTCTTATCGGGTTTGCTCTAGAATCTACCAATGCTATTGAAAACGGGCAACAGAAACTTATTAATAAAAATTTAGATGCCATTGTTGTAAACTCCCTTGAAAATCCTGGAGCAACTTTTGGTTATGACACAAATAAAATTTCATTTTTGCAACGCAACAAAGAGGCGGTGCATTACTCGCTAAAAAGCAAAAGCGAAGTGGCCGCAGATATTTTAAGTCACCTAAACTCCATGCTTCATGATTCTTAAATATATTTTCTTTATTACTTTTTGTTGTACTATGATGTATGCACAACCTGTTCGCATATCATTAATTGTAAATACAGACCTAGTTGATCAAACTAATATTGCGCCTGTTAAAACCTTGGAAAAGGCAGCTCAAGATTTTTTGAACACAACAAAGTGGACTAAAGAACAAGGTGCCGAGCAATCCGAAATTTCTATCGCATTGTTGTTAAATATCTCTAGCATAAATGATAACAACTATTCTGGAACACTTCAAATTCAATCGGGACGTTTGGTTTACAACAGCAGTTATTCTTCCTCATTACTAAATATTCTTGATGACAATTTTAATTTTACATATCAGGAATTTCAACCGTTTTATTTTGATGTTAATAGGTACAACAACAACATCACTTCGGTACTTTCTTATTATGTGTATTTAGCTATTGGTATGGAACTTGATAGTTATTCATTAAAAGGTGGCACACCATACTTTGAGCGTGCCCGTACCATTGCCAACGCAGCTCAAGCAGCCAATGCTCCTGGATGGGATGTAAGTAAAAATAGAAATGGGCGATATGAATTAATCGATCAATTATCTTTTCCAGCGTTTGATATATTTAGAACCCTTATATATGAATATCATAGAAACGGCTTGGATATAATGACAACTCAACCGTTAGAGGCAAAACAATTGATTGCAAATCAATTACTTACGTTAGAGCCTTTGATGCGTCGACAGCCCAATTCCTATTTGATTCGAAGTTTTTTTGATTCCAAGGCCGAAGAAATTGGTCAGTTGTTTAGTGACGGACCCGAAATAGATACAAAAGACGTACTTCGTTTTTTGAATCGATTTGCACCAAGTATGTCTTCATATTGGAATGGAATTGGACGTTAATAATTTGGTAACTACAAGTTATTTAAAGGCACTATATTTGAATTAATCTGAATATTATACCGTGTTGCAATCACTGTACATTAAGAATTTTTCTTTGATCGAAGATTTAGAGGTTCGTTTTACCTCTGGCTTATGTATTTTGACAGGTGAAACAGGCTCAGGAAAATCGATTTTACTTGAAGCCCTTTCGCTTATCCTTGGTCATCGAGCAAATCTTGCAACAATACGTAAAGGAGCAACTAAATGTATTGTTGAGGCAACGTTTGATATTCGTTCTCATAATTTACAGCCGTTGTTTGAAGCGTTTGACTTGGATAATGAACCAACTTCAGTAATTCGCCGCGAACTAAGTACTTCAGGCAAATCAAGAGCATTTATAAATGACACTCCTGTAACATTGGATGCATTAAAATCACTGAGTTCGGCTTTGGTCGATATTCACACCCAACGTCAGACGATTCAATTGACAGATCCTGCGTTCTATTTAGCATTAATCGATGCTTTTTCTAACGATCAAGGGCTATTAGATCTATATAAGGAAAAGTTCACTCTTTGGAAAGACCTTTCTAGTGAGTTAACATCACTCAGTGAGAGACAGAAACAATCGAATGAATCTTTAGATTACCACAAGTTCTTACTTCACGAGTTGGACCAAGTTTCATTTACACATGACAGTATCGAACTTCTTGAAAATGAGGCATCCGCCTTACGGAATGCCACAGGTCTTCGTTCAACGCTAGCATCTATTGTTGCTTTAGGCTCACAGGAAGGTGTTGGTATTCAAGATCAATTACTAGCATTACGTCAGCTTGTGGCTAAAATTGCTTCATTTGGACCATTGTATTCTTCATTACAAGATCGCATTGCAAGTGTTGGGATAGAAGTTGCAGATATTTTTCAAGAAGCCGAAGATTTAGGCGAGGCTATTTTAGATGACCCTTTAAAACTTCAAGAAGTTGAAGACATTCTTAGTACGTTGCATAGTCTATGTCAAAAACATCAAGTTCAAGATGCGCGCGGACTTCTTGAAAAGCGAGAGCATTTACGGGAGTTATGTGAAGATGTTGAAAGTTTAGAAAATCAAATTATTTCAAAAACCAAAGATGTTGATACTGCATTTGATGCTTTAAGTAAAGCGGCTCAAACGCTTTCTTCTCAACGCGAAAAGTCCTGTAAGCCGCTATCTGATATGCTTGTTTTGCGTTCTCGAGACCTTGGTATGGAACACGTTCGCTTTTCATTCAAACGGACTGCACTTTCTACACCTGGGCCGTCTGGACTTGAGACTATGGACTTACTTTTTTCTGCCAATAAAGGGATTGATTTTGCACCAATTGGAAAAGTTGCTTCAGGAGGAGAGTTGTCTAGAATTATGTTGGTTATTAAGTCTATTATGGCAGAGAAAACTCAGCTACCAACCTTGATTTTAGATGAAATTGACACGGGTGTTTCTGGGGAAATGGCAAAGGCTATGGGTAAACGTATGCATGAAATGAGTCGCCATATGCAAGTGATTTCAATAACACATTTACCACAAATTGCTGCATTGGCCGACACCCACTATAAAGTGTATAAACAGGTAGTAGGGGAGTCTACCAAAACCTATTTGACTCCGCTTAATGAGGAAGCAAGAATTGAAGCATTGGCAGAAATGCTGGGAGGTAAAGAACTAAAAGAAACAGCATTGCGCCACGCGCAAGAGCTGCGAAACGTTTAATTTTAAATAACCATTATGAGTTACGGATTACTAAAAGGGAAAAGAGGGATTATTTTTGGAGCATTAGATGAGAATTCTATTGCCTGGAAGACAGCACTTCGTGTGCATGAAGAAGGAGGTTCTTTTGTACTTACCAATGCGCCTATAGCTATGCGCATGGGGACGATAAATCAGCTTGCAGAGCAAACAGGTGCTACTGTAATTCCAGCGGATGCCACTTCGTTAGAGGACCTCGAAAAATTAGTTACTGAATCTGTTGAAGTACTGGGCGGCAAAATTGATTTTGTACTTCATTCTATTGGAATGTCGGTTAATGTTAGAAAAGGTCGCTCTTACATCGATCAAAAATATGATTGGACTGCCAAAGGGTGGGACGTTTCTGCTGGTTCTTTTCACAAAGTAATGCAGGTACTTTATAAGCAAGACGCAATGAATGAATGGGGTAGTATCGTCGCATTATCATATATGGCTGCACAACGTGTTTTTCCAGATTATAACGATATGGCAGATAACAAAGCCTTTTTAGAGTCAATCGCACGTAGTTTTGGATACTTTTTTGGGAGAGACAAAAAGGTACGTGTAAATACCATTTCTCAATCTCCAACACCAACAACTGCAGGTAAAGGAGTTAAGGGTTTTGATGGGTTTATATCCTATGCCGAAAAGATGTCTCCTCTTGGAAACGCTTCTGCTTCTGACTGTGCTAATTATACCGTTTCATTGTTTTCCGATCTAACTCGGAAAGTAACCCTTCAAAACTTATTTCATGATGGAGGTTTTTCAAATATGGGTGTAAGTGATGCTGTTATGCAGGCCTTTGAAGAAAAAGAACAATCGTAAGCATGTCTAAAAAGCGACATTCATTAAAAAGAAAGGTTTTAGGCTCAAAAAAAGGGCTTTTATTTTTAGTGTTTGCCGCTATTGTATGGTTCATTAGCGCACTTTCAAACCCTTATACCGCTAATGTTCCTGTAAGAGTGATTTTAGAATCAGATTCTGATAAATTTATTGTGTTGGAATCTGAAGTAGCTGTTCCAGCCCGGGTATCTGCATCTGGGTTTTCTGTCTTATTTCAAAGGATATTCCCAAGTGAAATCAGCCTGCTGACAAGCGATATTTCATCCATAGATTTGGAAAAAGCTCGTCTTAGTTCTGCAGTTTTGCTAGAGCACTATAAGCAACAAAATTCTGGTGATGCAAACATTTTAGGCTTTGTATACAACAGCTTTGCCTTGCCAGTGGCTCAGGCTGTCCAGAAGTCACTTCCTACGTCATTGCTGCGCTTACCACGTCTTGAAGAAGGTTATGAGTTTGCTAGCCCAATTCAATTTAGTATCGATACGGTTGTTGCAATGGGAACCAATGATGGATTGGTAGGGTTGACAAGCGCAATTTACAAGCTTGAATCAAACAAAATCCTCAAAGATAATTTCGTACTGAAGGCCTCCTTAGTTGATTCAATTGCACAGCTTGCTCAGTGGAGTGCCAATACAATAACGGTAAGTGGAAGTGTAGATCGATACTCTGATGTTTCATTTATACTCCCCGTTGTATTAACCAATGCACCAGATTCCTTAAGCATTATGCTTAGTCCAAAGGAAGTAGAGGTCAAATTTGCTGCTCCGCTTTCGCAACTACGCTACATTAACGCAATAAACCTACGTGCCGAGGTTAGTTTTGAAGGAAATAGTGCAGACGAGCTTAAAGTTGCTGTTGTTGGGTTACCCAATTCGGTTAAACACCTCGTTGTTTCTCCTCAATCCATATCTTATTTTATTTTAGAATGAAACATTTCGCTCTTACTGGAGGCATTGGTAGTGGTAAGTCTAAAGTATTGGGTTTGTTTGAAAATCTAGGGATACCTTGTTTTTCTGCCGATGTAACAGCAAAAAAACTGATGCAGGAAGACCAGTATATTATTTCAGCAGTTAATTCGCTTTTTGACGGCAAGGCTTACACTAATGGTAGGTTTAATCGTGACTATGTTGCAGAACAAGCTTTTAGTTCTCCAGAATTGTTAAAAAATTTAAATCGCATTGTACATCCTGCAGTGCAAAGGGAATACGATCAATGGAAGTTTAATCAACATGCCCCGTATACAATTTATGAGGCAGCGATTATTTTCGAGCATCACAGACAAGATTATTTTGATGGGGTTATACTTGTGATTGCACCAGAAGAAGAACGCATTCGTCGTGTTATGAATCGAGATAAGGCTTCAGAAGAATCGGTTCGAAATCGAATGGCAAACCAATGGCATGATGCTAAAAAAATTCCTTTGGCAACAGAAATTATTAGAAATGAAACGTGGAGCGAAACAACGGATCATGTAAACGTTTTACACCAACGGCTATTGAAAAATACAGGGGTATAATTAAGGTTGTGTATTTTTACATCAATAAATTATGTAATAAATGAAGAAAGGGTTGTTTACGGTTTTAGTGGCATGTATGGCTATGGCTCTTTTGGGAATCATAATTGTACAAACCTTTTGGATTCAAACCAACTTAAACAGTAGAGATCGTCAATTTTCATTGAGTGTAAATAATGCACTAGCTGCTGTTTCTGAACAAATAAAGGAACGTGAATTACGCGACTACATTGTTGCTACCCAAAAGCTTATGGACAGTATTGGGTCTCCAAAAGAATCCCAGTTAACCGAAGTTTTTCAATACATCGACCGCACTACGGAAGTAAATAAAACACTTTTAGTATCAAGAGGAATTATCCAAGACACCTATGGTATTTTTCCCAAGCTTTACGATCCCTCTTCATCAGATTCCACCCCAATATTAGATTATAGAAGCATTAAGGCAACTACAGTTTTAGAAGAAGATGTTGATGCAACAATAGACCGTATGTCTTCTTCAGAACGAATGCAGCGAATTGAACGTCTTTCTTCAATGGATAAAGCAAAGTATGAAAGTATTTTTATGGACATTGCTTCAAACAAATCTATAGAAAGACGGGTAAGTACTTTTGAATTAGAGCTCCTTTTGGGTCAAGAATTATTGTTAAGAGATATAGATGCTAGTTTTGAGTTTAGAGTTTTTGAAGGAAACCGCATGTCAGGTCTGGGCACTGAACTTTTTCTTCAAAATGTAAATAGAACTACATATAGAACGCCTCTTTTTGTAGATGTAGACGGCGCAAGTGACTACGAGTTGCGTATAATTTTTCCAGAGAAAAACGCTTTTTTACGTTCTTCTGTTTGGCGATCGATAGCCTTGTCTGTTTTATTTACCTTGATACTGATAAGTGTTTTTACAATAACGCTCTTACAAGCCAGTAAACAAAAGAAAATATCAGACATCAAATCTGATTTCATCAACAACATGACCCATGAGTTTAAAACACCAATAGCAACAATTCAGCTAGCGTTAGATGCTTTGGGTACTCCGGTTGTTGCTAAACAACCAAATAAAGTTACACAGTATTTGGGATTGATTCGAGATGAAAGCCGTCGAATGAATACCCAAGTAGAAAATGTATTGCAAATTTCAAGACTTGATCGAAGGGAGTTAGAGCTAGTCACGTTAGAAGTGAATCCACATACCCCAATTAAAACAGCGATTGAACATGTGCGCTTACTCATTGACCAGAGTGAAGGCACCATTGAAATATCGCTTGACCCTATGCACATTACCCTTCCAATGTCGGAGTCACATATGACCAACGTTTGGGTTAATTTACTGGAAAATGCCATTAAATATTCAGATGGGAATGTGAAAATTAAAGTCGTTACAAAGGTTACAGAGGATGCTTTTACCGTTTCTATTCAAGATAGCGGTATTGGTATGAGTAGTAATGTAAGACGTCGCGTATTTGATCGTTTTTATCGTGAGGAGTCAGGTAATATTCATAATGTAAAGGGCCATGGATTAGGCTTGTCTTATGTAAAACGGATTGTTGAATTACACAATGGCACGATATATGTAAAAAGTCAACCTAAAATAGGAAGTACTTTCACAGTTCGCTTCCCACTAAAACATAGCCTATGATAACTACAAATAAAAAAGTGCTTTTAGTCGAGGATGATCTGAATTTCGGAAGAATTTTAAAGGACTACTTGGAGCTCAACAATTACGATGTTGTGCTAGCAAGGAATGGGGTAGAGGGAGCTGAAAAATTTAATAAAGGGGATTTTGATATTTGTTTGCTAGATGTCATGATGCCTTATAAAGATGGGTTTACGTTAGCGAAAGAAATCCGTGCTAACGACATGAATGTTCCTATCATTTTTCTTACTGCCAAATCAATGAAAGACGATGTGGTAAAAGGGTACCAAATCGGGGCCGATGATTACCTTACCAAACCCTTTGATTCTGAGGTGTTGTTGTTAAAAATGAAAGCCTTATTTCAGCGTATGGAACAAAACAGTTTTCAACTTAAGAATGAAAATCACCTATTTACCATTGGCGCGTTTAATTTCAACGCTAAACTTCGACAACTTTCGTTAAACAACGATAAGCCCATAAAATTATCTCCTAAAGAGGGATCATTGCTTCATCTGCTAATTTTACATAAAAACGACTTGATGCCTCGTGAGTTGGCATTAAAAAAGATATGGAAGGATGACACCTATTTTACATCACGTTCAATGGATGTATATATTGCTAAAATCAGGAAACATCTCAAAGGGGATCCTTCAATTGAGATTATCAATGTACATGGGGAAGGGTTTCGTATAGTCGCTCCCTAATTTGCCCTTGGGTGAAAGCGCGATAAGGCTTCTTTTAAATGGCGCTGGCTCATATGGATATAACGCTCAGTTGTTGTAATGCTCGAATGCCCCATCATGTGTTGGACAATATGTATGTCAGCACCGTTTTCAACCAAATGGGTAGCAAATGAATGCCTAAGTGTATGCGGACTTATGTTTTTTGTTATTGCGGCCCGTAGTGCTGCATTTTTAACAATTGTATATACCATCACACGTGTCATTTCCCTCCCTCTATTATTTAAAAACAGTATATCTTCATGCCCTTTCGCTGGTAGACTATTTCGCCGCATATTAAGGTATTCATTGATAAGCTCTACTGTACTTTCTGCCACAGGTACCCAACGCAATTTGTCTCCTTTTCCACGTACTCTAATAAGCCCTTTTTCAAAAAACAAATCTGAACAGTTTAGTTTTGTAAGCTCGCTGACTCTGAGGCCACAACTATACAACAGCTCTAACATGCAGTGATTTCTAAACGCAAATGCTCCTTTGGTGTCAATCCCTGCGATTAGGGCATCTACTTCTAAGGTTGATAAGGTGTCGGGGAAAGTTTTACGTGTTTTAGGAGCTTCCAGTAATTTTGTTGGATTATCTGATCTGTACCCTTCAAGTTGAAGAAAAATAAACAATCCTTTAATGCCTGAAATGATTCTGGATTGGGTTGGTGGAAGTACTTCCTTTGAAAGTTGAAACACAAAATCTTTTAGGGTATCAGCGTCAACAGCAATTGGAGTGTTTTTGTTTTTTAGTGTTTCGCAATAACGCACAAGACGTTTTACATCAAACTGATAGCCTTCAATCGTGTTTTCAGACAACCCCTGTTCTAAGCGGAGGTAATACGCAAATGCTTCTAATGCTTTTTCCCAATGCATTCTTAAATGTAACATTTTTCATATTACCACATATTGATTGGCTAGAGTTTCTTAGTTTTGGACAAAATACGTCATGGAACTAACCATTATCAACGGGCCTAACTTAAATTTACTTGGAAAACGTGAACCTGAAATTTATGGATCTCAAGGTTTTGAGGCGTATTTAGGCACCCTTAAAGAGCAGTATCCAGATATCACATTCAATTACCTTCAGTCAAATATTGAAGGTGAATTAATTGATGCCTTACATGCTCATGGTTTTTCTTCTGATGGTATTATTCTTAATGCAGGCGCGTATACGCATACTTCTATTGGCTTGGGCGACGCAATTAAAGGTATAGAAACTCCGGTGGTAGAGGTGCATATTTCCAACACGTTTTCTCGTGAAGATTTTCGCCACACTTCTTTTATTACCCCTAGTGCAAAAGGGCTAATATTAGGCTTTGGTCTTGATGTTTATCGGTTGGCTGTAGAGAGTTTTATAAAAATAGACTAAAATGGCCTGTGCCGATCGCCTTTGCTTGCAGTCTTGTAAACAATCCAATCTACTAATTTATCTGGCAAGTAATAGGCAAGCAGTTTAAATAACAAACGATTTTTATGCACGATATAACGTGTTTTGGGTTTTCTTTTTTCAAGACATTTTAAAATTACTTTTGGTATACGTTCAACTGGTAACGCAGATTTCTCAATGCGTTTTATTATTGTGTTTGCATTTTTAAGCACATCAAAATAGTCAGTATCTCTAAATTTTTCGAGCTGGTTTTCACTTTTCTTCCAAATAGCCGTTTTAATTGGCCCAGGTTCTATAGCGATAACTTTTATGCCGTATCGATACAGCTCTCTCCTGTAGGTGTCTGTCATGCTTTCTACGCCATGCTTTGAAATACAATACGCACCATTAAAAGGGGAGTTAAACAACCCAGAAACCGAACTTATGTTGATGATTCTTCCAGGAGAACCCGTAAAGTTTTTTTGTGCTCCAAGTAAGGGGAGAAAGACATTTGTAACGCGCCTGACCGCCTTTATATTAATGTCTAGTTGTTGTTCAAAATCTTCTTCTGAAATGTGTTGCAACGGTCCAGGAACCGCAATGCCCGCATTATTAATAAGTGCTATAAGTTCGGTACACTGCTTAAATACAATTTTTGAAGCCTTAATTACTTCCTCATGATCTTGAACATCAAATACTAATGGCGTAAAACGTTCGGGGTATTCCGAAATGAGCAAGTCAGCATCTGCTTTTTTTCTAATACTTCCGTAAATGTGATACCCTTTTGCATGCAAAACCGCTAAGGCATCGCGTCCAATTCCAGATGATACTCCGGTAATTACAATCGCTCCTTTCATAGTTTATTTTTTATTTAATCGCAGAGCCGTAAATATGAGGCTTTTTTATTGCGTGAATCAACCCTTTTCCTTCCTGCATATATTGGATGAACGATACAGATGAAAAACCTGCATTTTTAATTGAAGCAGCTATATCTCTTCCGGGCTCACAACCATCAGAATAATATTTCCATGGTGTATATGGAACAATTTTTTGAACTGCTCGACGTAAAAAATTATGATTATCAACAACATGTTCTAAAAAAAGGAATCTACCTCCTGGCTTTAATACTCTTTTTATTTCTTTCATGCTTATGTCTAAGTTGCTTACTGAACACAGAACCTTAGTACAAATCACAAAATCAACCTGAGAATCGGGTAAGCAAATTGCCTCTGAATAACAATCCAAAAGGCTTGCACTAACTCCTTGTTTTTTTGCTGATTCCAATAAATAAGGGTGCATGGCTGGATTAGGTTCAACCCCTATCCAACGTATTCCTTTCTTGTTAAGAAATGCAAAATTTGTCCCGATCCCTGGCCCAATTTCTAGTACAGTTCCTTCAATACCCGAAAAGAGCTCAATTTTTCTTTTTTTATTTAACTCAAAATTTTTATCGTTTCCTTTTGATTGAAAACGGGCTAGCCTTTTTTTAAAATAGTTAACTTTTCTTTGCATGATATAGAACAGATTTGGGTGTCGCTCCAATCAAATATACTAAAAAGCAACCTCCTTTTGAGTGGTTGTATGTTATAGTGATAAAGCATTTTTGAAGCTTTAAAATCGATTTGCTGTTAATCTTCTTCAACCTGACTTCACCACCAATTATTATTTGGATTATAGTCTGGAGACAAGAAATTTAACCCTCTTTTTTCGCCATTCTTTGCCAGTTGCTGCACCAATCCAGTCTGTTATTCCATGCCTTGCAGTAAATTTACCACTCAATATACTCGCACGAGAAAGGCTACAAACTCTTGATGTGGCATATCCATTATTAAAGACCATACTTTCTTTAGCCAGTCTGTCAATATTTATTGTTTCATAAAAACTACTATTCCTAAAACTCATGTCATTGTATCCATAATCATCTGCAAGGATAAATAGTATGTTTTTAGTCTCTGGTTCTTGATCACAAGAAGTTAATATTGATAAAATAATGGTTGCCAACAGCAACGATGTTATTTTTTTCACAGGATTGAATTTAAGTTGCTATTATTTCAATAGCCTTGTCATTTTAGTTGTTATAAGATAAATCTAAAGGATTTAATTTACGATAAAAGATTAATTCAAATAGTATTATTAAAATAACACAGAAAAGAATTCTAAAAGCTTAAAATCATACTATCTTTGTTACAGGTTAAAAACCTTAAAAATTAAATTTGATTGTAGTGGTAATAATTACCGTTAACACATTTGGATCGATTCTTGTTTTTATCCCTTTTAATATTGCTTTTTTTAAGACGTATAATTCCATTAAGGGATATATGGCTTAATTGAAGTAAATACGTGTAATCAAAGTAATTTTAAAATAGTACAACCCAAATAGACACGATGTCAAAGTTTAATTTAACTAAACGATTAACATTACTCAATCGTTATTATAAGATAACCAAGTTTTATCCATTCTTAAAGGATACCGCTTTTAAAGGGGGTGCCGTGCTTGTTGCTTTTGTAGTGCTATTACTTGTTCTGGAGTATTTCTTTCTTGATTTTAATTCACTGTTAAATACGCTTGAAGCAACATATTCATGGCAAGTTGTTTGTTCAATTTTTTTGACTTCAGAAACTTTTTTTGGGATTATTCCACCTGAAGTTTTTATTGCATGGGCATCAAAGTCGGCTACGCCGTGGTTGTTTTTGTTTGTATTGGCAACCATCTCATACATTGGAGGTATAATTTCCTATTTAATTGGAACTCGTTTGTTTTTAATTCCGGCCATCAAAAACCACATTGAGTATAAAATAGCAACGCACATTGTAAACTTGCGTAAGTGGGGCGGCTTTTTCGTGCTGCTTGGCGCCATGTCTCCAATTCCACATTCTTTGGTAAGTTTAGCTTCTGGTTTGATTAAATACAACTTCAAACGCTATCTGTTGTGGGCACTTTTTCGTTACGCACGTTTTGTACTCTACGCCCTAATTATTTTTAACGTATTGGTTTCGTCTTAAAACAGATTGGTAGGCTTTGCTTGATTTTTAATAATCACGGTAGTCTTGACTAGGTTACAGACATTGTTGAGACGAACGTAAAGGCAATATTGAATGAGAATTCTTTAGATTTGAGTTGAATAAGGGGTTTGTATACAATTTAACCTCATTTTATGATTAGGTATTTATGAGGTATTTATTTGGTGTTACTATTATCTGGGCTTTTTCGTTTAGCTTAATTGGTGTATATCTTTCTGGGTATGTTGACGCATGGTTTTCAGTATTGATGCGTATAGGGATTGCTACTATGGTGTTTTTACCTTTTATGAGGCTTAAGAAAATTAAAGCAGAAACAATTTTTAGACTTATCGGAATCGGTGCAGTTCAATTGGGTTTGATGTATTGTTTTTACTTTCAATCGTTTAGGTTTCTTACTGTCCCTGAAGTGTTGCTCTTTAGTGTGTTTACACCCATTTATATTACGTTATTGAATGATGTTTTGAGTAAGCAATTTCATAAAGGACATTTATTTACTGCGATAATAGCTGTTTTAGGAGCGGCTTATATTCAATACTCAAGTATTAGTGAAAATGTATTTTTAGGTTTTTTGATTATACAGGGAGCCAACTTTTGCTTTGCTATTGGTCAAGTTGCTTACAAGTATTTATTAAAATCTGCGCCTGAATTAGAAAACACACCAAAGCACGCTATTTTTGGACTGTTCTTTATTGGTGCGTTTATAGTATCGTTAATTGCTTTTTTCATTTTTGGCTCAACAGAAAAGATGCCAACTACACCCGTTCAGTGGGGGGTAATACTATACCTGGGCGCTGTGGCTTCAGGGGCAGGTTATTATTTTTGGAACCAAGGGGTTGTTAAGGTAAATACAGGCTCTTTAGCGATTATGAACAATGCGCTAATTCCAATAGGATTAATCGTCAACATTGTTATATGGAATAAAGAGGCAGATATTAAGAAGATTTTAATTGGTGGTAGTCTTATTTTCGCTTCCCTTGCACTTAACGAATACAGAAATAAAAGAATAGCTAAGTCCTTGTTAATTAAAAATAAAAAGGCTGATTAAGATTGGATTTTCTATGCTTAGATTTAGATTATAATCTTAACGAAATTCTAAACACCTAGCTAAATATTAGGTGTTTTTTTATACTTATGCAGCAATTCTAAAGGGATGTGGCAATAAGAGGAGTCATTGGGGTGTACGCTTAGTCTATCTTGATGTTCCGCTTCACTAGGAATAAAATTTGTTAAAGGAAGCACTTCAATAACTATTTTTTTGTGTGTTTTATTTTTTTGATTAAGTGTCTGCTCTATTTCATTAATACAATTTTTTGCCTTTAAAAGGTGCTTTTGATTTTCACTGTAAATACCGGTTCGATATTTTTTACCTATATCGCTTCCTTGTTGGTTGATGCTATAGGGATCAATGATTTCTAAGAAGTAATGAATTAAATTTTCAATTGAAACAACCTTAGCATCAAAGTCCGCTTTGACACATTCTGCATAACCGTCATAAGCTGTATTTTTAGATTCTATAGCGCCATTTGCTCTACCGGCTTGTGTTTTAAGCACGCCAGGTAGGTGTTTAACAAACTCTTGTACGCCCCAAAGACAGCCACCTGCAATATATATTGTTTCCATGGATAATAATTGCCCCTCTTTTTTCATTTTAAATTACTACCAACTTTCCATGCGCTATACATCGTGTTGGGCTTAGTTTCTTTATTCTATGATTAACTTAATACTGCCCTCTCCTTCAAGGGTTGAGATTTTCGCGGTGTAAATGCCACTGGCTAAATCAGATACATGCATAGTCGCCTTCTGGCTGTTTGGCTTAAGAGTTTTAACTTGATTTCCAAGAATATCAAAAAGCGTAATGGTTTGAATTTGATCGTTTGCTGCGCGAATAGTCAAGACATCTTTTGCTGGATTTGGATAACTAATGATGTTATCTAAATTGACTATCTGGGAAGTACCGTCACTCAAAGTAGCTATTTGTTGAATGTCATCAAACAAGAAGGTTGCATTAGCTGACGCATCGTTTGGTGTAGCATAACCAAGCATTAAAGTTAGTACGTTATAAATACCATTATCTGCGTTTGAAAGGTCCCAGCTGTAGGTTGCCCATTCTCCCGATACAGTAGTGTAAGCATCTTGTTCTTTTCCAAAATCCGCTACGTTACTTTCTAACTTAAATTTCATTAAGGTGCCCACAGGAGCATCAGTATATACTTTCATGGAGATAGTTCCAAAAGCAGCCATGTTTTCAATAAAGTCTGTTAATGCCAACTTACTACGTGCGTAACCAGCACCACCACTTCTAACGAACTTTCCAACCGTACCACTAGGATTGTTAGCGTTTATGTGCGGATTAGGGATGACAGACGCTACTGAACCGAAAAAATTGGTAAAGTCTGTTGTAACGACACTGTTCTCAAAATCTACTGGTAAAGTAGTTGGCCTAGGGTCAGGTATTGCTGGGCCAACCTCTTGTTGGACATCATCAAACAGAAATATTGAAGTGGCAGTGCCATCTCCTACATTGCCAAAATCAAAAAGAAATTGAATTCTATTATAGTCACTGTCTTGTCCGTGAAAATTCCAAGTCGCGGTTTCCCATGCACCAGAAACTGTAGTTAAATAATCTAGGTTAGTATTCCCATCTGCGTTTTCTAATTCCAACTTAATTCGAGTTCCTACAGGTGCCGTGGTATAGACTTTCATAGACATTTGCCATTGGGTCGATAAATCAATGTTACTATCAATAAATATTTTACTTCCTGCCCAATATTCACCACCGTTGCGAGTAATTTGCCCAACCGTAGCACTTGGGTTAATTCCGTCCACCTGAGGATTTGGAATTATCGTTGCAGTTGCTCCGCCATCGTTTAAAAAGTCAGTATCAACTTCTCCCATTTCGAAATCAATAGGTAAAGAAAGTTCTGTTGGTGCTATTGGTCCAACCAGCTGTTCGATGTCATCAAAGTAAAAAGTAGAATTGGCAGTGCCATCTCCTACATTACCAATATCAAACATAAAAACAATCTCGTTGAGGTCATTAGATGTGCCGACAAAAATCCATTCTAGAGTTTCCCATGTGCCAGAAACAGTTGTGGTGGCATCAACATCTACTGATGATCCTGTACCCTCTAATTTAAACTTAACGGTTGTTCCTACAGGCGCCGTTGTATATACTTTCATTGAAATTTTTGTCAATACAGAAAAATCAAGATTGTCAGTCAATAGAATTTTACTACCTGCCCAAGCTGCTTCACCATCTCTAATTATTCGGGCAACAGAACTGCTGGTATTGATTCCTGATGGCATAGGATTGGTAGTTACGATTGCGGTTCCTCCATCAAAATTAACAAAGTCCGCAGTCGTAATATCTCCTTCAAAATTGATCGGTAAGCTTTGAGAAAACCCTGTAAATACAGTCAGCGTAATAAGTATTAAACAAAAACTTTTCATAAAATTTATTTAGTTAATATTTTAATACAAGATAATTCCAAAAAAATGAATTAAAAAACAAACCATCCTATACACCACCTATACATGACGAAAAAAAAGTATTTTTTCAGTTTCTTTATTCTCGTTCTTCGAATTGGCTACAACGGTTAGTATATGGCAAGGTGCCATATTAGTAGTTATATTTTATTCAGTCGAAACTGAGGTTTATTAATAGGGGAGAGTTTAAAGTTAGACAAATTTTGGCAATGTGTTATATACGTTGTTGTAAGCTGTGCACTAAATTATTTTATCACTTTTCTTTAAATTATGTCGAGCACACAATAATTGAATATTTTCAGATTTCAGAGATGTTCCTCCTTTTGAAAACGGCAATATATGATCAAAGTGTAAATTGTCGGAGCTACCGCATTGAATACAAGCACCTTTGTCTCGTTTCCAAACTTTTAGCTTTACTGCAGTTGGAATTAGTCTATTATGATCGAGATCTTTCAATTCTTCCTTTCTCTTTTCTTTCTGACTTATAGTAAAATCAGTGATGATAAGTTTGAATTTAAACACATTCCTTTTTTCAGATTTTTCCAACCAAGAATCTTGCAATTCAAAAACTCCATTATACACCCAAATTCCGGGTTTAATTTTTTCATAGACATTTACGAGTTCAGCAGATTGAATTCCATTTTTAAATTTGATAGCCGAAGATTCAAACTTTCCATTTTGAGTGAGACTTCCACGTGGAGTATTTCGCGGTTGGTCAACTAATTTTGGATAAGGCGCCAGATTCCGCGGAACATCGTGACCCTCATATATCAGAATTTTACCATCCTCTTTAATTCTATCGCCATATGGAGCATTCTTCCTCAAAGACATCAGAATTACGCTAATTCCACCGTTCACTTGATAATTCATTCCACGTTGAAGACTATAACCTTCCTGCATGCACATCTGATTATATGAAATAATATCTCCGGGTTTTATCATATTTTGTTTTTGGGCATTGCTTACAACGGTGAGTATAAGAATAGTAGCCGATTTCGTGGCACTTTCCTGTCCTCCGAGAAAATAAAGCAGGATACGGAGCGAAAACCTTTCTGGAAGATGTTCTCCCGCGATAAGCTATACACCTTGTTGTCACCAGTTATTTTATTTTCAATGAGTTCATAATTTCTTTAGCGATGGGAGTCCATTCAGCTATGCTTTTTTTAGTACAATTGAAAGTGCAAAGAAGTAATTTACCGTTTAAGTCAGTTAAGAACATTAAATTATAAATTTCGGTATCCATCGCAGGAGTTACTAATTCAAGATAGCCAACTTCTTTTCCATTAATTGTCTTAATTCCATTACCTTTCCATTCAGCTGATGGATAAAGATTTTTAAATGTCTGGACAAAATTGTCTTTATATGTAGGAATCAACTGTTGATTTGCTTGGTTTTGGGTCAAGTTTAACGCTACATTTATTCCACCCGATTCATTAGAATAAACCAAAGTCGGTCTTCTGTCTGAGGAATACTTCAATTTCATTAACTCTTCAGACATTATGTCAAAGTCCTTTGGTATTTTAAGTTCCACTTTGTCATTGAGAAGCGACTTGGTTTCTAAGTCAATAGTTTTAATAAATGCGGTAGTTAATACTACAGTAAAAATTGCAAGTCCGATTGTTTTGATTCTATTCATAGTTTTTGTTTTTCTTTAATTGGTGCCAACTTGCAAATAAACGCAACGTTGCAATTATTCCGTTTATGTCTTAGATCTAATTTTTAACACAAAAATCCCTGCATCAGAAGTAGTATCTACTTTGAATAGCTGTTGTAAACGAAAAATATCGGGTATAAGCCGTAGGTTATTCATGAGCGTAGAACAGATTTGGGTGCCGTTCTACTCAAAGATAGTAAAAAAAATAACCCCTCATTGAGGTGTTATTTTCGTTTTATAAAATGCCTAGTATTATAAGTGTATCACTTCATCGTAGGCATCGGCTACGGCCTCCATCATTGCCTCACTCATGGTAGGGTGGGGGTGTACGGCTTTTAAGACCTCGTGCCCGGTAGTTTCTAGTTTACGGCCAAGAACGGCTTCAGCAATCATATCGGTAACGCCTGCGCCAATCATATGGCAACCAAGCCATTCGCCGTATTTGGCATCAAAAATAACTTTAACAAATCCCTCGGTAATCCCGCCTGCTTGTGCTTTTCCAGAAGCGGAGAACGGAAACTTACCAACTTTAATGTCTAGCCCTTGTTCTTTGGCTTGCGCTTCGGTAAGTCCTACCGATGCAATTTCCGGGCTGCTATACGTGCATCCTGGGATATTTCCATAGTCCAAGGCCTCTACGTGCATACCCGCAATTTTTTCAACACACAAAATTCCTTCAGCAGAAGCAACATGTGCCAGTGCTTGTCCAGATGTAATGTCTCCAATGGCATAGTACCCCGGAATGTTGGTTTGATAAAATGGGTTCACTAAAATCTTATCGCGGTCGGTCGCAATTCCAACAGCTTCCAATCCAATGTTTTCAATGTTAGTTTTAATACCAACAGCCGATAGGACAACATCGGCATCGATTACTTCTTCACCCTTTTTAGTTTTCACGGTAGCTTTTACACCTTTTCCAGATGTGTCTACTGAAGTTACCTCAGCACCTGTCATTACGGTAATACCAGCTTTTTTAAAGCTGCGTTCCATTTGTTTTGAAATCTCTTCATCCTCAACAGGGACAATACGCGATTGGAACTCAATCAGCGTAACATCAGTACCCATAGCGTTGTAGAAATAAGCAAATTCTACCCCAATAGCACCAGAACCAACAACAACCAATTTTTTAGGTTGTTTTTTAAGCGTCATGGCTTTTCGATAACCAATAACTTTTTCTCCGTCTTGCGGTAAACTTGGCAATTCGCGCGAGCGCGCACCCGTAGCCACAATAATATGTTTTGCCGATAATTCTTGTTCGCTGCCATCTTCGGCTTTTACATGAACTTTTTTTCCGGGGAGTAATGAGCCGTAACCCATAACCACATCAATCTTGTTTTTTTTCATCAAAAACTGAACCCCTTTGCTCATGGTTTCAGCTACCGATCGGCTGCGGTTAACAACAGCATCAAAATCTTTGTCGTATTCTTTTACCGTAAGGCCATAGTCATCGGCATGTTTTAAGTATTCAAAAACTTGTGCAGATTTAATAAGTGCTTTGGTAGGAATACAGCCCCAGTTGAGGCAGACACCTCCAAGGCTTTCTTTTTCTACAACAGCAGTTTTAAACCCCAGTTGAGAAGCGCGTATGGCAGTTACATACCCTCCAGGACCACTTCCCAAAACTATAATATCGTATTGACTCATATGAAAAAGTTTTTGCAAAAATACGAAACAACCGCCTATTCCTCTAGGCTATTCTTCCTTTTTGTCTTCGGAATTAAAATCCAAAGCCACAGAGTTTACGCAATAGCGCACACCGGTTGCTGTTGGCCCGTCGTTAAATACATGCCCCAGATGCCCGTCACACGTATTGCAGATAATTTCGGTACGCACCATGCCAAGGGTATTATCGCGCTCATAGCGAACTTTCCCTTCAATAGAAGCATCAAAGCTGGGCCATCCACAATCGCTTTTAAACTTTGAGTCACTTTCAAACAAGGGTTCCTTACACGCCATACAACGGTAGGTTCCTTCTTTAAAATGAAGGTTATAGGCTCCAGTGTGCGGATATTCTGTTCCCTGTTCCCGCAATATGCGGAAGGATTCTGGACTTAATTTGTCTTTCCAGTATGCGTCTGTTTTTTTCATGTCTGTTGGTATTGCTTCCTTACTTGCTAGTTCTTTAGGGTGTTGTCCACAAGCTGTAAACAGCATGAACGTATTAAGAACTAATATTAAATAGATTGTTTTCATTACGATTTAATAAATGTATTTATATGTCCCAGTACTGCCTCATCGCGCAGTATTCTACGATGTCCAAGCCCCTCTGTTTTAATGAGCGTGGCATTGTTATGGTGTTTAATAATGTTATCTGCACAGCTGACCGCAATATCCTTATCGTCTTCATCATGAAGTATCAAAGTAGGAATGTGTTGTTCTTTAACCACCACACTCGATGAAAAATCATGAGTTTTAATCTTAAATTTTGTTTCAAAATGACGTGTCATAAGGCTACAGGTTGAAGGACGTAAGCCCACTGCTGCAATAAAGTTTTCAAAAATCGTGCCCATTAGGTCGCCTGCCCCTATGGTTACCACTTTTTTAATGGTTTTTGGTGCTTTACAGTAATTGAAAATCGCCATTCCGCCCAAAGAGTGACCAACAAGCCCATAGATTCCACCAAGGGCTTTATCAAAATAACTAATCGTTGCTATCATTTGCAATACATTCGTTTTTTTGCCTGTAGATTTTCCATGTGCAGGCGCATCAAATGCAATCACGTGATAGCCCAATTGATGAAGGGATTCCGCAATGCCATGCAATTGCATGCCTCTTCCGCTCCATCCGTGCACTAATAATATTTTATTTCCAGTATTTTCCCATTCATACGTAGCAACATGCCGATCAATTTCGGCCACATAATGCATGTTTTGTGTGCATGCCTCAAGTGCTTTTTGTTCTCTAAACGGCATTTTAAACTTAATTGGTTTAGAAAAAACATAACTTGCAACTAGCATGGATGTGTGCGGAGATAAACGTTCTATCGCTTGTAAAGAAACACGAAGCCATTTTGGGACTGCGATTCCTTGGTGATTCTTTTTTTGTTTCTGCATTATATCAAAGATAAGATTCTTAACTCTAGCTATTTTAAAACATTTTTGTTTATTTGAATAAATATCAAGTATGCCATTACACAATAAAGGAGACAAAAAATTACTACGTGCCTGGGCTTCTTATGATTGGGCAAACTCGGTTTACTTTTTGGTAATCACCTCAACAATCTTCCCATTATATTACGGATACGTTTGTGGTAATCAAACCCACTTAGAGGTTTTTGGTATTGATTTTAAGAATACAGCGCTAATAAGTTATGTTACTGCCATGGCTTTTATTGTTATTGCATTGTGGTCTCCCATATTGTCGGGAATTGCAGATTATATGGGCAACAAAAAGCGCTTTATGCAATTTTATTGTTACTTAGGTTCTGCCGCTTGTATTGGATTGTATTGGTTTAATCTCGAAAATATTTATTGGGGATTGTTGTTTTATTTTCTGGCTTTGGTAGGCGCTTGGTCTAGCTTGGTGTTTTACAATTCCTATTTACCCGATATTGCCTTCCCAAGTCAACAAAATCGTATTAGCGCACGAGGTTATGCGCTTGGCTATGTGGGTAGTGTTTTGCTGCTTTTGATCAATTTATTTATGGTATTAAAACCCGAGTGGTTTGGTATTGTAGGGGATGATGGTTCCGCCTCACTACTTGCGATGCGTTATTCCTTTATATCTGTTGGTGTATGGTGGTTTGCCTTTAGTCATATTGCCTTTTATCATTTGCCGCGTGGCAATAAGGATAAAGTTTACACAAAGGACATCTTTTTTAATGGATATCGTGAGCTAAAAATGGTTTGGAATAATTTAAAAGAACTCATTTTTATGAAGCGTTATTTAGGGGCGTTTTTTGTCTTTAGCATGGCGTTGCAAACGGTAATGCTTGTTGCCGCTTATTTTGGAGAACAAGAAATTTCTTGGACAGGAGAAGAAAAAACAATGGGGCTAATCATAAGCATATTGCTGATTCAAATAATTGCCATTTTTGGTGCATTGTTTGCCGCAAAACTTGCCAATCGTTGGGGGAATATTAAAACCCTGATTCTCTTAAACTTTATTTGGGTGTGCCTATGTATAAGTGCCTATTTTATTTACGAACCCATTGAGTTTTATATTGTTGCTGGTTTTGTTGGGCTTTGCATGGGAGGCATTCAGTCTGTTGCGCGTTCAACCTTTTCCCAACTTATTCCAGAAACACAAGACACCACTTCGTATTTTAGTTTTTATGATGTGGCCGAAAAAGTGGGTATCGTAATCGGAATGTTGATGTATGCTACTTTAGACCAGTTAACGGGGAGTATGCGCTATGCCATTCTATTCTTTGTTCTTATTTTTCTGTTGGGAGCAATATTGCTTATCCGATTACAACGTAAAAACAACAAAACGTTAGCGATTTAAGGTTATCTTTTATTGATTGACCCCGATCCAACAATTTTTTTCTCAATTTTCCCCACATCGCCATTTATATGAATATCTCCAGAACCAACAATTGTTGCAGATAATTGTTCGGATGCTGTAATATAAACATCCCCTGAACCAACCACTTTTGCAACTCCATTGCGAACTTGAAGTGTTCTGCTGTCAATGTCTCCAGAGCCTGTTACAGCTGCATTGAGCGTGGTGGCCTCTCCACTTAATTTAATATCTCCAGAGCCTGATAAGGATGCTTTAATCGTTTTTGCATGAAGTATTGCTTTCAAATCTCCAGAGCCCGACACAAACGCTTTAACAGTGTTTGCATCTAAGGTTATGTTTAAATCTCCAGATCCGTTGACGATGAGTTTTACTTCGTCTCCCTTGATAGGGTCTTTGCCTTTTATTTCTCCAGATCCATTTACTTCGAGTTTCACAACAGTTGTAATGGGTATTTCTATGGCAATTTGATTTTTTAAAGATGGCTTAAGCGATACATTTTTTTTGGTCCTAATATTTAACACATTGTTTTTGACAGCCAGTTCAAGGTGTTCAAGTATGTTTTTTTCTCCCTTAAGAGTAACAACCCCTTCTTTGCCTTTTATAAGGCTAACGTCAACGTTTGTATGTATAACAATGGATGCATACGGTTCTATATCACGTTTTTCAGTGATGACATTTCCATCTCCTTTAATTGTTGATTTCCATTGAGCCTGTGAAGTGTTAAAGAAAAGTAGGGTACTAGCGATTATAACTGTAAAAAATTTCATGGTTTTTTGATTTGGGATATATTTTTATAACGACATTTTTAAAATTTTGTTACAATGGCATAGAGTTTGGAATTATAAAAGATATCATAAAATAAGCCTGTTTGTTGTTGTATTTAGATCAAAATCAGACAATATGGCACAATATGAATCTATGTCAAGAACAAAAATTTTATCTCTAGAAACACTTTCCCCTCAAGATATTGAAGACGAAGCAGAATTAATTCCGTTAATGACTACTGATGATGAGGAGGCCATTCAGAAAGAACCCGTCCCAGATGAGTTACCCATTCTTCCGCTGAAGAATACAGTTCTTTTTCCTGGAGTGGTTATTCCAATTACTGCCAGTCGTGATCGATCTATACAGTTGATAAAGGCTGTTAATAAAGGCGATAAATTATTGGGTGTTGTTGCACAGCAGAATGTAGACGTTAAAATTCCAGAATCTAAAGATCTGTATCAAAAAGGTACCCTAGCAAAAATATTACGTGTGCTAACAATGCCTGATGGGAATACGACTGTAATTTTACAGGGAAAGAAACGATTTGAAACTTTAGAATATACATCAGAGACACCTTTTTTTAAGGCTAAGGTTGGTGCTCTTGAAGAGGTTCGTTCAGATGATTCAGCTGCAGATTTTGAAGCAATCATAGAGTCAATAAAGGAATTGGCATTAAAAATCATTGCTCAAAACCCAGAAATTCCATCGGAAGCGTCTTTTGCAATTAAAAACATTCAAAGTAATGCGTTCTTGGTCAATTTTGTTTCTTCAAACATGAATATGTCTGTTGCTGAAAAACAAAAGGTTTTGGAAGAAGACAACTTAGAAGAACGGGCATTAATGTGTTTAAAACAGTTGCATGTTGAATATCAAAAGCTTTCGCTTAAAAATGACATTCAAACCAAGGTTAGAAATGATTTAGATCAGCAACAACGTGAGTATTTCTTACACCAACAGATGAAGACCATTCAAGAAGAGCTTGGTGGCGTTTCGTATGATGAAGAGGTACAAGAAATGCGCGAACGTGCTCAATTAAAATCTTGGGATGAGCAGGTGGCAAAGCACTTTGACAAAGAGCTGGCAAAACTAGAACGAATGAACCCTCAAGTGGCAGAATATTCTGTACAACGAAATTATCTGGATTTATATCTTGATTTGCCATGGAATACGTTTTCAAAAGACTCGTTTAATTTAGTTAAAGCACAAAAAATACTTGATAGAGATCACTTTGGACTTGATAAAGTCAAACAACGAATTATTGAGCATTTGGCCGTACTCAAGTTGCGAAATGATATGAAGTCACCAATCCTGTGTTTGGTTGGACCTCCTGGAGTAGGGAAGACCTCCCTTGGAAAATCTATAGCAGAGGCACTGGGTAGAAAATACGTAAGAATGTCTTTGGGTGGTTTACGTGATGAAGCTGAAATACGCGGTCATCGAAAAACGTATATTGGAGCAATGCCAGGAAGGGTTGTCAAGAACATCAAAAAGGCTGCTACTTCAAATCCCGTTTTTGTGTTAGACGAACTTGATAAACTTGCTGAATCTGCTCACGGAGATCCGTCTTCTGCAATGCTAGAAGTTTTGGATCCTGAACAAAACACGAGCTTTTATGATAATTATTTGGAAACAGGTTATGACTTGTCTAAAGTTATGTTCGTTGCCACTGCCAATTCCTTATCGTCTATTCAACCTGCCTTATTAGATAGGATGGAGATTATAGAGGTTTCAGGCTATACTTTAGAAGAAAAAGTACAAATAGGGTTACGTTACTTATTGCCAAAACAGTTAAAAGAGCACGGGATGCCCAAAAAGGCTCTGCAATTACCCAAGGCAACAATGCGCGACCTTGTTGCTGGATATACACGTGAGTCGGGCGTGCGTGGTTTGGATAAACAGATAGCTAAAGTGGTGCGTCACTTTGCAATGCGATTGGCAAAGGAAGACCCAAGAGATCCCAAGCTAATTTCCGATGATTTGGAAGCCATTTTAGGTCCAGCAAAATTACTTCGTAACATGTATGAAACAAATAATGTTGCAGGTGTTGTTACTGGATTGGCATGGACCCGAGTAGGAGGTGATATTTTGTTTATAGAATCATCAATTAGCAAAGGAAATGGAGCCTTGTCTATCACAGGAAACTTAGGAAAAGTGATGAAAGAATCTGCTACTATTGCACTGCAATACATTAAGGCGCACACAAAAGATTTAGAAATAGATGAAGCTTTTTTTGACAAACATAACTTCCATATTCACGTCCCTGAGGGGGCAACACCAAAAGATGGACCAAGTGCTGGGATTACAATGATCACTTCATTGGTTTCAAGTATCCTAAACCGTAAGGTTAAAAACCGTATTGCGATGACAGGCGAAATTACCCTTCGTGGTAAGGTGTTAGCTGTTGGAGGTATTAAGGAGAAAATTTTAGCTGCCAAACGTGCCAACATTAAAGAAATCATAATGTGTCACAAAAATGAGGCTGACGTCAATGAGATTCCTAAACGGTATTTAAGTGGACTGACATTTCATTATGTACACTCAATCAATGAAGTGTTGTCTATTGCAATTACAAAGCAACAGGCTCGAAGTACGAAATCGAATTAATTGCCGTTTTCAGTACGCATGAGGTTCTTATTTAGCGTTTGCGTTTTTTTTAACGCCTTCTGGGGTCAATCCCAATTAGGTGGCGATGCAACATTTCGATTTTTGGAATTGTCTTCAAGTCCTCGTGCCCTTGCATTGGCAGACCCTGTCACTATCGATGATAGTGATATAAGCACCGCCTTAAATAACCCAGCCTTAATTCGCTCTACCCACGGCGGGCAGGTTATGGTCACTTATGAACCATATTTTGATGGTATTCATCGTGGAGGAGGAGCATACACCTATACGCTTAATCGAAAAACGGCACTAGCTTTTGATGTTAATTATATTAATTACGGGACTTTTTCAGGAGCCGATGCGTTTGGAAATTCTACCTCCGATTTTGGTGGTAACGAAGTTGCCATAGGTATAGGATCTTCGTATTATATGTTGGCTGCTAACTTGCATGTGGGCGGACGTTTTCGATATATACGCTCTACGTTAGAGTCCTATTCTTCCTCAGGGCTTTCGGGAGATATTGGCTTGTACTATGCGCCAATAGGTAGTTCCTGGCGTTTCGGCTTGGTTTATCAACACCTTGGAAAGCAACTTACAGCCTATCAAGATATTATTGAAGCCTTACCCGCTAATCTTACTTTTGGTTTTTCTAATGCATTGAAGTATTTACCCTTAAGATGGCATGTGTCATTTCATCATTTAAATAAATGGCCCTTATTGTTTGAAAATCCAGAAGAAGCAATTACAAGTCTTAATGGAGACAATACACAACAAACTGCTGGCATCATTAAGAAATTATTGCGTCATGGTAGTTTTGGAGTAGAGCTATTCCCCGAAGGCCTATTTTCAATTCGCTTGGGGTATCATGTGCAGCGTGCAGCAGAATTACGTATTTTGGACGTTCGCAACTTTTCTGGAATGTCCTTAGGTATTGGTATTCAGATGCGTCGCTTGCGATTTCAACTCGCCCACGCACGTTACAATGTTGCAGGAAATAGAACGTTTATAGGCCTAACGCTAGAACCAAAACCATGAAAAACTCGTTTGTGATTGCCATAGATGGTGCTTCCTCAACTGGGAAAAGCACCTTAGCCAAAGGATTGGCTAATGCATTAAGTATAGCACACGTAGATTCTGGCGCTATGTATAGAGGGGTTACCCTGTATGCGCAACAGCAACATTGGATTACTGAAACTTCATTCGATACCCAAGCCCTAGTCGCGAATTTGGATGATATCCAATTGATGTTTAAGGGAGACCGCTTGCTGTTAAACGGCAAAGACGTGAGCGACCCAATACGCTCGATGTCTGTTTCAGAAGCAGTGAGTAGGGTAGCTGCAATTTCTGAAGTTCGTGTCTTTTTAGTAGCTCAACAACGCACCATCGCGGCTCATCAATCAGTTGTAATGGACGGACGTGATATTGGTACAGTGGTTTTTCCTAATGCAGACTTAAAAATTTTCTTAACTGCAGATCCTAAAATACGAGCGCAGCGACGTTATGAAGAATTGGCTCCATTAGACGCTACGCTCACTTTTGAACAAATTTTAGATAATATAACCCAGCGCGACCATCTGGACAGTACTCGGGCAGACTCGCCATTAATGCAAGCAACTGACGCCATAGCCATTGTTGCCTCGGACTATACGATTGAAGAGTTGCATGCTCATGTATTAGCCTTGGTAAAAAAGCTGATTCACTAAAGTTTTTTACATCATATTGAGCCAGCGCTATTTAGGTATTTGTAATAGAATATCAGCCAACTTTCTTGGTTGTGAAAAATTAGGAGTGTGACTTGAATTCAATGTAAACACTTTTGCCACTTTCCCCTTATACATTCCTCTTTGAACTTCAATAGGAATTGCTCTGTCTTCTGTACATTCGATATAGTATTTAGGAATTTTACCAAATATATCAGTTGTAGTTTCTAATTCATAAGACAAAGGAGCTGCTGGCTCAGGGACTATGTATGGTTTAGCTTTATCAAAAGCTTCTTTTGGAATGTCATGTGCAAATGCGTTTTGTATTTCATTTTCTTCTACATACGCATAGGTCTTGTCTTCAGAGAGACGAAAATTTTCTACTGCTTTAGAGCCTTTTACTCCCTGTACGGCTCCAAAGAATGAACCTCCCTCAGGTAACAAAAATGCTGTTAAATAAACAAGACTCTTAACTTTTTTTGGTCTTAACTCTGCAACTCTACTAACAGTTATACCATTAAAGCTATGCCCAACTAAAACAACAGCTTCATCTTGTGCGTCTAGAATGTTGGTGATGGTGTTTACATAATCTTTCATTGTAATTTTAGCTGGAATTGTTTTGTCGCTTCCGTGGCCAGGTAAATTTGGGGTAATTACCGTATGCCCTTTTCCTTTAAGAAATTTAGCTACATTGTTCCACTGCCAAGCACCTAGCCAAGCAGCGTGTACTAATACATAAGTTTCTTTTTTATCCATTTCAACGCTATTTCCATTTTCATCAAATTGCTCTTTTACTTCAAAATGATCTTCTTGTAATTTCCATTCTCCAGCTTGTTTTATCCAGGTTTCGTTTGTAATTATTCCATTACCAACGTTCATGCTCCAGTTTGCAGAAAGAATAGCTTTTGTGTCATTTATTACGGCTACTTTAGCATTATAATATTTCAAGTTTGTAGCACCTGATTGTATAAAAGGCGTCCAAAATTCACGGATAGATTTTTTTCCTTCAAAAAACCCAAAGGGCTTTGCTACCATGATTGCATCTTCAGCGTAAGCATTTGAAATTTCTGTTATGTTCCCCATGTTGAAATTAGAAACCCAGGATTTACTGGCTTTTAAAACTTCTTTTTCAACATTGTTTGAACATGAACAGCCAATACCCAATAGAGCAAGGATGAATAGTACTAAAATTGAATTAACTTTATGTGTCATTTGTTGTAGATTTTGGGGTTAGTATTTTAATTCCATAAATGTAAAATGATATTAGTGGTTAAACCTGTACCTTTTGTTACAACTATAAAATCTTAGATACTGTTTTATAACAGTTCAATTTGTTTAAATGAAAGATTTACAATTCCTGAGTGTTCCAATTGTTTAAGTGTTTTAGACACAACTTCTCGTGTTGTGCCAATTTCTTTTGCCAACTGACTATGCGATAGTTTTATATAGGGAGAGTTGTTTTGCCTACTGCTAGATTGTATATAATTAAGTAAACGTTTATTAACCGTATTAAAGGCTAAATCTTTATATGAATAAAGTAAATCTTCGTAACTGTGTATAAATGATTTTGTGGTAAAGCTATTCCATGATTTATATGTAAAACTCCATTCAGCAGCATGCCTAACAGGAATTTTTATTATTGTAGTCTCTTCCATTGTTTTAGCATTTATAAGACTTTTACAATCTTTAAAAATTGCAGCGAGCGATAACACACAAGTTTGAATAGGGTTTACATAATAAAGGAGAATCTGTCTGTCTTGATTTTCTTGCCAAACCCTAACTTTTCCATGTATAACCAAGGCTAGCCATTTTATGTATTTATGTTTTTCAACAATTAATGAGTTTGCAGAAACTGTTTGCAAAACACCAACATTTAGAAGTTCTTCTTTTAAATTTTCCTCAACGATGTTTAAAGCTTTGAATAATTGGTCAAATTCTCTCATTTTGTTTGGGGTTAACAATCAGATGTTCGCATGTTTTTTATGATGTGATTTATCTAAAGTCTACTGGTTAATCGCAATTCAACTCCTTTAAAATCCAACACCTTTGTTTTCATAGTCGGAAAGGCTGACACTTCCACCTGTGTCAGATGTTAGTGTAAAAAGTGGTGCTAAGTTTTCTGCTTCTGGCGGATTATTCCCTTGCTCTGGATTGATTTCTTCGTTTATTTTTTCTTCAACACTATCTTTTGAGCAAGATGAGATTAGTAGTAGTGCGATAAAAAGTAATGGTACTGATTTTGAAAGTAGGGCAATTGTTTTCATGGTGTTTAGTAGATTTAGGGAATTGTAATGTAATAATTATCTACAAATAATATGCCATCTCACTAATTCTTGTTGCGATAAACAGATATGCGGTAGCCATATGATGAGTTTTAAGCATTAAAAGTCCCTAACGAATTGTTTAGTTCAATACACAACGGATTTAATTAGGTTGCTTCACTCAAGGTTTAATTTAGACTTTAAACATGGGCTAAGTTTTTTTTGTACATCTACAATAAAGACAGTACATTTGCCACCCTCTTGAGAAGCGTATTCGAGTAATAACAAGAGCAATCAATATTAATCCTTCTGTACAGTTACGCCTATTACTCGGCTTTACAGAATACAAAGAACCGCAGCATGGCTGACGAAAACCAACCTATTGAAGAAACAACAGCTGAAGAAGTTGTTTCTACTCCCGAAACCGCTACTGAAGAAGCACAACCTGAAGCAGTAGAAACCCCACAAGAAGACACAACTCCAACAATTTCTCCCGAAGAGTTTTTAGCCAATTTTGACTGGCAAAATTATGAAGAGGGTATTGAAGCTGTTGAAGATGGTAAACTAAAAGAATTTGAGCAACTTGTTGCCGAAAACTTTGTGGACACACAAGGTGCAGATGTAGTTACTGGTAAAGTAATACATATGACCGACCGCGAGGCTATCATTGACATTAATGCAAAGTCTGAAGGTGTTATTTCATTAAATGAATTCCGTTACAACCCAGATCTTAAAGTGGGCGATTCGGTTGAAGTGATGATTGATACTAGAGAAGATAAAACAGGTCAATTGGTATTATCGCACCGTAAGGCGCGTACCATTATGGCTTGGGATCGTGTAAATGGTGCTCACGATAATCAAGAAGTCGTTACAGGATTTGTTAAATGTCGTACTAAAGGTGGAATGATTGTAGATGTGTTTGGCATTGAAGCATTCTTACCAGGGTCACAAATCGATGTGAAGCCTATTCGTGATTACGATCAGTATGTAAACAAAAACATGGAATTCAAGATTGTAAAAATCAACCACGAATTCAAAAATGTTGTTGTATCACATAAAGCACTTATTGAAGCGGATATTGAAGAACAGAAAAAAGAAATCATTGCACAACTTGAAAAAGGTCAAGTACTTGAAGGTACTGTGAAAAATATCACATCTTATGGTGTGTTTATTGACTTAGGTGGTGTTGATGGATTGGTGCATATTACAGACCTTTCTTGGAACCGTATTAGTCACCCAAGTGAAATCCTTGAAGTTGAGCAAAAACTTAATGTTGTTATCCTTGACTTTGATGATAATAAATCAAGAATTCAACTTGGTGTTAAGCAACTTACACAACACCCGTGGGAGTCTATTGGTGACACCATGAAAGAAGCAGATACAATTAAGGGTAAAGTAACCGTTATTGCGGATTACGGAGCTTTTGTTGAAGTAGCTCCTGGCGTTGAAGGTTTAGTTCACGTTTCTGAAATGTCTTGGAGTACGCACTTACGCTCTGCTCAAGATTTTGTGAAAGTTGGCGATGAGGTAGAAGCAGTTATCTTAAACTTGGATCGCGAAGAGCGAAAAATGTCATTAGGTATCAAACAACTTTCTCAAGACCCTTGGACTGATATCACGATCAAGTATCCATTAGGTTCTAAACATACTGGGATTGTTCGTAATTACACCAACTTTGGTGTTTTTGTAGAACTTGAAGAAGGTATTGATGGACTTATTTATATATCTGATTTATCTTGGACTAAGAAAGTTAAGCACCCATCAGAAATCGTTACAGTTGGTCAAGAGCTTGATGTAATTGTTCTTGAGCTTGATGTTGAAGGACGTAAGTTAAGTCTTGGACATAAACAAACGACTGACAACCCATGGGAAAAGTATGCAAAAACCTATGGTGAAGGTTCAGTTCATGAACTGGCAGTAACTGAAATGGTTGACAAAGGCGCTACTATTTTCTTGAACGATGACATCACAGCATTTGTACCTGGACGTCATTTGGATAAGCAAGATGGAAGCAAGCTAGGTAAAGGAGAAACAGCCGAGTTTAAAGTAATTGAATTTAATAAAGACTTTAAGCGAGTTGTTATGTCTCATGCAGCTATTTACAAAGGTATTGAAGCTGATAATGTAAAAACGGCACGCCGTAAATCATCTGATAATAATGAAAAATCTACCCTCGGTGATTTGGACGCATTGGCAGATTTAAAACGTAAGATGGACGGCGAAGCCTAAATCGAGAAGTTTAGAAAAATAAAAAGGGCCATTCGGCCCTTTTTTTATGCAATATTGTTTGCTATAAAGTCTCCTACATCGCTAGTGTTAAGCGTTGATTCTGGGAAAACATCTGCCGTACACATATGTTTTTCAAGAGCCAAGTCCACAGCTTTTGTGATGGCTTTTGCCTCTTTGTCTAAATCGAAGTGTGTAAGCATCATGGCAGCAGAAAGTATCATGGCTATTGGATTAGCAATGCCTTTACCAGCACCTTGCGGAAACGATCCGTGGATAGGCTCAAACAACGCATGTTTTTCACCAATTGATGAAGATGGCAACAAGCCAATCGAACCACCAATCACACTACCCTCATCAGAAATGATATCTCCAAAGAGATTACTAGTAAGCATTACATCAAATTGATTCGGCGCCAAGATCATTTGCATTGCTGCATTGTCTACAAATAAAAAGTGGAGTTCTACATCATCGTATTCAGCTTTATGAAGTTCTGTCACTACTCTACGCCACAGCCGTGAAGATTCTAAAACATTTGCTTTATCTACAAGAGTAAGTACATTTCTACGTTTACGTGCTGCAGCAAAAGCCTTGTGGGCAATACGTTCAATCTCAGTACGTGTATACTGGCATAGATCTGAAGCGGTGTTTTTATCCTCAGATAGTTTTTTTTCTCCAAAATAAATACCGCCAGTAAGTTCTCGATACATGACAAAATCTGTTCCTTTAACACGATCTTCTTTTAACGGAGATTGATGTAAAAGCGAATCAAAAGTTTTTACTGGACGCACATTACAAAACAGTCCAAGTGCCTTACGAATGGCAAGCAGCCCTTGTTCTGGTCGAACCTTAGCATTAGGGTCATTGTCGTATTTTGGATCGCCAATGGCGCCAAACAATACAGCATCACTTGCTAAACTTATTTTAAGGGTATCCTTAGGTAGGGGATTGCCAGTTTTGTCAATGGCAATTGCACCCATATCAGCGTAAGTATATTTAAATTCATGCGAATAAACATTTGCGACTTTATCCAATACTTTTATAGCCTCTTGAATGATTTCTGGTCCAATTCCATCTCCTGGAAGTACAGCAATATGCTTTTTCATTAGCGGTTTTGTTCAAATGATTTAATAGCGTCTTTTTGACTTAATAGATAATCGATATCATCATACCCATTGATTAGGCACATTTTTTTATAAGGATTAAGCTCAAAATCAACTTCAATGCCTGCCTTTTCGACAAGTAGCTTTTGTGTTTCTAGATTTACATTAGCTTTCACAGCATTATCTTCCTCTATAGCGTGAAATAACTTCTTTAACACTTCAGGGCTTACTTGGATAGGTAGTATTCCATTGTTAAGTGCATTTCCTTTAAAAATGTCTGCAAAAAAGCTGGAGATTACTACACGAAATCCATAATCGGCTAGTGACCAAGCAGCATGCTCCCGACTAGATCCACATCCAAAATTATTTCCCGCAACCAAAATAGCACCAGAATAGGTAGGGTTGTTAAGAACAAAATCTTTTTTGGGTGTATTGTCGTTATTGTAGCGCCAATCTTTAAAAAGATTTTCACCAAATCCATTTCGATCAGTTGCTTTTAAAAATCGCGCAGGAATGATTTGATCGGTATCTACATTTTCTATTGTCAGTGGCACCATACCACTTGTTAAAACTTTAAATTTTTCCATTAGTTTTGACTTACATCAACTATTTTTCCAGCTACTGCTGCAGCTGCTGCAGTAACAGGACTCGCTAATAAGGTACGGGCGCCCTGTCCTTGTCTACCTTCAAAATTTCGATTTGACGTAGAAACGCAATAGGCACCAGCTGGGATTTTATCATCATTCATAGCCAAGCATGCAGAACATCCTGGTTGTCGAAGGATAAATCCAGCTTTTTCAAAAATTTGATCCAAGCCTTCTGAAACAATTTGTTTGGCTACTTGTTGTGATCCGGGAACAATTAGTGCTGAAACAGCAGCTGACTTTTGTTTTCCTGCCACATAGGCGGCGGCAGCTCTGAAATCTTCAATTCTAGAATTAGTACAACTGCCAATAAAAACATGACTGATAGGCATATCAAGAAGTTTACTTCCTGCTTTAAGCCCCATATAGTTTAACGACTTGATAAAGCTAGCGTCATTAGATTCAGGAATATTATCGGTTATTTTAATTCCCATTCCTGGGTTTGTCCCGTAAGTAATCATGGGTCGGATGTCTTCTGCAGGAAACGAGTGTTCTAAATCAAATGTTGCACCTTCATCTGTAGGTAAGGTTTTCCAATGGGCAATTTTTGATTCGAGTTCAGCTCCTTTAGGAGCAAATTCACGCCCTGAAACATAGTTAAAGGTTGTTTGATCTGGGGCAATCATGCCACCACGAGCGCCCATTTCAATACTCATATTGCATACGGTCATGCGGCCTTCCATGCTCATTTCTTCAAATACAGACCCTGCAAATTCAACAAAGTATCCAGTTCCAGCATCTGTGCCTAATTTTGCAATAACATAGAGGATAACGTCTTTTGGTTGTACATCCGGATGTAAAGTTCCATCAACAACAACACGCATACTTTTTGGCTTTGCAACAAGCAAACACTGACTTGCAAATACCTGTGCAACTTGGCTTGTGCCAATACCAAATGCAATGGTACCAAAAGCACCATGCGTAGAGGTGTGACTATCACCACATACCATAGTCATTCCAGGTTGTGTAATGCCTAATTCAGGTCCGATCACGTGAACAATTCCTTGGTAAGGATGACCTAAGCCATAAAGCGTTACTCCATGGCGATCACAATTTGTTGTAAGCTGTGTAACTTGCTTACGTGATAATGCATCTTGTATTGGAAGGTGCTGATTTTCAGTTGGCACGTTATGATCTGCAGTAGCAACTACCTGGCTTGGACGAAAAAGTGAAATGTTCTTATCTTCCAAGACATTAAATGCCTGTGGACTTGTTACTTCATGGATAAGATGTTTGTCTATATAAAGGATATCGGGTCCGTTGTCAACAGATGACACGACGTGACTATCCCAGACTTTATCAAAAAGAGTTTTTTTCATAACGTTATAAGCCGATGCCAGCAGTTTTTATTATTTCAGGTATATCGTTATCGGTAATTTCTTTTTTCTTATCTGCAAAAGTTAAAAAGCTGGCATACGCCATGTCTAATTCAATTTTGGTAAGTTCAATCCCGATATTTTTTGCTCTGTAAGCTAATGCAGCCCTTCCACTTCGTGCCGTAAGTACAATAGATGACGTGTCAACACCAACATCATGTGGATTGATGATTTCATAGGTTTCGCGATTTTTAATCACACCATCTTGGTGGATGCCAGAACTATGCGCAAATGCATTGGCACCAACAATGGCTTTATTGGGTTGAACAATCATGCCCATTGCATCAGATACCATCTGACTTGTTTCAGAAAGCATTTTTGATTGTACATGCGTATCTAAGCCCAAATTAGGATGTTGACGCATTATCATGACAACTTCTTCAAGGGAAGTATTCCCTGCACGTTCACCAATTCCGTTGATAGTACACTCAATTTGCCGCGCTCCGTTAACAATTCCAGAAATAGAATTGGCAGTAGCCAAGCCTAAATCGTTATGGCAGTGACAGGATAATATGGCTTTGTGTATGGAAGGGACATGCTCCATAAGATACTTCATCTTGGCTCCATATTCTTCAGGAAGGCAATAGCCTGTAGTGTCTGGAATATTTAAGACAGTTGCCCCTGCCTGTATCATTGCCTCACAGACTTGCGCTAAAAAGGCGTTATCAGTCCTTCCTGCGTCTTCCGCATAAAACTCGACATCTTCAACAAATTTCTTGGCATGCTTTACAGCTGCTACGCCACGCTCAATAATCTTTTCACGTGTGGATCTAAATTTATGATGAATGTGAGAGTCAGAAGTACCAATTCCTGTGTGGATACGAGGGCGATTTGCAGGCTTTAATGCTTCTGCAGCAACTTCAATGTCTTTTTGTACAGCACGTGTTAGTCCACAAACCACGGCATTTTTAACCGTTTTTGCTACTTGATAAACAGCATCAAAATCTCCAGGAGATGAAATAGGAAAACCTGCTTCAATAATATCTACCCCTAAAACATCTAGACGTTTAGCAAGTATGATTTTTTGTTCTTTGTTTAGCTTACACCCAGGGACTTGTTCCCCATCGCGTAAGGTTGTATCAAAAATTTGAACGTATTCTTTATTCATGTTAAAATAACGTTAAAGACAAAAGTAACTAATTTTAGAAACTAAGCATACAGAATTAACCCCATCCTGTGGTTTTTTTCTTATCATTTTTTAATAGTGCTATTCCATAATGGATCTTCTGGGGTTGGCGCAACAAAACTTATGGGCTCTTTCAGCGTAGGATGCACCAGAGATAGCTTTCTTGCGTGTAAATGTATGCTCCCATTTTTATTGGATCGTGGCGCTCCGTACTTAAGATCTCCTTTGATAATCATTCCTTCTTTACACAGTTGTGCTCTAATTTGATGATGACGGCCTGTTAATAATTCAACTTCAAGCAGGCTATATCGATCTAAGCGTTGTTTTTCCTTGTACACGAGTTCAGCAAACTTGCTGTTAGGAACTTCTTTTAAATGTGCAAAAGATTTATTCTGCTTTGGCTTTCTTATCAAGTAATGTGATAATCGGGTAGGGGTAGGCTTAGGTTTCCCAGAGACCATTGCCCAATAGACCTTTTGTGGAGTTTTATCAGCAAATTGTTGATTTAGTCGTGAAAGGGCTTTCGATGTTTTGGCTAAAATCATGACACCGCTGGTGGGTCTATCTAGACGATGAACCAATCCCATGAACACATTACCAGGTTTCTGATCTCGATTTTTGATAAAAACTTTTAGGGCGTCAACAACTGACACATCTCCTGTTTGATCCCCTTGTGACAACATTCCTGCAGGCTTATTGATGACCAAAATGTGGTTATCCTCAAAAAGGATTTCTGGTGTTGTCAATTAGTACTGTTCATTTTTGTTAGGAAACTCGTTGGTTTTTACATCTTGTATGTATTGCTGAACGGCAGTTGTCATTTGATCGTAAAGGTTCATATAGCGACGTAAAAAGCGAGGGCTAAACTCTGTAGTAAGCCCAAGCATATCGTGAAGTACAAGTACCTGTCCATCGACGTCACCACCAGCACCAATTCCGATTACAGGAATTTGCACTGTTTTAGCAACTTTTGCAGCCAGCTCTGCTGGAATTTTTTCTAAGACCAAGGCAAAACAACCTAATTTTTCTAACAATTGGGCATCTTCTAAAAGTTTTGCTGCTTCAGCTTCTTCCCGAGCGCGAACCGTGTAGGTTCCAAACTTATAAATGGATTGAGGTGTTAATCCAAGGTGTCCCATTACGGGAATACCCGCGTTTAAAATCCGTGTTATGGAGTCTTTTATTTCTGCACCTCCTTCAACTTTAATTGCGTGCGCTCCTGCTTCTTTCATAATGCGAATTGAAGATCGCAATGCTTCCTTAGGATCAGACTGATATGTTCCAAAGGGTAAATCAACAACAACAAGCGCTCGCTTAACAGCCCGTACTACTGCGTCGGCATGATAGATCATTTGATCGATTGTTATTGGTAAGGTTGTTTCATGACCCGACATCACATTTGAAGCAGAGTCGCCTACCAAAATTACATCAACAGCTGCGGCATCTACTGCTTTTGCCATAGAATAGTCGTAGGCTGTTAGCATTGAGATTTTCTCTCCTGCCTGTTTCATTTCAAATAACGAATTGGTGGTTATTCGCTTATATGATTTGCTTGTTGATGACATACATATTTTTTTCAAAAATACAGTATTGTGAACAATCTATGCAACATGACAAGCTGTCAGCAAATCGATGTGGCATAAAGATTGACAATACCATAGAAAATATGTAATATAATGAGTAAAATTATAGGTATTGATTTAGGAACAACCAACTCGTGTGTTTCTGTAATGGAAGGGAATGAACCAGTAGTAATCCCTAATGCTGAAGGAAAACGCACAACCCCGTCGGTTATTGCGTTTGTTGAAGGAGGAGAAATTAAAGTAGGTGACCCAGCCAAACGTCAGGCTGTAACAAACCCTACAAAAACGATATCTTCTATTAAACGATTTATGGGAAACAAATTCTCTGAATCCAAAAAAGAAGTTGAGCGTGTTCCTTATAAAGTAGTTAAAGGTGATAATGACACCCCTCGTGTCGATATTGATGGGCGACTATACAGTGCTCAAGAATTATCTGCAATGGTACTTCAAAAGATGAAAAAAACAGCTGAGGATTATCTTGGTCAGGCAGTAACTGAGGCTGTGATTACAGTACCTGCTTACTTTAATGACGCACAACGACAAGCGACCAAAGAGGCTGGAGAAATTTCAGGCTTAAAAGTGCAACGTATTATAAATGAACCCACTGCTGCTGCCTTGGCCTACGGCATGGATAAGGGTGGTTCTGACAAAAAAATTGCAGTCTATGATCTTGGAGGTGGAACTTTTGATATCTCTATCCTTGAATTAGGCGATGGTGTCTTTGAAGTTCTTTCAACCAATGGGGATACGCATCTTGGTGGCGATGATTTTGATGATGTCATTATTCATTGGCTTGCTTACGAATTTGAAGAAACGGAAGAGATTAATTTGCGTAAAGATCCTATGGCATTACAGCGCTTAAAAGAAGCCGCTGAAAAGGCAAAAATTGAATTGTCTTCGTCGTCACAAACGGAAATTAATCTTCCATACATTACTGCAACTGCTTCAGGTCCTAAACACTTAGTAAAAACTCTTACTCGTGCTAAGTTTGAACAACTTGCTGATGAATTGGTAAAGCGTTCCATGAATCCTGTAAAAAAGGCGTTGGATGACGCAGGTCTTTCAACAGGAGATATTGATGAGGTTATTTTAGTGGGTGGATCTACACGTATTCCTGTGATTCAGGAAGAAGTGGAGAAGTTTTTCGGTAAGAAACCTTCAAAAGGAGTTAATCCTGATGAAGTCGTTGCTGTTGGTGCTGCCATTCAAGGTGGTGTACTTACAGGAGATGTTAAAGATGTTCTTTTATTAGACGTTACTCCGCTTTCCCTAGGTATTGAAACTATGGGTGGTGTAATGACAAAACTTATCGAATCAAATACAACAATCCCGACAAAAAAATCTCAAGTTTTTTCTACTGCTGCTGACAACCAGCCCTCTGTAGAAATTCATGTGATTCAAGGAGAGCGTTCTATGGCTGCTGACAACAAGACTATTGGTCGTTTTCACCTAGATGGTATTCCTCCAGCACAACGAGGTGTTCCACAAGTTGAAGTTACTTTTGATATTGACGCTAATGGACTAATTCACGTTACCGCAATGGATAAGGCTACCAATAAATCTCAGGATATTCGTATCGAAGCTTCTTCTGGTCTTACCGAAGAAGAAATTGAACGCATGCGAAAAGAGGCAGAAGCTAATGCTGACGCAGATAAAAAGTCTAAAGAACAAGTAGAAGTGCTCAACAATGCGGATCAAATGATTTTCCAAACGGAAAAGCAACTCAAAGAGTTTGGTGACAAACTTTCTGAAGATAAAAAAGCACCAATTGAAACTGCACTTGAAGGACTTAAGAAAGCTTATGAAGCGAACGATTTAGAGGCGATAAAGCCTGCACTTGATACGATTAATGAGGCATGGAAACAAGCTTCTGAAGAAATGTATAAAGCGCAACAAGAAGCGGGTGGAGACACACCTCCAGCTGATGACGCTTCAGCCCCATCATCTGATGATGATGTTGAAGATGTTGACTTTGAAGAAGTTAAATAAATAAAACCTATGCGCCCCGCCAACGGGGCGCTTCTTTTATTATGAATAATGAAAACGTTTTAGCCGTATTGCAAGAACGCTGTGCAAACACATTAGTGGACACCCTTGGCGTTACTTTTGTTGAACTCGGTGAAGATTATCTTACAGCCAAAATGCCTGTCACTGCTGCAGTACATCAAGTTGATGGGGTTTTACATGGTGGTGCTACTGCTGCGTTAGCCGAAACGGTCGGTAGTGCTGCATGCGCTATTTTTTGTAAAACGGATAATGTTATCATGCGTGGAATTGAGGTTTCTGCCAACCATGTCCGTGGTGTCCGCTCGGGGTATGTGTATGCAAAAGCAACAGCATTACACAAAGGGAACACCATGCAACATTGGCAAATATCAATTACCAATGATGAGGACCAGTTGGTATCTTCTTGTAAGCTAACGACCATTATTCTTCCCAATAAGAAATAGTATGTATCTTGATACACTTAATTAAGTGTATGCATTTAGAACATATTCGAGCACAACAAGGTGGTTTTTTTGGAAAGTATTTTTTTGGAATAATCATTATACTTTTTGTGTTTCTTATCGCCAATATTCCACACTTATTAGCAATGGCATCTGAAGTTGGATTTGAGCAACTTGGCAGTATGGATGCTGCAGAACTGCTCAAAATATTGCCCTCAAATAAAAATTTAGCATTAATGTTATTGCCTTTTGCTGTAATTGCTGGTGTAATTTTATTGCTGGTTCGAAAACTTCATAAACTTTCTGTCGTTGAATTTATTACCTCACGTCAAAAGATTGACTGGAAGCGTGTTGGATTTGCCTTTTTTTCCATCACCTTTTTAACATCGTTATTGTTTGTTGGATCTTATATGTCGAATCCCAATGATTTTCAATTGAATTTTGATGCCCAAGCCTTCGCTGTTTTATTTGTAATTGCTATTGTCATGGTTCCTTTGCAAGCTAGTGCAGAAGAACTATTTTTTCGTGGGTACCTAATGCAAGGACTTGGTCAAGTTTTTTCTAAACGCCTTATGCCCTTATTGATAACTTCTTTACTTTTTGGATATCTTCATTATTCAAATCCTGAGGTTGAAAAATTAGGGTCTTTGTTAATGGTTTCCTATGTTTCTACTGGTTTTTTCTTGGGTATAATTACTCTGATGGACGAGGGTCTTGAGCTTGCACTTGGATTTCATGCAGGAAATAATTTACTAATATCATTACTGGTTACAGCAGATTGGACTGCCTTTCAAACACATTCAATTTTTTTAGATGTATCCGACCCTAATGTATATATGTATGCTTTTATGTCTTTGCCAATGTATGGTTTGTTGCTGTTTGTATACACCAAGAAATACGGCTGGAGTAACTGGAAGCAAAAGTTACTAGGAAGTCCTACAGTTTAAGCAGCATTTTAATATCTCCCCGTGCATAGGGACTATCTTCATTTGGCACTTCTTTAAAACCGAATTTAAGATACAAATAAATGGATTTTTCTAGTTTTCTACTGGTGTATAACAACACGTTTCCATAGCCTAGATTTTTAGCTGTTGTAAGTGAATGTTGGAGCAATTTTTGCCCGTATCCTTTTCCTTGGTAGGCTTCTGTGATTGCCATTTTACCTAATTCTACGCAACCATTTAATGGGGGTAATAATGCGTAAGTTCCGACGACTTGGTTTTTTATGATGCCAAAGAAAATATATCCGCCGTTATTTATGATTTTATTTTCGCAGTTTTCAAGTAATGTTGCATCATAGGGTTCTACAACAAAGTATTTTTCTAACCATTCCACGTTTAGTTTTTTGAAGTAAGGTTTTAACGCCTTTTCATACGGAATGATTTTAAATTCATTAGTCACGGCCAATCATATTTTTGGGTTGCACCCAAGCATCAAACTCATCTGAAGTAAGGTAGCCTGTTTCTAATGCTGCTTGCTTTAAGGTTAGTTTTTTCTTGTGTGCCAAATTGGCTATTTCTGCGGCCTTATAATACCCAATTTTAGTATTTAGCGCGGTCACTAGCATGAGAGAATTGTTCAAGAGCGAATCAATAGTTTCTAGATTTGGTTCAATTCCTTGCGCGCAATTGCTGTCAAAACTCATAGAAGCATCACCCAATAGCCGAGCTGATTCCAATACATTGGCAGCCATGATGGGTTTATAAACATTGAGCTCAAAATGTCCTTGCGAGCCGGCAAAAGCTACTGCAGCATCATTGCCCATTACCTGCGTACAAACCATGGTTAATGCTTCGCATTGCGTAGGGTTTACTTTACCAGGCATTATAGAGCTTCCAGGTTCATTTGCTGGAATAATAAGTTCTCCAATTCCCGACCTAGGACCACTAGCCATCATCCGGATATCATTGCCGATTTTAAATAATGAGACGGCCAATTGACGTAAGGCACCATGCGTTTCTACTAATGCATCATGTGACGCAAGGGCTTCAAATTTATTTTCAGCAGTCACAAAAGGAAGCCCCGTAAATGAAGCAATGTATTCAGCCACCTTTTTACTATATCCCTTAGGCGTATTGATACCCGTGCCAACGGCAGTACCTCCAAGGGCAAGTTGAGCCAAATGGGGTAGGGTGTTTTCTAGTGCTTTTATTCCATTATTGAGTTGTGCCACATACCCTGAAAATTCTTGACCAAGGCTCAAAGGCGTTGCATCCATAAAGTGTGTACGACCAATCTTAATAACCGCATCAAAGGCAATTGTTTTTTGTTTTAACGTATCTCTAAGAGTACGTATTCCAGGAAGTGTAGTTTCAACCAAGCGCTTATATATCGCTATGTGCATTGCTGTAGGAAACGTATCATTTGAAGATTGTGATTTATTTACGTCATCGTTAGGAGCTAACGTTCGTGTTCCTTTACCTAAAGTATTTCCTTCTAATACATGTGCTCTGTTGGCAATAACTTCGTTTACATTCATGTTGGACTGAGTTCCAGAGCCAGTCTGCCATATTACTAACGGAAATTGATCATCGAGTTTACCTTGCTCAATTTCATCACAGACCTTTGCAATAAGGTCTCGTTTGTTCGCATCTAATACACCTAAATCAGTATTTGTATATGCCGCTGCTTTTTTAAGAATCGCAAATCCATAAACAATATCTAGAGGCATGGATGCAGCAGCACCAATTTTAAAGTTTTTCCTAGAACGTTCTGTTTGCGCACCCCAATATTTATCAGCGGGGACTTGTACAGTTCCCATCGTGTCTTTTTCTTCCCGTACTTTCATGTAGATATTTTGTACAAAAATACAAAAGCAGAAGCATTTAATTTGTTGTAAGGTAAAGAACCAATATGTACCTTTGTCAAAACTTCAATTATGATTGAATTTGATCAATACCTAGGTTTCTTAGCATTTTTAACCATTCTTACCATTGGTTTTTGGCTGATGATATTTCTTATCACTTTTGTTGTTCCCTTTTGGTTGACAGGTAACTTAATGCAATGGCTAAAAGAAAAACGTGAAAAGGCTAAAAGTTAATTAAAGTTCAAAGCCTCCGTTCCCTTCGTAGTCACCCCCGCTGCGCTGACGCTCTTTGTCTTGCCTAAAACGGTACGTGAAGGTGATTTTATATACGGGTTTTCTTCGTTGATACTCGCCTTGAGTTAGTATTGTTCCAGTGTTTGTTTCCCATTTGAAGATGCTGGTATTAAACACATCGGAGAAATTAATGTTAATTGTGGCATTATTATCCATAACATCTTTACTTAAACCTAAATTAAGACCTCCAAATGCTTTCCTTTTGCCAAATGCCGATTGATTAGGCCCTCTAAACCAAACGTTTATTTGTGTGTTTATGTTAGCTGGTAGGCTTAAGTTGTTTCTGAGATTCCCCGTCCAACTTCTATTTGTGTTATCAAAACTTCTGCCTTGATAATCTCCAACTTCTGTTCGCTTAAAGAAATTAAAACTCAAATTTGTTCTCCATTTTGTAGACCAGCGCACCGAACTATTCGCTTCAATACCAAATTGATCACCTCGACCAAGATTGATCGGAAAGCGTTCAACAACTTTAGTTGACACGCCATTTACTTCTACTACATCGCCTGTTTCTACAGAAATTCTATTCTCGGGCCCCTCTGTGCGTCTAAAGTAAACAGAACCGTTCAAGGTCACTTTTTTAAACTGTTTTAAATAGCCTACATCTACGCCATTTGAGTAACTCGGTTTTAGATATGGATTTCCTCTAAAAAAACTTGTTTCACTTGATCGGGATTGAAAGGGGTTTAAACTTCTAGATCGTGGTCGAGAAATCCTTCGGTTATAGCCCAATGTTATATTCTCTGTATCAGATAACTCTAAGCCTATATTTATTGTTGGAAAGAAATCACCAAAAGACCTGTTGTTGTCTTCTTGTGTGATTTTTTGAAGAATATCCGTTTTTGTGTGCTCATAGCGCAATCCTGTTAAAATAGATAGGCTATTCCATTTCTTTCCAAATTGGGTATATATAGCATGTACTTCTTGGTTAAACTCTAAAAAATTTGTTAATGACTCATTGATTATAATTGACCCTACTTCATCTTTGTTTTGTACAACAAACGTAGCATCTTGGTTTTCATCTGTAGTGCGGTATCCTGCTTCAAATTGCGTGTTTTTATCTATTGGCCAGACATAATCTAATTGTACCAAAAATTGTTTTTGGGTGTCTGCAGTATTATTTTCTTCTAATAATCCAAGAATATTTGTTGGTAGGTATTGTTGCGTTTGTAAATCAGCAAGTTCATCTTCAATGTTCTTTTCCCTTTGAATGGTAAAATCAAGTTTATGTCCCTTGTCATTAAACTTATGCGTGACAGAAAGACTTAGTTGTTCGTTGATGTCTGTGTCTTTTTCGATCTCCGATCTCCGAGATTGGGTTACAAAATTTGATACTAAGAAGTGATTTTGAAAATTAATCGTTTGGTCATCTCCATCTCTTTTATTGTGGACATACGACAAGGTAAACTTAGTTTTATCAGTTGGGTTAAAGTCAGTACCAATATTTATGTTTGTGCCCCGTCTTCTACGGTCAAAGGATCGCGTTTCAATAAATTGGTCATAATCGGCGTTGTCGTTATAATAATTGTCTTGAAATGCACCTCCAATATTGGTTTCATCCCTATATCCTGAATTGGTAAAAAAATTAAATTTGCCAGATTTGTAATTTAAACTAGCGTTACTACCATAACTATCAAATTTTCCAGCAGTTACATTGAATACACCATTTAGTCCTTTCAAAGTGTTCTTTGCTAAAATGATATTTATAATTCCTGAGCTTCCTTCTGCTTGATATCGTGCTGAAGGAGCGGTAATTATTTCTACACGATCAATAGATTCTGCGGGTAAATCCGCAAGTGCATCAATGCCATTCATTCCTACCAATCCCGATGGTTTCCCATCTATTAAAATCCGAACATTGGTATTTCCTCGAAGTTCTAAATTTCCATCTAAGTCAATAGATAATGAAGGGATGTTTTCCAATACATCAGAAACATTCGTTCCCTTCGCATTGAGGTTTTGTCCAATATTATATACACGTTTGTCTAGTCTGATTTCTACATCACTTCTTCTTCCAACAAGGTCAATACCAGCAAGTTGATTGTCTTTGGGAGTAAGCGCTACTATTCCTAAGGAAGTTTTTTTATTGAGCACTTTAGTAGTTGTATAAGTTTCGTACCCAATATAGTCCACTTGTACGATAACACTACGAAAATTGCTTTCCACCTTAACAAATCCGTTTTCATCAGAAACACCACCGCCTGCAAGTTTTTTTGTATCTGTATCCAACAGCGTTAAAGTAGCAAAGGGTAATTTATCTTTGGAGACACCATCAACAATGGTCGCATTTAAATTAAACTTTGACTGTCCGAGCGCTAAGGAATAATAAAAAACGATTATAACTAGTAGTATGATTCTAGCCATGATTTTTTTTTTGTGAAATTAGCCTTTTATTTATTCCAAAATTGCAACAAAATACCTAGTGTGTATTACAAAACACCCAAAGCAATAAGATTCTTTTCTAGCTCTCTTGCAGTAGTATGGTGTAAGCCGTGTATTTGCTCTTTTAAAGCAGCAGTAATATTTTCTTCTTTATCATCAATAAATACAGCGTTTTCAGCTTGTATGTTGTACCTTTTTAAGGTGAGTTGATATATTTCTGCATCTGGTTTTTTCATCTTTTCTGTGCCTGAAACCACAATACCTTCAAACCAGGATAAAAAAGGAAAACGTTCAAGAGCAACCGGAAATGTTTCATGACTCCAATTGGTAAGCCCTATTAGCCTGTGTTTTCCCTGATTTTTTATTCGTTCTAATAACGCTACAGTTTCTGTATGCTCATAACCAAGCATGTCCTTCCACCTTCCGTAATACATGCGTATAAGTCTTTCGTGTTCTGGATACAACGCAACTCGTTCTTCAGTAGCTCGTTCCAATGGATATCCCGCATCTTGATTTTCATTCCATTTCCAAGAGCAGATAGTATTTAGGAATTCATGCATCTTCTTTTCGTCTCCTCGAAATTCTTTTAAGTATACATATGCAGGACTCCAATCTATCAGTACCCCACCAAAATCAAAAATTACAGTATCTATTTTTCCCATGGGTCTTTACTAGTAGTTTGTTGTGACATTAAAAAAGATTTTAAAAAGCGATCTAAATCTCCATTAAGTACATCATCTACTGCTGCTGTTTCTTCTTGAGTACGAACGTCTTTAATGAGCTTGTAGGGGTGAAGTACGTAATTTCTAATTTGTGACCCCCATTCGATTTTCATCTTTCCGGCTTCAATATCTTCACGTGCTTCCATACGTTTTTGCAATTCGATTTCATACAATTGAGAACGTAACATTTGCATGGCTCTATCACGGTTGTCGTGTTGCGAACGAGTTTCCGAACATGAGATTTGAATACCCGAGGGTTTGTGAAACAATTGAACCTTAGTTTCAACCTTATTAACATTTTGTCCTCCAGCCCCGCTAGAGCGTGCCGTGGTCATTTCAATATCTGCAGGATTTAAATCAATTTCAATGGTGTCATCCACAAGGGGGTATACATAAACCGACGCAAAACTTGTATGGCGTTTTGCGTTACTATCAAAAGGGGAGATGCGTACAAGTCGGTGTACACCATTTTCTCCTTTTAACCAACCAAAGGAATAATCACCATCAATTTCAAGGGTTACTGTTTTAATCCCAGCCACATCTCCTTCTTGATGGTTAAGTTCTTTAATTTTGTAACCACGTTTTTCTGCCCACATTTGGTACATGCGCATTAGCATAGCAGCCCAGTCGCAACTTTCTGTACCCCCTGCACCAGCAGTAATTTGTATAACAGCACTAAGGCTGTCTCCTTCTGCAGAAAGCATGTTTCTAAATTCGATGTCTTCAAAGTGGTTAACTGTCGTTTCTTTTAATGCTAGCAGCTCTTGTTCTGAAACGTCACCAGCTTTATGAAATTCAAAGGTGACTTCAAGTTCTTCGACCAATTGTGCGGCTTTTTCGTAATCGATGACCCATTGTTTTACACTGCGTAACTCACGCATGTATTTTTCTGCTGCTTTTGAGTCGTTCCAGAAATCTGGGTCTAATGTCTTTTCTTCTTTATTGGAGACTTCAAACCTTTTATTATCGATGTCAAAGATACCTCCTCAACGCGCCAAGGCGTTCAATAAGACTTTTCAAATGGTCTTGTGTCAATTTTTAATACATTTAGATTGTAAAAATACATTATTATGAGCTCAAAAGTTGTCCTAGCTGCTTATTTTTGCTGCCTATTTAGCTGCACTAATATGATACATACTCCTCCAGACGCAAAAATCAACAAAAAAGAGCTTACCGCTCATGGCGATACTCGTATTGATCCTTATTACTGGATGAACGATCGGGAAGACCCTGAAGTGATTCAATACCTGGAAGATGAAAACGCATATACCCAAGCAGTTCTTGCTCCCACAGAAAAACTTCAAAAAGAACTTTTTGCAGAAATGAAGCGAAGGATCAAGGAAGATGACAGTTCGGTTCCTTATTACCTTAACGAGTATTGGTATATCCAACGTTATGAATCAGGTAAAGATTACCCCATATATACTCGTAAACACAAAACCTTAGAGGCAAAAGAGGAGATACTGTTAGATGTAAATGTGCTTGCTAAAGAGTTGGCATATTGTCAGGTTTCTGGCTTGAGTGTAAGTCCAGATAATACTAAGTTGGCTTTTGGACTTGATACACTTTCTAGGCGTATTTATTCGATCAAGATAAAAGATCTTCAAACGGGTAAAATGCTTACAGATGAAATAAAAGGAGTAAGTTCTTATGCCACATGGGCAGCCGATAGCAAAACTATGTTTTACACCGCTAAAAACGAAGAAACTCTAAGAACAGATAGAATATTTAGGCATGAACTTGGTCAAGATCAAGACGATGATATACTGGTTTTTGAAGAAGAAGATGAAACCTTTTATACGTTTGTTTATCCATCAAAATCACGAAAATTTATTATGATTGGATCAACAAGCACAATGACTTCGGAGTATCAGTATTTGCCAAGTAATACACCAAAGGCTTCATTTAAATTTATACAAGAGAGGCAACGTGGTTTAGAATACAGTGTTTCCCATTTTGAAGATGCGTTTTACATTACCACAAATGCTGAAGACGCAACAAATTTTAAACTTGTAAAAGCGCCAGTTTCTTCTCCTGGTAAAGAAAATTGGGTTGATGTCCTTCCTCACAGGGCTGATGTATTGTTGGAAGATGTGGAGCTTTTTAAATCATTTATGGTTGTGTCTGAGCGTAAAAATGGACTGCTTCAACTTCGTGTTTTGCGCTGGGATGGAAAAGAAGATTACTATTTAGATTTCAATAGTGAAACCTACACTGCTTCATTGAGCACAAACCTTGACTTTGACGCACATATATTCCGGTATAATTTTTCATCATTAACAACACCTTCTAGTGTTATTGATTACAACACAAAAACTCGAGTTAAAGATGTAAAAAAGGAACAAGAAGTGCTCGGCGGTTCTTTTGATAAAGCCAATTACACTGCAGATCGTTTCTGGGCTACAGCTGATGATGGGACTCAAATTCCTATTTCATTAGTACGCCATATTGACACCAAGCTTGGAGTAACAACCCCTTTATTACAGTATGCGTATGGGTCGTATGGAAATACGATAGACCCTTATTTTTCATCAGTTCGATTAAGTTTATTAGATCGAGGCTTTGTCTTTGCTATTGCCCATGTTAGGGGTGGTGAATACTTAGGGCGTTCCTGGTACGAAAAAGGCAGGATGTTACATAAAAAAAATACATTTACCGACTTTATTAGTTGTTCAAAGTTTTTGATTGATAAAAAATACACTTCTGCCAATCATTTGTATGCCATGGGGGGTTCAGCTGGTGGATTACTTATGGGTGCTATTATGAATATGGCTCCCGAGTTATATAAGGGTGTGGTAGCTGCAGTTCCTTTTGTTGATGTTGTTACAACAATGATGGACGATAGTATCCCACTTACTACTGGTGAATATGATGAATGGGGTAATCCGAATGAGAAAGAATATTACGATTATATCAAGTCGTATTCCCCGTATGATAATGTGTTGCCGGTTTCTTACCCCAACACATTAATAACTACTGGTTTACATGATTCACAAGTCCAATACTGGGAGCCTGCCAAGTGGACTGCAAAATTACGTGACATGCATCAGGGGAATAATGTTATTTTACTACACACCAACATGGATGCAGGTCATGGAGGAGCTTCAGGTCGTTTTGAAGCCTTAAAGGAAATAGCCATGGAATATGCTTTTCTTATGCATTTAGAAAACAACTAACGCTAAGTTATATTCATGAAATTATATAATTTTTGTAAATTCGCTTTTAAATTATTTACACCTTGTGTGTTACGGTATGATAACCAATAAGATAACAGCATACAACAGTGCCCTAGAGTTAATTGGCAATACGCCTCTTGTTAAACTTAACCGAATTACCAATGATTTCAAAGGTAATTATTACGCTAAAGTTGAAGCTTTTAACCCTGGACATTCCAACAAAGACCGAATTGCGCTGCATATCATTGAACAGGCAGAAAAGAAGGGTATATTAAACCCTGGTGACACTATTATTGAAACAACTTCAGGGAATACAGGTTACAGCTTAGCAATGGTTAGTATCATAAAAGGATACGATTGTATTTTGGCAGTCACCTCAAAATCATCACCAGATAAAATAGACATGTTGCGTTCCATGGGAGCCAAGGTGTATGTTTGTCCAGGTCATGTAAGTGCAGATGATCCACGTTCGTATTATCAGGTAGCTAAACGCTTACACGACGAAATTGAAGGTTCCATTTATATCAATCAATATTTTAACGAGTTAAATACAGACGCACATTACCTTACAACTGGTCCCGAAATTTGGAATCAAACCAACGGTAAAGTCACACATTTAGTTGCTAGTAGCGGCACAGGAGGAACAATTTCAGGTATCGGCCGTTATCTTAAGGAACAAAACAAGGACATTCAAATTATAGGAGTTGATGCCTACGGTTCTGTATTAAAAAAATACCATGAAACTCAAGAGTTTGATGCGAATGAAATATATCCGTATCGAATAGAAGGACTTGGTAAAAACCTTATTCCATCGGCAACAGACTTCGATGTAATTGACCATTTTGAGAAAGTTACGGATGAAGATAGCGCACATACTGCACGCGATATTGCAAAAACCGAAGGTCTTTTTGTAGGGTATACTTCTGGAGCAGCACTACAAGCAATTCGTCAGCTCGATGAAGAAGGAACTACTTTTGATGAAAACAGTGTCGTTGTAGTAATCTTTTGTGATCATGGTTCGCGTTATATGAGTAAAATATACAGCGATAAATGGATGCGTGAGCAAGGGTTTTTTGATTCTAAGAATATCGAAAAGGAAAAGCCCATAGAGTACATTCGCTAATCAATTATTGCACGATTCGTGTCTTAATCCTTATATTTGCAACAAATTAAAAACCAAGACTTTGACTACTGATTTGTTTGCCAAAATTCGCCAAAATAAAGGACCACTAGGAAAATATGCCTCTGTAGCTGAAGGATACTTTGCTTTTCCAAAGCTTGAAGGGCCTATTGGCAATCACATGAAATTTCGTGGCAAAGATGTAATCACCTGGAGTGTAAATGATTATTTAGGCCTTGCTAACCACCCACAGGTTAGAAAGGTTGATGCTGAAGCTGCTGCTGAACACGGTTCTGCATACCCTATGGGGGCTCGATTAATGTCAGGGCATACATCATATCACGAACAACTTGAAAATGAGCTTGCGGCTTTTGTTGGTAAAGAAGCTGCTTATGTTCTTAATTTTGGTTATCAAGGTATTTTATCCACCATAGACACGTTAGTTTCAAAAAACGATGTGATCGTTTACGATGTAGATTCACATGCTTGCATTGTAGACGGAGTCCGTTTGCATTTAGGTAAACGATTTACATTTCGTCATAATGATATTGAAAGCTTAGAAAAAAACTTAGTTCGCGCAACTAAAGTAGTACAAGAGACTGGTGGTGGTATTTTGGTCATCTCTGAAGGAGTTTTTGGCATGCGTGGAGAGCAAGGACGGTTACGTGAAATTGCAGCATTAAAAGAACAATACGGATTCCGATTTTTGGTGGATGATGCACATGGATTTGGAACTCTTGGAGCTACTGGTGCCGGAGCAGGTGAGGAACAAGGAGTGATGGATGACATTGATGTATACTTTGCCACTTTTGCAAAGTCTATGGCAAGTACCGGAGCTTTTATTGCTGCAGAAAAAGAAATTATTGACTTCATGAAGTATAATATGCGTTCGCAAGTTTTTGCCAAATCCTTACAGATAGTTTTGGTTAAGGGAGCGCTTAAACGCTTGGATATGCTTCGTACCATGCCAGAGCTTAAGTCTAAGCTTTGGGAAAATGTCAATGCGTTACAAGCCGGTTTAAAGACACGAGGATTTGATATTGGAACTACGCAAAGCTGCGTAACCCCCGTTTATCTTAAAGGGAGTGTTCTTGAAGCCATGGCTTTGGTTAAAGATTTAAGAGAGAATTATGGAATTTTTTGTTCAATTGTTGTCTATCCAGTAATTCCAAAAGGATTAATTCTTTTGCGTCTTATCCCAACCTCCTCACATACGTTACAGGATGTAGATATTACACTAGCGGCGTTTTCTTCTATACGTGAGAAACTTACATCGGGAGTTTATAAACGTCTTTCTGAGAGCTTGGAAACAAGCATAGAGCATTAGTATCTCCTTACATCGCTATTACAGATTCACCCTATTGGAAAATGCAATAACCTCTGCTGAAACTACATAAAGACTTCATTCAGTATATCAGTCACAACCCATAACGCAAATACACAAAACAAAACGATACAAGTGTCGTTTAACTTTGCTTTAATCGTTTAATTCAATAATTGAAACGCCAATAAGGCGATATTAATTACCAAACTAATTAAAAAAAGCGAACAAACTTTTTTAACATGTAATTGCCCAAGGATGGCTCCTAGATACGAGGTTGTAGCGACTAAGCAAATCAATAATTGAAACATGTCTCCAAGTGTAGGCTGTCTTTGTAGAAGGAAAAATACAACCATAGAACCAATACAAGCTTGAATTATAATAGTTAGCGGAATGAGTTGAAAGTAACTTCCCGCAAAATAGCGGTAGAATTTGGTATACATTGTATTAAGATTTAGGTACTATAAATGTAGTAATTTTTTAAAAAAACTAGGGGTACCATAAAACAATCATTTTATTTACCTTTGTAAAAATTTTTGGATGAGCAAAAAGCTACTACTTAGTGCCGAAGACCTCCGCATCATCCTTCATCGTTTAGCTTGTCAACTAAAAGAAACCCATGGAGATTTCTCCAAAACCTTACTAGTAGGTTTGCAACCAAGGGGTATTCGCTTAGCCGAACGCTTGCTTCATTTGCTCCAGGATCATTACCAAGTTAACCAGGCGCAACTTAGCCAGCTGGACATAACCTTTTTTAGAGACGACTTTAGACGTAGTGACAAAATATTAAATGCCAATTCAAACAACATGGAAGTAGGAGTGGAGAACAAACGTATCGTTTTGATAGACGATGTGTTGTATACAGGGCGAAGTATACGTGCTGCACTTACAGCAATTGATTCTTACGGACGGCCCGAAGAAATTCAATTACTTACCTTAATTGACCGTCGTTTTTCAAGACACTTACCTATACAGCCTGATTTTTGTGGCCGACAGGTTGATGCCATTCAAAACGAACGAGTTGTCGTATGTTGGGAAGAAGAAGATAATGAAGATGCCGTTTATCTTGTAAATAAATGATATGAGCGAATTAAGCGTTAAGCACTTACTGGGCATTAAATACCTTAATGAAGCTGACATTCAACTTATTTTTGAAACAGCGACACAATTTAAGGAAGTCATTAATAGACCAATCAAAAAAGTCCCTTCCCTTCGCGATATCACAATAGCTAACCTTTTTTTTGAAAATAGCACACGTACGAAGCTTTCTTTTGAACTTGCTCAAAAAAGATTATCTGCTGATGTAATAAACTTTGCTGCTTCAAATTCCTCACTTAAGAAAGGTGAAAGCTTGATAGATACTGTAAATAACATCTTGTCGATGAAAGTAGACATGGTTGTTATACGTCACTCTAGTCCTGGAGCTGCAAGCTTTTTGGCACAACATGTAGATGCAGCCATCATAAACGCTGGTGACGGAGCCCATGAACACCCGACTCAAGCCCTTTTAGATACGTTTTCTATAAAAGAGCGTCTTGGTGAGGTGGCTGGTAAAAAAGTTGTCATCGTTGGAGACGTATTGCATTCAAGAGTCGCTTTGTCTAATATTTTTGCATTACAAAAACTGGGTGCCGAAGTTAAGGTTTGTGGCCCTTCAACGCTTATACCAAAGCATATTACCAGCTTGGGGGTAACTGTTGAACCTGATATAAGAAAGGCACTTCAATGGTGTGATGTTGCCAATGTGCTTCGAGTACAGTTTGAGCGCATGTCGGCGAGTTATTTCCCATCCAACAGAGAATACACTTCTTTTTACGGAATTACCGCTCCTATGCTAAAGTCGCTCGATAAAGAAATTGTAATCATGCATCCTGGCCCAATTAATCGAGGTGTTGAACTCTCAAGCGAAGTAGTAGATTCTAATCAAGCAATCATCTTAGACCAAGTAGAAAACGGTATGGCAATTCGTATGGCTGTACTTTATTTGTTAGCATCAAAAAAATAATCATGCAAGTAAATCAAGAAGAAAACGCCATGCTATTTTCTTGGGAAAAAACTGATCCCAAAGGGGTAGATTTTAAAAACAAAATTAAGGGGTATTATAAGAATCTTAGTGATAAGAACGTCATTATTGATTTATCTGCTTTCCCCAAACTTAACCTTGCTGACATCTTGAGTTTCAAAGAATTGAGTGATTATCATAAACAAGAAATTAAAAAGTCATTTGTGATTGTTATTGGGACTTTTAATGCAGATGATATACCCAACGAAATATCAATTGCTCCTACCATAAACGAAGCGTTAGATATTGTTGATATGGAGGAAATTGAACGTGATCTTGGATTCTAATGAAACTTACTATTCTAGGATGCCACTCTGCAAGTCCGCATAAAAATAAAAACCCTAGCGCACAGCTCCTTGAAATAAAAGGACATCGTTTTCTTATTGATTGTGGTGAAGGTACTCAGGTTCAGCTTCGGAAAGCTAAAGTTTCATTTGCACACATCAAACATATTTTTATTTCTCACTTACATGGGGATCATTTTTATGGGTTGCCAGGCTTAGTTTCTTCATTTAGACTCTTGGGTCGTGAAGCACCACTTCACATATATGGTCCTAAAGGAATTAAAGAAGCATTAACCTTGTTGCTTAAGTTAGCCAATTCATGGACTAATTTCCCGTTGCATTTTCATGAACTAAGCAGCGATTCTTCAGTTTGTATTTTTGAAGATAATGAAGTTTCAGCCCACACAATTCCACTAAATCACCGAGTGTATACCAATGGATTTTTATTTGCAGAAAAGAAAGGCTTGCGTCGCGTAAATATTGAAAAAGCTAAGCAAGAGAATGTTGATACAAGTCAGCTTCGTTTATTACAATTGGGTCAGGATATTACACTTGAATCTGGGATTGTTGTTAAAAATAAGGCAGTTACTTTTGATCCAGAAACGCCTAAAAAATACGCTTACTGTAGCGATACCGCCTACCTTCCTGCTATTGTCCCTTTATTAAAAGGAGTAGACTGGTTATATCATGAAGCTACTTTTTTGGAACAGCACGCTTCTCTAGCCTTACAAACCAAACACAGCACGGCACGTCAAGCTGCTACAATTGCCCATGATGCAAATGTGGGTCGTCTTATTATAGGGCATTATTCGTCTCGATATAAAGATATTTGTTTGTTTGAAGAAGAAGCAAGTCAAGTTTTTAAGAACGTTACATTAGCATCCGACGGATTAGTTATTTCTTAACGTTAGGTTTTGTATTTTTATGGGATGAATAGGTCTCTTTCAGATTTACGTAAATCATATACAGCAAATAGCATTGATGAAGCAAACCTTCCAACTGCCCCCATGCAGTTATTTTCTCAATGGTTTCAGGAGGTAACTGAGGCTGGAGGAGTAGACGAAGTAAATGCCATGACATTAAGCACGGTTGATGCTAGTGGTAAGGTTTGGGGACGTGTGGTGTTACTTAAAGATATTATTGACGAGAGTTTTGTTTTTTATACCAATTATGATAGTGCTAAAAGTCTAGCCTTGTTTAACCATCCTAATATTAGTTTATCTTTTTTTTGGCCAAATCTTGAACGGCAAGTAATAATCTCAGGTATTGCCAAAAAAGCATCTGCATTGATCTCAGACACATATTTTAAGTCACGTCCGAGGGGAAGTCAATTGGGAGCGCATGTTTCCCCACAAAGCCAACCCATTGCTTCCAGGCAAGTATTAATGGATGCATTGGAATCAATTACTAAAAAATATGACGGAAATGCAATTCCTCGTCCTGAAAATTGGGGTGGGATTATTGTTGAAGCACAACAAATTGAGTTCTGGCAAGGAAGACCTGATCGACTCCACGATCGTATCTTATATTCTAAGGGGAATGATGGTTTATGGTCCTTAACGCGAATAGCGCCATGAAAACATGGATAATGATGCGGCATGGTAAGTCTTCTTGGGAATCTAATGTTGCCGATCTTGATCGTCCTTTAAACATACGAGGTATAGATGACGCCCATCGTATGGGAGTTTTTTTGACATCTAAAAACCTACCTATTGACGCTGCGTATAGTAGCCCAGCAGTTCGAGCAGCTCACACCGCTCTAATCGTTACTAAAGAATTAGCGCTTCCGTTACATAAGTTGCGTTTCAGTAAGATGTTATATGACTTTAGTGGTGATCAAGCCCTTGAGTTTATACGATGCCTTCCCGATGATCAGAATACGGTAATTACTTTTGGACATAATCACGCCTGTACATCACTTGCGCATGACCTTGGAGGGGTAACTGATGAAAACATTCCTACAGCAGCAGCCGTCCTTTTTCGCTTTAATGTATCTTTGTGGTCATCCATTACAACAGGAAAAGCACAATGCTATTTCCCTAAAATGATTACATAACGATGGAATTCCCATTTGTAAATCGTGAAATAAGTTGGTTAGACTTCAATAGGCGCGTACTTCAAGAGGCGCAGGATGCTAGCGTCCCCCTAATTGAACGTATCCGATTTATTGGTATTTTTTCAAATAACATGGATGAGTTTTTTAAAGTGCGTTACGCAACTGTCAAGCGCATGGCTCAAGTAGAATCAGCTACACAAGGAGAAGACCCGAAAAATAGCGAGGAATTGCTGCAGGAGATCACACAAAAGACAATCGCACTACAAGAAGAAAGCTTTAAGACGATACAACAAATTACAGAGGCTCTTGAAAAGGAACATATTTTTGTTTTAGACGAAAAATCCATTGATGCAGATCACGCAGAATTTGTCCACCAATATTATAATGAAAATGTTAGCTCAGAGCTACTTACCGTGCTTATTAACGAAGAAACTCGAATGCTTAATGGTAAGGGTAACAATGTTTTTCTTGGTGTAAAGGTTGAACAAGAAGGAGTTCAAGAACCTTTGTTTGCCCTTATTCATATTCCTAGCCATCTTAAACGAATTATCGTTCTACCTTCTAGAGGGAAGGACCAATATGTTATGTTACTTGATGACTTAATTAGACATCAAATGGAGCATATTTTTAAAATATTTTCTCCTAAAAGCATTAGTGCACACATGGTTAAATTTACTCGGGATGCAGAATTAGATTTCGATGACGATTTAAATAAAAGCTATGTTGAAAAAATTGCATCTAGTGTTCGTGAGCGCGTAGAAGGAGACCCGGTTCGCTTTGTTTATGACAAGAATATTGCGAATGATACGCTTGCTCTTTTACTTGATAAATTTCAAATTGGCTCTCGCGATAGTATTATTCCCGGTGGGCGCTATCATAACCGCCGCGATTACATGAAGTTTCCAAGTCTTGGGCGTACCGACTTGCTTTACGCTAAGAATGCTCCGTTAAAAATATCGGGCTTTTCGTTGTCTAAAAGTATATTGGCACAAATCAAAGAAAGAGACTATCTGCAGTATGCTCCATATCACTCTTTTGCTTATGTGGTACAGTTTTTAAGAGAAGCATCACTAGACCCCAAGGTTAAAAGTATATATATAACTATTTATCGACTATCTGACGATTCACAAGTCGCTAACGCACTTATTCAAGCTGCTCGAAATGGCAAACGTGTTACTGTGCAAATTGAGCTTCAAGCACGGTTTGATGAAGCAGCAAACATCCGCTATGCAGAGTTGTTACAAAATGAAGGTGTACACCTTGTTTTCGGAATACCCAGTCTTAAAGTGCACTCAAAAATTTGTGTAATTGAACGTTATGAACAAGAAAAACTAAAACGATATGGTTTTATAAGTACGGGTAATTTTAATGAATCTACGGCTAAAATTTACACGGATTACACCTTGTTTACTGCTAACCAACAAATTCTTAAAGAGGTCAATAAAGTATTTACATTTTTAGAAACCACATATAAAATACCTTCACACAAGCACTTGCTTATTTCTCCTTTTTCAACTTCAAGTGGATTAAAAGAACGCATCAATCGCGAAGCTAATTTTGCACGTGCTGGAAAAAATTCCTTAATACGTATTAAGATAAATAATTTAACCAATTATGAAATGGTTGAAAGCTTGTATGCAGCAAGTCAAGCTGGAGTTCAAATCCGAATGATTGTTCGAGGAATATGTTGCTTAGTTCCTGGAGTAAAAGGCATAAGTGAAAACATTGAGGTCATAAGTGTTATTGACCGATTTTTAGAGCATCCTAGAATGATTATTTTTGAGAATGATGGTAATAGAGATGTTTTTATTTCTTCAGCTGATTGGATGACACGAAATTTGGATAACCGCGTTGAGGTTTCTTGCCCCATTTACAATAAAGATATTCAACAAGAACTTATTGATACTTTTGAATTAAGCTGGAATGATAATGTTAAAGCCAGATGGGTCAATGATCCAACAAAACCAACTTACCGAACAAATGGTGCCGTTTCTTTACGTTCTCAAGAAGCTACGTATGCATACTATAAAAATAAAATCCATTGAGAATATCAAAATATGCTGCTATTGATATCGGGTCTAACGCGGTTCGCTTATTTGTGAGTAACGTTATTGAACAAAAAAACAAGCCTACATTATTTACAAAGAATGCAATGATTAGGGTTCCTATTCGTTTGGGGCAGGATACTTTTTCTCACGGTTCCATAGGAATGCCAAATCAACAGCGAATGATAGACGCAATGCATTCATTTAAAATGCTTATGAATATTCATGGTGTTTCGCATTATATGGCATGCGCTACTTCCGCCCTTAGAGAGGCTAAAAATGGAAAGCAGCTAATTAAAAAAATCAAAAAGGAAACTGAAGTTGAGATAGAACTAATTGATGGTAGTCGTGAGGCTGAAATTATAGCAATGACTGACCTTTATGATATAATGGAGCCCCAAAAAGCATATTTATTTGTTGATGTTGGAGGTGGTAGTACAGAATTGTCAGTTATTCTTAACGAGAAAACAGTTGCTTCCAAATCATTTAAAATAGGTACAGTTCGTCTACTAAATAAAATGGTAAAGGATAGCGAGCTAAAGGCCTACAAAAATTGGATTTCAAAACATACTAAATCAATTGATCATATTTCTGTTGTGGGGTCAGGGGGCACTATAAATAAGGTGTTTAAAATGTCTGGCACGAAAATAGGAAGGCCATTGTCTTATATGTTGCTTTCTGAACAGTATGAGTTTCTTAAAAGACGGTCCCAAAAAGAATTGCTCATTGATTTGAAGTTAAACCCTGATCGTGCTGATGTAATTGCCCCTGCAGTTCATATTTACCTACTAGCAATGAAGTATAGTGGCGCTAATGAAATTTTTGTGCCTAAAGTTGGCCTTGCTGATGGTATGATAAAATTGTTGTACAAAGAGCTTCACTAACGTCAATATCACTTAATATTCGAGATTAAAAGTGGTTTTGAAGAGCTCAATTATTGGCTTTTTTGCCTTTATTTCTTTGAATTTGTCCTCTGCTGTGTAAACGAATTTTTTATCTTCTTTTTCATCAACATGTATGTGTATACTGAGATGGTCATTTTTTAGTCGTTCACGAAGTGACCGTAGCAAGATGCTATTTTGCTTTTCGAGTTCCACACGATTTGTGTCGTTAGTTACAGTAAGATGAATCTCTGTTTGATTTTTTAGGCGTGGTATGTCCAGTTGTAATAAGGCAACCATATTACGTTCTCCTTTTTGAACCATTTCCTCAGTATATATATTCCATGAAGCTTCTAGCGCTTCTTGATCAACATCCTCATTACGCATGATACCTTCCGCTGATGTTTCCTCTGTTTTATTCTGATGTTCTTTTTGGACACGTAAACTTGAAAGTGACAATCCAGAAACGCTACTTTTTATCTTTAGGTCGAGTTGAATGGGCGCATCTTCACTTTCAATAATTTCGGGTATTGATTGTTCTGGTTGACTTATTGAAATATTTTCGTCTAAAGTAGGGGAGGTGACAGGTTTTACAACTTCTTCAATAGGTACAGTAATGTCTTTAGATTCAGCATGAGTTTCTGAAGGAGTTGATTTTGGTGTACTTCCTGGTTGATGTGGCTTTATGTACGATTTAACCTTTTTTTTTTCGCCTTCTTCTAACGAGGCAATTTGCATTAAACACAGTTCAACCTGTAAATGCTGATTTAAGCTGCTTTTGTATTGCAGTGCATAGGTGTTTGTTAGCGTTAATGCTTGCAATAAAAAAGATGCGGACGCAGCTTCTGCTTGGGCTAAAAATTTAGCCTCAGTTTCTGGACCTACTTCCAACAATGTTGCTGTTCCTTTATTTTGGCACATTAACAAATCTCTAAAGTGTTTTGAAAGTCCGTTAATAAAGTGATAGCCATCAAAACCCAAATCAATGATTTCGTTAAAGTTTAATATAGATTGGTGAAGATCACCACTGATTAATAGTGATGTGATTTTCAAATAGCTATCATAATCCAATATGTTTAGATTAACTGACACATGTTTTGCTGTAAGGGTAGCGCCAGAATAACTTACCATACGGTCAAAAATAGAAAGTGCATCACGCATTGCTCCATCTGCCTTTTGCGCAATTAGGTGTAATGCCTCGGCTTCTGCGTCTACTCCTTCACGGCTAGCAATAGTTTTTAAATATTCCTCAGCGTCTTTTATGCTAATGCGTTTAAAATCAAAAATTTGACAACGCGATAAAATTGTAGGAATAATTTTTTGCTTTTCAGTAGTTGCCAAAATAAAGATGGCGTGCTGTGGTGGCTCTTCAAGTGTTTTTAAAAAGGCATTAAACGCTGCAGAGCTAAGCATGTGTACTTCATCAATGATATAAACCTTATAAATTCCTTTTTGAGGGGGGATGCGAACTTGCTCAATCAGATTTCTAATATCAGCAACAGAGTTATTTGAAGCAGCGTCTAGCTCAAAAACATTGAAGGCAAAATCTTCGTTTGGATCTACTTCTCCAGTGCCGCTATTTATCTTCTTAGCAAAAATTCGAGCACAAGTCGTTTTTCCAACACCACGGGGTCCACAAAATAACATTGCTTTGGCAATTTTCCCCAAATCAATAGCGTTTTGTAAGGTTTGCGTAATGGCCTGTTGGCCCACAACATCCACAAAGTTTTGCGGTCTGTATTTTAAGGCCGATACAACAAATTCACCCATGAGGTAAATATACATAAACTCATCTTTTGTATGATAAGTAAATGACATTCAAATTGTATAAAAGTGTATTTTTGCACAGCAGGCCTCCTTATCGCTCCGTTTACGGAGAGGAAAGTCCGGACACCATAGCGCAGCATACCGGGTAACACCCGTCGTTTCGATTTATCGAAATAGGACCAGTGCAACAGAAAGCAAGTACAGTTCGGCTGTAGTGAAACCAGGTAAACTCTATGCGGTGAAACGCCATGTAAACCAACGTTTAGGATAGCGCGTCCAAGTTGGAGGGTAGGCGGATTGAGCGATGCAGTAATGCATCGTCTAGATTAATGATAGGGCACGACAGAATCCGGCTTATGGCCTGCTTTTTTATTTGTTTGTAGGAATTTTTAACGTATCAAAAAATGATTCTTCAGGCTCCCATAACTCTATAGCATTTCCCTCGGGATCCAAAAGATGTATAAACTTACCGTATGGATAGCTCGTTATTGAATCAATAAATTCTATTCCAATAGTTGTCAATTTTTCAACAAGTTTTTCGAGGTGCTGTACCCTGTAATTAATCATAAATGGTTTAGCCGAAGGCTCAAAATATTCAGTGTCGTTTGAGAACAGAGACCAATGAATGTATTTTATTTTATCTGGAATTTTTGGGTGACGCATTTCAAAAGTAGCTCCGTAATCATTTAGGATTAGTCCTAAGTGTTTTGCATACCATTGTTGTAATTTTTCAGGTTCTTGAGCTTTAAAGAAAATGCCACCAATACCTGTGATTTTTGGTTTCATAAAAATGCGATTTGGAATATTTAATATACGACTTATTATTTGAACGTACATTTTTTAAGTAAACCGATGCTTTCCGGCCCTTGATTAAAGAGTAAGTCAAGGATAGATAAATCAGTAATGAATCCATTTTTTTCAGTAAAGACTTGGGTATAATGTATTGCGGCAATTTTCGATTTCTTTTTATGATTTTGTAGTTCACGCAAATCAGTTTGATTTGGGTTTTTCTCAAACATTGTGGTTAGAATTACTTTGTTAGAGCATCCCAAGAGTTCACGCAATACATTAAAGTATGCCGTGTTAAAACTGTATAAGTTTGTAAATGAACTATGGTATAAAAAATAAAGTTGATCTTCATAAAACTCAAAATACGGCGATGAACGATATGCAGATTGAAGCGACTTCCAATGTTGCGATTGCCATGGAAAGCGATTGTCTATTTCTACGTTGTTATACTTTTGGAAACCAGGTTTCCCCAAGTGCATTACGGGAATTGAAAGCATAAGCTTTCCATTTGCCCCGTGAATATACATGCGGTTGCGTTGTGTTTGTTTTTGGTAATTATCCTGCTGCTCTAAATAAATAGTTTTTGCTTGAGCCATATACGCCCAAAGAGTAACAGAGCCAGTGTAAGTTAGTGGAGCAACCATAGCGTCCACTTATGATTTTTTAGCATTGCGTTTACGGAACCATACAAGTCCTTGCCATAATGCAATAAACCCAGCAAAGTACCAACGGTAAGACACCGGTTCTCCGGGGCCTCCTACGGTTGTGAAAACTCGATCCCAACGAAAACGCCAGTTTCGAAGACCATCCATGAATCCATCAATACTCATCCATATAAATACCGGTTTGCCCACAATGTGATCTTGTGGAACAAATCCCCAATACCTACTATCCTCCGAGCGGTGACGGTTATCACCCATCATCCAATAATAATCTTGTTTAAAGGTATAGGATGTTGTTACTATACCATTTATATGAATCTCATCATCTAGAATAGTTAGGGTATTGTGCTCGTAATCCTGAATAATTTTTTTATACAACGGTAGGCTTTTTCCTGTTAGCGCAACTGTAACTCCTTTTTTTGGCAAAAGAAGTGGGCCAAACTGGTCTATATTCCAGTTGTAGCGTACGTTGTTCGGAAAGAACTGTTCGTTAGGTGATCTAGTAGAATTAATACTTCTTTTTAAGCTGTCCAACGAAAATGTTTTTGTTAGCGCTTCAGCTTCTTTAAGGGTTAAAAACAAGGTTTTTTGACGATCAAGCAATTCTTTTGCTTGAATCCGTTGACTGCGAACAAGTTTGATAGGAATTCCGCTTGCTTTTGTTCTAAAAATATAATTAGGGCCTTCCTTTTGATAAGAACCAACTAAATGAGGCTGGATAGCGATGTACATGGCTTCTGTCAAGTTGCTAATACTATATTTTCGGATTAAGTCCTTATACCCAAGCTCTATAAGTTTACGAGAAGAAATTCCTTTGCTATTGTAGGCAGTATATGCATATATCGGTTTTGCACGGTTAGGCATTTTTGATACTTTCCCATTAATATGGATGATTCCATCTACAATTGAAAGTGTGTCACCAGGAAGTGCAACGCAACGTTTTACGTAATTTGATTTTTTATCTATGGGTTTGTCTACGCGCGCCTCTTTTTTAAAGAACTGCCTTACGGTATCTGCAGGCCAGCTAAAGACCACAATATCATTGCGTTTGATGTCTTGTATTTTCGGCAATCGGGCATAGGGGAGTTGTGGTTTTTTTAAATAGGAACGGACCCTAAGAAGGGGGATGGTATCGTGAACCATAGGAAAACTAACGGCAGTTTGCGGAGTTCTAGCACCATAATGAAACTTACTTACAAGAAGAAAATCACCAACCAATAAGCTTCTTTCTAACGAGCCTGTTGGGATAATATAGGGTTGCATAAAATATGTATGCACTAAAGTTGCAATGACTACAGCAAAAATAGTTGATCCGATAAATTGTCCAAAACTTGTTTTTGCACGTAATGATCTGTTTGGATGATAGCTGACTTCAGTGGCATAGTTCAAGTAGAACCCATAAAACCCAATACTAGCCCAGGCAAGAAAAGAATCTAAGAATGAATTACGGCCAAAACTTCGTGCGGTTTCTACCCAAACCACAGGGAGCATAAGTAAATTTATAACAGGTGTATAAAGCAAAATAATCCACCACCGTGGTCGCTTAATAATACGTAATAAAATGATGGTATTATAAAAAGGGACTAAGGCTAACCAAGGTGAAAAGCCCGCTTTTTTATAGAGCTTCCAAAGCTTAACAAATAAGTAAACTTGGCATATAACAATAAAAAGAAGCCATTGTGAAAAGGTCATAGAACTTAAAGATTAGGTTATAGATAATACATCACGCATTGTAAAAATACCATTTTTTCCAGCAATCCATTCTGCAGCGACTACGGCGCCAAGAGCAAACCCATCTCGGTTATGCGCAATGTGTTCGATACTTATTTTATCTGTTTCCGAATGATAAGTTACCGTATGTGTTCCAGGGACATTGGGTTCGCGTATTGCTGATATGGAAAGATCGTTTTTAGAGGCTTCCTCTTCAAGTTTCCAGTTGTTGAAGCTACTGTGTGGTAAAATGCCTTCTGCCAACGTAATTGCAGTTCCACTTGGAGCATCCAATTTTTCGGTATGATGAATTTCCTCTATAGCAGGAGAATATTGCGGGTAATTCCCCATCATTTTGCTAAGTCGCTGATTAAGTTCAAAAAATAAATTTACGCCAAGACTAAAGTTAGACGCGTATAAAAACGCACCCTTTTTTTCTTCACATAATACTTCAATAGCTTCACGGCTTTCAAGCCAGCCTGTAGTTCCGCATACTACTGGGATCCCTTGATTTAGAGCATTGCTAATATTTGCAACAGCAGCTTCAGGAATACTAAAATTAATTGCAACATCAGCCGCTTTAATGGATTCGTTAGGATTGTCTTTGTCAATTCTCGCAACGACTTGATGCCCTCGTGCTATTGCAATGGCTTCAATGGCTTTTCCCATTCTTCCGTATCCTAGTAAGGCTAATTTCATTGTTTTAGTGTTTTTACAAGCGTTTGTTTGTTCGTTCTTTTTTGAATTATTAAAGCTTAAAATGACAAAGCTACACGCATTCCCGCTACAGGAGAACCATCTAATGGTTCATAGTCTATATAAGGTTTAAAGCTCAAATCAGTATCTACGTTATATTGTTTTAAATGTGCATCTATATTGGCGTCCAAAATATTCAAAAAATAAAAACCAATAATAAAAAGCATGGATCTGTCTCTATTCCTTTTATAAAAATCTTGCCCATCTACCAGTCTGTCGGTATTGCTGATTGTATTCTGAAATTCATCATCATTATACCCAGCAAGGCGTCTTTTGTAAGCATTTCGATATCTCAAATAGTTTGTATGATTTTGATCATAAGCATAAACAGAAGTTCCAATGGCTCCATAAACCAAGGGAAGCTTCCAGTAACGTTTGTTGTATACTTGTCCTAGACCTGGAAAAACAGCAGAAAAAAAAGCTGCTTTTGCAGGGCGAAGCGGGTCTTCATTTTCACTTTTTCTAATATCATCAGCAACAATCTTTTGAGCAGATGATAATCCAATGCAACCCATTAGCATCATGATGCAGGCCCAATGTTTCACGAATTGAGTTTTTTGCGAATGGTGTTAAATTCCTTTTCGGAGCCAAAGGGTATGATGATTTTTCCTCCGCCATTTTTATCTAAGCTGGTATGAACTGAAGCTCCAAAAAAATCACTTAATGTATCAATGTGTTTTGCTGTAAAGTCTGATGTTGCATTGGCAGGCGTAGTTGCTTTTGGCTTAACAGCCTGCTCGGTAGCACGCACGGACATTCCATTAGCAACAACTTTTTTATACAACGCTAGTTGCTCTTTCGAGTTTTCAAGAGCAAGAAGTGCTCTTCCATGGCCCATACTAATAAATCCATCTCGAATTCCAGATTGTATAATAGGGTCTAGCTTAAGCAAACGTAAATAATTGGTTACTGTAGATCGTTTTTTACCAACACGTTTACTCATTTCGTCTTGAGTAAGTGCAACTTCATTGATTAGGCGGTCGTAACTGAGGGCAATTTCAATAGGATCTAAATCATCACGTTGGATGTTTTCTACTAAGGCCATTTCTAGAGACTCTTGGTCGTTTGCAACACGGATAAACGCAGGAATTGTTTCAAGATCCAAATATTGTGAAGCTCTATAACGACGTTCACCAGAAACCAATTGAAAGCTATTGGGGGCTAATTTTCTTACGGTAATGGGTTGGATTACTCCCAATTCAGCAATAGAAGCGGCAAGTTCTGAAAGTGTTTCTGGATTAAACTGCGTTCTGGGTTGAAACGGATTTGTCTCAATTTGGTTTAAGGGCACTTCCAATACGCGACCTGCAACACCCCCTTTTTCGAGGTTTTCTTCTGTTGGAAGAAGTGCTGAAAGACCACGCCCCATAGCTTGACGTTTTTTTGCTTTTGCCATATTACTTGTTTTTGTTGATGAGCTCTTGCGCAAGTTTTAAATAGTTTGAAGCGCCTTTACTAGAGGCATCGTAATCGATGATGCTCTCACCGTAACTAGGTGCTTCGCCCAGTTTTATGTTTCGTTGAATAATAGTATTAAATACCATGGTGTTAAAATGTTTTTTAACTTCTTCTACAACTTGATTCGATAAGCGTAAGCGTGAATCGTACATGGTTAACAACATGCCTTCAATCCCTAGATTACTGTTGTGTATTTTTTGAACACTTTTAATGGTGTTTAACAACTTCCCAAGTCCTTCAAGTGCAAAATATTCGCATTGTATGGGGATAATTACAGTATCAGCTGCTGTAAGCGCATTTAACGTGATTAGTCCAAGCGAAGGCGCGCAGTCAATTAAAATGAAATCGTAATCATCTTTGATGGGTGCAATGGCTTTGCGCAACATGAGCTCTCTGTTGGGTTTATCAACTAGCTCTATTTCAATGGCGACTAAATCAATATGGGCCGGCAATAAATCAAGGTTTGGCGAGGATGTTTTGACAATTACATCTTTGGCAATTGCTGTGTGTTCAAGTACTTGATAGGAACCAAATTCAACACTGTCTACATCAATTCCAAGACCAGAAGTAGCATTGGCTTGTGGATCGGCATCAATAAGCAATACTTTTTTTTCGAGTACCCCCAGTGATGCAGCTAGATTCACTGAAGTAGTTGTCTTTCCAACACCACCTTTTTGATTCGCTACGGCAATAATTTTACCCATTGTTATTACTTAAACGTAAAAATACTATTTATCTGCGTTTTCGAAATCAATTTATTGATAACTATTTTTTTCTTCGAATAGCAAGTTCCAACATATCCCACATGGTTTTGGAAACCTTTTCTAAATTATTGAATTGTCCAGCGCCTTTAAGCCATTCTCCACCATCTAAAGTGATTACTTCTCCATTTAGGTACGATCCAAAATCAGAAACCATATACGCTACAAGGTTTGCAAGTTCTTGGTGCTCGCCCACACGCCCAATAGGAATACGTTTTTTAGGGTCAAATTTTTTCTTAATTGGAGCGGGAAGTAGCCTGTCCCATGCTCCTTTGGTAGGAAATGGACCGGGTGCAACGGCATTAAAGCGCATCCCGTATTTTGCCCACTCAACAGCCAACGACCGAGTCATGGCTAGCACTCCTGCTTTGGCACAAGCAGAAGGAACCACATATCCAGAACCCGTAAAGGCGTAGGTGGTTACAATGTTTAGCACATTCGTATTTGTCTGTTTGGTTTTTATCCAGTGTTTTCCAAAAGTGAGCGTGCAGTTTTTCGTCCCTTTCAACACAATATCTAAAATGGTGTCAAAAGCATTAGAAGACAAACGTTCTGTGGGAGCAATAAAGTTTCCGGCTGCATTATTTACAAGAATGTCAACGGGTCCCAGTGTATTGATTACCTGTTGGTGCATAGATTCCACCTCTTCGATGTTCCGAACATCACAAGCCACAGGGAAGCATTGCCCACCAGTTTCTTCCTCTAGGGCTTTGGCTGTATCTTCTAGCTTCTCCAATTTTCTTGAAGTAATAGCCACTTTTGCACCAAGTTGTAAAAAATAACGTGTCATGGACATGCCAAGGCCGCTTCCTCCTCCAGTGACTACGATGACTTTTCCTAAAAGTGCATCATCACGTAACATTTGCTCTGCGTATTTCATATGAGTTAATTTATACTATCTGCATACTCTATAAGGTATACATCTTCATTTTTGCGTTTCATTAAATAGCGCTCACGGGCATAGCGTTCCATTGCTATAGAGTCGCTTAGTTGTATGAGCGTTTTTTTATCCTTCTCAATATCCTTTTCCAAGGATATTTTTTGACGTTCTAGTTCAGATAATTTTTTCTCTAAACTTAGATAAATCATCAATGAGTTTGTATCCAAAAAGACCATCCAAATTACAAAGAATATACCAATTAAGGCGTATACGTTTGTAGCTAGTTTAAACCAAGGGTTTTCACGTATTTTTTTCATGTGTCTATCTTTTTTAGCCAGCCGTCTAATTGTGAAGTAGCATCAACGAGTTCTTCATTGTTAGTTACAATTAGATCTGCGCGACCTTTGTTAGGTTCAATAAACTGTTTGTGCATGGCATGCAGTGTTGTTTTAAAGCGTGTTTCAACTTCTTCAACAGTTCTCCCTCTTAGCCGCAGGTCTCGTTCTGTTCTTCGTTGAACTCGTGATTCTTGACGCGCATCAACATACACAGTATAATCGAATAAAGAATAAAGGGGGAGGTGTGAAAAAACTAAAATCCCTTCTATTAAAATATATTTTTTAGGAGTACAAACCACATGTTTTTCTTCCCTTAAATGTTGCGCAAAAGAATACACAGGACGCGCTATGGATTGCCCTTGCTTTAATTGGTTTAGGTGCACAGTTAGTAGGTCAAAGTCTAAGGCATCGGGATGGTCAAAATTTAAAGTACAGCGTTCTTCAAAAGTAAGTTCTGGCAAGTACTTGTAATAGTGGTCTTGTTCGATGACAAGCGTATTTTCCCTTCCCAGTGTATTGGCAGCGTGCGCAACTAGTGTTGATTTCCCAGCTCCTGTACCTCCACAAAATCCTATGACCACCATTATAGTTTTTGTAAAGATAACGTACAATTAACAAATATATCTTCGATAAAAAAAGCAAGAATAAGAGGCGGCACGAATCAGTACCTTATCTAGATCCAAAACAGTGGTTAAGGATATCAAATGCTGTTTCGGCCATGAAATTTTTTTTATTGTCTAGTAATGGATTGATTTCTGTAAACTCTGCACAAACTACCTTATTGGTGTTTAAAAACCCTGTGATTAGGACTTTTGCTTCTTTTGGGTCAAAGCCAAATGGAACAGGAGTACCTGTGCCATAAGAGACATGGTCGCAATCTAAGCTATCAACATCAAAGCTTAAGTAGATGGCATCGCAATCCGATAAAGTTGCAACGGCTTCTGCAATGCAAGATTGTATTCCTCTAAACCGAACTTCTTCCACGCTGTAGTTTTTAATGTTGTTTTTTTTCATCAGCACTTCTTCAGCTTCCTCAGTATCTCGAACCCCAAAATATATAAGGTCTTGGGGTAATAACTTAGGTTGTTTGGTTTCAATATTTTTTAATGCTTCCCAAGAATTTAGCGTTTCTTCATCGGGATGGTTTGATTTCAGTTCTAAATTATCCTCATGTAAGGCTGCAGCCAAAGGCATACCGTGTACATTCCCAGAAGGGGAGGTGTAGGGTGTGTGTAGGTCGGCATGTGCATCAATCCAAACAACACCTAACCTAGTTTTTGGAAACACCGCCTTTACCCCAGAAATGCTCCCTAGTGCTGAGGAATGATCACCCGAAAGAATTAGAGGGAACTCATTCTTTACGATCGATTCTTTTACAGCTTGTGACACTCTATTGCATTGCTCTACAACAAAATTGATTCGTTTTGCAAACGAATTCCGAACCATGTTGTAAATACTTTCATTGTGAGTTTTCACGTCAACAAATGATGTGCGATTAAAAAAATCATTTTTAGCATTAATCGCAGCAATTTCCATCGCATCTATACCCATGTCTGCACCACGAGTTCCAGCCCCAATATCCGAACGGTTTTTAATAATCCTAATTGTTTTTTTCATCCAAGGGTTTTAACAAGTTAACTCTCTAAGTTATGGGATTAGAAATAAATTTAAGGAAAATAAAATAATTACAAACTAGTGTTATCTAGTAAGGTAAATATCGGCGGATAGTTTTTTAAAATCAAGTTACCGTGATTACGTAATTTACTTATTTTAAATCAGTTATAATCATAATTTAATCTGAAAATTAATTATTAAATAGCTGTAATTAAGACCCTTATTCATGTTTTATTTATTCAAAAATTAACAACCAATAAATAAGTTAATTGCTATAAATTTTAGCTTGAACAAATCAATAGAATAACACGAGTTGTAGTATTTTTTTTTGTTAACTTAGCATTAAACAAACCCCAAATTTGTCTTTTACATGAAACGCCTACTGCATATTCTATACGGATATTACCTGCCTATATTTTATTGGTTTTATAATACAGTTGTACACACGAATCTTACCAGAAATTCGAGGTATCGTACATTTTCAAGTTTAGAAGTCTCATTGGGTTTTAGGAATTATAATTTAAAAACTACACAACCCCAAATCAAACATGAATGTATTTAAAACACCAATAATTACCATTTTAACTGTCTTAGTCGTTTTCGGAACATTGTTTACATCGTGTGACAATGATGATGTTGAATTACGAGGACCCACATTAGCAGGAACATGGGTGAAAATTTCGGTAAGAAATGAACTATTTACAAACGGTGCGTTAACCAGTTTCAATACCGAATATATTGAGAAACTAGACACAACCACTTTTATATTTAAAGACGATAAAACTTTTTTGGAGTCAAATACGCTTGACTCAATGGAGACAACTGTGGATTCTGGTTCCTATACAATAGATGGGAATAAAATAAGTGCCGTTTATGATGGAAATCCAGAGGCACAAGAATTTGACTTTGTTTTTAGCGGTAATTTATTATCCGTAATATTTACAAATGCGTACACTGAAGAAAATGGCGATCAAATCAAACATGTAATTACAGCAATTTATAGGAGACAGTAATGCTCTTTTACTCAAATTGGATGGTTACTGAAAGGTCTTGTTTATTGAAGGGGTTTAGTTGAGAAATTGTCGGGATGACAGGATTTGAACCTGCGACCCCACGCACCCCATGCGTGTGCGCTACCAGGCTGCGCCACATCCCGTTGGTTAAAAACCAGATGGCTTATTAAAGGAAATACAGCATATATTACTGCATTTTTACCAATTTTTGTAGAACATCTCGGCAAGGCCAAGCGAACCCAATTGGTTCCAAGTTACTTAGTCGGGGTGGCAGGATTCGAACCTGCGACCTCCTGCTCCCAAAGCAGGCGCGATGACCGGGCTACGCTACACCCCGTTAAAAGGAATGCAAATATAGAATATAAACTAAGCCTGACAAACATATTTTTTTATCATTTCGTTCTATATTTTGATAATAACTTTTAATAGCCCACTTGCCCACATAAAACCTTAAACCGTTACTTTTGAAAAGTAAATTAATAATCTATGAGCAATCAGCCTGAACACATTAAAACCCTTATCATTGGATCAGGACCCGCAGGGTATACAGCAGCCATATACGCTGCCCGTGCCGACTTAAAACCAGTGGTATATACTGGCTTAGAACCTGGGGGACAACTTACTACAACCACAGAAGTAGATAACTTCCCAGGCTACCCTGAAGGCATAGACGGCCCTACCATGATGGTTCAATTACAACAACAGGCCGAGCGCTTTGGTACAGACGTGCGTATTGGCATGGCAACAGCGGTTGATTTTGCAACAGAAAAAGGTGGTTTACACCGCGTTACGATTGATAGCGAGAAAGAAGTCCTTGCAGAAACTATCATTATTTCAACAGGTGCTACTGCCAAATATTTGGGATTACCAAGTGAACAGCGTTTGCGTGGCGGTGGTGTCTCAGCATGTGCGGTATGTGACGGATTCTTTTATAAAGGTCAAGATGTAGCCATAGTTGGTGGTGGTGATACTGCCGCAGAAGAGGCTACCTATCTAGCCAATATCTGTTCTAAAGTAACTATGTTGGTTCGAAAAGATCAAATGCGAGCATCAAAAGCCATGCAGCATCGAGTTACATCTACACCAAATATTGATTTGAGATATAACACACAAATCGATGAGGTTTTAGGCGATCAAGTCGTTGAGGGCTTACGTATGGTGAACAACCAAACAGGTGTGAAGGAAGAAATAAAAATAACAGGGCTGTTTATTGCTATTGGACATAAACCCAATACGGATATATTTAAAGGACAACTTGAAATGGACGATGCGGGTTATTTGATAACTGAAGGAAAATCTACGAAGACGAACGTGCCAGGTGTTTTTGCTTCGGGAGATGTTCAAGATAAGGAATACCGCCAAGCAGTAACTGCTGCAGGTACAGGCTGTATGGCAGCACTTGATGCAGAACGTTATTTGGCAACAATCGAAGCTTAATTTTTTGAATTGATGAAAGTGACGCCAAAATCAATTAAATGGTACACCTTGTTAAAGTTGCCTGCTGCATACTTTGCAGGAGTTCGTGTGCATGCTGTTGATGATGCTACATGTTTGGTTCGCGTCCGACTAAAATGGATAAACCAAAATCCGTTTAAATCTATGTTTTGGGCTGTACAGGGTATGGCTGCTGAACTTGCAACAGGAGCGCTTATAATGCGCTTGTTACAGCGAACAAATATCAAGGCCTCAATGCTGGTTATAGAAACGAAGGCAACGTTTTCAAAAAAGGCAGTTGGACTGATTTCATTTGAATGTAATCAAGGGGAGGAGTTGAAAAAAGCAATTGTTAAAGCAGCTACTGACAACGAGCCGCAACAACTTTGGTTGCATGCAAAAGGAATAGATTCCTTAGGTAATGAGGTCTCTTATTTCTCTTTTCTCTGGACGGTAAAAGTTAAAAATTAACATTTTTACAACACTTTTTTTGAATAGAATTTGCTTATTTAGTAGGCAAACCAACCAACATGTCTCCTAAACCAAACATTACGTATTTCAAGACTGTTTTGTCAAAGGTGTATACGTACCCTTCTGTGTTTAACAAAGAATTAGACAAAGCTAAAGCATACTTAAATGCATATGATTTTAGTAAATTAAAAGACTGGTTGTCAAAGGATAAAAAGTCTACGCTGGCTTCGGACTAATTATTTTAACATCGTCATAAACAATTGCTCCGCGAATAATGGCACGGATCTTTTCGTGTAAAGCTTCTATAATATGGAGTTTTAACCCTCTTTTGTGGTAAACAACACTTACTTCTCGGGCAGGTTCCGGTACCGTAAACGACTTTAAATGTTTTTGATGTTCTTGTGTGAGAAGTTTCGCATTCAAATAGGGGAGTAGTGTTATGCCAATTCCTTCGTTGGATAGCTGAACTAAAGTATCAAAACTTCCACTTTTTATTTCAAAGTGTTTTGGGGATTTATGTCCCAGCTTACAAATGTTTAAAGCTGATTCTCTAAAGCAGTGTCCATCCTGTAATAGCAAAACTTGCTCATCCTTTAACATGTCAGGAGTGATTTTATTCTCTTGATTTAATTTAGAATGCGAAGGCGCGTAAACCATAAAAGGCTCATAATACAACGGTTTTTCTACAATGTCATCCATGCTAAGAGGAGTTGCAACGATACCCGTATCTAAAGTTCCCTTTTCAAGACGCTCCAAAATTTGTTGTGTGGGAAGCTCTTCAATTTCTAACTCAAGCTGTGGGTATGCTTTTAGCACGGTTTGTAAAAACATGGGTAATAAGGTTGGCATTACTGTAGGAATAATACCCAATCGAAATACACCACCAATAACCCCTTTTTCTTGATGAACAACATCTTGCATTCGATCTGACTCAGCAACAATCAAGCGCGCTTGTTCAATGATTTTTTCACCAACGGACGTAAGTGCAATCGGTTTTTGAGCACGATCAAATATTTTCAACTCTAATTCCTGTTCTAGCTTTTGAATTTGCATGCTTAGGGTAGGTTGCGTAACAAAAGCATGTTCGGCAGCGGCGGTGAAGTTTTTGTATTCGGCAACAGCGATACAGTATTTAAGCTGGGTAATGGTCATTTTTTTTGGTTTAATACGGTTACTTGCATACGCATATTGGTTAGCGGCCACTCGCGTTTATCTGTCGGTAAGGCATTTATGGCATCTACAACTTCCATTCCGCGAATAACTTTTCCAAAAACAGTATAGTTTCCGTCGAGGTGGTAAGCACCTGGATCTTGTTGCACTATAAAAAACTCATAAGGGGAAGCTAGTTTATGCGGGTTTTCAATAGCGCTACTTGGCATAGAAATTACCCCACGGTGGTGTTTTAGTCCATTTCGTGTATCAGGTGGCAATAAGTATTTGCCTATACTTCTTCGCTTCTGCCCGGTGTCTGTATTGTCTGAATTCCCTCCTTGTATAATAAAATCTTTAACCACACGGTGGAAGTAAGTTCCATTAAAGTACTTTTTCCTTGTTAGGAAGATGAAATTTGCTCGATGATAAGGGGTTTGCTCAAAAAGTAATACATCAAAACTACCTAATGGAGTTTCTATGCGTACTGTATTTTCTGAGTTTTCCTTACCATAATTCTGCAAGAATGGAATTGCTGTTTCTGCAGTTAGTGGGAAATCACTTTTTTCTTTCGCAACTTCTTTAACAGAACGATTCACTTCTAATACTGGAGTGTTGTTTTGTGGAATTTGAGTAGTCGCTTTCGTTGTACATGACCAACAAAGCATCAAAGTAAAAATCAAACATAAAAAAAAACAAAGGCGTTGCATGATGTAAATGTACGGATTCGTGTTTTTAGTACCATAATAACAGCCTTCAATTCATCATGCTTTTGTACTTTTGAAATTCAAAATACTATAGTGTTTAAACGAAACCCCTTTGGTCATTATTTATTCATAAAGCGTTGGCTAATACGCATATTGGGACTTATTACATGGCGTCGTTTTAATGGCTTTAATAACCTTCAAATTCAAGGTTCAGATATTATTCGTGAGCTTCCTGATACCAATGTGCTTTTTATTTCAAATCATCAAACCTATTTTGCAGATGTAGCTGCTATGTTTCATGTCTTTTTAGCAAGTTTAGCAGGTCGTGATGATAACTTAAATTATTTCAGATATTTATTTCGACCCAAATCAAACATCTATTATATAGCAGCCAAAGAAACCATGAAACAGGGTTTGCTACCACGGATATTGGCCTATGTGGGTTCTATTTCTATTGAACGTACTTGGCGAGAAAAAGGGAAAGCAATTAACCGCCAAGTTAAAATGAGCGATATTTCTAATATAGGAAAGGCATTAAATGACGGTTGGGTAATTACTTTTCCACAAGGTACTACGAGGCCTTTTAGCCCTGTTAGAAAGGGAACGTTGCACATTATTAAAAATTACAACCCCACAGTTGTGCCTATTGTTATTGATGGGTTTCGCAGATCATTTGATAAAAAAGGAATTTTTATTAAGAAAAAGGGGATTAAGCAAACAATGCATATTAAACCTCCTATTACTTTTGATACGAGTCTACCCAATGAAGATTTAGTGAAACAAATCGCTATAGCGATAGAACAAGCACCTCCTAAAAAATAATTATTCTAATATTCCTGCACAACTAATTCGAGTGCCAGCAGCACCAGAAGGTTGAGACACGAAGTCGTCGGCTCCTTGGTGAACAATAATCGCTTTTCCCAATATGTTTTTAGTAGCATCCTCACATCCGATACACCACTCATTGGTGTTAAAGGCAATTCTGCCAATACCATCTTCTCCAACTTCAAAGTTTCCAATATCGCCTTTGTGATAGCCGTTTTCACTTCCCCATGCACCGTGTTTTTCGAAAGTCGGGTTCCAATGTCCTCCACTTGATTTTCCATCGTCTGATGAACAATCTGCTTTTTCATGTATGTGTATGGCATGGGTACCTGCGTCTAGTCCACGTATGGTTGCACTAAGGTAAACGGTGTTGTTTTTTTCATTAAGCAGTACAAATCCTGTTGCAGTGGATCCACTTTTAGAATTCAAACTGATTTCGAGTTGACTTTTTTGGCAAGCTGTAACAAGCATTGTGACAACTAACAATAGGAATATCTTTTTCATGTATACAAAGTACGCAAATTTGATAGTACCGTCATTTATTATTCTAAAAAAGGCACTAAGTTTTCATAATAACGGCCTGCAATAAAACGTGCGCCTTCTAAATTATAATGTAGGTTATCTGTCAAAAAACCATCCTTAAACCCTGTAAACATATCAACAGCGATTACTTTCGAAGTAGTTGTTGTTTTGATTCTTGCCAATTCATCAATTTCAATTTTCATTTGTTCAAATATGTCAGTCAAACCTTCAGACATAAAACTAGATTTTGCAGGAGCCATCTTTTCAATAAGTATGGTCATGTTGGGATTGTGTAATTGAATTTCATCAATAATTTGGTTGACATTTAGCAGGATATCTTCAATAGGTTTTTCGTCAATAGCATCATTTCCACCAGGAGCGCTAAAGAGCACGATGTCTACTTCGTCGACTTCGATAAGCCAGTCTGCAATGTTGTTTTTAATTTGTTCTGATGTCCATCCCGATCTTCCTTCATGATCATTGTCAAAACAATAACCAGCATAATTCTCATACGTAGCTCCATCTTGTTGTGTTCCCACATAATCGACGCGCCAATCCCCATCAATTAATTTTTCCCAAAGGGCATATCGATAACTTTCAAAAACAGGGCGAAAACCCTGAACACGAGATGCTCCTAAAGGCATAATTTTCACAGTTCCTGAAATTGTATTACAGTTGGTGACGCTTTTGTTGTCATCATCCGAACACGACATCACAAGAAAGATAATCATAACATAGGACCAATAAAGTTTTATTTTTTTCATAATTGAATTTTGAAAATCTTTAAATGAATGTGATGAATATACGTAAATGTTAACTGTGACTTAAAATGTTGATATTTGAAAAAAATTGAAATGAAATCAATACAAAGTTGTTTTATATGCGCTTTTACCCTGTTGCTGACTTCTTGTTCTGTTGGGTACAAGACATCTTCATTTATTTCAAAAACACCATCAAAAATTGATTACAGCTCCAAAAAGCATTGGGCTGTTTTTGATGGAATAGATGCCAATGGCTCTATTATTGGAAACGAAGAAGATCGTTTAACTGCCGATGTGTTTTTTGTATACCCAACCTTGTTAACGAATAAAAAAGACATTCGATGGAATGCACCAATAAATGATAGTATTATAAATTCAGATGTATTAAAATGGGTAGTTCCTTATCAAGCTACAGCTTGGGCCGATGCAGGTAGACTTTATGTCCCTTATTACCGTCAAAACCACTACCGTGCTTTTTTTGAGCCCTACCTAAATGAAGGGGGTCTTGCAGCTCAAAAAGCTGCCTACAACGATATTAAAGGGGCATTTGAGTATTATTTATCCAATGTAAATAAAGGGCGCCCAATTATTCTAGCCGGACACAGTCAAGGGGCAATTCATCTAAAAAAACTTTTGCAAGAGTTTTTTGATGGTAAAAAACTCCAAAGCCAATTGGTAGCTGCTTATTTGGTAGGAGCCCGTGTTTTAACAAACGAATTTGACTCGTTAAAACCACTTACTTCCCCTACAGAAACAGGGGGTTATGTAAGCTGGAATAGCTTTAAAAAAGGAAAATTCCCAAAATACTATTCTTGGTTTAAAAACTCAGTTACTACCAATCCGATAACTTGGGACGATTCAAAAACGACTTTATTGTCACAGCATAAAGGACTTATGTATTATGACAATGAACTCTTCCCTAAGAGCCTTGACGTTGAGGTTAAAGATGGCTTATTATGGGTAAGTCTTCCCGAAGTACCAAAACGTTTTTGGTTTTCGTTTTTAAAAGATTACCATCGGTTTGATATTAGTTTGTTTTGGCAGGATATTAATGAAAATGCCATCCAACGCGTAAGGGCTTTTAACTAAATATGTTTAGGGAGTCTCTGGAGCTAAGGCTACACGAAGTCCATCTAGTTCAGGAGTAATGGGGATTTGACACCCAAGTCTGGAGTTGTCTTCCACATAATACGCTTCATCAAGCATGGCTTCTTCATCGTCATTACGACTTCCAAAATGACTTTCTGTAAGTACGTAGACTTGGCATGATGCACACATGGCCATGCCACCACATACACCCTCTACTGGGAGTTCAAAACCCTTACACACCTCCATGAGGTTTAGGTTCATGTCAGTGGGTACATTAATTTCATGTTCCGTGCCTTTTCGGTCAACGACAGTAATAGTAATATCTACACTCAAGATTTAGCAGTTTCTTTTGGTTGTTGATCTTCAAATCCCTGAACGCCTTGTACGGTAGTGTACTTAAGCGTAAACTTTTTATCAGGATTTATGATTTTATAAGCGGTTTGAACGGCTAGTGTTGCTTCATGAAAACCACATAAAATTAATTTTAGTTTGCCCGGGTAAGTATTTACATCCCCAATAGCAAATATCCCAGGAAGGTTTGTCTGATAGTCAAAAGTGTCTACAACAATAGCATTTTTTTCAATGTCAAGACCCCAATCCCCAATAGGACCCAGTTTTGGTGATAAACCAAATAACGGAAACCATAAGTCTGTAGTGATGGTTGTTTGATCTTCTTTGGTATGTACAACAATGGCCTCAAGAGAATCATCCCCTACAAGTTCCTTAACTTCAGCAAAAGCATGAATCTTCATTTTACCTTCATCTTCAAGCGCATAAGCACGAGAGACAGAATCTTTATGAGCTCTAAAACGATCACTTCGGTGTACTAGATGCACAAAGCTGCCTTTTTCTGCAAAGTAAATTGCCCAGTCGAGTGCTGAATCACCGCCTCCAGAAATCACCATATCTCGTCCCTCAAACTGATCCGGGTCTTTAACGATATAGCGGACGCCATTATCTTCAAAATCTTTAATGTTATCAATTAGCGGTCTTCTTGGCTCAAAGCTTCCTAAGCCTCCTGCAATCATCACCACAGGGGCATGATGTTGAGTACCTCTATTGGTAGTTACAATAAAACTTCCATCCTCTTGCTTGTCAATACTGTCGGCACGTTCTCCAAGAGTAAATCCAGGTTTAAAAGGCGCTGCTTGTTCCATAAGATTATCAACCAACTCTCCTGCAAGTACCGTTGGGTATCCTGGGATATCATATATGGGTTTTTTGGGATATATTTCAGCCAATTGACCTCCAGGTTGTGGTATGGCATCTATAAGGTGACAACGAAGTTTCATTAACCCTGCTTCAAAAATAGCAAATAGCCCAACTGGACCTGCTCCGATTATGATTATATCTGTTTTAATCATCTTGTTTAAGTAAATTTTCTGTTAACGTATTCATCGCTTTAACTTTTTCCTCAAAATCCCCTTTAAGCCTGTTTCGATACGTGTATAACTTATCGAGTAGCGCATCAGTTTCCTCTGGTAAGAATCCTTCTAGCCATTGACGTAAACGTTTTGCTAAAGTAGGAGATTTCCCGTTTGTTGAAATGGCAATTTTCAAATTTCCTTTTGTAACAATGCCCCCCATGTAAAAATCACAAAGTGGTGGGTTGTCGGCTACATTGACTAAGATGTTTTTACTACGGCATAAGTCATACACACGCTTGTTTACTTTGGGCGCATCTGTAGTAGCAACTACAATGTGCTTACCTCTTAAAAAACGTCTATGGAATTTACTTTTAATAACCCGAACATTTTTGTTTAAAATAAATTCTTGGGTTTCTTCGCGAACCATTGGACTGACTAAAGTTACTTGTGCATTGGGAGATGACTTAAACAAGAACTGTAATTTTTCTAGCGCAACAAAACCACCACCCACAACAAGAAATTGCAACTGTTCGGTTTTTAAAAAAATAGGGTAGAGGGTATTCATGCGAAGTTTACTTCCTGTTGTTTTGCCCATAGTGTCGTTGGGTCATTTACGGCAGGCCCCACAAAAATAGCGGCAGGATTTTGTATTTCTCCTTCTTTCACCTGTTGTACTATGGTCTCTAAGGTGCCTACAACCGATTTTTCATTTGGCAAAGTTCCGTTTTGCACAACTGCAATAGGATAGTTATTAGGTTTATGAATGTTAAATAATGAAACAATTTCAGGGAGGTGGGTCATGCCCATTAAAATAACTACAGTAGCAGTTGATTGTGCGGCATGAATGATATCTGGTGATGGCTTTCCATCGCAAGTATATCCTGTAGTAACCCAGATACTTTCATATTGACAACGTCTAGTAAGTGGGATGCGGTTATTTGCAGCAATACCAGAAAATGAAGAAATGCCTGGAATTAGATGTGCTGTAATACCAAAACGCTCGGCATAACTAATTTCTTCTGCTGCACGTGCAAATACAGATACATCTCCTCCTTTTAGACGCACAACTTTTTTTCCTTCATTTACAAAGCTTACCAGCATCGTATTTATTTCACTTTGTTTAAATGAATGAGCACCTTTACGTTTTCCAACAAAATAATGCTCAGCAGTTTTATTATGCTCAAGAAGGATTGGGTTTACCAAAGCATCATACAGGATAACTTCTGCATTTTTTAGGGCATTTACTGCCTTCAGCGTGATTAGTTCAGGATCACCAGGACCTGCACCAACGATTGTTAATTTACCTTTAGTTTTGTTGCGCATTTCTATATTCCTTAATCCAGTTTAATACATGTACTGTTTCGTTATAATACCGCTCTGCAAATGCTTTTGATGGTGCTGTGGAATTTAACAAGCGGGTAATCTCTCCAAAAGATTCTCCTTCTAAACTTTGATACGTTGGAAAATTATTTTCAAAAGCATCAATAATGGAGTGGTGTGAATTAATTTTGGCTGAACGGGTCGTTAACAAAGCTTTAGCGGCACGTATTCTTCCCGAATAACTGTTGTAAATACTAGACGCCCACGATTCTGATTCTAATGTCTCCTTTGCTTTTTCAATATACTCTTCAGCATCAAACAATAAGGTCTGTACCAAGTCTATCGTTACTCCTGCACATTCCCCTACACCAATAGCTTTTTCATAGGTTACATCTGTCCCCCAATCCATAAAATCTTTAGGGGTAAGGGTTGTTATGTCTGCATATCCTTTTAAATTTTGATAGAAATAATCAGTTTCTTTTCTAAGATAGTATTTTAAAAATGTTTCTCCATTTTCTGAATTCGTATCAAAATCATCTAGCAACCAACGCAAAACCTCGGGTGTGCGTTTTGCAGGCACTTTAAGCGCCTTGTCTGCATATCGACCCTCACCATTACCTAAAACACCTCCGCCCAATAATACTTGAGTTGCAGGGGCAATATTTCCGTTAGACTTAATCGTCATTCCTTGAAATCCTATGTCTGCAATAGCATGCTGTCCACAGGCATTCATACAGCCGCTAATTTTAATACTTAATTGGTGGTTTTCAATAACTTCAGCGTATTCATCTTCAATTACACGCTGCAGTTCTTTAGCCAGCCCCATGCTACTTGCAATACCTAAATTACAAGTATCTGTTCCTGGGCAAGCTACAATATCATTAACTTTATGATACCCTGGTTTTGCCAATTCTAATGCATGAAGCGCTTCATACAAAGCATCTATGTTTTGTTCTTTTACACCACGAAGTAAAATGCTTTGCCCTATGGTGAATCGTAAATCGTCTCCACAAAATGCTTCAACAACTTCAGCAAGTGCCCGCGCTTTGTCAGATGAAATATCTCCTCTATCAACAGCAATACCTACAGCCACATAGCCTTTTTGTTTTTGTGAAAAAACATTGCTTTTTTTCCAACGTTCAAAGCTTTCGTTTGATGTAAATTCAGCCGTATAGTTTTCTGTTTTTGTAAATGTGAGATCTGCAGTCGGTTCAATTACAATCGTCTTAGGATTGATAGATTGATACACATCTAATACACGATTTAAAAATGTGTCAAAGCCTTGTTCTTTAATAAGAAATTTCATTCTTGCTTTGTTGCGCCTGTTTCGTTCACCATACTGATCAAAAACTCGTACAACAGCTTCACTAAAAGGAATAAATTCTTCTACAGAAATAAACTCACGAAGTACATCGGCAACTCTTGGTTGTGCTCCAATACCGCCACCTACAAGCATTTTAAAACCGCGTATACCATCTTTAAGAACTGGGATAAAGCCAATGTCGTGGGTAAAAGTAATGGCATCGTCCTCTAATGAGCTTGAAAAAGCAATTTTAATCTTACGACCCATATCTTGGCAGATGGGGTTTCTTAAAAAATACTCAAAAAAGGCATGAGCATACGGAGTTACGTCAAAAGGTTCATTAGGATCTATTCCTGCACTTGGTGATGCCGTAATATTTCTAATGGTGTTTCCACAGGCTTCTCGCATGGTAATATCATCCTTTTCTAAGGTTGCCCAAAGCTCAGGTGTTCTGTCTAAACACACATAGTGGATTTGAATGTCTTGTCGTGTGGTAATGTGTAAATTTCCGTTAGAATATTCATCAGAAACTTCAGCAATACGACGCAATTGCTGCGCTGTACATTTGCCATAAGGTATTTTAATGCGTACCATTTGAACCCCTTCTTGGCGTTGTCCGTATACTCCTCGTGCTAAACGAAGGCTACGAAATTTTTCTTCATCAATGGTACCCTCTTTAAAAGCAAAAATTTTACGTTCAAGCTCTAAAATATCATGCTCAACAATTGGGTCTTCTAATTCTGTTCTAAAGCTTTTCATGTAGTTTCGATAAAGCCAACTCCGGCTGTGTTATATGTTTGTGGATCGATTAAAATAAACGAACCTAATGCAGGATTTTCAGTGTATGGCTTTGTAGTTAATGATTGTGCCAATACTAGTGATCCTTTTCCTATGTCATTTAGCTTTAACTCATTGGCTTGTTCTTGCGCCAATGCCTCCAAGTCTATTTTAGAGCGTATGCTTTTTACTTTAACTAAACTCCGTTGTACGCCTTGTTGAAGCCAATATTTGTTTCCAGGCGAAAGAGGCGAATCTTGCATCCAGCAAAAAGTAGCGCTTAAGTTTTTACCCTGATTTATATTTCCTTGCTCGTTTAAAATACTATCACCTCTTGAAGCATCAATTTCATCGACAAGTAAGATTGTTCCATTTTCACCAGCTTCCAAATCTTTAACATCGCGCCCATATTTTTCAATGCGTTTAATAATACTTTTTCGCCCTGAAGGATGAATTGAAATAGAATCTCCTACATTGAATTTTCCCGACCGAACATTTCCAGCAAAACCACGGTAATCATGGAAGGCTTCATTTTTTGGACGAATTACATATTGAATTTGGAAAGCTCCATCATGACTTTCCTTTTTTGTTACAGCTAAGGATTCAATCAAATTAAGCAAAGGTGCACCAGAGTACCAATCCAGCTTATCAGAGTGCTTAACAATGTTTTCATTGTGGAGTGCAGAAACTGGAGTAAAATGATAATGTACACCCTCGTTCCCATGTTGATCAACTAGCGCGTCTAAGGTGCTTTTGATTTCATCAAAAACTTCTTTCTTGTAGTCAACTAAATCCATTTTATTAACTGCAAAAATTATTTGCTTAATGCCTAGCAATTGGGTAATAAAAAAGTGTCGTTTTGTTTGTTCTATGACACCTTTTCTAGCGTCTAATAAAATAATACTTACCTGTGCGGTCGAAGTACCTGTAACCATATTTCTCGTATACTCTACGTGTCCAGGAGAATCTGCGATTATAAACCGTCTCTTTGGCGTTGAAAAGAAAATGTGTGAAACATCAATGGTAATACCTTGTTCTCGCTCTGTCAATAATCCGTCTGTGGCAAGTGATAAGTCTAGGTATCCAAAACCACGAGCAGCACTTCTTTCCTCAATGTGCTGAATTTGATCTGTTTTAAGCGCACCGGTTTCATACAATAAACGCCCAATAAGGGTGCTTTTACCGTCGTCTACACTTCCTGCTGTTGCAATTTTAATTAATTCCATCTTAAAAATACCCTACTTTTTTGCGTTCTTCCATAGCTCCTTCAGATCGTTTGTCGTCCATACGTGCGCCACGTTCTGAAAAATTGGAACCTCCTATTTCTTCAATAATATTATCAAGTTCTGTTGCTTCAGACAATACAGCCGCTGTACAACTCATATCACCAACCGTACGAAAGCGTACAGAAGCTAATTTTCTTTCGTCCTTTTCTTCAACGTTTATATATTCTGAAACTGGCATCCATTGGCTATCACGTAAAAATACTTCACGTTCATGGGCATAATAAATGGAAGGGATTTCAAGTTTTTCTTGACGTATGTAGTGCCAAACGTCAAGTTCTGTCCAGTTGCTAATAGGAAAAACACGTACATTTTCACCATTATGAATCATGCCGTTAAGCATGTCAAATAATTCTGGACGCTGAAGCTTTTCATTCCATTGACCAAAATCATCACGCACCGAAAACACACGTTCTTTTGCTCGAGCTTTTTCTTCATCCCTACGTGCACCGCCCATACAGGCATCAAATTTGTGGGCTTCAATTGTACTTAGTAGCGTTGTGGTTTGCAAACTGTTTCTACTGGCATGACGTCCTTTTTCTTCCATCACATTTCCTGCATCAATGTCATCTTGAACACTTCCAACAATTAAGCGTAAACCATGTTCGGCAACCAGTTTATCACGAAGTTCAATAGTTTCAGGGAAGTTATGCCCAGTATCGATATGTACCAACGGGAATGGAATGCTTGCTGGCGCAAAAGCTTTTTGAGCCAAGTGGAGTAGGGTGATGGAATCCTTTCCACCAGAAAAAAGCAAACACGGATTGTCAAATTGTCCGGCTACCTCTCTAATAATATAAATTGACTCTTCTTCTAATTGTTTTAGTATACTCATGATTTAATCGTATGAAGTCCACATTCTTTTTTACTTGATTCCCACCACCAGCGTCCAGCCCTGATGTCCTCGCCATTTTCAATAGCGCGAGTGCACGGAGCACAACCAATGCTTACAAAACCCTTAGCATGTAAGGAGTTTTGAGGAACCTTATTTTCTTTTAAATACGCATTGACATCGGATAATTCCCATTTTGCTAGGGGGTTAAACTTTATAATATCAAAATGTTCATCGTAAGAAAAGTAGTCAAGCGTTGCACGGTTTTCAGATTGTGCCTGTCTCAATCCAGTAATCCAAAGATCTTTACCCTTAAGAGCTCGTTTTAGAGGAACTATTTTTCTGATCCCACAACATTCTTTTCTGTTCTCTACAGATTCGTAAAAACTATTTGGTCCCTTTTTTGTCACTAAATCTTCTAGCGCATTTTGACTAGGAGCAAATACGTCAATTGTAATATTGTATTTTTTCTGGGTAATGTCTAGTACATCATAAGTTTCTTGAAAAATACGACCTGTATCTAGAGTAAATATTTTAATTGGAAGTGTGTTAGAAGCAATGTGGTGTGTAATTACTTGATCTTCTTGACCTAAAGAGGTAGAAAAGACAGGGTTTTTAAAATCTTGGCGCAACAAAAAACCGAAAAGTTCAGTGAGGGCAGTTAGTTTTTCTGAAGCCCTATTTAAGTCACTCGCGATAGCATGGCTCATTTTTTACCCCATTTTATGTTGTTCCACAAGCGTTCATGAATGACATATAGCACCATTTTAGTAACAAGCTCAATTCCTCCAATAGAAAGCGCAAAAGCGATCTTTCCAGTTATAATATATGATATTAGAATCGTGTCAAGCGTGCCAATAATCCGCCAACTTATAGACTTTACCAATGATCTAGACAGACGTTCATTGGTGTCAGTACGACTCGTTTTCTTGGTTGAAATAAATAATTGATCGACAATCATGGGGTGTATTATGACAGCAAATATAATAAATACTATCAAATAGATAGGATTAATAGAAATAAATTTTTTAATTTTGAATATGATTTCAAACAAATGTAAATACGCCATTAAGGCACTGGTTTATATTGCTAATAATGAGCAAGATGACAAGGCGGTTATGACTGCTGATATTGCTCGAGAACAAAAAATACCAAGAAAATTTTTAGAAATCATTCTTCGCGAACTGCGAAATAACCGTATTTTGGATAGTAAGCGCGGTAAAGATGGTGGTTTCCGCATGTTACGTGCGCCAGAAAATATTAGTTTGACTGAGATTATGCGCATTATTGATGGTCCTATCGCTATGCTTCCTTGTGTTTCTTTGAATTATTACCGTTCCTGTGATGAATGTGAGGAAGACTCCTGTCAAATTAAAACAGTGTTTGAGCAAGTACGTGATAAAACGTTAGAGGTACTTAACGGTAAAACGATTAAATCATTAACTTCACAGTTCTAATTTTTTATAATGAAAAGGCGAATAGCTTTTGTATTGGCTCTTTTTACTTTGTTGCTTTCAACAGAGAGCACTTTCATGTTTCATTATTGCCACAGTCAATTTGTTTCAGCTTCTGTAAATAAAGAATTAGCTACATGTTGTACAAAGACAGCACATAAAGAGCCAGTAGTTCGTGGTATTTGTTGTGAATTAGCCTCTTTTGAGACCCATCTAAATGATACAATTCTTGATGAAAGTTTAGATTCAATTGAACTTCCTCTTTATGATTTTGTTTTGTCTACAACACCCTTTGTAAAAACAATTACTTCTTCTGTAGGGTTTCAATTAGTAACTCCTAGGCCTCCACCAAAACCATTTTCAGCAAACCTCCATATCCTTTACGAGCAATATTTAATTTGATTTAACAAACACACCCATTCACTGTTTGTTTTATTAAATTAATTATTATGTATAAAAAATATTGTATTCTTTATTTCTTGACTTTTGTGAGTTTTTTAAACGCACAACACATGGTTTCTGGTTACGTATATGGCCTAGAAAACAACACTGAAACTCCGCTTGTAGGCGCAAGTGTATATTGGGAAAATTCTAGTACAGGAGTCATAACTGATGATAAAGGTTTTTTCTCTATAAAACACACAAATGAATCTGCTGTATTAGTGGTTTCATATCTAAGTTTTAGTACGGTTAAGGTTACACCAGAATTTGGTGTTATCAATCGTGTAGAATTGACCCCCTCAGAATCCTCTAATTTAGATGAGGTAACAATTACAAAGAAAAGGGCTGCTTTACAACGCTCTATATTTAGTTCACGGAACATGACTACTATTGGTAGTGATGAATTGCTAAAAGCAGCATGTTGTAATTTGTCCGAAAGTTTTGAAACCAACCCATCAATTGATGTTAATTATACGGATGCTTTAACAGGTGCTAAGCAGATACAAATGCTTGGTTTAACGAGTCCATATATTTTATTCACTCTTGAAAACATCCCTAGTTTAAGAGGAAGTACGCAGACATATGGGTTGAGTTTTACTCCCGGAACTTGGATTGAGAGTATTCAAATCACTAAGGGGACAGGGTCTGTTACAAATGGATTTGAAAGCCTATCGGGACAGATTAATACCGAATTGGTAAAGCCGCTATTAGCACCAATATTTTTCGCTAATGGATACCGATCTTTAAATGGTAGAACGGAATTAAACCTTCAAGGAAAACATACGTTCTCTAAAAAATGGTCTACAGCATTATTTGTTCACGCAAATCAACGTCTTCAAAAAACAGATAACAATAAAGACGGTTTTCTCGACATGCCACTTTCTAATCAACTAAATATATTTAACCGATGGCAATATATTGATGCCCAAAACGGATGGGTTGGTTTTATGAGTCTTAGATATTTGACCGATCAAAAACAGCTTGGACAATTGGAGTTTAACCCAGAAAACCATCAAAATGGAACCGATTATTGGGGTGGAGAAATCAAGACAGAATCCTATGATTTTACCTTAAAAACAGGCTATGTGTTTCCACAACGGCCATACAGTAGTTTTGGTTTTCAAACCGCGCTAAGTCAATACCGTCAAGACACATATTTTGGCACTAGAATGTATGATGTGGTGTATCGTAGTTTGTTTAGCCACTTGGTTTATCAATCGATTATCGGAAGTACACAGCATAAATTTAAAACCGGCTTGCAGTATATGGCAGATCTATATGACGAGCAACTGGAGCTGCTCGATATAAATCGAAGCGAATATAATTTTGGTGGATTTTTCGAATATAGTTACGATAGCTTGGAACAGTTTAATATGATTTTGGGTCTACGAATTGATCGTCATAATTTACTGGGCACTTTTGTTACTCCAAGGGCGCACTTTCGTTATGCGCTGTTTGATAACAAAACAATCTTACGGTTATCGGCAGGTGAGGGGAGAAGGGTTTCTAGTATTTTTTCTGAACATCAAAAATTCTTAGGAAGTCAGCGTCAACTCAATATTACGCAGCCTCAAAAACCGCTGTATGGACTACTTCCAGAACGTGCCTGGAATTATGGATTTAGTTGGATTCAAAAGACGGTACTTTTTGATAAGCCCGTTGATTTGGCTATAGATGTTTACCGTACCGAGTTTACCAACCGAGTTGTTGTGGATTGGGAAACTCCAACAGAGTTGTCGTTTTATAATCTAAATGGAAAAAGTTTTGCCCAAAGTTTTCAGCTTTCAGCCAATGCTGCTCTTAGTGAACGTATCGATTTTAGATTTGCTTTTAAATCATACGATGTAAAAACTACGTATAAATCTGGATTAAAGCGGGTCCCTTTGCAGCCTAAAACACGATGGTTTGCAAATTTGGGATACACAAGTGTATTATCTTCTGGACGTTTGTGGCGTGCCGATGCAACGTTTCATCATATTGGAGCACAGCGACGCGTAGCTTCACTAAGTGCTGCATCTAAAAGTGCTCCGGGGTTTTCGTTATTGAGTACACAACTTACGAGGCAGTTTTCCAAAAACCTTTCAGTATACGCTGGAGGGGAAAACCTACTAAATATTAAGCAAAGTGATGCCGTTTTGGGCTCGAATGATCCTTTTGGACCAACATTTGATACCAGTCGAGTATATGCACCCGTTTTTGGGCGTATGTTTTATATCGGTTTCCGATTTAATTTATAATTTTAGAAAATGATGTACAAACTAGTAATATTTATTTTTATTTCTACAGCTGTTTTTGCACAGACTGAGGAAGCTACTCTTGCTGTTCGCGGAAATTGTGGAATGTGTAAGGCACGTATTGAAAAGGCAGCCATTAAAACAAAAGGCGTTAAATATGCCGTTTGGCAAGCACAAAATGAGGAACTCACAGTGTTGTTAAATCCATCAAAAACTTCTGTAGCACAACTCGCAGAAAATATTTCTGCAGTAGGGCATGAGGCTAATGGCGTTGTTGTTGATAAAACAATTTATGATGCACTTCCTTTATGTTGTCAATATGTAATGGGTGAAACTATGGAAAATGACGATCCTAAATGTTCGGTTCACTAGGATGCTATTTTTTATGTAGCTCTTGTTCCAACTGTTCTATTCGAGTATTCAATACTTCGATTTGTTTTTTAAGATATTCAACTTCTGTTTTTAAGTCGTTGTTGTCTATGTGTTTTTTAGGCAATAGCATTTCGCCCTCACCATACAGAAGCCACTTGAAATTTATTTCAGGAAATTTTAATGTTATATTTTGCGCAAGTTTAGTTGAAATATTATTTCTCCCATTCATGATGTGAAATAAAACAGTACCATCGTTATAACCAAGTGAAATGCCTAAAGCACGCCTGCTTAATTTCGTGTGATCTAAAACAGCTTTAATCCTTTCTGCTGGTAACATTTTTGATTTATAAAGTACGTTTAAACAAAAATTTAGCTAAATGTTGCTAAATGTTGTTATGATGCTTAATTTTACAAACATAGCATAATAATTAAGAATATAAACAGCTATGAAATCAGAGCAACAGTTTAAAGATACAAATCCTAAATCAGGTGAAGAATTAAAATTATTAGAGTATCAATCTAATAAAGACATAAGTACGAAAGTTTTGATGAATGAAAATAAGTCATTGCTAAAACAGCTTGAAGAAGCACAATCTATTATAGCACAAAAGAATAAGGATATTGATGCTTTGCGTATTAAATTTGCGTCTATTGAAAAAGATGTTATCGCACTGGTAGAAAGCATTTCGAGTAAATCCTTTGAAGCCTGTAAAATCACTTCAAAAGACATAATAAAATGTATGAATAATAGATTTAAAAATTTAGCAAAAAAATTACCCATAAATTCTCTTAAGTTTTACTTAAAAGACTTAATCCCAATTATATGTGCTTCTATTTTAATCTTACGCAATTTTAATGTCTTGACATGGGGTCTTCTGTAAATAGATAAAACATAAGTTTAATTTTTTTCACCCATTTTTTGTCTGTAGTCATCAAATGTAGCATCGATATCTTTTTTAATAGACTCCAGACAATCTATCATGTTTTGATCTTTGGATCTACCTAAAAGCAGCCAATAAGCTGAAAATAGACCAAAACGTTTATTGACTTTATCAAGAATAACATGAGATATTGCACTTTCTTTTCGTAATAACGTTGCGATAGTGTTTTTACCAACACCAATTTCACGTTCAAATTGTGACACGCTAATTTGCTCTTTTGCGATTAGTTGGCGTAGTCTTGTGTGAATATCCATTTATTTAATTTTTAATAAAATTAAACTACTTAATTTTAAAAACGATAGACATATTGTTTGAATAGATACAATATGTTAGCAAATTTTAGTGTATATATTGAGAATGGAGTTTTTTTTGAAAATAAATTCTTAAAATACAAGATGAAATATCCCAAAAACAGTTTTTACAACTGGCCAAATTTCTCAAAAAAAGATCTATCGCTTCGCCATCAAGTTGCTGTTGAAATCCTTCATGATTTTTTAATCATGTTTGATACATTTCATCAAATGAATAGAGTTCTTAATATTGCAAATAAAGATTCTGCTAACTTTTGGTCTGTTGAAACCCATTTCAAAGGAGTAAATAAGCTATTTACTTTAGGGGCGATTGAAGATGAAAACCACAAAGAAATATTAATAAATATGGTCTATAAAATGGCAATAGCAGAGATAGGCAATAAGAATTTCGAAGATAGAGCAGATAAAATTGATGTTGCCATGCGCGCAAAGATTTTAGAGCTGGCAAAATCCTAATATTATTTCGATGAAGTTTTAAAATTACACTTTCGTTCAATTGATTGAATCATTAATTGAGCGATATCTTTTTGTGTAGCTGCTTCAATCCCTTCCAATCCAGGAGATGAATTTACCTCAAGGACAAGGGGTCCATTTGCAGAACGTATTATGTCAACACCCGCAACGCTTAAGCCCATGGCTTTGGTTGCCTTAATCGCTAATTTTCTTTCTTCATTCGTTGCACGAATTAAAGATGTAGTACCGCCTAAATGAACATTCGCCCGAAACTCTCCTGGAGGTGCGGTTCGTTGCATAGAAGCTACAACCTTTCCATCAATCACAAAACAGCGTAAGTCTTTACCATCTGCTTCCTTAATAAATTCCTGTACCAATATATTTGCATTTAAACTTTTAAACGCGTTGATAACACTCTCAGCTGCTTTTTTTGTTTCTGCCAATACCACACCTTTTCCTTGTGTGCCTTCAAGTAGCTTAACAATAAGTGGCGAACCTCCAACCATTTCAATAAGATCATTGGTATCTAACGGAGAGCTGGCAAATCCAGTGGTTGGTATTTGGACGCCTTGACTTAAAAGCAGTTGAAGGGAGAAGAGCTTATCTCTAGATTTGATTATTGCATCCGAGTTATTTAAACAAAAAACGCCCAAGCTTTCAAACAAACGCAACAGGGCACATGCATAAAATGTTTGTGCAGGACGAATTCGTGGAATAACAGCGTCTAAAGATTCAATAGCTTTACCACCACGGTAGTGAATTTGAGGAGTGGTTGCGTCAAGTTTCATAAAACATTGACGGATATTGTAAAAATACACTTCGTGTCCACGTTGTTCAGCAGCCTCCATAATCCGTTTGTTGCTGTACAGATTTTGATTTGAAGCTAATAGCCCGATACGCAGACCCTCATTTGGCTTTTTAAATTGTTGATAAGACTTTAATATGGTTTCTGCACTTAGATTACCACCCAAAAAACTTTCTGCAGGATCAACAATAACACGTCCTTTCATGGCTTCGCGCCCCAAAAGCATTCGATACCCCATAGAATCTCGGTTGGTAAGCGTTAATTCAATATCCCATTTATCTTCATTTAAACTCATGGAAGTTCTAACAACATACCGATGCTCTCTGTCACCACTAGAGCTTTTTACAACTCGTTTGTCAACAACTAATGCTTTGCAACTCGTTTTTCGTTTACCGTCGTTTTGAATTGGAAACACATCAAAACTAACCCAAGTCTCGTTATCTTTCTGGTAGGGTATAATGTTTACCGCATGTAAGCTTGATGTTTTTGCTCCGCTATCAACACGGGCTTTTACATAGGGAATGTTTAGTTCGTTTAGCGTAATCCATTCTTCCGAACCAATAATAGTTTTTGATGCCATTTCTTGAAAATATCGGCAAATGAATAAAAAATTTAGACACCATGAACATCAACAAATAAAAAAATATTAGCAGTAAATATTTACAAAGGAGCATGTTACACAATAAATTAGAAGCGCATAAAGAATTATTAAAATATTATATTTAAAAAAAAATAAAAAACATGAATCGGATTTCAGTATTTTCCATACTTCTACTAATGTTTTTAGGTGCTTGTAGTCAAAATGATCAACAAAAAGTAGTAAAAAAACCGAACATACTTTTTATGTTGGCCGATGATCAAAGAGCCTCAACAATTCACGCTTTGGGGAATAATGAAATTATCACGCCCAACTTAGACAGGCTGGTTAATGAAGGGACGACATTTGAAAATGCCTATATCATGGGAGCTATGAATGGTGCAGTGTGTTCTCCTAGCAGGGCGATGATCATGACAGGACGGGCGCTATTCAATATCGATCCTACTGGAAAAACCATTGATAGTACACACATTACCATGCCAAGGGCGCTACAAAACGCGGGGTATAACACTTTCCATGTTGGTAAATGGCACAACGGAAAGCCGGCTTTTAAAAACAGTTTTTCAGGAGGCTCTAAAATATTTTTTGGAGGAATGTACAGACAATATAACGTGCCCACCCATGAATTTGATAAAAGTGGGAACTACACTAAAGAAAAGATAAACCGATTAAAAGACAAGCATTCTTCTGAATTGTATGCAGACGCTGGAGTAGATTTTTTAAAAAACTATGAGTCTGAGGATCCGTTCTTTATGTATATAGCTTTTCAGGCGCCTCACGACCCCCGTGAAATGCCACAAGAATATTTAGACATGTACGATGTAGATTCACTGACCTTACCGCCTAATTTTATGCCACAACATCCATTTGACAATGGGGAAATTGACATTAGAGATGAGTGGTTGGCAGGGTATCCGCGTTCAGCAGCAGAAATCAAAGCTAATATTGCAGCATATTATGCAATGATCACACACCTTGATGCGCAGATTGGTAGGGTATTAAAAACATTGAAAGATAAAGGCATGTTGGAAAATACCATCATTGTGTTTTCTGGAGATAATGGCCTGGCAGTAGGCCAGCATGGACTGATGGGTAAACAAAACCTGTATGAACATAGCATCAATGTACCGCTAGTATTTAGCGGCCCTGGTATTGCCAAGGGCAAAAAGAAAAGCAATCTTGCTTATCTATTTGATATCTATCCTACGCTTTGCAGTTTTGCAGGATTGAAAGCTCCCGCTACCGTTCAGGGACAAGTACTTCCTGTAATGAATACCACCCAAACGCAAGGCAGGGAAAGTATGTTCTTTGCCTACAAACATTTTCAGAGAGCGGTGAGGAATGATCGCTACAAAATGATAAAGTACAATGTAGGGGATAACATCACGACACAACTCTTTGACTTGCAAGAAGATCCGTATGAGACCACTAACTTGGTTGATAATGCATCCTATAAGACCCAATTGGAAAAGTTAACCAATCTGTTAACACAGCAAATGTCAGATAACAATGATGAGGCCAATATTAATGAAGCTGGATGGGGTGTAGACCATGTGCCTGCTTGGGTCGACAAAGCAGGCAAGAATGCCGCGTATTATAGGTCTCTTGCCAATGAGGAGAGAAAGATGAGAGGTTTTTAAGTTGATGTAGATTCAAAAAAGCAGACAAGCACCAATGGCCATGTATATAAAACAAAAAACCCACAACGTTAGTTGTGGGTTTTCATTTGCGGAGAAAGAGGGA